>NZ_BAAJNP010000003.1:0-668311 GCF_054558395.1 Pseudomonas sp. No.117
TTGGCGGGGGGCGCCGTGAGGGTCGCCGTTTCGCGTTCGCGCTCGGTAATCTCGGAAGCCGTGGCGTCCATGGCTTCCTGCAGGCCCTGCAGACGCTTTTTCTCGGCACGCCGGGTGAAGTACCAGGCGAAGAAGGTGAACAGCGAGACCGCCAGCAGGATGAGGCTGGCGATGGCGTTGATCTCCGGCTTCACGCCGAGCCGCACCGCCGAGAACACCTCCATCGGCAGGGTGGTCGAGCCGGGGCCGGAGACGAAGCTCGCCAGCACCAGGTCGTCCAGCGACAGGGCGAAGGACATCATGCCGCCGGCTGCCAGCGAGGGGGCGATCATGGGGATGGTAATCAGCAGGAACACCTTCCAGGGCCGTGCGCCCAGGTCCATGGCCGCCTCTTCGATGGAGAGGTCCAGCTCGCGCAGGCGCGCCGACACCACCACCGCCACATAGGACGAGCAGAAGCTGGTGTGGGCGATCCAGATGGTCGCCACGCCACGATCCTGCGGCCAGCCGATCAGCTGGGCCATGGAGACGAACAGCAGCAGCAATGACAGACCGGTGATCACCTCGGGCATCACCAGCGGCGCCGTGACCATGCCGCCAAAGACGGTGCGGCCGCGGAAGCGCGGGATGCGGGTCAGCACGAAGGCCGCCAGCGTTCCGAGGATCACCGAGGAGATGGCCGTGTAGAAGGCGATCTCCAGGGAGCGAAACACGGCGCTCATCAGCTGGCTGTTGTCCAGCAGTCCGACGTACCACTTCACCGACCAGCCACCCCAGACGGTCACCAGGCGGGACTCGTTGAAGGAGTAAATGACCAGGATGACCATCGGCAGGTAGATGAACAGCAGTCCGAGCACCAGCATCAGGTTGGTGAACTTGAGGCCTCTCATAGCTTGCCCTCCAGCTCTTTGGCCTGATTGCGGTTGAACAGCACGATGGGCACGATGAGGATCAGCAGCATCACCACCGCCAGCGCCGAGGCCACCGGCCAGTCACGGTTGTTGAAGAATTCCTGCCAGAGCACGCGGCCGATCATCAGGGTTTCAGGGCCACCCAGCAGTTCGGGAATGACGAATTCGCCCACCGCCGGAATGAACACCAGCATGCAGCCGGCGATGATGCCGTTCTTCGACAGCGGCACGGTGATCCTCCAGAAGCTGGTGAAGCGACTGGCGCCCAGGTCGCCAGCGGCTTCCAGCAGGGTCAGGTCGTGCTTCACCAGGTTGGCGAACAGCGGCAGGATCATGAACGGCAGGTAGGAATAGACGATCCCCAGGTATACCGCGAAGTTGGTATTGAGCATCTGCAGCGGACTGCTGATGATTCCCAGGCTCATCAGGAAGCTGTTGATCAGGCCGTTGGTGGAGAGCAAGCCCATCCAGGCATAGACGCGGATGAGGATGGCGGTCCAGGTCGGCATCATGATCAGCAGCAGCAGCACCGTCTGCTTCTCGCGGCTGGCCCGGGCGATGGCGTAGGCCATCGGGTAGCCGATCAGCAGGCAGACCAGGGTGCTGATGCCGGCCATCTTCAGCGAGCCGAGATAGGCGTCCAGATACAGCGGATCGCCGGCGAACATCAGGTAGTTGCCGAAGTTGAGCGCGATGTCCAGTTGCTGGTCGGCGTAGCTGAACAGTTCTGTGTAGGGCGGGATGGCCACGTCCGCCAGCGAGAAACTGATCTTGAGCACGATCAGGAACGGCAGCAGGAAGAACAGGAACAGCCAGACGAAGGGCACGCCGATGGTCAGGCGGCGGCCATCGAGCAGGCGCTTGAGCAAGGGAGGTCTGGTCATGCTTGCAGTACCACGCCGCTGTCGTCTTCCCAGTACACCACCACGGCATCATCCCAGGTGGGGCGCTTGCCGAGGCGCTCGGCGTTGGCGATGAAGCACTGGACGACGGGACCGGTCGCCAGCTTGACGTAATACACCGAGTGACCGCCCAGGTAGGCGATGTCCTGCACGGTGCCGCTGCACCAGTTGTAGTCGGGGTGTTCGTGATCCGCCGGCAGGCTGGTGCCCATCAGCAGCTTCTCCGGCCGCAGCGCGAAGGTGATCTGCTTTTCCTGGGCCCGGGTGCTGATGCCGTGGCCGATGTAGATCGGTCGTTCCAGTTGGGGGCTGTGGATGATGGCGTGGTCGGCGCCGTCGTCGGTCAACTCGCCATCGAAGAGGTTCACGCTGCCGATGAACTCGCAGACCAGCCGGCTCGCCGGGGTCTCGTAGATGTCCATGGGGCTGCCCACCTGGGCGATCCAGCCCAGGTGCATGATGGCGATGCGCTCGGCCATGGTCATGGCCTCCTCCTGGTCGTGGGTCACCATCACGCAGGTCACGCCCACGCGCTCGATGATCTCCACCAGCTCCAGCTGCATCTGCGAGCGCAGCTTCTTGTCCAGGGCGCCCATGGGCTCGTCGAGCAAGAGCAGCTTGGGCCGCTTGGCCAGGGAGCGCGCCAGGGCCACCCGCTGGCGCTGGCCGCCGGAGAGCTGGTGCGGCTTGCGCTTGGCGTACTGGGTCATGTGCACCAGCTTGAGCATCTCGGCCACGCGGGCGTCGATCTCGGCCTTGGGCAGCTTGTCCTGCTTGAGGCCGAAGGCGATGTTCTGCTCCACGCTCATGTGCGGGAACAGCGCATAAGACTGGAACATCATGTTGATCGGCCGCTCGTAGGGCGGCATGTCGGTGATGTCCACGCCATCGAGGAAGATGCGGCCCTCGCTGGGCCGCTCGAAGCCAGCCAGCATGCGCAACAGCGTCGACTTGCCCGAGCCCGAGCCGCCGAGCAGGGCGAAGATCTCGCCCTTGTTGATGGTCAGGGAGACGTCGTCGACCGCGACGGTTTCGTCGAACTTCTTGGTGACCCGGTCGATCTTGACCAGGACTTCCTTGGCTTTCTTGTCGCCGGTGGCGGCTTTCTTGAAGGCACTGGTGGCAGTCGCCATGTACATCTCCCCTGGAAAATCGGGGACCGGCTCGGCCGGTCCGCTTCGCGTTGGTTACTTGCCGGACTTGACCCGCGTCCAGCTGCGGGTTTCCAGGCGCAGGATCTGCGGGGGCAGTTCCTTCATGACGTAGAGCTTGTCCATCACCGCCTGCGGGGGATAGACCGTTTGGTCCTGCCGCAACTCGGCATTCATCAACTCGCCCGCCTTGGGATTGGGGTTGGCATAGCCGACGTAGTCACTGACCTTGGCGATCACCTCGGGCTGCAGCAGGTAGTTGATGAAGGCATGGGCCTCCTTCACGTTCTGCGCATCCTTGGGGATGGCCAGCAGGTCGAACCAGAGGTTCGCGCCCTCCTTGGGAATCGCGTAGCCGATCTTGACGCCCTTCTTCGCTTCCTCGGCACGCGCACGCGCCTGGAAGACATCGCCGGAATAGCCGAAGGCCACGCAGATGTTGCCGTTGGCCAGGTCCGAGATGTACTTGGAGGAATGGAAATAGGTGATGTACGGCCGCACCTTCAGCAGCTGGGCCTCGGCCTTCTTGTAGTCGTCAGGATTGGTGCTGTTGGGGTCGAGCCCCAGGTATTGCAGTACCGCCGGGTAAACCTCATCGGGCGAATCCATGAAGGATACACCGCACTTGCTCAGCTTCTTGAGGTTCTCGGGTTCGAACAGGATGGCCCAGGAATCGAGCTTGTCGGTACCCAGGGCAGCCTTGACCTTGGCCACATTGTACCCGATGCCGTTGGTGCCCCATAGGTAGGGAACACCATATTGGTTGCCCGGATCGCTCTTTTCCAGCTGCTTGAGCAGCGCCGGATCGAGGTTCTGCCAGTTCGGTAGCTGACTCCTGTCCAGTTTCTGGAAGGCGCCCGCCTTGATCTGCTTGGCGAGGAAGTTGCTCGAGGGCACCACCACGTCGTAGCCGGTGTGGCCGGCGAGCAGCTTGCCTTCGAGGGTCTCGTTGGAGTCGAAGACGTCGTAGACCGGCGCGATGCCGGTGGCCTTCTGGAAGTCCTCCAGCGTGGTCTCGCCGACGTAGTCGCTCCAGTTGTAGACACGCACGGTCGGCTCGGCGACGGCGGTGCCCATGACGGTCAGGGTGGTCACGGCCAGCAGGGTTTTACGCAACGAAAGCACGGGCGGCTCCTTGGTCGGTGGGCATCGAGGCCGAGGCCTTTCAGCGGTCCATACAGACGGACGGCACGCCGGAGCTGCTCCGGCGTGCCGTCCTTTCATCCGCACGCGGCGGCGGACTTCACTTGCCGGACTTGATGGTGGTCCAGGTGCGAGTCATCAGACGCTGGGTCTTGGCCGGAAGATCCGGGAAGGCGTACAGCTTGGTCATGGTTTCCTGGGTCGGATAGATGCCCGGGTTGTTGCGGATCTCTTCGGCCACCAGCGGGGTCGCTGCCTTGTTGCCGTTGGGATACTGCACGTAGTCGCTGATCGCCGCGATCACCTTGGGTTCCAGGATGTAGTTGATGAACTTGAGCGCCCCCTCGGGGTTCTCGGCGTCCTTCGGGATGGCCATGGTGTCGAAGAAGGTGCCGGCGCCTTCCTTGGGAATGTTGTAGGCCACGGTCACGCCGTTCTTGGCGTCGGCCGCGCGAGCCTTGGCCTGGGCGATGTCGCCGGAGTAGCCGACGGCCACGCAGACGTTGCCGTTGGCCAGGTCGGAGATGTACTTGGAGCTGTGGAAATAGGTGATGTACGGACGCACCTTGAGGAACAGGTCCTCGGCGGCCTTGATCTCCTTGGGATCCTGGCTGTCCGGCTTGTAGCCGAGGTAGTGCAGGCCGGCGGGGATGATCTCGGTGGGCGAATCCAGCACGGCGACGCCGCAGCCCTTGAGCTTGGAGAGGTTCTCCGGCTTGAAGATCAGGTCCCAGGAATCCACCGGGGCGTTGTCGCCCAGGGCCGCCTTGACCTTGGCCGGGTTGTAGCCGATGCCGATGGTGCCCCACAGATAGGGAATGGCGTACTGGTTGCCCGGGTCGCTGACTTCCAGGGTCTTCATCAGCTGCGGATCCAGGTTGCCGTAGTTGGACAGCTTGGACTTGTCCAGCGGCTGGTAGACGCCGGCCTTGATCTGCTTGGCCAGGAAGGAGTTGGACGGCACCACCACGTCGTAGCCGGAACGCCCGGCGAGCAGCTTGGCCTCGAGGGTCTCGTTGCTGTCGTAGACGTCATAGACCACCTTGATCCCCGACTCCTTCTCGAAGTTGGCGATGGTGTCTTCGGCAATGTAGTCGTTCCAGTTGTAGACGTGCAGGACCTTGGGGTCCGCCGAGGCGTTACCGGCGAAAAGGCCGGCCAGGCTCAGCGCTAGAAGAGTCTTGCCAAAAACGTTCATGCGGTGGTGCTCCTCAAGTCATCGTTGGTCTGTCGTATCGGTGCGCGGCCAGCGCCCGCGCGCAGTCTGGCAAGGTCCGCCGCTGGGCTCAAGCCTGGCGGACCATCAACCGCGTCCGCGCAGCACCGCGAGGGTCTGATCGAGGCTGCGGCGAGCCAGGGTGACCAGCTCGTCGATGGATTCCGGGGTGATGACCAGCGGCGGGGCGATGATCATGGTATCGCCCACCGCCCGCATCACCAGGCCATTGCGGAAGCAGTGCTCGCGGCAGAGCATGCCGGCCCCACCCTCGTAGCGCGCCCGCGTCTGCTTGTCGCGCACCAGCTCCAGCGCCGCCAGCATGCCCACGCCGCGGGTCTCGCCCACCAGGGGATGGTCGGCCAGCTCGGCCCAGCGTTTCTGCAAATAGGGTGCCGTGCTGCTGCGGACCCGTTCGACGATGCCCTCGTCGCGCAGGATGCGGATGTTCTCCAGGGCCACGGCCGCGGCCACCGGATGCCCGGAGTAGGTGAAGCCGTGATAGAACTCGCCGCCTTCGTCGAGCACCCTGACCACCTCGTCACGCACCACCACGCCGCCCATGGGCACGTAGCCGGAGGTGAGGCCCTTGGCGATGGGCATCAGGTCCGGGGCATTGCCGTAGTACTGGCTGCCGAACCATTCGCCGGTGCGACCGAAGCCGCAGATGACCTCGTCGGCGATGAAGAGGATGTCGTACTTGTCGAGGATCTGGCGCACCCGCGGCCAGTAGCTTTCCGGCGGAATGATGACCCCGCCGGCGCCCTGGATGGGCTCGGCGATGAAGGCGGCGACGCGTTCCTCGCCGACCTCGAGGATCTTCCGTTCCAGCTGATCGGCCGCCCAGATGCCGAATTCCTCTGGACTCTTCTCGCCGCCTTCGCCGAACCAGTAGGGCTGCGGGATGTGCACGATGTCGGGCAACAGGCCACCCTGCTCGTGCATGGCCGCCATGCCGCCCAGGCTGGCGCCCGCCATGGTCGAGCCGTGGTAGCCATTCCAGCGGCCGATGACCACCCGCTTCTCCGGCTGGCCCTTGGTCGCCCAATAATGGCGCACCAGGCGCAGCACGGTATCGTTGGCCTCCGAGCCCGAACCGGTGAAGAACACGTGGTTCATGCCTTCCGGCGCCAGCTCGGCGATGGCCTTCGCCAGCTCCAGCGCCGGCGGGTGGGCGGTCTGGAAGAACAGGTTGTAGTAGGGCAACTCGCGCATCTGGCGGCTGGCCGCCTCCACCAGCTCCTCGCGGCCGTAGCCCACGTTGACGCACCACAGCCCGGCCATGCCGTCGAGGATGCGCTGGCCATCGCTGTCCCAGAGGTGGACGCCGGAGGCCTTGGTGATGATCCGCGCGCCCTTTTCGTTGAGCTGGCGATAATCGGTGAAGGGCGCCAGCAGATGCCGGCGGCTCAGGTCCTGCCAATGGGCAGTGGTAAAGGTAGTCACTCGCCTCTCCTCGGATCGTGCGTCAGACGCTGAGCAGCAGGAACTCCCGCTCCCAGGAACTGATCACGCGCTTGTAATTCTCGTGTTCGGCACGCTTCACCGCGACGTAGCCGCGGGTGAAGCGACCGCCCAGGTAACGTTCCAGGGTGGCGGATTGCTCCATGCGCTCCAGGGCCGCTTCCAGGGTCAGCGGCAGGCGCAGGTTGCGCCGCTCGTAGCCACGACCCTGCACTGGCGCGCTGGGCGAGACGTTCTCGACCATGCCCAGGTAGCCGCACAGCAGGCTGGCCGCCAGCGCCAGGTAGGGATTGGCATCGGCACCGGCCAGGCGATTCTCCACCCGGCGATTCTGCGGATCGGAATCCGGCACCCGCAGACCCACGGTGCGGTTCTCCTCGCCCCACTCCACGTTGACCGGCGCCGAGGTGTCGGGCAGGAAGCGGCGGAAGGAATTGACGTTGGGCGCGAACAGCGGCAAGGCCTCGGGGATGTACTTCTGCAAGCCGCCGATGTGGTGCAGGAACAACTCGCTCATGCTGCCGTCGGGGTTGGAAAACACCGTCTTGCCGGTCTTGAGATCCACCACGCTCTGGTGCAGGTGCATGGCGCTGCCGGGCTCGCCGGTCATGGGCTTGGCCATGAAGGTGGCGGTGACGTCGTGCTTGAGCGCCGCCTCGCGCAGGGTGCGCTTGAAGACGAAGATCTGGTCGGCCAGGTGCAGCGGATCGCCGTGGCGGAAGTTGATCTCCATCTGGGCGGTGCCTTCCTCATGGATCAGGGTATCCAGATCCAGCTCCTGGGCCTCGCACCAGTCGTACATGTCCTCGAACAGCGGATCGAACTCGTTGGCGGCGTCGATGGAGAAGGACTGGCGGCCGGTCTCCTGGCGACCCGAGCGGCCCACCGGAGGCTGCAAGGGATAGTCCGGGTCATCGCTGCGCTTGGTCAGGTAGAACTCCATCTCCGGCGCGACGATGGGCTGCCAGCCGCGCTCGGCGTAGAGCTTGAGCACCTTCTTGAGCAGGTTGCGCGGCGACAGCTCGATGGGAATGCCGCGCTTGTCGTAGGTGTCGTGGATCACCAGGGCGGTGGGCTCCAGCGCCCAGGG
Source organism: Pseudomonas sp. No.117 (assembly GCF_054558395.1). Taxonomy (NCBI): domain Bacteria; kingdom Pseudomonadati; phylum Pseudomonadota; class Gammaproteobacteria; order Pseudomonadales; family Pseudomonadaceae; genus Pseudomonas; species Pseudomonas sp. No.117. The sequence goes on from NZ_BAAJNP010000003.1 coordinate 7,878, forward strand.
CACCAGGAACACCGCGCGGTCGTCCGGCCGGCAGTGCATGTCGATGTCGGCTGGATCGAGCAATTCGTAGTAGATGTCGTCGTCGACGTAGTCGCCGGTCACGCTCTGCAGGAGCACGCTCTCCGGCAGGCGCATGCCCTTCTCGTTGAGAAACTTGGCGGTGGGGGAAATCTTGCCGCGGGCGATGCCGGTCAGGTCGGCGACCAGGCATTCCACTTCGGTGATCTTGCGTTCTTTCAACCAGGCGGTCAGCCGGTCAAGCGGGGTGCTCATAAAGACCTCGAAGGTGCGAGCGGGGTGAACAGCATCAACGTCCGGCCGCGCGCTCCTTGCAGGCACGGCCGAACGCCTGGAATAGGGCGAGGTAGACGGGATGGCTGCGCACCTTCCACTCCGGGTGCCACTGCACGCCGCAGGCGAAGGTACGGGCCTCGCGGACCGAGACGGCTTCGATCAGCCCATCGGGAGCCAGGGCCTCGGCGCGCAAGCCGGGAGCCAGACGGTCGATACCCTGGCCATGGATGGAATTCACCTCGAAGCGCGGCGGTAGGTCCAGCGCTTCGAACACGCCACCCGGCTGCACCTCGACGGGGTGGTGCAGGCCATAGTGCTCGTCCAGGGTTTCGCCACGCTCGCGATGGTCCATGAAGGGGCCGGCCTCATGCACCTTCTGGTGCAGGCTACCGCCAAAGGCCACGTTCATCTCCTGGAAGCCGCGGCAGATACCCAGTACCGGCACGCCGGCGGCGACCGCCGCGCGCAGCAGCGGCAGGGTCACGGCGTCCCGCGCCGCATCGTGCAGGGTACCGGGTTCGCTGGGTGCGCCCTGGTAATGGCGTGGCTCGACATTGGACGGAGAACCGGTGAACAGCAGGCCATCGAGACGCTCGAGCAGGACCTCGGTGGCGATCAGGTCGGCCAGCGCGGGAATCACCAGCGGCATGCCCTCGGCGCCCTCCACCACGGCGCGCAGATACTTGTCGCCGGCGATGTGGAAGGGGTGCAGACCTAGTTGCTTGGTACAGGCTGTGACACCGATGAGCGGCAGCGCGGACATGGGACACCGGGGTGATCGAAACTCCTTGGAGCCTAGTCTTGTTCGTTTTTTTTCACAACCACCGGCAAAAGGTTTCGAGATTCTGCACAGACGCCCTGAAATGGCGGTCTGCAGCGGTGGCGAAATGCGCCAAAAACAGGCGCCTGCGCACCACCCCCGAGCACGGCTGCCTCCAGTTGACTTTGGTCTGCCTTTCGGATTGACTCCAGGGTGGTAACTCCGCTGATTGATATTTTAAACAGGGGCGCTGACAAAGCGTCGGAGCGCAGGCGAGACCGTCCTCTCAGGTCGCTGTCGGATCGACAGCGGGCACTCGTGCCCTCACTGCGGTTGGCCCACTGGGCAAACAGGCGCATCAGGCGCTAACCGTTTTGTCGAGCGCAGCCAAAAGCAAAGGTGTTTCATCATGTCGGTACCCCCGCGTGCCGTTCGTTTGGATGAAGCGACCGACTTCCTCAGGGAACACCCTGAGGTCCAGTTCGTCGATCTTCTGATTGCGGATATGAATGGCGTGGTGCGTGGCAAACGCATCGAACGCAACAATCTGCCCAAAGTCTTCGAGAAAGGAATCAACCTCCCCGCTTCGCTGTTCGCCCTCGACATCACCGGCTCCACCGTGGAAAGCACCGGTCTCGGCCTCGACATCGGCGACGCCGACCGCGTCTGCTTCCCCATCACCGACACCCTCTCCATGGAGCCCTGGCAGAAGCGCCCCACCGCGCAACTGCTGATGACCATGCACGAGATGGAAGGCGAGCCCTTCTTCGCCGACCCCCGTGAGGTCCTGCGCCAGGTCGTCCAGCGTTTCGACGAACTCGGACTCACCGTCTGCGCCGCCTTCGAGCTGGAGTTCTATCTGATCGATCAGGAGAACATCAACGGCCGCCCGCAGCCGCCACGCTCGCCCATCTCCGGCAAGCGGCCCCAGTCGGTCCAGGTCTATTCCATGGACGACCTCGACGAATACGCCGACTGCCTGCAGGACATCATCGACGGCGCCCGTGCCCAGGGCATCCCGGCCGACGCCATCGTTGCCGAATCCGCGCCGGCCCAGTTCGAGGTCAACCTCAACCACGTCGCCGATCCGATCAAGGCCTGCGACTACGCCGTGCTGCTCAAGCGCCTGATCAAGAACGTCGCCTACGACCATGAGATGGACACCACCTTCATGGCCAAGCCCTACCCGGGCCAGGCGGGCAATGGTTTGCACGTGCATATCTCCCTGCTGGACAAGGATGGCCACAACATCTTCGCCGGCGAGGATCCCGAGCAGAACGCCGCATTGCGTCACGCCATCGGCGGTGTGCTCGAGACCCTGCCCGCCTGCATGGCCTTCCTCTGCCCCAACGTGAACAGCTATCGCCGCTTCGGCTCGCAGTTCTTCGTGCCCAATGCGCCGAGCTGGGGCCTGGACAACCGCACCACCGCCCTGCGCGTTCCCACCGGCACGCCGGAAGCGCACCGCATCGAGCATCGGGTGGCGGGCGCCGACGCCAACCCCTACCTGCTGCTGGCCGGGGTTCTCGCCGGCGTGCACCACGGCCTGACCCGGCAGATCGAGCCCGGCCCGGTCACCGAGGGCAACTCCTACGAGCAGCACGAGCAGAGCCTGCCGAACAACCTGCGCGATGCCCTGCGCTACCTGGACGACAGCTCGGTGATGGCGGAATACATAGATCCCAAGTACATCGACATCTTCGTCGCCTGCAAGGAGCACGAGCTGGAGGAGTTCGAGCACTCCATCTCCGACCTCGAGTACAACTGGTACCTGCATACCGTGTAAGCAGGGCCGGCCGACCGGTTCCGCACCGGTCGGTCGTTGTCTCCTCCGAGCCCTGGGCGCCCCAAGGCTGCCTTGTCGCCTGACGCTCCTGGCTCCATGAAGTTAGACTGCGCCTCTCGGATCACTCATGCAGCACCTGCCGCAGCCCTCCCGCGTCGCCACGCCCGAGGCCGCCGGCCGCCCCCTTCCCTTTCAGCCCCGAAGACTCTGGACGGAGAGCCTCGCCATGACCACCCTCACCACGCCGCGTGCCGACGGCTTCCACATGCCCGCCGAATGGGCCGAGCAGCGCCAGATCTGGATGGTCTGGCCCGAGCGGCCGGACAACTGGCGCCTCGGCGGCAAGCCGGCGCAGGCGGCCTTTACCGCGGTCGCCCAGGCCATCGCCCGCTTCGAGCCGGTCACCATAGGCGCCTCGGCGCAGCAGTACGAAAACGCCCGCGCGCGCCTGCAGCATCCCAACATTCGCGTGGTGGAGATCAGCAATGACGACGCCTGGTGCCGCGATACCGGCCCGACCTTCGTCAGCGACGGCCAGGGTGGCGTACGCGGCGTCGACTGGAGCTTCAATGCCTGGGGCGGCCTGGACGGCGGCCTTTACTTTCCCTGGCAGCGCGATGACCAGGTCGCCGGCAAGATCCTGGCCATCGAGAACCTACCGGGCTACCGCACGCCAGACTTCGTTCTCGAAGGCGGCTCCATCCATGTCGACGGCGAAGGCACCCTGATCACCACCGAGGAATGCCTGCTCAACGCCAACCGCAATCCGCACCTGGATCGCCAGCAGATCGAGCGCTACCTGAGCGACTACCTGGCAGTGGACAAGGTGATCTGGTTGCCCCATGGCCTCTACAACGACGAGACCAACGGCCACGTCGACAACTTCTGCTGCTACGTGCGTCCGGGCGAGGTGCTGCTGAGCTGGTGCGATGACGAAACGGGCCCGAACTACAGCCGCTGCCGCGAGGCCCTGGCCGTGCTGGAGCGCGAGACCGATGCCCGTGGCCGTGCCTTCAAGGTCCACCGCATCGTCACCCCGGGCCCGCTGTTCGCTCGTGAAGAGGAATGCCGAGACGTTGATGCCTGCCTGGGCACCCAGCCCCGCCACGCCGGTGAGCGCCTGGCGGCTTCCTACGTCAACTTCCTGATCGTCAACGGCGCCATCATCGCCCCCACCTTCGACGTCCCCGAGGACGCCGAGGCCCTGCGCACCCTGCAGGCCTGCTTCCCCGAGCACGAGGTGGTCCAGGTGCCCGGCCGCGAGATCCTCCTGGGCGGTGGCAATATCCACTGCATCACCCAGCAGCAGCCAACGGGTCGCTGAGCCTTTTCTCCGACCATAAAAAAAGCCCGTCTCGCGACGGGCTTTTTCTTGACCTGGACGCGACTTAGAGCAGCGGCAGGGTGTAGCTGACGATCAGACGGTTTTCGTCGACGTCACGCTGACCGGGGACACCGGACTGCGAAACGGCCGGCAGGTCCGAACGCAGCATGGCGTTACGCCAGGTGAAGCCCAGGCCCTTGAGCTGGCCTTCCGGGATCACGTAGCTGACGGTCAGGTCGCGCTCCCATTCCATGGCATCCCCAGTGCGGGTACGGATGTTGTCGCCGCGTTGGTAGATGACGCCAGCGGTCAGACCCTTGACGCCCAGCTGAGCGAAATCATAGGAGTAGCGGGCCTGCCAGGTGTCTTCGCCGGAACGGGTGAAGTTGTTGATCTGGATATCGGTGATGGCGTAAGTCGAAGCGCCGCCATTCTCGTTCAGATACGGGAAGGCACTGTTGCCGTTGCTGCCCTGGTAGCCCAGACCGAAGGTATGGCCGTAGATAGAGTAGGTGAACAGGCCGCTGTAGAGGCGGTTGTCGATTTCACCCGTGGTACGGGTACCACCGTAGTAGCCGCTGGAAACGTAGACACCAGTGGTGTCGGCCTTGCGGTTCTCGCCCTGGCTGTTGCTATCGAAGTAGCGCAGGTCGGTCTTGAAGGTGCCGTCGCCCAGCTTGACGTTGTGTACCAGGCCCAGGAAATGCTGGTTGTAGAAGTCTTCCAGCTGACCGAAGTAGTACTGCAGGGTCAGGTCTTTGGTGACCTTGTAGTCGCCGCCGACGAAGCGGAAGTGATCGCTGTTGCGACGCACTGCGGCGGACGCAGCACCGTTGGAGCCAGCGATGGACAGATCGTCTTCATCGGTGGAGTTACGGTTCTTGGCGCGCTCCAGCTGACCAGCGACCAGGGTCAGGTCCTTGATGTCCTTGGAGGTGACTTGAGCACCCTGGAAGGTCTGCGGCAGCAGGCGGCCATCGTTGGAGACCACCACCGGCAGCTTGGGCATCAGGGTGCCGTAGCGGAACTCGGTTTCGGAGATCTTCATCTTGGCGGTAGCGCCCAGGCTGCTGAACTCATCAACGGCGCTGTTATCGGTATCGCGCGGGAACATGGTGCCGTTCTGCACGCTGCCACCGCTGGTGCCGTTGGCCTTGCCACCGCTGTCCAGACGCAGGCCCAGCATGCCGACCGCATCGACGCCGAAGCCGACGGTGCCCTGGGTGAAGCCCGACTGGTAGTTGAGCATGAAGCCCTGACCCCAATCCATCACACGAGAAGGATTGGCGGTACCGTTGCGGTTGTCTGTGTTGATGTAGAAGTTACGCAGACTGAGGGTGGCTTTGCTGTCGTCGACGAAGCCGGCAGCGTGCGAAGCGGCGATGAGGGACAGGTTCAGACAGGCCGCGGAGACCGCGACCACCAGTGGCTTCTTGACCATGTGTGCTCCAGGGGTGAATCGTTGTTATGCAGCCACCAGAGGTGTCAGCGCCTGCTGGTGGTGAGCCCGACGGGCTGTGCGGAAGGGAAAGCTAGAGGGCTTTTGTTTCAATTTGGAGAATTTCCCGGGCCTGGTCGACTTTTGAGTTGCGACCTCCAGCACAGGACCCCTGCCGCCGTCTTCCACGTTGCGAAAGCTAATTGCAAAAAAGCATTTCGTCTAGCAATACGTGGATGAAAACCCGCCCTGTGGTCTTCCCCTCTTGCTGGTCGGTCGTCTCGGGCGGGAACCTTGGTCATCCAGCCCTGCTGAAAGGGCTGTCCTTTCACCGCCAAGCCGCCGAACCACCCCGAGCCGCTACCGCTCTAGGCCGGCACTTTCAGCATTTTTGATAGCGTCCTAAGCGACTGTCTTGGCGTCATTCAGGCTAATAACTTTTTTGAATTCTCATATATATCAATGAGTTGTAATTTCTTGCTACGAAGCTGGCGGATAGTGCTCGTCAGCGGCGCCAAGACCGGCGCGGCACTCGCAGCTGGAAGTCTGCATCAGAGAAGGATCACTGCGCAGAGTGGCAGGGCGAAAAGTCTTGCCAATAGGTATGGCTAACGCCGCCCGGGCTACAGGGGGGACTCTGGCTTGATGATTGATAGCGGGAGGTTGAACGGCGGCACGCCGCGAGGATGCTTTGCAGCTGACTACGCGGAGTACCAGGGCCAATAGCAGCGCGCGAAAGGCGCCGGCGGCCCGAAGCCAACAGGACACGAGTGCACTGCCGACAAGCCAGAGGGACTTCCGGCCAGCGCCCGCTAAGGCCGATGGCAAGGGCAGCAGGATCGTCATAGCCAAACCAATAGCAGGGCAGCGCTGAGGACTGCCCTGCCCACCCTAGGCTGAACGAGTGCTGCGCTAGCCCTGGACGATCTGGTCCTTGCCCTGGCGCTTGGCCCGGTACATGGCTTCGTCGGCCCTTACGTAGAGCGTATCCAGGGACTCGTCGCCGTCGCGCAGGACGGTGGCTCCCTGGCTGATGGTGACCTTCAGCGGACCGTCGGCCGTGGGGACGGCGAGTTGCCGTACGGCGCGCTGCAGGCGGCCGCCGATCTGCAGCGCCAGGTCGCTGTCGCAGCCCGGCAGCAACAACGCGAATTCCTCGCCACCGATACGGCCGAACAGGTCGCCGCGGCGCGTGGTCTGGGCGCCGCACTCGGCAACACGCTGTAACACTTGATCGCCCATCTGGTGCCCGAAGCGATCATTGATCTTCTTGAAGTCGTCGATGTCGAGCAACAGGAAGGCCAGCGGCTCCCCTTCGCTCTGGGCGAACTCGAAGGCGCGCTGGGCGCTCTCGAAGAAGTGGCGGCGGTTGCTGCTGCGGGTCAGCACATCGGTGGTGGCCAGGCGCTGGAGCTCTTCCTCCATGCGCTTCTTGTCGGTGATGTCTTCGGCGATGCCGACCACCAGCAGCGGCATGCCGGCCTCGCTGCGCTGGCTGACGAAGCATTTGTCGCTGAGCCAGCGGATCTCGCCGTCGGCGCGGATGATGCGGTACTCCCGCGATTCGATGGCGCCCTGCTCGATCACCTGCTCCAGGGTGCGCTGGGCGTATTCGAGATCGTCGGGATAGATGTTGTTGAGCCAGGTGCTGTAGTCGCTCAGTACCAGCGACTGGGAGCGGCCGAAGATCTGTTCGTAGGCGGGGCTGACATAGATGATCTGGCGGGTGCGCCAGTCGAGTGCCCAGAGCACGGCGTTGACGCTTTCCAGGAGCGCGCTGAACAGCTGCTCGCGATCACGCAGGCGATCTGCCTCGGCCCGCGAATGCAGGAGAGCCAGAAGGTTCTCTTCCGGGGTGGGAAGAGCGGATAGCAGCGGTTGTTCGTCCATATACAAGTGCGCCTACGCGGGGTCCTGAAGGCATTAGAGACAGCCAGGAGGGGCCTGGTTCAATTCCCGCGTGATGCAGCCCACCGCTTCGGTGGGCTTTTGTGAAGCCTTTCTCAGGCGGCGCCGGCCGGGCGCAGGGAATAGGTCTTCAACTGTTCGGCGAACTCGCGCAGGGACTGGATACCACTGGCTTCGGCCTCGCCGATCCATTGGCGGGTCGCTGCCAGCATGTCGTGTCCGTTGGCGCTGGTGCGAGCCCAGATCTGCTGCAGCGCCAAGCGCTTCTCGTAGATCAGCTTCAGGGCCTGGCTGTGTTCCAGCAGCTCGTCGATGCGCACCTGGTGACGCGCCTTGAGCAGACTGGTCTCACGCGCCAGCAGGCCGCGGGCACGCCGGAACAGCGGGCGCTGGGAGGGCGCGGCACTGCCGCGCTCCTGGCGCAGCAGCGGGCCGATCACCTGCTTGCGGTACTGGGCCATGATCTGGAAGCGGTTGTTGAGGATGGCCATGGCGGTATCCATGTCCAGCTGGCCCTTGCCTTCGATGCGATGGGCGATGGGCGCGATGCGGTTGACCTTGGCCAGGCGCAGCCAGGTGAACAGCTTGATCCAGGCCCAGCCCATGTCGAATTCCCAGCGCTTGACCGACAGCTTGGCCGAGTTGGGATAGGTGTGGTGGTTGTTGTGCAGCTCTTCGCCACCGATGAGGATGCCCCAGGGCACCAGGTTGGTGGCGGCGTCGCGGCACTCGAAGTTGCGATAGCCCAGGGCATGCCCCAGGCCATTGACCACCCCGGCGGCCCAGAAGGGAATCCAGATCATCTGGACGGCCCAGACGGTCAGGCCCAGCGCGCCGAACAGGGCGAGGTCGATCAGCAGCATCAGGCCAACGCCGAGGTTGCGGTGACGGGAATAGAGCGTGCGCTCGATCCAGTCGTCCGGGCAGTTCTTGCCATAGATACGCAGGGTCTCGGCGTTGTTCGCCTCGGCCTTGTACAGCTCGGCGCCCTTACGCATCACGGTACCGAGCCCCTTGTGCACCGGGCTGTGGGGATCGTCCGAGGTTTCGCACTTGGCGTGGTGCTTGCGGTGGATGGCAGTCCACTCGCGGGTGTTCATCGCCGTAGTCAGCCACAGCCAGAAGCGGAAGGCGTGCTTGAGCGCGGGGTGCAGCTCCAGCGAGCGGTGGGCGGAGTAGCGGTGCAGGTAGACGGTGACACTGACGATGGTCAGGTGGGTGAGCACCAGGGTGACCAGCACCAGTTGCCAGACCGTCAGGTCGAGCAGGCCGTTGTAGCTCATGGACGCAGAAGACCTCGCGCGAGATGGTGTAGTGCAACTGTCACGGAAAGTTCAGTGAACAGGCGTTCGCGCATTATTTACAGGGTGGCGGAGAAATCCACCCCTCCCTTTTGCTACACAACGTGTCCTTCACAGACTGCTAATTCGAAAAGCGAATAAACAAAGCATTATTAGCAATTTAAAGAAATAAAGGTCGTCCCCCTAAGATGGCGCCAACTCATCGCCCATCCCCTCACTCGAGGACGCCTTCCCATGAGCTCCGTTCCGTTCCGCAGCCTGGAAAACCAGGACGAAACCGCACTGCTCCGCGATATCCAGCAAGCCCTGCGCGGGCTGAGATTCGGCGCCATCGAGATCACCGTGCACAACGGCCAGGTGGTGCAGATCGAGCGCAAGGAAAAATTCCGGCCGCAAAGCGGCAATCCGGCCAAGCACTAGGTCGCCGAGGTCAGCGGACGAGCGGGCAAGGCGCCCGCCAGACGGTGTCCGGCTTTCTCACTTCAAGGAGCGTTCCATGTCCATTCGCCGTTTCGCCCTGGCCGCCCTGGCCAGTGCCCTGTTCGCCAGCTCGGTCCACGCCGTCGAACTGCTCAACGTGTCCTACGATCCGACCCGTGAGCTCTACCAGCAGTACAACGCCGCCTTCGCCAAGCACTGGAAGAGCGAAACCGGCGAAGACGTGACCATCAAGAATTCCCATGGCGGCTCCGGCAAGCAGGCGCGCTCGGTGATCGACGGCCTGCAGGCCGACGTGGTGACCCTGGCGCTGTCCGGCGACATCGATGCCCTCAACCTGCGCCAGCAGCTGGTCGATCCCAACTGGCAGAAGCGCCTGGCGGACAACAGCACGCCCTACACCTCGACCATCGTCTTCCTGGTGCGCAAGGGCAATCCCAAGGGCATCAAGGACTGGGACGACCTGGTGAAGAAGGACGTCCAGGTCATCACCCCCAATCCCAAGACCTCCGGTGGCGCCCGCTGGAATTTCCTCGCCGCCTGGGCCTATGCCAAGGCCAAGTACGGCAGCGATGCCGAGGCGCTCAAGTTCGTCACCGAACTCTATCGCCACGCCCCGGTACTGGACACCGGCGCCCGCGGCGCCACCATCAGCTTCGTGCAGCGCCAGCTGGGTGATGTGCTGATCGCCTGGGAGAACGAGGCCTACCTGTCGCTCAAGGAAGAAGGCGGCGACCAGCTGGAGATCGTCACCCCGTCGCTGTCGATCCTCGCCGAGCCGCCGGTGGCCGTGGTGGACAAGGTGGTCGACAAGAAGGGTACCCGCAAGCAGGCCGAGGCCTACCTGCAGTACCTCTACAGCCCCGAGGGCCAGCGCATCGCCGCGCAGAACTTCTACCGTCCCCGCGACGCCAAGGTGGCGGCGGAATTCAAGGATCAGTTCAAGCCGGTCAAGCTGGTGACCATCGACCAGGAATTCGGTGGCTGGAAGGATGCCCAGCCGAAGTACTTCGCCGACGGCGGCGTGTTCGACAAGATCTTCGCCGACATCAACAAGTAAGCCTCTGGCCGGGACGGCTCACGCTGACCGGCCCGGAACAGGTATCGTTCCCCCCTCTGCGCCCTGGCGAATGCATCGCCGGGGCGCCTTGCAGAAGGACGCCCCATGTCTCGCCGTCTCTCCCCGGTCATACCCGGCTTCGGGTTGACCCTGGGATTCTCCCTGACCTACCTGGCGCTGATCGTGCTGATCCCGCTGGGCGCCATGTTCCTCCATGCCAGCCAGTTGAGCCTCGGCCAGTTCTGGTCGCTGATCACCGGCCGCCAGGTGCAGGCCGCCCTGCAACTCTCCTTCGGCACCGCCCTGCTCGCCGCCTTCGTCAACGGCATCCTCGGCACCCTGCTGGCCTGGGTGCTGGTGCGCTACGAGTTTCCCGGACGCAAGCTGATCGACGCCATGGTCGACCTGCCCTTCGCCTTGCCCACCGCGGTGGCCGGCATCGCCCTGACCGCCCTCTATGCGCCCAACGGGCTGATCGGCTCACTGTTTCCCTTCAAGATCGCCTATACCCCCCTCGGCATCACCCTGGCGCTGATCTTCGTCACCCTGCCCTTCGTGGTGCGCACCCTGCAGCCGGTGCTGGCGGACATCCCCAAGGAGATCGAGGAAGCCGCCACCTGCCTGGGCGCGCGGCCCTGGCAGGTGTTCCGCTACGTGCTGGTGCCGACCCTGCTGCCGGCCTGGCTGACCGGTTTCGCCCTGGCCTTCGCCCGTGGCGTGGGGGAATACGGCTCGGTGGTGTTCATCGCCGGCAACATCCCGTTCAAGACCGAGATCCTGCCGCTGCTCATCGTCTCCAAGCTGGACCAGTACGACTACACCGGCGCCACCGGCATCGGCGTGTTCATGCTGCTGGTGTCCTTCGTCATGCTGCTGCTGATCAACCTCCTGCAGCGCCGCATCCAGCCCAACATCTAAGGACGTCCGCATGAGCCTCATGACTTCGACCAAAGCCGATGCGCGGGCCAGTGCGCGCCGCACGCCGGTGGCCATCGCCCTGATCGCCAGCGCCTGGCTGGTGTTCCTGCTGATCCTGGTGCTGCCGCTGTACATGGTGCTGAGCCAGGGCCTGGCCAGTGGCATCGGCGCCTTCTGGGACGCCATCAGCGAACCGGATGCGATCTCGGCGCTCAAGCTGACGCTGTTCGCCACCGCCATCTCGGTGCCATTGAACCTGGCGTTCGGCCTGGCCGCGGCCTGGTGCGTGACCAAGTTCGAGTTCACCGGCAAGAGCCTGCTGATCACCCTGATCGACCTGCCCTTCTCGGTCTCGCCGGTGATCGCCGGCCTCATCTATGTGCTGCTGTTCGGCGCCCAGGGCCTGCTGGGCCCCTACCTGCAGAGCGTAGACGTGCAGATCGTCTTCGCCGTACCCGGCATCGTCCTGGCGACCATCTTCGTCACCTTCCCCTACGTGGCCCGCGAACTGATCCCGCTGATGCAGGAACAGGGCACCCAGGAGGAAGAGGCGGCGCGCCTGCTGGGCGCCAGCGGCTGGCAGCTGTTCTGGCACGTGACCCTGCCCAACGTGAAATGGGCGCTGATCTATGGCGTGGTGCTCTGTACCGCCCGGGCCATGGGCGAGTTCGGCGCGGTGTCGGTGGTCTCCGGCCATATCCGCGGCCTGACCAACACCCTGCCGCTGCACATCGAGATTCTCTACAACGAGTACAACATCGTCGCCGCCTTCAGCGTGGCGATCCTGCTGCTGATGATGGCGCTGGTGATCCTGCTGCTGCGGCAGTGGAGCGAGAGCCGCCTGAGCCGCCAACTGCAGCACCGTGACGAGGAATGAGCCGCCATGAGCATTGAAATCCAGGGCATCAACAAGAGGTTCGGCGCCTTCCAGGCGCTCAAGGACATCAACCTGCACATCGAGAGCGGCGAGTTGGTCGCCTTGCTCGGCCCCTCGGGCTGCGGCAAGACCACCCTGCTGCGCATCATCGCCGGCCTGGAATCGCCGGACGCCGGCAACATTGGCTTCCATGGCGAGGACGTCTCCGGCCGCGACGTGCGCGATCGCAACGTCGGCTTCGTTTTCCAGCACTACGCCCTGTTCCGCCACATGACGGTGTTCGACAACGTCGCCTTCGGCCTGCGCATGAAGCCGCGTCGCGAGCGCCCCAGTGAGGCGCAGATCGCCAGCAAGGTGCACGAACTGCTGAACATGGTGCAGCTCGACTGGCTCGCCGATCGCTATCCGGAGCAGCTCTCCGGTGGCCAGCGCCAGCGCATCGCCTTGGCCCGCGCCCTGGCGGTGGAGCCCAAGATCCTGCTGCTCGACGAACCCTTCGGCGCACTCGACGCCAAGGTGCGCAAGGAACTGCGCCGCTGGCTGGCGCGCCTGCACGAGGAAATCCATCTGACCTCGGTATTCGTCACCCACGACCAGGAGGAAGCCATGGAGGTGGCCGACCGCATCGTGGTGATGAACAAGGGCCAGATCGAGCAGGTGGGTTCGCCTGGCGAGGTCTACGAACAGCCGGCCAGCGACTTCGTCTATCACTTCCTCGGCGACTCCAACCGCCTGGCGCTGGGCGAGCGGGAGGTGCTGTTCCGCCCGCACGAGGTGGAGCTGGAGCGGGAGGCGCGGCCCGGCTATCACGCCGCCGAGGTACGCGATATCCGCCCGCTCGGCGCCATCACCCGGGTGACCCTCAAGGTGCCGGAGCAGAGCGAGGTGATCGAGGTGGAACTGGTCAAGGACCACCCGGTGCTGGCCGGCCTGCAACGCGGTACGCCGCTGCACTTCCTGCCGCGTACCCCCTGAGCGGCACCTTCGGTCGGCTGCGACCAAGGTCGTAGCCGATAACGTCAGACAACCGTTGCAACCTCCGGAAACTTGGCTCCATGATCGGGACGTCGAAGCCGTCATGGTTTCGGCATCGACCCGAGCACAAGAACAAGGAGGTCGCATGCCCAGGCGCTGGCCACTCGTGTTGTCGCTTCACCTGCTCGCCCTCGGTGCGGCGCTGTTGCTCTGGCAGAGCCTGGCTCTACCTGCGGCGGCCGGCATAGGCCTGACCTTGCTCGCCGCCCTCTGGCCCTGGCTGCTGGTGCGCGCCCCTGCCGCGCCGCCAGCGGCAGCCCTGCCACACGACGACCTCACCCGCGATCTCTCGCGCAGCACCGCGCGCAATGCCGTGGCCATCGCCGGTGTCGCCTATGCGGCCCAGCAGCTGGCGGCCAGGGTGCAATCCCAGGCCAGCGCGGCGGCGCAGATGGCCAGCAGCGCCGCCGCGCTGACCCAGACCGAGCAGGACAGCGCCGGCAGCGCCCGCCAGGCGCTGGACGTGGTGCAGCAGGTACACGAACGGAGCGAAGCCGGGCGCGAAGCCCTGGGCGAGGCGATCGCCGCCATCCGCGCCCTGAGCGATCACGCCCGCGATAGTCGGGAACTGATCGCCGGGCTCAGCGTGCGCACCGACAAGATCCAGCAGGTCACCGCGGTCATCCAGGCCATCGCCAGCCAGACCAACCTGCTGGCCCTCAATGCCGCCATCGAGGCGGCGCGGGCCGGCGAACACGGCCGCGGCTTCGCCGTGGTGGCCGACGAGGTACGGGGGCTGGCGGCGCGGACCTCCAGCGCGACCGGCGAGGTCGGGGTGATCGTCGCCGACATCAGCCAGCAGACCGGCGCCGTGGTCAGCCAGATCCAGGAGCTGGCCACCGCCCTGGAAGATGGCGTCCGCCGCGTCGAGCACACCGGCGAGGGCCTGCAGGAGATCGCCCGGCTCGCGCAGACCGCCGAACGCCAGGCGGGCGACATCGCCCAGGGCACCTCGGCCAACCTCGCCCAGCTGGAAAACCTGGCCGAGGCGGTGGCGCAGGTGCACAGCGACCTGGCCGACAGCGAGCGCCAGACCAGTCGCCTGAGCAGCGCCGCCGACGAACTGGTGGACATGGCCGAAGCCAGCAGCGAACGCCTGGCCGAAGTCGGCCTGGACAGCTATCACCAACGCATCTTCGAACTGGCGCGCCAGGGTGCGGATGCCATCGGCCGACGCTTCGAAGAAGACCTGGCCGCCGGCCGCATCACCCCGGAAGCCCTGTTCGATCGCCAGTACCAGCCCCTTCCCGGCAGCCAGCCACCCAAGTACCGCACCCGCTTCGACAGCTATACCGACGGCGTGCTGCCGGCGATCCAGGAGCCGCTGCTGACCCAGCACCCCGGACTGGTGTTCGCCATCGCCTGTACCCCGGAAGGCTACGTGCCGACCCACAACAATGCCTTCGCCCATGCCCCCACCGGCGACCTGGCGGTGGATACGGCGCGCAGCCGCAGCAAGCGCCTGTTCGGCGACCGCACCGGCAAGCGCTGCGGCAGTCATCAGCGGCGGCTACTGCTGCAGACCTACATGAGGGATACCGGCGAGGTGATGCACGACCTCTCAGTGCCGATCCTGGTGAACGGGCGGCACTGGGGCGGACTGCGCCTGGGCTACCGCCCCGATACCGCGCGCTAGGCCGGTTGCAGCTGGGTGACGGCCAGCTTCCAGACCGGCGCTTCCAGCCCCAGCATGCGGCTGGCCTTGTGTTCCAGCAGGCCGTCGAGGGACTCGCCGGGCGCCGGGCACGCCGCCTGGGCGGCCAGGTGCAGGATCAGTGAGGGCTTGGGCAGCACCCCGTGCAGGCCGTGCACCGCCGCCACCAATTCGCGCAACTCCAGCGGCAGGCGCCAGTGGCGCTGCAACTCCGTGGAGAACTCCTGGCTGTAGCGCGCCAGGGCGCGCTCCACCGCGGCCTCGTCGACCACGCCGCCCGCCGCGCACCAGCGCTGCAGCCCCTGCAGCACGGCCAGTTCGCCCAGGCGATGCAGCAGCCCTGCGGTATAGCAGCGCTCGGCGTCTTCGCGGGCATAGCGCAGCGCCAGCAGCCGCGCGCAATCGGCGGCGCGCTGGGCCAGGTGCAGATAGCCTTCGGCGCGCCCGGCCAGCAGCGGATCGGCCAGCCGCGTCGCGCGCTTGAGGCTCAGACCCAGCACCAGGTTGAGGGTGAAGCCCACGCCCAGGCGCGGCAGCGCCTGGCTGAGCGTCTGGCAGGACTGGCCGACGCGCTGGGAAGCGCTATTGGCCGCGGCGATCAGCGTCGCGGTGACCAGCGGATCATGGCTGAACTCGGTCTCCAGTTCGCCCAGGCTGCAGCTGGCGCTGTCGCGGCAGCGCTGGATGATGGCGGGCAGGTCGGCGAACAACGGCACGGCGTCGATCTCCGCGGCCATGCGCTGCAGATAGTCGTCCAGGGTGCCCTCGGGTCCGGGCTGGGTCGCCTGGGCATCCTCTCCCGCGGGCGGCAGGAGGCTGCGCAAGCGCCGCAGCAATTCTTCGGCGTTGTAGGGCTTGACCAGGTAGGCGGTGGGGGCGAGCCGCAGCGCCGCACGGACATAGGCGGCATCGGCCTGGTCGGAAAGCAGGATGACCGGCTGCAGGGGTTGGGTGCCGCGCTGGCGGATACGGCGCAGCAGGTCGAGTCCATCGCAATCGGCAGGGCGTTCGGCGATGACCAGGGCGCATCTTTTGCGCTGGTCCAGTTCGGCGAGGGCCTGGTAGCCATGGCCGTATTCGTGGACCTGGGCGTCGGCGCGTGCGGCCAGGACGAGTGACTTGAGCAGATCCCGGGTCCAGGGATTGGCATCAACGATGAGTATCAAGGGCGGCATCCCAACCAGCTCCTCCCAATGCCAGGCGAAGCGGCGGATGATGCGCCAAAAGGGAACTTTTTGCCAAGTCCGTCACAACAAAACCGCCCTCTTTCGAGGGCGGTCGATCAGCACTCAGGCCAATTCGGCAAAGCACTCGCCGATAATGGCCAAGCCGCGGTCCAGCTCTTCGTCGCTGGCGGTCAGCGGCACCAGGATGCGCAGCACGTTGCCGTAGCTGCCACAGCTGAGCAGGATCAGGCCTTTCTGGCGCGCGCGGACGACGATCTGGCTGGTCAGCTCGGCATCGGGTTGCTCGACGTCGCCGCCCTTGCCCAGCTCCATGGCGATCATGGCGCCCAGGCCCCGCACCTCGACGATCTGCGGATGCCTGGTCGCCAGTTCACGTAGGCCGGCGGTGAGGCGTTCGCCCACGGCCTTGGAGCGGTCCAGCAGGTTCTCCTGCTCGAAGGTCTCGATCACCGCCAGGGCCGCGGCGCAGGCGATGGGGCTACCGGCATAGGTACCGCCCAGGCCGCCGGGGGTGACGGCATCCATCACCGTGGCGCGACCGGTCACGCCCGACAGCGGGAAACCACCGGCGATGGACTTGGCGAAGGTCACCAAGTCGGCGTCGACGCCCATCTGCTCCATGGCGAAGAAGGTCCCGGTGCGCCCGGCGCCGGACTGGACCTCGTCGGCGATCAGCAGGATGCCGTGGGTGTCGCAGAGCTTGCGCAGGCGCTGCATGAAGTCCTTGGGCGCGGCATAGAAACCGCCCTCGCCCTGCACCGGCTCGAGAATGATGGCGGCCACGTCACCCGGGGCGGCATCGTTCTTGAAGATGCGCTCGACGCTGGCGATGGCGTCATCGACGCTGATGCCGTGCAGTTCGCAGGGATAGAGCGCGCGATAGACGCCGCCGGGCATCAGGCCCATGCCGGCCGAATAGGGCGCGACCTTGCCGGTGAGCGACAGGGTCATCATGGTGCGGCCGTGGTAGGCGCTGGAGAAGGCGATGACGCCGGCGCGCTGGGTGGCGGCGCGGGCGATCTTGACGGCGTTCTCCACCGCTTCGGAGCCGGAGTTGAACAGCGCGGTCTTCTTCGGGAAGTTGCCCGGCACCAGTTCGTTGAGCTTTTCGCAGACCTCGACATAGGGCTCGTAGGCCAGCACCTGGAAGCAGGTGTGGGAGACCTTGGTCAGCTGTTCCTGCACGGCCGCCACCACGCGCGGGTGCAAGTGACCGGTGTTGAGCACGGCAATGCCGCCGGCGAAGTCCAGGAACTCGTTGCCCTCGACGTCCCAGACCTTGGCGTTCTCCGCGCGGGCGACGAAGATCGGATGGGTCTGGCCGACGCCACGGGCGACGGCGGCGCTGCGGCGATGCATCAGGGAATCGTTGGTGTGGCTCATTGCAGTCCTCGATGGCCGCTCATCGTGCGGCCGGCTACGGAAAAAGCGCGGACCGGATTCCGGGCAGCATACGATGATCGACTGCCAACGGCCCGGCGTCCGCGCCGGGAAAAGCTGTGGGTCAGGCTGGAGCGCTGTTGGGCTTCGACGGTGGAGCCGTCTCAACCCAACCTACCTGGATCCTAGGTTGGGTTGAGCGCAGCGAAGCCCAACAGGCCCAGCCGAAAGCGGGATCAGACGCCCAGGCAGAGGTACTTGATCTCCAGGTATTCCTCGATACCGTACTTGGAGCCTTCGCGGCCCAGGCCGGAGGCCTTGACGCCGCCGAAGGGGGCGACCTCGTTGGAGATCAGACCGGTGTTGATGCCGACCATGCCGTATTCCAGCGCCTCGGCCACGCGGAACACGCGGGACAGGTCGCGGGCATAGAAGTAGGAGGCCAGGCCGAACTCGGTGTCGTTGGCCAGCTCGATGACCTCGGCCTCGTCCTTGAAGCGGAACAGCGGCGCCAGCGGGCCGAAGGTCTCTTCCTTGGACACCTTGGCGCTCTTGGGCACCTCGGCGAGGATGGTCGGTTCGAAGTAGCTGCCGCCATTGGCGTGGGCCTTGCCACCGGCGATGACCTTGGCACCCTGGCTCACGGCGTCGTCGATGTGCTCCTTGACCTTGGCGGCGGCCTTGGCGTCGATCAGCGGGCCGATGGTCACGCCCTCTTCCAGGCCGTTACCGACCTTGAGCTTGGCCACGGCGGCCTTGAACTTCTCGGCGAAGGCCTCGTAGACGCCGTCCTGGATGTAGAGACGGTTGACACAGACGCAGGTCTGGCCGGCGTTGCGGTACTTGGAGGCGATGGCGCCTTCCACGGCCTTGTCCAGGTCGGCGTCGTCGAAGACGATGAAGGGTGCGTTGCCGCCCAGCTCCAGCGACAGCTTCTTGATGGTCGGCGCGCTCTGCTCCATCAGCTTGGCACCGATCTCGGTGGAGCCGGTGAAGGAGATCTTGCGCACGATGGGGCTCTCGGTCAGCTCGGCACCGATCTCGGTGGCGGAGCCGGTGACCACGCTCAGCACGCCCTTGGGAATGCCGGCGCGCTCGGCCAGCTCGGCCAGGGCCAGCGCCGAGTACGGCGTCTGGCTGGCGGGCTTGATGACCATGGTGCAGCCGGCGGCCAAGGCCGGGCCGGCCTTGCGGGTAATCATCGCGGTGGGGAAGTTCCACGGCGTGATGGCGGCGGTGACGCCGATGGGCTGCTTGATCACCAGGATGCGCTTGTCGGCCTGGTGGCCGGGGATGGTGTCGCCATAGATGCGCTTGGCTTCTTCGGCGAACCACTCGATGAAGGAGGCGGCATAGGCGATCTCGCCCTTGGCCTCGGCCAGCGGCTTGCCCTGCTCCAGGGTCATCAGGCGGCCCAGGTCGTCCTGGTTCTCGATCATCAGTTCGTACCAGCGACGCAGCTTGGCCGAACGCTCCTTGGCGGTCAGCGCCCGCCAGGCCGGCAGGGCCCGGTTGGCGGCGTCGATGGCGCGCTTGGTCTCGGCGCGGCCGAGCTTGGGAATGGTGCCCAGGGTCTCGCCGGTGGCGGGGTTGTCCACGCTGACGGTGGCGCCGCTGTCGGCGTCGATCCAGGCACCGTCGACATAGGCTTGCTGGCGAAACAGGGAAGCATCTTTGAGCTGCATTACGGTCTCCTTGGCTGAAAGGGCCGGAAGCAAGGGCTTGACACCCCTGCGCCTGCGATAGGGTCAGGCCTGGCAACGCTGGCATGGCCACCGTTCAGTGCACCCTGACTCGCCGTGCAAAACGCTACGGCGTTCGAAATATTGAACGCATCCTAGGAGAATCCTGAACCCCTGCGCAAGAGCGAACGAGCCGTTTTCTCATCGACCTCGCCACTGTTTATGCAGTCCCTGCCCGACCCGACGAAACAGTCGTTCAAAATCAACAACATCGTGCATCCGGGCATGGACGGTCCGATGCAAGGTGAGTATGATGGCGACCGATTCAGCGTCACCGAATCGCTGCACTCGTAGCTCAGCTGGATAGAGTACTGCCCTCCGAAGGCAGGGGTCGTGGGTTCGAATCCCGCCGAGTGCGCCATCTCCTGTTCACCCCCCTGTGGTCGCGTGAACACCGCCAAAGCCCGCCATTGCGCGGGCTTTGGCGTTTCTGGCGGTCCTTCACGACCAATGGATGCCCTGCCCTGGCTGGCGCGGGCCGATCACCGGCCCGATTCGTCTGACCATCACCAGCAACGCCAGGGTGGTCTTGGGCTAAGCTGTGTTGACCTGCACCAGGTAAAGCCCACCGGCCGGATGCCGATACCCTGGTGATCACACAGCAAGGAAGCCTGTATGAAATACCTCCTGACCAGCTCGGTTACCCTCTTTCTCGCGGCCCCGGTCTTCACCGAGGACTCCGCCCTCGCCGAGGCCAGCCAGGCCATCCGGCCGGGCCTAGAGGCGGCGGCTCATTCGCTGCACCAGGCGCTCTTGCAAAGCACCGCGGCCGGGAGAGGCCCGGTGGCCGATGGCGCGCGGCTGCAACTGGCAGGACTGGACCGCCAGGCGCGCGCCGCCGATTAGCGCCGGGGCCGCTGGCGAGGGCAAGTAAGAGTGTTACCAAAGCTCGCTCCAGAGCCTTGCCGAACCAAGCGCCCAGCGCAGGTTCTCAAGGGCTTCCCATGGCCTATTCCGCGGCGCCCCGATGAAAGCCCTGTTTCCGCTGTTGCTGTTACCCCTCGCCCTCGGTGCCTGTACCAAGGAGCAGGGTCACCCAGACGATCTCGGTCTGCCCAGCTGCAACCTGGAGCAGCAGCGCGCCTTGCCGGGCGAGCTGGGTGGGTCGATCACCGATCCGCGGCAGGCGCATATCTCCATGCGCGCCAAGGTGCTGCAGGCGGATGTGAGCACGGCGCGGATCGCTCGGCGGATCGGTCAGCAGCAGGCGAACCAGTTCAGCGAGCACATTGCCCGGGTGCGGCAGCGGAGCGATGACTTCGTCGAGCAGCAGGGCTTCCTCAGTGCCGCCGAACGCGCCAGTTTCGACCGGGAGTTCGACGCCATCGCCGAGCAGATCTGCCAACCGCGTTAGCCGGTACCGGCCGCTCGCCGGGCCCCTCGGGTCGCAAGGCCCGGGTGTGAGCGGCTAGGATATCGGGGCCGATCCGGCGGTGAACTCTTGCCGCCGCTTTCTTCCAGCCCTGGGGACGCCCCCGAGATCGGTGGGCAGTGTTCCGGGACGGCCCGGTTACCGAGGAGGCCGTCCGTGGCTTGGTTCTATCTGGTGTGTGCGGGACTGCTCGAGGTGGTCTGGGCGTTTTCCATGAAGCAGTCCGCGGGCTTCTCGCGCCTCACCCCGACGGTGATCACCCTGGTCGCCATGGTGGCGAGCGTGGCGCTCCTGTCGATCTCCATGCGCAGCCTGCCGCTGGGCACCGCCTACACCATCTGGACCGGCATCGGCGCCGTGGGCGCCTTCGTGGTCGGCATCCTGGTGCTGGGCGAGGCGGCGAGTCCATTGCGGATCCTGGCCGCGGCCTTGATCGTCAGCGGGCTGGTATTGATGAAGCTGACCTCGTCCTGAGAGGGCTTTCGTCTAGCGCAGAACGCCCGCCCGGTCGGCACTGGGCCGGACCAGCCAGAGGAACAGCAGGCCACCGAGCAGGCCGCCCACGGCCATTGCCAGCAGCCCCTCCAGGGTGCGCGTGGCGTAGATCAGCACCGGCATGGGGGCGAAGGCGTCGATCAGGCGGATGGCGGCGATCAGGCTGACGCTGGTGGCCAGCGGCAGCAGGCAGGCCCGGTAGGCAACGCTGCCGCGCCCCAGCCAGAAGGCCGCGGCAAAGGCTGGTAACCAAGCGGCGAGCACGATGGCCGCGTAGACGGGTCCGAAGCCCAGCAGATCCTGCAACGAGGTCTGCCAGCGGGTGGCGGCGTCTATCGGCTGCCCCAGGCCCTGCAGCGCTGCCAGGTTGTATTGGGTCTGCACCAGGCTGCCCCAGGCGGTGGCCAGCAGCAGGGCGGCGGCGAAGGCCAGCAGGGTGCGAGGTCTGAGCAGGGCGCGCCAGAGCGGTGTGGACATGAGCGGACGTTCTCGAAGAGAGGCCAAGATGGTAGCGACAGCGGATGCCTGCGGTAGACCCTGGCCATGGGCCAAAGCTTCGGGGCCCAGGGCCTGGATTGTGTTACTGATGATGCTGCTGGGCGGTCCGCTGGCCACGGCCGCGCCGACCTACAAGATCGAGACGCTGGCGACCGGACTCGCGCGGCCCTGGTCGCTGGCCTTCCTGCCCGACGGCCGGGCGCTGCTCACCGAGGGCGCGGGACGGCTGCGCCTGCTGGTGCCGGATGCCCAGGGTCGGCTCGCCTTGCAAGCCGAAGCCATAGCCGGCCTGCCCGAGCTGTATAGCGAAGGCCAGGCGGGACTGTTCGAGGTGCTGCCGGACCCGGACTTTGCGAACAACCAGTTGCTCTATCTTTCCTACGCCACCGGCACGCGCCAGGCCAATCACCTGCGGGTGATACGTGCCCGGCTGGACGGCATGCGCCTGCAGGACCTCCGCACGCTGTTCACCAGCCAACCTGCCAAGCCCTTTGGCCAGCACTTCGGCGCACGCATGGCGCTGCTTGGCGACGGCACCCTGGCCATCGCCCTGGGCGACGGCAATGTGGAGCGTACCGACGCCCAGCGGCTGGATACCCATCTGGGCAAGATCGTGCGGGTGACCCGCGACGGCCAGGTGCCGGCGGACAATCCCTTCGTCGACCGCCCTGGCGCCCTGCCGGAGATCTACAGCCTCGGCCATCGTAACCCCCAGGGGCTGGTCTGGGTGGCCGAGCGCCAGGTGCTGTACGAGCACGAACACGGCTCCAAGGGCGGCGACGAGCTGAATCTGATCCGCGCCGGCGCCAACTACGGCTGGCCGCTGACCACCGGTGGCGTGGACTACACCGGCGCCCGCATCACGCCGTTCCGCGACCTGCCGGGCATCACCCCGCCGCTGCTGGAGTGGACGCCCTCTATCGCTCCGGCCGGCATGACCTGGTACGACGGTACGGATTTTCCCGTCTGGCGGGGCAGCCTGTTCGTGGCCGCGCTGCGGGAGAAATCGGTACGGCGGATACCCCTGGTGGACGGCAAGCCCGGCCAGCAGGAGCTGTTGTTCCAGGAATTGGACCAACGATTGCGCGATGTGCGCAGCGGACCGGATGGCACTCTCTGGCTGCTCACCGATGGCGAGGAAGGCCAGTTGCTGCGGGTGGTGCCGGGTTAGGTAGTGATTGCAGCCGTGGTGGTTAGCCGGGGTGCCGACCCTACACAGCGCTGATCCTGGCCATGCCGGCGCGCCGTAGCGACCGCCCCTACCGGCCGCCGTAGGTTGGGTTGAGCGCAGCGAAGCCCAACACTGCCCAAGCTGAACATCCCTGTTGGACTTCGACGATGAAGCCGTCTCAACCCAACCTACGGTCTATCAAGAGCCTGTGGCAGCAACGTTTCGGCTCAAAAACGAAACGCTCCGTCGAAACGACGAAAACTCCGTCGTTTCATCAAATAAAGCACAACGATTCGACGCTCTGACGCTCACATCTGGCAGCGCCGCTTTCTAAGCTGGAGCCTTCAACCTCGGAGGATCCGCCATGAAAGTCACCCTGCTCGGCGCCGGCCACATCGGCTATACCATTTCGCAATTGCTGCATGCCAGTGGCGACTACCAGGTGACGGTGGCCGATCGTGACGAGCGCGCCCTGGCCGCCATCGCGGCCCTGGGTGTACGGACCCGCACCCTGGATACCGCCGACGCCGCCGCTCTGATCGCCGCCCTGGACGATCAGGACGTGGTGCTCAACGCCCTGCCCTATCACCTGGCGATTCCCGTGGCCCAGGCGGCCAAGGCCACCAATACCCACTACTTCGACCTGACCGAAGACGTGAAGGCCACCAAGGCCATCCGCCAGCTGGCCGAGGGCGCGAGCAATGCCTTCATGCCCCAGTGCGGCCTGGCGCCCGGCTTCATCGGTATTGCCGCCCATTCGCTGGCCAAGCGCTTCGACAGCGTGCGCGAAGTGAAGATGCGCGTCGGCGCCCTGCCGGAATTCCCCACCAATGCGCTGAAGTACAACCTGACCTGGAGCGTCGACGGCCTGGTCAACGAGTACTGCCACCCCTGCGAGGCGGTGCGCAACGGCGAACTGCAACTGGTGCAGCCGCTGGAAGGCCTGGAGCACTTCTCCCTGGACGGCGTGGAATACGAGGCCTTCAACACCTCCGGCGGCCTGGGTACCCTCTGCGAGACCCTGCAGGGCCAGGTGGAAACCCTCGACTACAAGACGGTGCGCTATCCCGGGCACCGCGACCTGATGAAGTTCCTGCTGGAAGACCTGCGCCTGGCCGGTGACCAGGAGCAGCTCAAGGGCATCCTGCGTGGCGCCGTGCCCACCACCATGCAGGACGTGGTGCTGGTGTTCGTCACCGTCAGCGGAATGCGCGGTGGCAAGCTGGTGCAGGAAGTATTCAGCCGCAAGATCTTCGCCGCCGAGCGCGACGGCCAGCTGACCAGCGCCATCCAGATCACCACCGCTGCCGGCATCTGCACCGCGCTGGACCTGTTCCGCGAAGGCAAGCTGCCACAGCGCGGCTTCATCGCCCAGGAGCAGGTGGACATGGATGCCTTCCTGGCCAACCGCTTCGGCAAGGCCTACCAGCCGGCCTGATCGCGGAAGCTTAGCGACCGCCGAGGGGTCCATAACGGTACAGCCACCGTTAGAGGACCCTTCGTCATGCTCAGCGTCGCCATCGTCGGTTGCGAACAGATCCACGCCCAGGACTACCTGGACACCAGCCTGGCTGATCCGCGGGTGCGGGTGGTGGCGGTGGCCAGTGAGCGCGATCCAGAGCGTGCCCAGCGCCTCGCCGCGCCCCATGGCCTGCCGGTGCTGGACGACTTCCGGCAGCTGCCCGCGGTGGACCTGGCCTTCGTCACCACCGCCATCGATGACCATGAAGCCGCGGTGGCGGCCTTGCTGCCCCGCGCCCGCCACCTGTTCGTGGAAAAGCCGCTGGCCGTCTCGGCCGCGCGGGCCACGGCCCTGGCCGAGCGACTCGCCGGACGCTCCTGCTTCAGCGGCTTCTACCTGCGTACCGACCCGGCCTTGCAGCAGCTGCGCCAGCTGGCGCGGGATGGCGCCATCGGTACCCTCACCCACCTGTCACTGACCGCGGGCCATCCGGGACTGCTGGAGGGCTGGCTGAGCGAGTGGCCGGCGCACCTGAACGAGGCGCGCATGGGCTACGGCGCCTTCGGCGATCTGGCCGTGCATCTGCTCGACTTCAGCGCCTGGCTCACCGACCAGCCGCTGACGGTGGAACATTGCCGCCTGGAGCGCGACGCCCGCTGGCCACTGGATCACGGTGGCGAGGCCCTGCTCAGCGCCGGCGGGTTGCCGATCCACCTGCGCGCCAGCGCCACCCTGCGTGGGCCGCGGCTGGCCATCCGGCTAGACGGCAGCGCGGGAACGCTGGAAGTCTCCGCCGGACGGCTGCTGCTTCACGATGCCCAGGGCAACCGACAGATATTGGCGGAGGGCCTGGATCCCGGCGTGCCCCAGGGGGCCCTGGCGGTGTTCGACCGGTTGCTCGGCCAGGAGCGCCCGGAACTGGCCACCCTGGATGCCGCGCTGGCAGCCAATCGTCTGCTGGATCAGCTCTATGGACGGGGCTGAGGTGGCGGATGGCCTGCTCTAGAGCCCGCCCGGCGGTGTTAAAGGTCATCTGATAAGTGCCGATAGCAAGGGCATCCGGTGCAATCTGGCTGGCATCCCTCGCTGAAAGGAACTCCCCAATGGTCTGGTTCAACAATCTGGCGCTGGCGAAGAAACTCGCGATCGCCTTCGGTCTCTGTACGCTCATCACCCTGGGCATAGGTGCGGTCGGCATGAACGGGCTCAGGAGCCTGAATGGCCTGCTGGATTCGGTGCTGAACAACAATCTGCTGTCCATCACCCGGCTCAACGATGCCAAGAACAACGTGATCGGCCACAACCGCGACATCTTCCGATTGATGTCCATGGTCTATGCCAACGCGCCCCAGACCGAGCAGGACCGCATCATCGCCTCGCTGCGATCCAACCAGGCCGATGCCGAGAAGCCCTTCGCCGACTACCGCGCAACGCCCTTGCAAGCGGATGAAAAAGTCGCGGGCGACGCCTTCGAGGGTGAGTGGAAGACCTATATCGCCGGCATCGACACCGTCCTGGCGCGCCTGGCCGCCAAGGACGTGGCCGGTGCCAACCAGCTGTTGAACGAGCAGGTGCAGCCCAGCTATCGCAAGACCATGGCCGCCTTCAAGATCATGGTGGAGTCCAACAAGCGCCAGGGTAACGAAGCCGGCGCCGCGGCGATCGCCACCTACGGCAAGGCCTTCTGGATGCTCGCCGGCGGCCTGCTGCTGGCGGTGCTCTGCGCCCTGGTCCTGGGCATCGTCATCACCCGCATGATCGTCAGCCCGATCCGCGAAGCCGTGTCCAGCGCCGAGCGCGTCGCCGAGGGCGACCTGACCCAACCGATCCAGAGCACGCGCCGCGACGAAGCCGGCCAGCTGCTGCAAGCCCTGGGCGGCATGCAGCGCAGCCTGAAGGATACCGTGCAGCAGATGGCCGGCGCCTCCAGCCAGCTGGCCGCGGCCGCCGAGGAATTGCACGCCGTGACCGAGGAGACCTCGCGCGGCCAGGTTCGCCAGCATGACGAAGTGCAGCAGGCGGCCACCGCGGTCAACCAGATGACCGCCGCCGTGGAAGAGGTCGCCCGCAACGCCGCCTCCACCTCCACCGCTTCCCAGGAGACCAGCCATGAGGCCCAGCAGGGTCGCGAGCAGGTGCAGCAGGCGGCCAAGGCCATGGCGGTGATGACCGAGGAAATCACCGACTCCACCCAGAAGGTGCAGACCCTGGAAGGCCAGATCCGCGAGATCGGCAAGGTGCTGGAGGTCATCCGCGGCATCGCCGAGCAGACCAACCTGCTGGCGCTCAATGCCGCCATCGAAGCGGCCCGCGCTGGCGAGCAGGGGCGCGGCTTCGCCGTGGTGGCGGACGAGGTCCGTGCCCTGGCCCACAGGACCCAGGGCTCCACCGGCGAGATCGAGCGCATGATGAGCACCGTGCGCAGTAGCGCCGAAGAAGCGGTGAGCGCCATGCACAAGAGCCAGTCGCTGGCGGACGACACCCAGCAGCGGGCCAACCGCGCCGGCGAGGCGCTGGAGCGGATCACCGCCGGGGTGGCACGGATCGAGGAACGCAACCTGGTGATCGCCAGTGCGGCGGAGGAGCAGGCCCAGGTGGCTCGCGAAGTGGACCGCAACTTGGTCAACATCCAGGACCTGTCCACCCAGACCGCGACCGGCGCCCAGCAGACCGCCGCGTCCAGCCAGGAACTGTCGCGCCTGGCCACGTCCTTCCAGGGCCTGGTAGCCCAGTTCCGTTATTGAGAAACGACTGCGACCAGCGGTTGGCCTGCCGCCACCCAGCGGGCGGCAGGCTTCAAGCGCAACGGCGGGGCCTGGCGTGCCACGCGCAGCCAAGCGGCAGGGAACATTGCCCGCCAGAGTGGTTCTGAGCAGAACCTCTCGATTGGATGCGCCCATGCCCTTCACCTACGACGCCCGCCGCAGCTATCGCCTGATCGGCCTGGACGATGGGCGGCTGGCCGGCCAACTGCTGTGCGGTCAGCTCTACATCATGGTCACGGGCGACGGCACCCTGCCCCGGTCCTATGCCCAGCTGGAAGATGACCAGTTGCGCACCGCCACCGGCGACCTGATCGGCTGTCGCGAGGCGGACATCCTCACCCTGCAACGTACCGGTGTCGCCCTGCGCCTGGAGCCGCTCGACACCTGAAGGCTGGCGCTAGCGTGGCCCAGCCTGGCCAGGACCACCCGCAGGTCCGCCATGGCCACCGCCGGGACCACCATGCCCGCCGCCCGGTGGCGGCATGAACAGCCAGCACCCGGACAACGACAGTACTACGGCCAGCAGGGCCACCTTGCAGCTCTTAACCAACATCCGCTTTCTCCAACAGCGCAGGGACCTTCCCTGCGTCACCTCCTTGGACGCCAGGCCACGGCCAAAAAGGCGTAGCCGGGGGTAAAGCCGAGGTAAGAAATCCGTCCAAGTGGATACAGAGGCCGATGGACGCCGGGAACCTCGTGGCGGCTTTACCCCTCCATTTCCTTGAACGTCAGCGAAAAGCTGCCCAACGGGCGCCTTTCTAGCGCCTTTCAGGAGATGTCATGTCCAGCGACAACCAGTACGCCATGCAGAACCCCCTCACCCAGTATCCCCAGCCGGAGTTTCCCAAGCAGCCCCAGGAGGCGCCAGGCCTGGCCCAGGCGATGCAGCCGCGTCCCGATCATGGCGAGACCAGCTACAAGGGCTTCGGTCGGCTGGCTGGGCGCAAGGCGTTGATCACCGGGGCGGATTCGGGCATTGGCCGGGCGACCGCCATCGCCTATGCCCGCGAGGGTGCCGACCTGGTGCTCAACTACCTGCCGGAGGAAGAAGCCGACGCCCAGGAAGTGGTCAAGCTGGTGGAAGCCGAAGGGCGCCAGGCCTTCTGCCTGCCCGGTGACCTGAAGGACGAAGCCTTCTGCAACCAGTTGGTGAGCAAGGCGAAAGACGCCTTGGGCGGCCTCGACATCCTGGTCAACGTGGCCGGCAAGCAGACCGCGGTGCAGGACATCGCCGAGCTGACCACCGAGCAGTTCGACGCCACCTTCAAGACCAATGTCTA
Source organism: Pseudomonas sp. No.117 (assembly GCF_054558395.1). NCBI lineage: Bacteria > Pseudomonadati > Pseudomonadota > Gammaproteobacteria > Pseudomonadales > Pseudomonadaceae > Pseudomonas > Pseudomonas sp. No.117. The sequence continues at coordinate 36,023 of NZ_BAAJNP010000003.1, forward strand.
TGCGCTGTTCTGGCTGTGCAAGGCCGCGCTACCGCACCTGCCGGCCGGCGCCGCCATCATCAACACCACCTCGATCCAGGCCACCCAGCCTTCGGAATTCCTGCTGGACTACGCCTCCACCAAGGCGGCCATCACCAACTTCACCAAGGCGCTGGCCAAGCAGGTCGCCAGCAAGGGCATCCGCGTCAATGCCGTGGCCCCCGGTCCCTTCTGGACGCCCCTGCAACCCAGTGGTGGCCAGCCGCAGGAGAAGATCCCCAGCTTCGGCGGCGAGACGGTGTTCAAGCGCCCCGGTCAGCCGGCCGAACTGGCCCCCATCTATGTACTGCTGGCCTCCCAGGAATCCAGCTATGTGACCGGTGAGGTCTATGGCGCCACCGGAGGCATGGGCTGACGGCCATGGTGGCCTTCGACCCGGCTCGCCAGGACGGCTATGCGCCCCTGGCGGGTTATGCCGCCCTCTCCGACGGTCGCTCGGTGGCCCTGGTGGCGCCGGACGGCTCGCTGGACTGGTGGTGCGTGCCCAACATGGATTCCGCCCCGCTGTTCGACCGCCTGCTGGATGCGCCGGCCGGCGGTTTCTTTTCGATCGCGCCGGTGGCCGACTACCGCGTCGAACGCGCCTATCGCGAAGACAGCAATGTGCTAGAGACCTGCTTCCACACCGCCGACGGCAGCGTGCGCCTGACCGAGTCGCTCAACAGTGGCTCGGCCGGTCGCCTGCCCTGGTGCGAGCTGGGTCGGCGTGTCGAAGGCCTCGCGGGGCGGGTCGAATTGCGCATCGAACTGGTGCCCGGCACCCAGGGCCAAACGGTCTCGCCGTGGATGCGCAGCACGCCCAATGGCGAAGTCATGCATGTCGATGGCGTCATGGCCACCCTGAGGTATTGCGAACGGCTGGAGATCCTCCAGTGCGACGACCGCCGGCTGGTGGCGCGCCTGGTGCTGGAAGCCGGCCAGCGCAGCGTCCTGGCGCTGACCGCGACCGAGAACGAGCCCCTGATCGTGCCGACGCTGGAGGAAGTCGACCAGCGCATCGACCGCAGTGACCAGGCCTGGCGCGAATGGGCCCAGGGTTTCGCCTATCGTGGCGAATTCCTCAGCGAGGTGAAGCGCTCGGCGCTGGCGCTCAAGCTGCTGCTCTACTCCCCCACCGGCGCCATCGTGGCGGCGGCCACCACCTCGCTGCCGGAGCGGATCGGCGGCGACAAGAACTACGAATACCGTTATGCCTGGGTACGCGATGCGGTCTTTACCATCAAGGCCTTCCTGCGCCTGGGCGCGCTTGGCGAGGCCCAGGCAGCCCTGGCCTGGATCCAGAACGTCATCCGCCGGCATGGCAATCGCCTGCACACCTGCTTCACCCTGGAGGGCGAGCTGGCGCCGGAAGAACGCACCATCCCGGTCCCCGGCTATCGCGACTCCCAGCCGGTGCGGGTGGGCAACCGTGCCAGCGCCCAGTGCCAGCTGAGTCTCTATGGTGATCTGCTGGAAACCTTCCGCCTCTATGCGAGCAAGGGCCATGTGCTGGATTTCGCCACCGCCAGCCTGCTCACCGACCTGGCCAATCTCTGCGCCGACAGCTGGCGCCAGCCGGACGCCGGCATGTGGGAATTGCCCGAGCAGCGCCACTACACCCTGTCCAAGCTGGGTTGCTGGTTCGCCCTGGATCGCGCCGTAACCCTGGCCCGTGAGGGCCATATCCCTGATGCGATGTGCGGTCGCTGGCAGCGCGAGCGCGACCGTATCCGCGACTGGGTCGACGAACACTGCTGGAGCGAACGCCAGCAGGCCTACACCTTCTATGCCGGCACCGAGCGGCTGGATGCCGGCCTGCTATTGGGCATCCGCTTCGGCTTCGATGGCGGCGCCCGCTCGGTCAGCACCCTGGCGGCCATCCGTCGCGAGTTGGCTCGCGGGCCCCTGGTCTATCGCTACAGCGGCGCCGAGCGCGAGGAAGGTGCCTTCCTCGCCTGTTCCTATTGGATGGTCGAGGCCCATGCGGTACTGGGCGAGGTCGATCAGGCGCGCGAGTTGATGCGCGAGGTGCTGGCCGCCAGCCTCAACGGCGTGGGCCTGATGACCGAGATGCGCGATCCCCAGGACGGCGCGGCCCTGGGCAACTTTCCCCAGGGCCTGAGCCATCTGGCCATGGTGCATGCTGCGCTGATCCTGGAAGAGCCGGAGCCCGAGGCGTGATGGAAGTGGACTTCGCTCGCCCGGTGGAGGAAGTCGCCCTCCTGCTGATCGGCGCCAGCCTGGCGGTCGACGGGGTGGGCGGTGTGATCGTCGAGACGGAAGCCTACGACGGCGAGGATCCGGCCTCCCACAGCTTTGCCGGCCCCACCCCGCGCAACCGGGCCATGTTCGGTCCGCCCGGGCATGCCTATGTCTATCGCTCCTACGGCATCCACTGGTGCTTCAACCTGGTCTGCCGCGAGGCCGGCCATGGCGCCGGGGTGTTGATCCGCGCCCTGGAGCCACGCTGGGGCCTGGAAGTGATGCGCGAGCGCCGCGGCGGCCTGGCCGATCGCCTGCTCTGCGCCGGTCCTGGCCGAGTCTGCCAGGCCCTGGGCATCGACGGCAGCCACGACGGCCTGCCGCTGGCAGGGCCGCCCTTCCAACTGGACCCGGCGACCGAGCCGGTGGCCGTGGTCCAGGGCCCGCGCATCGGCATCACCCGCGCGCGCGAGGTGCCCTGGCGCTTCGGCCTGGCCGGCTCGCGCTATCTGAGCCGGCGCTTTCCGGGCTGAGCGCCGGCTGCCGATGCTGTCGCTGGCCACGGCGCAGATCGATGACCAGGGTCAGGAGACCGAAGGCCAGGATCGCCAGGACGATGCCCAAGCCGAGCAGATGTCTTTCCATGCTTGCCTCTCTTGCTACTAGGCCGCACGTGCGGCGGATTCGGCCCGGCGCCGCAGCGAGCGGCGCAGGATCCAGGTCAGGCCAAGGCTCAACGCCAGCATCGCCACCAGCAGCAGCGAGTAGGACAGCCACCAGGGATGGCCGGCGGTCATCATGCTGAACTCCGACATGCCACCGATGCCGGCGATGAGGTTGAGCGGGAGGAACACCACGTTGACCAGGGTGAGGTTGCGCAGGGTCAGATTCATGCTGTTGTTGGCGAGGTTGCCGCGGGCATCCATAAGCCGGGCGAACACCGTGGCATAGATGTCCGCCTGGCGCCGGCACTGGTCGTTCTCGATGCTGAGGTCTTCCAGGCGCGCCCGCAGGGATTCGCCCAGGTCACGCTTCGCGGCGATCTGGCGCAGGCGGTCGAGTACCGCGCCATTGCCCTGCAGGGCGTTGATGTAGTGGATCAGGCTCTCGCTGAGGTTGAACATCTGCACCAGATGCTCGTTGGCCAGGGAGCTGTCGAAGCGCTGCTGCAATTCGCGACCGACCAGCTTGATGACCCGCAGATGGCCCTGGTAGTGGTGCACGCTGCGAAACAGCAGCTCCACCAGCACGTCCAGCGGATCCTGCAGGGCATGCGACGTCCCCTCGCTGGCCAGCAGCGACTGCCCGGAGGAGATGACCACCAGTCGCTCCGGTCGCCAGAGCAGGCCGAAGGACGACACCTCGAAGGCGAACCGCGCGCCGCCGGCATAGCGTTCCGGGCGTTTCCAGATCAGGAAGAGGTCGTCGCCCTGCCCTTCCAGCCGCGACACCTCATCGGGATCCAGCGCCGAGGCCAGGCGGTGGGCATCCAGGGCGAAGCTGCCCAGCAGCCAGGCCCGTTCCTGGGCATCGGGGTCGCGGCAGAACAGCACCGGCGCCGTCCGTTCAGGGGTCGGTATCAGGGCGCCGTCGTGCAGGGCGAAGCTCTCGATCATGGCGTGCTCCTACCAGCCCTGGCGCCGCTGATCCAGGCGCCGGACGAAATCCTCCAGCACCCGTCGGTAGAGGCTCTCGCCCAGCACGCCATCCTCGATGCCCGCGTCCAGGTTGGGGTTGTCGTTGACCTCGATGACCACCAGGCGCTCGTCATCCTGCTTGAGGTCGACGCCATAGAGGCCATCGCCGATCAGAGCGGCGGCCTGTACCGCCAGCTCGACCACCGCCGGTGGCACGGCGGCGATGGGCACCGCCTCGCAGCGCCCCCCGGTACTGCCCGACTCCGCCTTGTGGTTGTAGATCTGCCAATGGCCGGCGGACATGAAGTAGCGGCAGGCGTAGAGGGGCTCGCCGGCGAGCACGCCGATGCGCCAGTCGAAGGCGGTGTAGAGGTATTCCTGGGCCAGCAGCAGCACCGAGCGCTCGAACAGCTCCGCCGCGGCCTGGCGCAGCTCGGCGGCGTCGGCCACCTTGAGCACCCCACGGGAAAAACAGCCGTCGGGAATCTTCAGCACCAGCGGATAGCCCAGGCGACGGCCTACCTCCTCCAGCTCCTGGGGGCGTTCGCGATAGAGGATCTCGGTGCGCGGCATGCCCAGGCCGTGCATGGCCAGGAGGTCGGTGAGAAAGACCTTGTTGGTGCAGCGCAGGATGGACGCGGGATCGTCCAGCACCACCAGGCCTTCGCTCTCGGCCTTGCGCGCGAAACGGTAGGTGTGGTCGTCGACCCGGGTGGTGGCGCGGATGAACAGGGCGTCGTATTCCGCCAGCCGGCCGTAGTCCTTGCGCTCGATCAGCTCCACAGCGACCCCCAGGTCGCGCCCGGCGGCGACGAAGTTGGCCAGGGCCGCGGCGTTGGAAGGCGGCAGGCCTTCCTCGGGATCGTGGAGGATGGCCAGGTCGTAGCGTGCCTGGCGGCGCGAGGCCGGCTGCCGCCAGATGCGCCGGTTGAAGGCATCGAGGGCATCGGCGAAGGCGTATTGCTGGGCATCCTGCAGCCGGTGCAGGGCGCCACTCTTGATCCCGGCGATGTGCCAGTGGCGGCTGTGGCGCAACTCCACCTGCAGGATCGGGCAGGGAAAGGCGTCGAACAGCTGTCGGGCCAGGGCCTGCAGCGGCGCGAAGTCGGTCCGCCCGAAATAGAGGTTGAGGGTGAAGCCCTCGGTGGCGCCCAGCGGGTGCTCGGCGAGGGCCTGGTCCAGCAGGGCGTCGAGGTCCTCCAGCATCAGGCCGTAGAGCGCCTTGCGGTTGAGTTCGCTGAGGGTGCGCACCGAGGGGATGACGCGATGGCCACGCGCCTCCGCCAGCAGCGAGCAGTAGTAGCCATGGCCCAGGTAGCGGTAGTTGCGGCAGAGGTTGAGCACCTGGATGCGGCCACCGCCGGCGGTGAGGCGGCGGTCTTCCAGGTATTCCTGGGCGGTGACGATGCTTTCGCTGGGCAGGTAGTCCGACCAGTCTTCCTTGCGCTCGACGATGATCAGCAGGGTGCTGCTGGGCGGCAGGTGCAACACGGGCTCGGGTCGGGGAACGGGGGTGGCGACGGGCAGGCGGGCTTGGATCGCGACCATGGTGCGGACGGGACTCAGGGAGAAGGGGTGTCCAGCAATACGCCTCTCGCCGCCGGCTGTCCCGCGTCGTTACGCAGGCTTTATGGCCTGGCGGCGGAGTTGACCGAGATTTTGCGCCAGGCGTCCTGGCCGGGGGTTGGCTAAGCTCGGGGCTGTCCTGTCGTGGAGGCGCCATGCACGTCCGTCACCTGCTGCTAATTCCCCTGCTGCTGCCCCTGCTCGCCCAGGCCAGCCTGCGCTGCGGCCAGAGTCTCGTCGAGGAAGGCGACAGCGTCGAACAGGTCCTCGCCGCCTGCGGCGCCCCGGCCGAGCGCAAGGTGATCCCGCCCGCCCTGCGCAACAACGGCGTGCCCAAGTTCAACGCGGCCGAGACCCAGTTCTGGACCTATGGCCCGGCGAACGGGGCCACGCGCCAGCTCAGGTTCGTCGACGGCAAGTTGGTGGAGATCCGGGTGGAGCGTCAGTAGGCGGGAGCTTCCCTCACCCCAGCCCTCTCCCGGAGGGAGAGGGGGAAAAGCAGCAGCCCCTGCGTATGGGCGGAGCGGCTTCTGCGTAGGTTGGGTTGAGCGCAGCGAAGCCCAACACTTGCCAGGCGAGTCTCTCCATCGCGCAGGCAAAAAAGAACCGCCCGAGGGCGGCTCAAGCGGAGCACGACCTGAAGGCCGTGGTTAGAACTTGGCTTCCAGGTCCAACTGCAGGGTCTTGACGTCGGCATCGGTGCGGAAGCGGCTGGCGGTGTCGGACTCGGCGAGGAAATAGGTCAGGCCCACGCCGAAGTTCTTGTCGATCTCGTAGCCGAGCTTGAGCTTGTGGCCGCGGGCACCGGTCGAGCCGTTGCCGAAGTCGGAGTCGGTGAAGGCGCCCACCACGGCATTGCGCTGGACATCGCGGTAGTTGTATTCCAGCCCGACCCGCTGCATCAGCTTGGTCTTGGCGCCCACCAGCCAGGCAGTGTCCTCGCCGTCGTCGGCCTTGTCGTTGACCACGTACTGGCCATAGAAGGACAGCGGCACCCACAGCTTGGTCAGGTCCAGCTGGGCGAAGCCCTCGTAGAGCTGGAAGCGGTCGGTGGTGTTGCCATTGACCGCCAGGGCGCAGGGCGAGGTGACCGAGCCGGTGGTCGGGCAGGTGCTGTCCTGGTCCTTGTCGTAGGCGTAGACGCTGCCACCGACCATCAGCTTGGCGGCATCGCCCAGGTTGAAGCGACTGCCCAGCTGGCCGGCGTAGAGGCGCAGGTCGTGCCTGAACTCATAGCCCTCGCCGTCGACGTTGTCCTTGAGCACATAGTAACCGGTGCTGCCGAACAGCTCGGCGCCGCCGCCCAGGTCGTACCTGTAGGTGCCGGCCAGACCCTCGGGGTTGATGTCGGCGTCCCAGATGACGTCGCCGGTGCTGACCCACTGCTGGCCCATCTTGCCGCCCACCAGGTGCAGATTCGGCAGCGCCGTGGGGTGGTAGTCGATGTAGGCCTGATCCAGCCAGAGCTGCTTCTTGTTGAAGTAGCCGTTGAGGTCCTGGTTGGTGGAGCGGGCGTCGTCGCCGCCGCCGGTGGCGATGCGGATGCCGGTGTCCACCTGCGGATTGATCTCGCTGTAGGCGCCCAGTCGCGCCCGGATGCGCTGGCGGTCCCGGTCGCGACCGTTGTCCGGCTCGCCGCTGATGTCGATGCTTTCGTGGCGCACCCGCACGTCGCCCTTGATCTGGGTCTTGGCGGCCCAGGCCAGTTTCTTCTCGAAGTCGGAGGTCTTCTGCTGCTGGGCGACCTGGGCGGCGCGCGCCTGCTGCTCCTGCTGCAGGTCGCCGCGCAATTCGGCGTACTGGGCGGGGGAGATGGAGCCGTTGGCCTTGAGCATGTCGAGCAGTTTCTCATCGACGGCGGCACTCGCGGCGGCCGAGCAGGTGGCCAGGAGCACACCCGAGAACAGCGCCGTGAATCGATAAGGGTTAACAGACATTGGCAGATCTCCTTTCAAGACAATCCAGGCAGTAGTGGCTGGCAATGCAGCCCGTCACAAAGCTCGGTCAGTCTCGGCAGAAGAGATGTCGGTTTGCCTTCAATAAAGTAAAACTTTTAATACAAGCCTTTGAAAATAAATGAAAATTTCACGAGATAGCCATGCGTTGCGCCTTGAGAGACAGTCCTTCTCCGACCTGGGGACAGTTTCTTCCTCGGAGAAAACGGGCGGCCGCCCTGCCCTGCCACTTTCCGCCCACCCATGAAAAAGGCCACTCCGGGGAGTGGCCTTCGAGGACGAACGGGCCAGGCTTCAGCCGAAGCGACCGGTGATGTAGTCCTCGGTCTGCTTCTTGTCCGGCTTGGTGAAGATCTTGTCGGTCTTGTCCACTTCGATCAGCTCGCCCAGGTACATGAAGGCGGTGACGTCGGAGCAACGCGCCGCCTGCTGCATGTTGTGGGTGACGATCACCACGGTGAACTCCTGCTTGAGTTCGGCCAGCAGCTGTTCGATGCGCGCGGTGGAGATGGGGTCCAGCGCCGAGGTCGGCTCGTCCAGCAGCAGCACCCGCGGCCGCAGGGCGATGGTGCGGGCGATGCACAGCCGCTGCTGCTGGCCGCCGGAGAGGCCCAGGGCGCTCTGGTTGAGCTTGTCCTTGACCTCGTCCCACAGCGCCGCGCCGCGCAGGGCCTGTTCAACGCGGTCCTGCAACTCCACCCGGGACAGCCGCTCGTGGTGGCGGATGCCGTAGGCGACGTTGTCGGCGATGGACATGGGGAAAGGCACCGGCTTCTGGAACACCATGCCGATGGTGCTGCGCAGGCGGCTCAGCGAGTACTTGGGATCGAGGATGTTCTCCCCGTCCATGAGGATCTCGCCGGTCGCTTCCAGCCCCGGGTATTCGGAGTAGATGCGGTTGAAGATGCGCAGCAGGGTGGACTTGCCGCATCCGGACGGGCCGATGATGGCGGTGATCTGCTTGGCCGCGATGTCCAGGTTGATCGACTTGAGCGCCTGGTGGCCCTTGTAGCGGAAGCCGACGTCGCGCGCCTGCAGTTCCGGTATCTGCGTCTGCATGGTGGTCACTTGGAATCCCGGTTGCGAAAGAAGAAGCGAGAGGAAAGGTTCAGGAACAGCACGAACAGGGTCAGCAGCAGGGCGCCGGCCCAGGCCAGTTGCTGCCAGTTCTCGAACGGGCTCATGGCGAACTGGAAGATGGTCACCGGCACGGTGGCCATGGGCTTGAGCACGTCGGCGTTCCAGTACTGGTTGCCGAAGGCGGTGAACAGCAGCGGCGCGGTCTCGCCGGTGATGCGGGCGATGGACAGCAGCACCCCGGTCACCACGCCGGCGCGGGAAGCGCGCAGCAGGATCTGCAGGGTCACCTTCCACTGGGGGATGCCCAGGGCCAGGGCCGCTTCACGCATGGCCGGCGGCTGCAGCTGCATCATCTCGTCGGTGGTACGGGTCACCACCGGCACCACCAGCATGGCCAGCGCCAGGGCGCCGGCGAAGCCGGAGAAGCCCAGGCTGCCGCCGGTGTACTGGTTCAGCGTCACCACCACGGCGGTGTAGATGAACAGGCCGATGACGATGGACGGCGCCGACAGCAGGATGTCGTTGACGAAGCGCACCACCAGGCCGAGCTTGGAGTGGCGGGCGTATTCGGCCAGCCAGAGCCCGGCGAGGATGCCGATGGGCGCGCCGATGGCGGTGGCCAGCAGGGTGATCAGCACGCTGCCGAACAAGGCGTTGGCCAGGCCACCCTCGGCGGCGCCGGGCGGTGGCGTCATCTCGACGAAGATGCTCGGGCTCAGGGCGCTCACGCCCTTGATCAGGGTGGTACCGAGGATCCAGGCCAGGAAACCCAGGCCGAGCACGGCGGCGGCGCTGCCGAAGATCAGCGCGATGCCGTTCTTGATCCGGCGCTTGCGATAGAGATAGGCGTCGATCTGCATCAGTTACCTGCCTTGCGCGACAGCTGCGTCAGCATCAGCCGTGCCGCCAGCAGCACGAAGAAGGTCACCACGAACAGCAGGAAGCCCAGGGCGATCAGCGAGGAGCGGTGCAGATCGGTATAGGCCTCGTTGAATTCGTTGGCGATCACCGAGGCGATGGAGCTGCTCGGCATCATCAGCGAGAGGGAGAACTGGTGGGCGTTGCCCAGCACGAAGGTCACCGCCATGGTCTCGCCCAAGGCGCGGCCCAGGCCGAGGAAGGCGCCGCCGACCACCGCCGAGCGGGTATAGGGCAGCACGATGTCCCAGCAGACTTCCCAGGTGGTGGAGCCCAGGGCGTAGGCCGATTCCTTGAGCTGGGCCGGCACGCTGCGGAACACCTCGTACATCACCGAGGTGATGAAGGGCAGGATCATGATCGCCAGGATGATGCCGGCGGTGAGCATGCCGATGCCCAGCGGCGGGCCCTGGAACAGCACCCCGATCACCGGGATGGCGCCGAGGTAGTCGTTGATGAAGGGCGAGATGTGCGCGGCCATGAAGGGCCCGAAGACGAACAGGCCCCACATGCCGTAGATGATCGAGGGAATGCCCGCCAGCAGTTCCACCGCCGTGGCCACCGGACCGCGCAGCCAGGTGGGGGCGATCTCCGAGAGGAACAGGGCGATGCCGAAGGCGGTGGGCACGGCCAGCAGCAGGGCGATGAAGGAGGTCATCAGGGTGCCGTAGATGGGCACCAGGGCGCCGAACTTCTCGGCGCCGACATCCCACTCGGTGGAGGTGATGAAATCCAGGCCGAAGGTCATGAAGGCGTGGCGACCGCCCCAGAGGGTGGACGCGGCGGCGCCGACCAGTACCAGCAGTACCAGCAGCGCGGCGGAAAACAGCAGCCGGCGGAACCAGACATCGGCGCGGGTATCGCGGCGGATGCGCTGTTCCTGGGTGGCTGAGAGGGGTAGGGTTTGGTCGGTCATGGAGCTTTCCGTCTACCTGGAAGGACGCGCGAAACCGCCTGGACCCCAGGGGATCCAGGCGGCGGGACAGTCGTGCTTACTTCTTGAAGTCAGACGCCCAGTAGCCTTCGATCTGCTTGACCAGCGCATCCGGGACCGGGACGTAGTCCAGGGCCGCGGCATCCTTCTGGCCCTGCTCCAGGGACCATTTGAAGAAGTCGAAGGCGACCTTGCTGCGCTCTTCGTTCTTCGGCTCCTTGTACATCACGATCCAGGTGGTGGCGGTGATCGGCCAGGCCTCGGCGCCGGGCGCGTTGGTCATCAGCAGGTTGAAGTCCTTGGCGCTCTTCCAATCGGCGGTGGCGGCGGCGGCCTGGAAGCTCTTGGCTTCGGGCTGCACGAAGTTGCCGGCGGCGTTCTTCAGCTGCACGTGGGCCATCTTGTTGGTCAGCGCATAGGCGTACTCGACGTAGCCGATGGAGCCCTTGATCTGCTTCACGTAGGCGGCGATACCCTCGTTACCCTTGCCACCCACACCGACCGGCCAGTTGACGGTGGTGCCGAAGTTGAACTTCTCCTTCCACTCCGGGCTGACCTTGGCCAGGTAGTTGGTGAAGTTGTAGGAGGTGCCCGAGCCGTCGGAACGCCGTACCACGGTGATGGCGCTGTCGGGCAGCTTCATGCCGGCGTTCAGCGCGGCGATGGCCGGGTCGTTCCAGGTCTTGATCTCACCCATGAAGATCTTGGCCAGGACCGGACCGTCGAGCTTCAGCTTGCCAGGCTCGATGCCTTCTACGTTCACCACCGGCACGATGCCGCCGATGATGGTCGGGAACTGGCCCAGACCGCCCTTCTGCAGGTCGTCGGTGCTCATGGGCGCGTCGGTGGCGCCGAAGTCCACGGTGCCGGCCTTGATCTGGGCGATGCCGCCGCCGGAGCCGATGGACTGGTAGTTGATGCGGTTGCCGGTCTTCTCGCTGAAGGCCTGCGACCACTTCGACAGAACAGGGAACACGAAGCTCGAGCCTGCGCCCGTGACATCCACGGCGTGAGCGGCAGTGCTCAGGCAAAAGGCCGACAACAACAGGGAGAGGCTGAACGTGCGTTTCATTGGTTGCTCCATTACCTTAGTGAGGGCTGGCGCTAGGCTATTGCCGAAATGTGACAATTAGGTGTCAGCGCCATGACGAAACGGGGACGGCAGAGCGCCATCATTGGTCTTCGCCCCACGCGAGCTGAGCCTCGCCGCGAAGGCAGCGGTCTCCGTGCCCTGCAGGTCTTCGTCCACCCGCCGGCAGCGCTTCGCTCGCGCTCAGGTGCGTCCTAGAAGCAGTCCCTTCATCCCCCTACCCCGCCACCTGCGCGCGACCTGCAGCGGCCTGCCGGCGACACTCCGCAGTCGCGACCTTGGCCATTCGCGCCCACCCGCAGCAGCCTCTGCCGCAGCGGGAACCCTGCTGGAATGCGGCTTTCAAGCCTCCTGAGCGACTCGCTCGATCCCCACACGGCAGAAGATTTAGCCAAGGCTATATATATTAGAACTATCTACAAGATAGACTTTCTCTATCCGGCTAGGTAAGGTGGCGGCCTCTTTGGGGAGTAGCCTGCTTCCGCCGCGGCGGAAAGCGTCCTGGTCAACATACTCGGCAACCGCCGTGGTCAGGACAGCCAGTCAGGGTTGGCGAGACCAGAGGCATCACCGCGCCGTGCCGGGCGTGCGGCGATGTCTTGTGGATCCGAGCCCGGCCGGCGCTGTCACGATGAACCCCGCTTCCCTCATGTTCCTGGCCTTCGCCATGTCTACCGACGCCTTCGCCGCCGCCGTCGGCAAGGGCGCCAGCCTGCACAAGCCCTGCCTGCGCGAGGCCCTGCGCACCGGTGCCATCTTCGGCGTCATCGAAGCCATCACCCCGGTGATCGGCTGGGCCGTGGGCCTCACCGCCGCCCAATACGTGCAGCCCTGGGATCACTGGATCGCCTTCACCCTGCTCAGCGTACTCGGCCTGCGCATGATCTGGGCCGGCTTCGGCGCCCCCGACGCCGAAGAAGAAAAACCGCGCCAGCACTCCTTTCTGCTGCTGGCCCTCACCGCCGTGGCCACCAGCATCGACGCCCTGGCCGTGGGCGTGGGCCTGGCCTTCATCGACGTCAACATCATCACCGCCGCCCTGGCCATCGGCCTCGCCACCATGGTCATGGTGACCACCGGGGTGATGCTGGGCCGGGTGATGGGCAACCTGGTCGGCAAGCGCGCGGAAATGCTCGGTGGCGTGGTGCTGATCGTCATTGGCATCGCCATCCTGCACGAGCACCTGGCGGCCGTTACGCCCTGATGGCGCGGCTAGGGCGCAGCGCCCTCCTCGTGCTGGCCGCGGTCCTGCTGGCGGGTGGCGGCTTCCTCGCCTGGCAGCGCTTCTGGCCGGCCCAGGCCGTCAGCGGCTGGCGCTACCAGCTGGCCCACGCCGACATCGCCAAGGCCAGCGCCCTGGCCTGGCAGGGCGATGCCCTGCTCGCCGCGGAAGAACTCAAGGACGGCAAGGGTCGCCTGCTGCGCATCGACGCCCAGGGCCGGCGCCAGGTGCTCGGCGAAGGGCTGTCCAAACCCGACGGCCTGGTGCCCTACCGGAACGGCTTCGCCTACAGTCAGGAAGGCGGCACCCATCCGGTGCGCTGGTTCGACGCCGCGGGCAGTCGCGATCTCTTCACCGGCATCAATGCCCAGGGTCTCTGGGCCGAAGGCAGCTACCTCTATGCGGTGGAAGACCGCAAGGGTGAAGGCCGCCTGCTGCGCTACGACGCCGCCGATCGCAGCCTGACCGTGCTGCGCGACCACCTCGACGAAGCCGAATCCTTCACCCGCTGTCCGGATGGCACCGCCTTCTACACCGAGAAGGCCCGCGGCCTGGTGCGCCGGCTGAGTGACGACGGCCGCGATCCGCCGGCCCTCCACGATCTGCGCGAGCCGAGCTTTCTGCTCTGCGACCGGCGCGGGCTGTGGATCAGCGAGGACTCCACCCACCGCGCCCGGTTGCTGCTCTGGGATCGCCAGTCAGAACCAAGAGCCATCCTGACCTTCCTGCGCGCGCCCCAGGCGCTGCTGCCGCGGGGCGACGGCTACCTGCTGGCCGAAGGCGGCCGCGACCGCATCATCGCCCTGGATCCGGTGCCGAGCCTGGACGGCGCCGGCCGCTAGAGCATGCGCCTGAGGGTATCGTCCCGCCGGATCAGGTGGTGCCAGAGCGCGGCGAGCACGTGCAGGCCGATCACCCAGTAGAAGGCATTTCCCAGCCAGACATGCAGGCCCTTGAGCGATAGCGCCACTTCGCGATTCACGGCGAAGGGCGACGGCAGCGCCAGGTCGCTGGAGGGGATCTTCACCTCGCCGATGGTCAGCCAGACGGTGAACAGGCCGAGCAGCGGCTGGGCCAACAGGAAGGCATAGAGGGCGTAATGGGTCAGCCGGCCCACGAGCTCCAGGCTTTTCGCCAAGGGCGGTGTGATCGGCGGTACCGGATGACGGCGGCGTATCCATAGCCGCGGCAGCACCAGGACCAGCACCAGCAACCCCACCCAGAAATGGCTGAGCGTCACCCATTGCCGCTCTAGGGAGCCGCGCTCGAAGTGCCCCCGGTTGGTGATGAGGACATAGGCCAGCAGCACCAGCAGGGCCATCAGCCAATGCAGCAGCCGGGCACCGCGCACATAGCGGGAAAGCAGAGAACCTCTGGGCATGGCGACATCCTTACGGCAAGAAGAAGAGGCACCGCCGGCAGTGTAACGGCGCCCCGGGCGCAAGGGTATGCGCCTGTCAGGGACGCGCAGCCTCCAGCCGCGACCTGTTGGCGGGCTGCCGCTACGCTGCGCGGACATGAGGGTACGCCAGCGCCTTGGTTCTGCTCCCGCCGTCCGTGAACCTTGCGGAGGTCCCGGTGGCTAACCTGTGGTCACCCCGCCCAGCCAAACGGCTTGACCCTGAAGTGACTTCAGGCTTCAGCATGGTCAACAGATAGGCAACTGCCCGACCCGCCCCTTTTTCAGCGAGAGATCTACAGATGAGTGGCTCCACCCATCACCACGACCACGACCACGACCACGACCACGACCACCAGCATGGCCACGGACACGCCCATGGCCACTCCCATGCCCCGCGGGTGACCGCGGACAACGAACGCAAGCTCAAGCTGGTCTTCGGCCTGACCTTCGGCTATGCCATCGTCCAGGCCCTGGGTGGCTGGTGGTCCGGCTCGCTGGCCCTGATCGCCGACTCCGGCCACATGGTCTCGGATGCCGCCGCCCTGCTGCTGGCGCTGGTGGCCTATCGGGTGGCGGCCAAGGCAGCCAATGCCCGCTTCACCTATGGCTTCCACCGGGTACGTATCCTGGCGGCGTTGACCAACGGCGTCGCCCTGCTGCTGCTGGTGCTGTGGATCGGCTGGGAGGCGATCGCCCGGCTGCGCGAGCCCACCGAGGTGCTGTCCGGCCCCATGCTGGTGGTGGCGGTGATCGGCCTGGTGGTCAACCTCGCCGGCTTCCTGGTGCTGAACGGCGGGCACAAGGACGACAGCAACCTGCGCGGCGCCCTGCTCCACGTGGCCGGCGACCTGCTCGGCTCGGTGGGGGCCATCCTCGCCGCCCTGGGCATCCTCTGGACCGGTTGGACCTGGCTCGACCCGGCGCTGTCGCTGCTGGTCGCCCTGTTGATCGTCAAGTCGGCCTGGAGCCTGGTGCGCGACGCCGGCGCGGTATTGCTGCAGGCGGCGCCGCGGGAATTCGACACGGCCGGCGCCACGGCGGCGGTGCGCGCCCTGCCGGAGGTGGCCGAGGTGGGCCATCTGCACGTCTGGACCCTGACCGACGAAACCCGCATCGCCACCCTGCATATCACCCCGGCGCCGGGCAGCGATCCGCTGCGGTTGCCAACCCTGGTCGGCGATGTGCTGCGCGAGGGCCACGGCTTGCAACACGTCACCGTCCAGGTCGACCCACCCGGCACCCTCGACGCGCACTGCGCCTAGTCCAGTCCGGACCGCTGGCGCCCAGCCTGCGGCCGCCTCGCCAGGAATGCAGCCTAGGCCTCCTGGCAGTGCGCCGGCACGACGGCCCGCGCAGGGCGGGTCAGGCGCAGCCCGAGCCCCATCAGCAGCAGCACGCCCAGGGCCATCAGCAGCCAGGCGTTGGCCAGGCTGTCCAGCTGGTCGCGCAGGATGCCGGCGGCCAGCGGCGCCAGGCTGGCGATGAGGTAGCCGCCGCCCTGGACGAAGCCGAGCCAGGCGCCCGCCTCGGCCGGATCGCGGACCTGGTCCATCGCCAGGATCAGCGACAGCGGGAACAGCGCCCCTATGCCCAGACCGAGCAGGAGGGCGGTGGGCAGCGCCAGTGGCAAGGGCGCCAGGGCCAGGCACAGCAGCCCCACCAGCACCACGCCGAGCACGCCCAGCACCAGCGGACGCCGATTGCGCAGGCGGGCGATGACCGCCGAGAGCAGCAGGCCGGCGCTGACCTCGGCGAGGCTCAGGCCGCCCAGCAACAGGCCGCTGTCGGCGGGTTGCCAGCCGAGGCCGGTGTAGTACGGCGGCAGCCAGGCCAGCACCAGGGTGTAGGCGGCGGTGCCGATGCCGAAGAAAGCCAGCAACAGCCAGGCCTGCCGTGAACGCCAGGGCCGGGCCCGTGGCGCGGCGGTCGCTACCGGCGCGGCGGGACGTGCCAGCGCCAGCCAGGCGCCGAGGGCGAGCAGCACCGGCAGGGTCCAGAATGCGAGTCCCGGGGCCCAGCCCCAGCGCTCCGCCAGGGGCGCCGCGGTCGCTGCCGCCACCGCGGCGCCACCCATGATGCCGGTGGTGTAGAGCCCCATCAGGGTGCTGGTGCGCTGCGGATAGTGACGGCGGATATAGGCGGGGATCAGCGCCTGCACCAGGGCAATGCCGACGCCACCCAGGCCGGCGGTGAGGAGCAGGCCCGCGCCGCTTGGCTCGTCCCAGCGCAGTGCGTTGGCCAGGGCCAGCAGCAGCAGGCCCAGGGCGATGCCGCGACGTTCGCCCAGCGCCGCCTGCAAGCGGGCCCCGCCCAGGGCACAGAGGCCCATGGCGGCGATGGGCAGGGTGGTGAGGGCTCCGGCGCCACTGCCCTCCAGCCCGGTCGCGGCCTGGATGCCGTCCAGTAGCGGGCCGATGGCGGCCAGGATGGGTCGCAGGTTGAGACCGACCAGCAGCACCAGCAGCACGGCCAGGCAGGCGTCCTGCCGCGGCGTGGTAGCGGTCGGGGATGAAGGGGATGCGGAAAGCATGGACAATCTCCAGAATGATCCGGTATTTCTCTTGATGAGAAGTATCTTAACATCAAGATATATTCACGAGGTAACCCTATGGCCGATCGCGCCGAATCCGCCGTGGACCAGTGGCACCGCGAGCGACCCGACCTGGATGCCCTGCCCATGCGGCTCATCGGTCGTCTCGGCGAGGTCGCCCAGGTGCTGAGCCGCGACGTGCTGCAGCCCTTCTTCGACGAGCACGGCCTGCACTATGGCGAATTCGATGTGCTGGCCACTCTGAGGCGCGCCGGCGAGCCCTATGCCCTGAGCCCTACGGTGCTCTATGAGTCGGCCATGATCTCCTCGGGCGGCATGACCAATCGCCTCGACCGCCTGGAGCGCGCCGGCCTGATCGAGCGCCGGAAGCATCCCGGGGATCGCCGCAGCACCCTGGTGGCCCTCACCCCCCAGGGCTTCGCCCTGATCGACGGCCTGATGGCCGCCCACGTCGACAACGAGCGCCGCGCCCTGGCCACCCTCAGCGAGGCGGAGCAGCAGCAGCTGGATGCCCTGTTGGGCAAGTGGCTGGCCGCGCGTACGGAATGAAAAAAGCCGCGTGGCAGCGCCACGCGGCTTTATGGTCAGCGGTTGCGGCTCAACCCGCCGAGATGCGCTCCAGCGGTACCGGCTTGAGGCGTGGCGTGAGGAAGTGGATGACCAGGATGGCCACCAGGTAGGCGCTGCCGGCCACGATGAAGATCGGCTGGTACGACTTGAAGATCTCCAAAATGTAGCCGTTGTAGGTGGTCATCAGCATGCCGCCGATGGCGCCGGCGGTACCGCCGATGCCGATCACCGAGGCCACGGCTTCCTTGGGGAAGAGGTCCGACGGCAGGGTCATCAGGTTGGCCGACCAGGCCTGGTGCGCCGCGGCGGCCAGGCCAATGATGCCTACCACCAGCCACAGGCTGGAGACGAACTGGGCGGTGACGATGGGCACGACCGCCAGGGCGCAGAGCAGCATGGTGGTCTTGCGCGCCAGGTTGGCGCTGCGGCCGAGCTTCATCTGCTTGGAGGAACCCCAGCCGCCCATCACCGAGCCGATGTCGGCGAGGATATAGATGGCGATCAGCGGCGGGCCGAAGGATTTCAGGTTCAGGCCGTAGGTCTTGCCGAGGAAGTCCGGCAGCCAGAACAGGTACAGCCACCAGATCGGATCGGTGAGGAACTTGCCGGCGGCGTAGGCCCAGGTCTCGCGGAAGGTCAGCAGCTTGAACCAGGAGATCTTCACCGCGGTGGCCGGCTTGGCCGATACCGGCGAGCCGTCATCGGCCTGGATGTAGGCCAGTTCTTCGCGGCTCACCTTGGGGTGCTCGTGGGGACGGCGATAGATCAGCAGCCAGGCGATCAGCCACAGCGCGGTGACCACGCCGATGGAGATGAAGGCCGCCCGCCAGCCCCAGGCCAGGGTGATGGCCGGCACCAGCAAAGGTGTGATGATCGGCCCCATGGCGGTGCCGGCGTTGAAGATGCCGGTGGCCTGGGCGCGCTCCTTCTGCGGAAACCATTCCGACACCGCCTTGAGGCTGGCCGGGAAGCTGCCGGACTCGCCGAAGCCGAGGGTGAAGCGCACCAGCACGAAGTGGGTGACGGTATGGGCGATGCCGTGGCCGATGCTGGCGATGGTCCAGATGGTGAAGGCCAGGGCGTAGCCGATGCGCACCCCGACCTTGTCGATGATGCGGCCGAAGGTCAGGAAACCGATGGCATAGGCGCATTGGAACCAGAACACGATCTTGGCGTAGTCGGTCTCCGTCCAGCCCAGGTCCGTCTGCAGCGTGGGCTTGAGGATGCCGATCATCTGCCGATCGATGTAGTTGATGCCGATGGCGATGAACAGCAGGGCGCAGATCAGCCAGCGATAGCGGGTGATGCGGGAGGTGTGGGGAACGGCGGCGACGGGCGGGACCTGCGGCCGCAGGGCGGACTCCGTCTCGGGAGTGACCTGGATAGTCATCGAATAGGCTTCCTGACTTGTTGTTATTGACCGGCGTGAACCGGGGTCGTTGGAAAGCTGTTACCAAATATTCATATGACATCGTATGAGTGACATCGAGAGGTGTCAATCCACCCAAAGCAGAGTGGTCAGGCAGCCCTGCAGGGATTAAAGCTTGGCTAGCCCGAGCAGCCGGCGCGCGTGCCGATCCCCCTGAACACCGCCTTACAGAATCTGTGATGCGCCTGGCACTTTTCCGTCCCGGGTCGTCTAATACCGGTCTTTGAAGCGAAGCCGTCGCCTCATCTTTTCTCGCCGAGCCTGCCGTGCCTGCTGCCGATATCCCCGCCCTGCTGGCGCGCCTTGCCGAGCTGGAGCAGCGTAATCAACAGCTGCGCCAGCAACTCGACACCCGCGCCGCGCCCCATGAAAGTACCGCCGCCCTGGCCAGCGAGCGCTACCAGTTCCTGTTCAACGCCATGGACGAGGGCTTCTGCATCATCGAATTCCTCGACGGCCCCCATGGGCCGCTGAGCGACTACCTTCACATCGAGGCCAATCCGGCCTACACCGCCCATGCCGGCATTCCCAACATCGTGGGTAAGAAGCTGCGCGACGTGGTCGGCGACGAGGCCCAGGCCTGGCTCGACCGCTACGGCCAGGTGCTGCGCACCGGCGAATCCATCCGCTTCGAGCAGGAGCTGGTGGCCACCGGGCGCTACCTGGAGCTGACCGCCTTCCGCATCGAGCCGGCCAGCCGGCGCCAGGTCGCCGTGCTGTTCCAGGACATCACCCCGCGCAAGCGCGCCGAGGCAGCCCTGCGCCAGCTCAACGAGACCCTCGAGGAGCGGGTGCAGTCCGCCCTGGCCGCCAACCGGATCCTGGCCAACGTGGTGAACGGTGCCACGGCCCTGGTCCAGGTAGTGGACTTCGATTTCCGCTGGCTGGCGATCAACGACTCCGGGGCCGATATCCTCGAACGCGCACTGGGGGTCCGCCCCTCTATCGGCGGTTCCCTGCTGGAGAATCTCAAGCGGCGACCCGATCTGTACGAGGTCATCGTGCCGTTGTGGCACCGCGCCTTCGCCGGTGAGACCTTCCGCGAGATCATCTCGGTGAGCGAGGCGCCGACGCGGCGCCATTACGAGCTGCAATTCACCCCGTTGTACGACGCTGAGGGCCGCTGCATCGGCGCCTATGAGTTCGCCTACGACGTGACCGAGCGCTTCAACGAGCAGGAACGCGTCCGGCTGATGGAAGAGGCGCTGCGACAGTCGCAGAAGATGGAAGCGGTCGGCCAGCTCACCGGTGGCATCGCCCACGACTTCAACAACCTGCTGACCGGCATCCTCGGCTCGCTGGAGCTGCTCGACCTGCGCCTGCGCCAGGGCCGCCTGCAGGACCTGGGCCGCTACACCGGGACCGCCCGCAGCGCCGCCGAGCGCGCCGCGGCCCTGACCCATCGGCTGCTGGCCTTCTCGCGCCGGCAGACCCTCGATCCGCAGCCGGTGGCGCTGGCGCAGCTGGTGATCGGGCTCGAAGACCTCATCCAGCGCAGCATAGGCCCGCAGATCGTCCTGGAGCACGCGGCCGATCCGCAGCTCTGGCTGACCCACATCGACGCGTCCCAGCTGGAAAACGCCCTGCTCAACCTCTGCCTCAACGCCCGCGACGCCATGCCCGAGGGCGGGCGCATCCGCATCGTCCTGGCCAACGAGACCCTCGCCGACCCGCAGGCCGAGCAGTTCACCCTGCCCGCGGGCGACTACGTGCGCCTCACCGTGGGCGATACCGGCAGCGGCATGAGCGACGAGGTACGCGCCCGGGCGTTCGATCCCTTCTTCACCACCAAGCCCCTGGGCCAGGGGACCGGCCTGGGTCTCTCCATGGTGCACGGCTTCGTGCTGCAATCCGGTGGCGAGATCCGCATCGATTCCGCGCCTGGCGAAGGCACACAGGTTCATCTCTACCTGCCGCGTTACCGGCTCACGCCGGTCGCCAGCGCTCCCGTCGCGGCCGCGCTGGAACCCAACCTGCCGGGCCGTGGCGAGACCATCCTGGTGGTCGACGACGAGCCGACCATCCGCGCCCTGCTGGTGGATGTCATGACCGCCCAGGGCTACCAGGTACTGGAAGCCGCCGACGCCGCCACGGCGCTGACGCTGGTGCAACCCGAGACGCCGCTGGACCTGCTGGTCACCGACGTCGGCCTGCCCGGTACCCTCAACGGCCGCCAGCTGGCCGATGCCCTGCGCAGCCTACGCGCCCAGCTGCCGGTACTGTTCATCACCGGCTACGCGGAGAGCCAGATCATCGGCGCGAGCGATCTCGACACCGGCATGCGGGTACTGACCAAGCCCTTCACCCTGGATGCTCTGGAACGGCGTATCCAGCTGCTGCTCGGCGACGCCTGAACCCGCTGCAGGGCAGCCAAGCGTACTAGCCCTTTGCTATCATCCAGCAGAGTCTTCACCGAGATGAGACGCCCATGGACAAGCTCTCCCTGGTTCACCTGCTGCTGATCTTCACCACCATCGCCTTCATGGCCCTGCTGGCCTCACTGATTCGCTGATCCGCTATCGCCGTTAAGCCAGCCATAAGCCGGGTGCTGGCAAGCTTCATCCTGTGCCGACAAGGCATCGTAGAAGCTGACATCTGCGCTTTGAGCCCGGGTAGGACCCGGGCTTTTTTTTGCGCCGGAAAAAATGCGCAGCAGTCCACGCCGTGACGCTTTGGCACTGCGGCCAGCGCCGCACGCCCTGGCATGATGGGTCTCTCGTCCAGGAGGGACAGCCATGATCACGCGGATGCCGTCAGCCACAGCTTCATCCCTCGCCTTCGACGTCTGCCCCCTGGGCACCGCGGCGGCGTCGCTGTCCATCGAGATCCTCCGTGAGGGCTTCCTGGCCCTGGACGATCACGGCCAGCTCGACCTGGGACGCGTCATCAAGCGCCAGCTGCGCGAACGCCTGGTCGAGCGACTCGACGTCCAACTGAGCACCGCCGTGGTCGCCGCCCTGGATGACTCCCTGCCCACGGCGCCGACCAGCCTACAGCGACGCAGCGCAGGTGGCTGAAGGCAGCGAGCTCCCTCACTCCCGGTAATCCGGCTCCAGGCGCAGCAGCTGGCGCTTCACGCTCTCCAGGTGCAGCCGGGCGCTGTCGGCATTGCCTTGCAGCATCTGCTGGCAGGCGGCGTGGGCGATGGCCGGTGCCACCGGTTTCAGCGGCCGACCACTGGCCATGGCCTTGAGCTGCACCTCGGCGGCGCGCTCCAGGTAGTAGAGGTCGTCCCAGGCCTCGGCGATGCTCGGCCCCAGCACCAGCGGGCCATGATTCTTCAGCATCACCACGTCCGCCGTACCGGCCGCCCGGGCGATGCGCTCGCCCTCGGCCGCGTCGAGCGCCAGGCCGTTGTAGTCCTCGTCCACGGTCAGGCGGTCATAGAACTTCAGCGCCGTCTGCCCGGCCCAGAC
Organism: Pseudomonas sp. No.117; assembly: GCF_054558395.1. NCBI lineage: Bacteria > Pseudomonadati > Pseudomonadota > Gammaproteobacteria > Pseudomonadales > Pseudomonadaceae > Pseudomonas > Pseudomonas sp. No.117. The sequence continues at coordinate 58,013 of NZ_BAAJNP010000003.1, forward strand.
GAAGGGCTCGCCGTCCAGCAGGCAGAGCGCCGTAGCATTGGGCATATGGGTATGGAAGGCAGCCCGGGCCCGCGGATTGAGCCGATGCAGCTGCGCATGGATATGGAAGGCGGTCGCCTCGGGCGCGCCCTCGCCCAGCACCACCCCACCGTCGAAATCGCAGATCAGCAGTGACGAGGCGGTGACCTCGGCGAAGGCCAGGCCATAGGGATTGACCAGGAAGAGGTCATCGTGGCCGGGCACCACGAAGGAAAAGTGGTTGCAGATCCCCTCCCCCAGCCCGAGCCGGGCGGCCATGCGGAAACAGGCGGCCAGGTCGAGGCGCGCCTGGCGGATGGCGGGGGTGTCGAGATCGCGATGCAAGGCAACGGTGGATACCGCGGGATCGAAGGCGTGGGCCATGGAGAGCTCCTTGGAAAGAGGCCGGACTGCTGCACAAAGGATGCCGAGGCGCTGTCACCTCGCTGTCATCATAAAAATGCAGCAATCTTTTGTTACATCTGCAGCTCCTTCTCCAGCTTCCAGAGACCTGTCCATGGCGTTCCTCCCCACCCTCCTCGCCCGCGCCTGCTGCCTCACCCTGCTCGCCAGTTCCGCTGCCATGGCCGCCGCCCCGGCGCGCAACGTGATCCTCTTCATCCCCGACGGCCTGCGCGCCGGTATCGTCGATGAGCAGACCGCACCCAACCTGGCCCAGTTGCGCCGCGAGGGGGTGGACTTCCGGAACAGCCATTCGCTCTTCCCCACCTTCACCACGCCCAACGCCTCGGCCATGGCCACCGGGCACTACCTGGGCGACACCGGGGATTTCGGTAACACGATCTACACCGGCTTCCCGGTCCCCGGCGCGGGTGGCAGCGTCACGCCCTTCCTGGAAAACGACGAGGTGCTGGGCGATGTCGACGAGCATTTCGCCGGCAATTACCTGGACGAGGAGACGCTGCTGGCCGCCGCGCGCCAGGCGGGGCTGTCCACCGCCGCCGTCGGCAAGCTCGGTCCGGTGGCCATCCAGGACGTGACCGCCCGCGACGGCGAGAAGACCGTGATCGTCGACGACTCCACCGGCCATCCCACCGGCATTCCCCTGAGCCCCGCGCTGCAGGACGCCCTGAAACAGGCCGGCCTGCCGCTGGAAGCCCCGAGCCGGGGCGCCAATGGCAAGGCCGGCAACGCCACCACCCCGGGCACCCTGAGCGCCAACGTCGAGCAGCAGCGCTACTTCCTCGACGTCACCAACCAGGTGCTGCTGCCGCGCTTCAAGCAGGCGGGCAAGCCCTTCGTGCTGGTGTTCTGGTCGCGTGACCCGGACGGCACCCAGCACAACCAGGGCGACAGCCTGGGCAAGGTCACCCCCGGCATCAACGGCCCCACCAGCCTGGCCGCCATCCGCAACGTCGACGCCAACCTCGGCGCCCTGCGCACGCGCCTCAAGGAGCTGGGGCTGGACGGCAACACCGACATCTTCGTCAGCGCCGACCACGGCTTTTCCACCATCTCCAAGGAGAGCAAGACCAGCCCCGCCGCCCAGGCCAGCTATGCCGACGTGCCCAAGGGCCTGCTGCCCCCGGGCTTCCTCGCCCTGGATCTCGCCGCCGCGCTGAAGTTGCCGCTGCTCGATCCGGACGCCAAGGGCGCCGCGGTGGCGATGGACAAGGGCCAGCACCCGAGCAAGGCCAACGGCCTGATCGGCGCCGATGCGGCCAAGCCCGAGGTGGTGGTGGCGGCCAACGGCGGTTCCGACCTGGTCTATCTGCCCCAGGCCGATGCCAAGGCGCTGGCGCCCAAGGTGGTCGCGGCGCTGCTCAAGCAGGACTATGTCAGCGGTCTGTTCGTCGACGACGACCTCGGCCAGATCCCCGGCACCCTGCCCTTGTCGGCCATCAACCTCAAGGGCTCGGCGCTCACCCCCTACCCGGCCATCGTGGTCAACTTCCGCTCCTACGACAGCGGCTGCGGCAAGCCCGACGTCTGCGCCGTGGAGGTGGCCGACACCGGCCTGCAGCAGGGCCAGGGCATGCATGGCAGCTTCAGCCGTGGCGATACCCACAACTTCATGGCGGCCATCGGCCCGGACTTCCGCCAGGGCTTCGTCGACTCCAGTCCGGCCAGCAACGCCGACGTCGGCCAGACCCTGGCGCACCTGCTGCACCTGCAGATTCCGGCCAAGGGGCAACTGGTCGGCCGGGTGCTCGGCGAGAGCCTGGCCGGTGGCAAGCCGGTCAAGGCCAGCCATCAGCAGCAGCGGTCGAAACCAGCACAGGACGGCCTGGTCACCGAGCTGAAGACCCAGACCGTCGGCGGCACCCGCTATTTCGACGTCGCTGGCTTCAAGGGCCGTTCGGTCGGGCTGTGACGCTATAGCTCGAGGGTGCCGCGGATGCAGTCCTGCACCGCGCCACCCACCCAGATGCGCTCGTCGATCCGTGCCACCCGCACTCGGCCGCGGCGGCCCAGGACGGTCCCCTGGCTAACCAGGTAGCGCTCCGGCGCCAGGCCCGCCGGGATCAGCCACTGTGCCAGGCTGGCGTTGAGGCTGCCGGTGACCGGGTCTTCGGCGAACTCCTCGCCCATCAGCGCCCGTACCTCGAATTGCGCCTCGGCGGCGGGTCCCGTCCAGGGCGCCACCAGGCCGACGTTCAGGCCGCCCAGGGCGGCATAGTCCGGCTCGATCGCCAGCAGCTCCTCGCGATTCTCCAGCAGCACCGCCACCCAGCCGGGGCCGTTGTCGGCCCACTGGCTGGCCTGGATGCGATCCGGCGCCAGGCCGGTACCACGGGCGATGCGCGCCAGCACCTCGGGCTCCACCGGCCCGCCGCGCACCAGGGGCGGCGCGGCGAAGGCCAGTTCCTCGCCGGCCGCGCGGATCGGCACCAGGCCGGCACCGCACTCCTGGATCACCTCGCCCCCTTTGGGCCGCCCGCCTTCGCGCAACCAGACATGACAACTGCCCAGGGTCGGGTGGCCGGCGAAGGGCAGCTCGCGCACCGGGGTGAAGATGCGCACCCGGTAGTCCGCTGCCGGATCGGTCGGTTCGAGCAGGAAGGTGGTCTCCGACAGGTTGGTCCAGCGCGCCAGGGCGGCCATCTGCTCGGTGGACAGGTTATCGGCGCCGCAGACCACCGCCAGGGCATTGCCCTCCAGGGGACGGTGGGCGAAGACATCGACCTGATGGAAAGCGAGGGACATGGCGGCAGGCTCCTTGAGAGGGGGATGGCCGATTCTGCGCAGCCCGGTCTGGCGCGGCCAGCCACAGCCAGCGGACTAAACGCCCATACAGCAGGGGCGCGCCCCTGCCGCGGGGAAAAGATCCTTGCGCCCCCGGCCATGGCGGGCTAAACCCTTAGCCAGTGTCCGCCCATCCACTCTAGAGGTCCCGCTCATGAGTCATGCAGGCAAACGCGTCCTGGTCACCGCCGCGGGCCAGGGTATCGGCCGGGCCACCGCCCTCGCCTTCCACCGCGCCGGGGCCGAGGTCATCGCCACCGACATCGCGGCCGCCGCCCTGGACGCCCTCGACGGGCTGCGCACCCAGGTGCTCGATGTCACCGATGCCGCCGCCGTGGCGGCCCTGGCCGAGGAACTGGGCAGCCTCGACGTGCTGTTCAACTGCGCCGGCTACGTGCATGCCGGCAGCCTGCTCGAGTGTGACGAAGACGCCTGGCGCCGGTCCTTCGAACTCAATGTCACCGCCATGTACCGGCTGACCCGCGCGGTGCTGCCCGGCATGCTGGCCCAGGGCGGCGGCTGCATCATCAACATGGCCTCGCTGGCCTCCAGCCTCAAGGGCGTGGCCAACCGCTGCGCCTACGGCGCCAGCAAGGCGGCGGTGATCGGCCTGACCAAGTCGGTGGCCGCCGACTACGTCGGCCAGGGCATCCGCTGTAACGCCATCTGCCCCGGTACCGTGGATTCGCCCTCGCTGGACCAGCGCATCGCCGACCAGGCCGCCCGTGAAGGCCGCAGCGAAGCCGAGGTGGCCGCCGCCTTCGCCGCCCGCCAGCCCATGGGCCGGGTCGGGAAACCCGAGGAGATCGCCGCCCTCGCCCTATATCTCGCTTCCGACGCCGCCGCCTTCGTCACCGGGACCACCCAGGTGATCGATGGCGGCTGGAGCGTCTGAACCCCTTTCCGCCTGTACCCTCTCGTCTGTCTAGGAGCTCCGATGAAACTCTTGCGCTACGGCCCCCAGGGCCAGGAAAAACCCGGCCTGCTGGATGCCCAGGGCCGCCTTCGCGATCTCTCCGGCCAGGTGGCCGAACTCGCCGGCGAGGCGCTCGGCGCCGCTTCCCTCGCCCGTCTGCGCCAGCTGGACCCGGACAGCCTGCCGCTGGTGGAGGGTAGCCCGCGACTGGGCCCCTGCGTGGGCCGGGTCGGCAAGTTCATCTGCATCGGCCTCAACTACGCCGACCACGCCGCCGAATCGGGGCTGGACGTGCCCAAGGAGCCGGTGGTGTTCAACAAGTGGACCAGTGCCATCTGCGGCCCCAACGACCAGGTGCAGATCCCGCGCGGCTCGACCAAGACCGACTGGGAGGTGGAGCTGGGCGTGGTGATCGGCAAGGCCGGGCGCTACATCGACGAGGCCAAGGCGCTGGACCATGTCGCCGGCTACTGCGTGGTCAACGACGTCTCCGAGCGCGAATGGCAGCTGGAGCGCGGCGGCACCTGGGACAAGGGCAAGGGCTTCGACACCTTCGGCCCGCTCGGCCCCTGGCTGGTCACCGCCGACGAAGTGCCTGAGCCGCAGAATCTCGACCTCTGGCTGGAGGTGGATGGCCACCGCTACCAGAACGGCAACACCCGCACCATGATCTTCAGCGTGGCCCAGATCATCGCCTACCTGAGCCGCTGCATGAGCCTGCAACCGGGCGATGTCATCTCCACCGGCACCCCGCCAGGCGTGGGCATGGGCGTCAAGCCGCAAGCGGTCTACCTCAAGCCTGGCCAGGAAATGCGCCTGGGCATCCAGGGCCTGGGCGAGCAACGCCAGCGCACCGTGGCCGCGGACTAACACCTGCGTATCCGCCCCGCTCGCTCAGCGGGCCCTCACCCCAACCCTCTCCCCCAGGGAGAGGGGCGGTTGGGAGCGTCGGGGTCGGGCGGCGCAGCGGGCAAAGGTATGTTGGCGCTGAGCAAAGCGAAGCCCAACAGCCAAGCATCCTCAGGTGCCGAACCCCCTCCCGCAGCAGAAGGCCAGTGCGCGAATCGGATCAGCGGGCCCTCACCCCAGCCCTCTCCCCCAGGGAGAGGGGGCGGTTGGGAGCATCGGGGTCGGGCGGCGCAGCGGGCAAAGGTAGGTTGGCGCTGAGCAAGGCGAAGCCCAACAGCCAAGCATCAAGCCTTTACCCCTGGGAAGCGGATCCCGGTCGTAACTGAGCCGACCAGGCGCCCGCCCTGCCCACTAGCGCTGCGGGCTCAAGGGGCTGTCGTCCTGGTCCTCACGCTCTTCGGTGGTGCTGGTATTGCCCGAATCCGGCACATCGCCGTATTCGTCGTAGTCGTGCGGGGTCTGCTGGTCATCGGCGGGTTCGCGGCTCATGGGGTACTCCAATGCTAGGGCGCCCTCGGTGGAGTCCCCGCGCCGCGGCGGCGTTCCCGTCAGACCAGCGCCACCAGACGTTCGGCCACCCGGTCGAAGGGTTCGATGCTGCGCTGGGCGCGGCACAGCGGGATCACCCCTTGTACCGCCGCTACCAGCAGGGTCGCCAGCCCTGCGGCAGCCGCCTCGGGGTGGCCATGCTCGACCAAGGCCTCCTGCAGGCGCGCCTCCCAGCGGCGATAGATGCCCGCCGCCGCGTCCAGCTCGCGCTGGGCGATCTCGTCCACTGGCTCTTCCACCGCCACCGCCATCACCGGGCAACCGACGCGAAAGTCCGAATCCAGCAGGATGTCGCGCCAGAGGCGCAGGAAGCCCTGGATCCCCGCCAGCGCCCCGGCCTGCAGCTGCCGTTCCAGATCACGGCTGACCTGGGCCCCAGCCAGTTCCACCGCCTCCACCACCAGCTGGTGCTTGCCACCGGGGAAATGGTGATAGGTGGACCCCAGCGGCGCCTCGGCGCGCTTGATGGTCTCGCGGATGCTGGTGGCATTGAGGCCATGCCGGGCCAGCATGGCCGAGGCCGCCACCACCACCCGATCCCGTACCTTCGACTGCTCGGTCATCCATTCTCCTTGCTATGACAGCTGTCATAACCTACCGTCCAGGCATTATAACAACTGTCATAGGGACCACCCCCATGCCCAGCGATGCCCTCCAGGAGGAGCTGATCACAGCCGACGGCTATCGCCTGGGCACCTGCCGCTTTCCCGCTCAGGGTCCGCTGCAGGGCCGACTGATCGTCGCCGGTGCCACCGCCGTGCCCCAGGGCTTCTACCGCCGTTTCGCCCAGCACGCCGCCGCCCGCGGTTTCGAGACCCTGACCCTGGACTACCGTGGCATCGGCCGCTCGGCGCCGGCCTCGCTCAAGGGCTTTCGCATGGACCTGCTGGACTGGGCGCGCCAGGACCTCGCCGCCGCGGTGGAGGCCATGGCCCAGGGCGACGCCCCCCTCTACCTGGTCGGTCATTCCTATGGCGGCCATGCCTTCGGCCTCCTGCCCAACCACGCCAAGGTGGCCGGCTTCTACGTCTTCGGCACCAGCGCCGGCTGGCACGGCTACATGCCCCTGGGCGAACGCCTCAAGGTCCTGGCCATGTGGCGGTTGGTCCTGCCGGTGCTCACCTGGTGGAAAGGCTACTGCCCCTGGAGCGCCCTCGGCCTGGGCGAAGACCTGCCACGCGACGTCTATCGCCAGTGGCGCCACTGGTGCAGCCTGCCCCATTATTTCTTCGACGACCCGGCCATGCGCGGCATCGAAGCCGGCTTCGCCGCGGTGCGCACCCCCATCGTCGCGGTCAACGCCCTGGACGACCTCTGGGCCACGCCCCAATCGCGCGATGCCTTCATGCAGGCTTACCGCAACGTCGACCTGCAACGCCAAGACCTCGACCCCCGTCAGCATGGCGGCGCCATCGGCCATATGGGCTACTTCCGCGCCAGCGCCCAGCCATTGTGGGATGGCGCCCTAGACTGGTTCGTGAGCCTGCCGCCGGCGCCGCAGCCACGCTGAGCCCTGGGCGAGCGCTGCAAAACCATCCCTTCGGCCGATTGCGTATCCAGCCCTACCCTTTAGCTTATTCCTCAGCGAACGCCGGAGCGCTCCACATTCCCTCCTCGCCCACCGCTGCGGCCCCCTTCCGCAGCCAAAGCCCCCACAAGGACCGTCCCCATGCAAACCTCCCACGCCGTAGTGATGTCGTTGCTCTTGGCCAACACCGGTGCCGCCTGGGCCGAATCCCAGACGGCGAACGTCCAGCAAAGCGGTGGCTTCAATGTGGTGAATCTGAACCAGGGCAGCGAGATCTCGGCGCGGAACAAGGCCGATATCCAGCAGGACGGCATCTTCCTCAATGCCCAGGTCACCCAGGAAAACGACGCTGATGACAGCGTGCGGGTAGTGCAGAACGGCGGCAGGAGCTATGCCCTGGTGAGCCAGACCTGGGGCTCGCAACGGACGGTGGACATCGAGCAGATCAATGCCGGCTATGGCCGGGTGCAGGTCGAGCAGGGGCCGGGCGGCAGTAACGAGACGATCGTCCGGCAGACGGGTCTGCGGCAGGACACCTATGTGCACCAGGACGGTGGCTATCACCGGATCGACATCGACCAGAGCGGTTATCAGGCGGGTGACAACACCTTGGCGGTGCGCCAGGACGGCCTGAACGGCGTCTTGACGCTGGGCCAGCATGGTGACGCCCTGGACCTGCAGGTGGTCAGCTTCGGGCTGCGCAACACGGCCTGGGTGAGCCAGAACGGCGACGACTCGACCACCGTCGTCGAGCAGCGCGGCAACGACAACTACGTGGGGCTCAAGCAGGGCGGCGAGCGGGTGGACTCCAAGGTGGTCCAGCAGGGCAATGGCAACGATGCCCGGGTCCAGCATTCCAGCAGCTACTCGCGGCCCAGCACCGTCGACATCGCCCAGCGCGGCGAGCTCAACCGGGCGGAGGCGATCGTCTATGGCATCGGTAGCCAATTGACCCTGGCACAGACCGGTGACGGTAACAGTGCCTCCGCCATCGTCTCCGGCGAAGGCAATCAGCTGGACCTGGCATCCACGGGTGACGGCAATGGCATCACCGCCTACGCGCTGGGCAACGATGGCCAGCTGAAAGTGGACCAGCAGGGCGATGGCCTCGGGGTGACGGCCTATGTCACCGGCGATGCCTCCAGCATCGCCGTCAGCCAGAGCGGCTTCCAACACACCGCCAACCTGACCCAGAACACCGCAGGTAATGCCATCAACCTGACCCAGAGCGGGTTCTCCAACCATGCGGTGATCACCCAGTAGCCAGGGACACCGGGCGCGGTTGCGACCGCGTCCTCCTGAAGGAAACCGCTCTAGCGCCTCAATTTCCGGTCGATGCTGCCGTTAAGCTGTCATCCCCGGAAAAGGAGTTCGAGATGGCCATTTCAGTTTCCTTGAGCGGTATCGGCAAAGATGCCGCCCGCCCCATCACCCTCACCCCGGGTGGCACGACCGCTGCCCCTCAGGCCGACGACAGTTCGGTCAGGCACACGACGCGTGGCGTCGAGGTCACGCTCAAGGGGGTCGCCACATCGCCGGACCAGGACAAGACCAAGGAAAGCGGTGCGAGCGGCAGCTCTGGCAACAGCCGCCTGGAGATGATGCAGAAGGCCATCGAGATGGCCAAGAAGCAACTGGAGCTGGCGCAAAAGCAGTTGAGCGAAGCCCAGAGCCAGGGCAACGGCGACAACAAGGCCGCCATCCAGGCCGCCCAGGCCAACGTCGTCGCAGCAAGCGCAGCCTTGATGCAGGCCTACGCCGCCTATGCCGAAGCGCTCAAGAAAGCCAGTGGCGGCAGCGGCGGCGTCAGTACCCGGGCATGAGGCCCGCCCCTTCCCCGGCCGGTCTGGACTACCCTCCTCTCGTCTTCATCTACAGGAGGCTTCCATGGCCAACCGGCTGCTCGACCAGACTGCCCTCGTTACCGGCGCCGCCCAAGGCATAGGCACCGCCATCGCCCGGGCCTTAGTGGCCGTCTAGGTCACCCAGCTGCTGCTATACGGCGCAGCAGCCTCCGGCGCGCCGGACATCGCTGCTGACTACGACCCTAGGCGCTTGAGTGACTACAACGCGACTGCCTCAGGACTCAGCGGTCTGCTGGCCTGCCGCCTCATCCGGCTTGGGCCGGTCATCCGGATAGATGTCCTGGTCGGTGACGGCGGGATAGCTGCCCAGGGCGCGTAGCTGATTGATGGCATCGCGGATCACCTCGTAGAGCAACGGGGTGTTGCGCACCAGGCTCTGGCTGAGGGTACGGGTGACGCGCGCCGGGCGGGTCGGATCGATCAGGGTGATCACCAGGTTGTCGCCCTGGGACTCGAGTTCGTGCTTGATGGGCGGGTCCAACGCCGCCAACTGACTGCGAAGTGCTTGCATGAGGCCGACTATTCCCGACTGCTGTTGTTTCAGTCCGACTCGCAGGCCGGTGCAAGCGTTCCAGCGTTTCGCTTGCCCGCGCCTGGCGGCCTGACTTCAGGCCGAAGACCAGAGCGGGGCCGTAACGCTGATACCCATCACTACAGTCCTCAACCTAAAGTCTCTAGGTGAGTCGATCGCCTGGCCTAGCTGATGTTTACTGGCAGGCAAAGGGCGCTGTTGGGATTCGAGCCTTTCTATAGATGTTTTCTAGCGAACGGATGGCTGTCATGAACAAGCATTTCCAGCGGCAAGGCCCGGTCAGGGCGTTGTTCTCCCTCCTCACGCTACTGTCGCTGCTGGCCAGTCCCCTCGCCAGAGCGGACGGTCCACCGGCGCCGGTCGAGGGTGATTTCGTGGTCCCGAGCTTCACCTTCCATACAGGTCAGAAGCTCGACAACCTGCGCCTGCACTACCTGACGCTGGGCAAGCGCAGCAATCCTGCGGTCCTGGTGCTGCACGGTACCGGCCAGCAGGCCTCGGCGATGCTGAGCAAGGATGTGGGCGGCCAGTTGTTCGGCCCCAGCCAACCGCTGGATGCGAACAAGTTTTTCATCGTCATCCCGGATGCTCTGGGTACGGGCAATTCGGCCAAGCCTTCGGATGGCCTGCGCGCCACCTTTCCGAATTACGACTATGCCGACATGGTGCAGGCCCAGTACCTGTTGCTCACCCAGGGACTGGATATCCAGCACCTGCGGCTGATCATCGGCAACTCCATGGGCGGCATGCAGACCTGGATGTGGGGTGGCCTCCATCCCGGCTTCGCCGATGGCCTGGTGCCCATGGCGGCGCAGCCCACCGAGATGGCCGGGCGTAACTGGATGATGCGGCGCATGCTGGTGGAGTCGATCAAGCAGGATCCCGCCTGGGATCAGGGCAACTACCGCACGCAACCCCCTTCCCTGCGCCTGGCCAAGGTGATGTTCGAACTGGCCACCAGTGGCGGCACCTTGAACTTCCAGGAAATCGCTGGCACCCACGCCAAGGCCGACGAACTGGTCGACAAGCGCCTGGCGGCCCCGGTGACGGTCGATGCCAACGACTTCATCTACCAGTGGAATGCCGCGGCGGACTACGACGCCGAGCCGGGCCTGGCCAAGATCAAGGTGCCGGTGCTAGCCATCAACGCCGCGGACGACGAGCGCAACCCACCCGAGACGGGCCTCATGCAAGAGGCACTGAAGAAGGTGCCCAGCGCGCATCTGCTGCTGATTCCGGCCAGCACCGAGACGCGCGGACACGGCACCACGGGTCTCGCGAAGCTCTATGCGGCGCAGCTGGGGCAGTTCATCGCTAAATTACCCAAGGACACGGCTGAACAAACGTCGAGCGTAGCCCAGGCAAAGCCCTAGCCCAGGCGCGCGATGATCGCATCAGCCACCCGCAGCGAATTGGCGATGATGGTCAGCGTCGGATTCACCGCGCCTACCGAAGGAAAGAAGCTGGCATCCGTCACGTACAGATTGTCGATTTCATGGGTACGGCAATCGAGATCCAGCACCGAGGTCTTGGGGTCCTCGCCAAACCTCAGGGTCCCGGCCTGGTGCGCCGTGCCGCCAATCGGCGTGTCCTTGCCCAGATAGAGACGCCGATCCATGAGGTGCGGATGGATATCGGCCTTGTCGCAGATCTGCCGCAGCATTTCGCGCAGCGCCAGATGGCCTCGCGGGTGGGCCGTCTGCACATCCAGATGGACCTTGCCGTCGCGATAGAAAATCCGATTTTCCGAGCGTGGCAGGTCTTCCGAGGTCAGCCAGAAGTCGATGGAGTGCCGGGCGATCCACTCGAACGGCTGGTCCGGTAGCCAGTGCAGGAAGCCCGGCAGGCCCTCCGTCTGGATCTGCCGGCCATCGGACTTGCCGACCATCTGGATATGCCCCAGCGGAAAGTCATGGGGATTGCGCGGGGACTTCGGGTGCGCATGGTAGAAATCGTTGAGCCCCAGGGTCTTCTGGAATTCGGTCGGATTGGGGCTGCGCGAGATGGCCAGCACCGTCGAATTATGGTGGCGCATGTAGTTGCGCCCCACTAAGCCAGAGCGGTTCGCCAGACCACCGGGATGGTGCTCATTGGCCGAGCGCAGGAACAGCAGGGCCGACGACAGCGCGCCACAGGCGACCACGACGAGGTCGCCGCGGATGATATGGGTGTGCCCTTCGATCAGGGTCTCGACACCGGTGATAGCGGTGCCGGCGGCGTTGGTCAACAACCGACTGACATAGGCGTTTCTGAGCAGCTGTAGAGTGGGCCACCGCTGCAACGCCGGATCGAGGCAGATGATCTGGGCATCGGCCTTGCCATTGGTGAGGCTGGGATAGCCATCGAAGGGATCGCAGCGCAAGAGCTTGGAATGCGGGGTCGCCGCGCCGGTCTCGTCTTGCTCGATCAACCCGCCGATGGGCAGGTGGAACGGCTGGAGTCCTTCCCGGGCCCAGTCATCCGCCAGTTGCTGGATACGGGGCTCGTGCTTGATCGGCTGATGCTTGTAAGGGCCGGACGCAGCGGGTTCGGTGGGGTCTTCGCCGCGCTGGCCTCTGACCTCGTAGAGCTCCTCGGCGGCCTGGTAGTAGGGCTCGAAGACGTCGTACTTAAGCGGCCATTCCGGCGAGAGGCCGTCGGCGTGCTGCACCGCGAAGAAGTCTTCTTCGCGCAGCCGGAACAAAGCGGCGCCATAGACCTTGGAATTGCCGCCGACGAAATAATGCAGCCCGGGCCGGAAGGTGTCGCCCGCCGAGGAGGTCCAGGTTTCATCCGCCTGATAGCGGCCCTTGGCGAACACCTCGTCGGTGTCCCAGTTTTCCCGTTCGCGCTTGAGGTAATCGCCACGCTCGATCACCAGCACGCTCTTTCCGGTTTGCGCGAGCTTCCAGGCCAGGCTGCTACCGCCGGGGCCGGAGCCAATCACGACGACGTCGTAGTGTTCTTTGATCATCGGGGCCACCTGCAGGACTAAAGTCGCGGATCGCATCGCTACCGGCTCGCCAGCCGAGAGCACTACTGAATACGAAATCTCAGCTAACCCCTATCTCTACGCTCCCATCCTTTTCATCTCCTTATGCCTCGCCTCGATATCCCTGGGTCCGGCTGGACTTCAACGCCGCTTCAGCAGCTGACGCACACCGAGCACCGCCACCGCGCCGGCGAGGGCCCAGCAGGTGGAGCGATGGCGATCGGTGAACAGTTGCAGGCTCCTGGGCTTGGCCTCCTGGTCGAAGCGGCCATGGGCGGCGAACTCACCGGGAACGGGTTCGAACAGGTTGCCGGAGGCTTCCGCCGTGAGGGGCTCAGCGGTCAATTGCCCCGAATAGCACGTGCGCGCCAGATAACGGTCGATGAGACCCGGCACGAGGCGATTGCCCAGAATCGCCTTGATGGTCGGAAAGCCGAGCCAGACATTGCGTCTTCTATGCTCGGCGGCGAAGCGTATCGCCCGGGCCGCCACTTCCGGCTGAAATACCGGGGCGACGGGGCGGGCCTTGTGCCCCATCTTGTTCCGTGCCCAATCGAATTGCGGCGTATTGACCGCCGGCAAGTCGATCATGGTGAGGTGGACGTTCAACTTGTCATGCAGGATTTCCGAACGCAGAGAGTCGGTGAAACCCCGGATGGCGGCCTTCGCCCCACAATAGACGGCCTGCAAGGGGACCGATCTATAGGCCAGGGCCGAGCCCACGTTGACGATCACCCCGCGATCGCGGCTGCGCATGCGCTTGAGCGCCGTCATCATGCCGTTGACCTGGCCCAGATAGGTCACCTGCGTTCCCCGCTCGACCTCTTGAGCGGTCAAGGCGGATACCGGCGCGAAGACCGTCGCCATGGCAACGTTCACCCAGACGTCGATAGGGCCGAGCTGAGTTTCGATCAGCGCGGCGGCAGCCTCTACCGCTTCGGCATCCGCCACGTCGGTCGGTACCGGCAGCGCGGCAACACCCAGCGCCCGGGCGGCTTGCGCCGCCTGCTCGAGGCGCTGCGGGTCCCTGGACAGCAGGCCCACGTCGTAGCCTGCCCTGGCGAACTCCTCCACCGTGGCCCGTCCCACGCCAGCACCCGCTCCGGTAATCACGACTAGAGGCATAGTCAACATCCTCGCAAGACGATCAATGCCTGATGTCAATTCCAGGCAGGCTAGTGAAGTCTTATCGAGATCGAGTGGCGACCAGAAGTTCCCAGGCCAGGTATCTGCATGGCTTACGGATAAATTGATAGTGGATTAGCAATCAACCACTCAACCGATGAGCAACCGTTCCGCTCTGGCGCGCTGCATACGGAGATTGGCAATCTCACCCGGGGCATTCCGAATAATTCGACGAGCCTATATAAAGAGGCTTATCTAAGTTGTTATTAGATATTAAATAGCCACCCCAAAACCCATAAATAAAGAGTAGATAACTCGATGTAGTGGTCATTAACGAACAGCCAAAAGATGAGGTGTCCAAACCGCGTGAAAGATTAGCAGCGCTTGGACCTACTCGACCGGCGGCCATGGAGCGAAGTCCCAGGCACGCCGGTGGCTCTCGGGAGTGGTCGCGGCTGAAGCCGATGGGATCGACTCAGAGCGAGGACTCTTCCTGTTTGTACACCCGCAGTCCACGCGCCTGGTAGTTGGCCAGGGCCGCCGGGTGGTCGAGGGTGCAGGTGTGCACCCAGACGCGCTCGGTGCCGGGCCAGTCCCAGGCGGAACGCAGGGCATGGCTGAGCAGCGGGCCACCGAAGCCCGCGCCCATGAAGGCGCCGGCCAGGCCGAAGTAGCGGATCTCGACGTTGTGGCCATCCGGGCGGTACAGCTCGTAGTAGCCGGCGATGGCGCCGCGGTGATAGGCGACCCAGGTGCGATGACCCTCCTGCTCCACCAGGGCGCGCCATTCGGCATCGCTCCAGCGGTTCAGGTCGCTCCAGTCCCAGGCCTGGCCGACCAGGCCGTAGAGGAAGCGATTGAGTTCGGGTTGCGGCACCTCGCACTCGACGATCTGCAGGTCCGGCCGTGGCGGCTTTTCCCGCAGCTCGGCGGAAGACGTCATTTCGAGGTAGAAGGTGGTGCAGGTCCGGTCCATCGCCAAGGCTCCCTGGGAAAGGTCAGACCTTATTGTGACCAGGGCCGGGGACACGGTGCCAGTCTGAATGCGACCTCAGCAGGCCTGCTGCCTAAGGCACCCAGGGTGAGGTCGCAGACCCAGAGCTACCCCGCCACCGCCACGCCCGCCCGGCTGCGCCAGGCGAAGGCCAGCACCATCAGCAGACCCAGGGCGGCCATGCCGGCACCGGCCAGGGAGATGGAGGGATAGCCCAGGCCGGCGTTGATCACCGCGCCGCCGAGCGCCGCGCCTATGGCATTGCCCAGGTTGAAGGCGCCGATGTTCACCGCCGAGGCCAGGTTGGGGGCGTCCTGGGCGGCTTCCATCACGCGCATCTGCAGCGGCGGGACCAGGGCGAAGCTGGCGATGCCCCAGATGAGGATGGCAACGGCCGCCGGTAGCGGCCAGCGCATCAGCACGGTGAAGGCCAGCAGGACGACGATGAGCACGCCGAGGGAAGCGATCAGGGTGCGGTCGATGGACTTGTCCGCGGCCTTGCCGCCCCAGAGGTTGCCCAGGGTCAGGCCGACGCCGAACAACACCAGCATGGCGGTGATGAAGGCGGTGGAGGCGTGGGTCTCGCGGCTCAGGATGGGCGCGATGTAGGTGAAGACAGTGAACATGGCGCCGGAACCGACCACGGTCAGCGCCAGGGCGGCCAGCACCGGGGGCCGCGCCAGCACGCGGATCTCGGCCATGACGCCGTCGCTCGGCGGCAGGGTGACGTTGGGCAGGGCGAACCAGAGCGCGACCATGGTCAGCACCCCGAGCCCGGCGATGCCCCAGAAGGCCTGGCGCCAGCCGAGCAACTCACCGAGCCAGGTGGCCAGGGGCACCCCGCCGATGGTGGCCAGGGTCAGGCCCATGAACATGGCGGCCACCGCCCCGGCGCGCTTGTCCGGGGCGACCACGCTGGCCGCCACCAGGGCGCCGACGCCGAAGAAGGCGCCATGGTTGAGCGAGGTCACCACCCGGGCGATCAGCAGGCTGGTGTAGTCCGTGGCCAGGGCGGACATCAGGTTGCCCAGGGTGAAGATGGCCATCAGGCCGATCAGCAGTTGGCGACGCGGGATGCGCCCGGTGGTAAGGGTCATCAGGGGCGCGCCGATCAGCACGCCGAGGGCATAGGCGCTGACCAGCAGGCCCGCCGCCGGGATGGACACGCCGAGATCGGCGGCGATGCCGGGCAGCATGCCCATGGGGGCGAATTCGGTGACGCCGATGCCGAAGGCACCGGTCGCCAGGGCCAGCAAGGGAGGATTGATACGCATGGGAAAAGGCTCCTTATCTATGCGGTGAATGCTAAGCTCCTGCTGCAAGCGCCGGTAGCCGGCGGTTCTGGCATGCACCTTTGCTTGGGAGTCACAGATGGATCTGGCTGGTAGGTCGGGCGAGATGGCAGTCTTCGTGCAGGTGGTGGAGGCCGGCAGCCTCTCGGCCGCGGCCAGAGCCCTGCGCTTGACGCCTTCGGCGGTCAGTCGCTCCCTCGCCCGCACCGAGCAGCGCCTGGGTACCCGGCTGCTACTGCGTACCACCCGGGCCATCACGCTCACCGCCGAGGGGCAGGCCTATCTGCGTGCGGCGCGGCGCATCCTGGCGGACCTTGCCGAGGTGGAAGAAGCCATCGCCGACCAGGGCGTGCCCCAGGGCCGCCTGCGCGTCAGCGCCGCCCTCGGCCACGGCCGCATGACCATAGTGCCGCTGGTGGCGGCCTTCAGCGCCCGCTATCCCGATATCGTGGTGGACCTGGCGCTGGGCGACGAGGTGGTCGACATCCTCGCCGGCCAGGCCGACGTGGCAATCCGCTTCGGCCAGCTGGCCGACAGCCCCCTGACCGCCCGCCCCATCGGCATCACCGGCCAGGTGATAGTGGCCTCGCCGGCCTATCTCGCCCGCCACGGCACGCCCCAGGTGCCGGAAGACCTGCTCGGCCACAATTGCCTGAGATTCAACTTCCGCCGCGCCGCGCCCGACTGGCCTTTCGCCCGGGATGGCCGGGCGTTCTCCCTGAAAATCTCCGGCAACATCGAATGCAACAGCGGCGAAGCCCTGGCGCTGCTGGCCCGCGAAGGCGCCGGCATCGCCCGCATCGGCGCCTTCAGCGTGGCCGACGACCTGCGCAGCGGCGCCCTGGTACCGCTGCTGGAAGCCTGGAATCCGGGCGATCTGGAACCTATCCATGCGGTCTTCATCGGCGGCTCGGCCATGCCGGCGCGGGTACGGGTATTCGTGGATTTCCTAGTGGAGCGATTGGGTCGCTGAGCCGGGTGACTCCCGGATAGCGCCGTGGAATCGACACCCTGGATTTTCCCGGCGGCCGCCCATGGAACTCCAGCCGGCATCGCCGCCCTAATCAGCCACGCCCGGATTCATGGCGCCCCTTCGCTGACTCGAAACGCCGAGCTCGTTCGCTTCGCTGATGGCGGGTGCGTCCAGGTACCGGCTTCTTTCGTGTCTTGCCAGGATCTCGCTCCGCCATGTCCGTTACCGCTTCCTCCTCTTCCGCCGCCGACCAGAAGGCCTCGGCCCGCCGGCTGATCTTCATCACCGTGCTGGTCGCCACCATGGGCGCCCTGGCCTTCGGCTACGACACCGGCATCATCGCCGGCGCCCTGCCCTTCATGACCCTGCCGGCCGACCAGGGCGGGCTGGGGCTCAACGCCTACACCGAGGGGCTGGTCACCGCCGCGCTGATCGTCGGCGCTGCCTTCGGCTCGCTGGCGGCTGGTTATCTCGCCGACCGCTATGGCCGCCGCACCACCCTGCGCCTGCTGTCGATCCTCTTCGTGGTGGGCGCCCTGGGTACCGCGGTGGCGCCCTCGGTGGAGCTGATGGTGGCAGCGCGCTTCGTGCTCGGCCTGGCGGTGGGCGGCGGCTCGGCCACGGTGCCGGTGTTCATCGCCGAGATCGCCGGCCCCAAGCGCCGTGGCCGCCTGGTGAGTCGCAATGAATTGATGATCGTCAGTGGCCAGTTGCTGGCCTATGTGCTCAGCGCCCTGCTCGCCTGGCTGGTGCACGAGAATGGTATCTGGCGCTACATGCTGGCCATCGCCATGGTGCCGGGCATCCTGCTGTTCGCCGGCACCTTCCTGCTGCCCACCTCGCCGCGCTGGCTGGCGGCCAAGGGCCGGATCGAAGAGGCCGAGGCGGTGCTGGAGCGCCTGCGCGATACGCCCGAGGAGGTGGAACGCGAAGTGCAGGAGATGCGCGAGACCGAGGAGCAAGCCAAGCACCGCCCGCCGCTGCGCGAACTGCTCGGCCAGGGCTGGGTGGTGAAGTTGCTGTTGCTGGGCATCGGCCTGGGCTTCGTCGCCCAGTTCACCGGGGTCAACGCCTTCATGTACTACACCCCGATCATACTCAAGAGCACCGGCATGGGCACCAGCGCGGCTCTCACCGCCACCATCGGCAACGGCGTGGTCTCGGTGATCGCCACCCTGCTCGGCATCTGGGCCATCGGCCGCGCCGGCCGTCGCACCCTGCTGCTGGTGGGGCTGGTGATCGTGGTGCTGGCGCAATTGGCGCTGGGTAGCGTGCTGCTGTGGCTGCCGCAGAACCTGACCCAGAGCTACCTGGCGTTGGCCTGCATCCTGGTGTTCCTGCTGTTCATGCAGATGTGCATCGCGCCGGTGTACTGGCTGCTGATGTCGGAGCTGTTCCCCAATCAGGTGCGCGGCCTGCTGACCGGGGTGGCGGTGGCCGTGCAGTGGCTGTGCAACGCCACCGTGGCCTTCAGCTTTCCGGTGGCGCTGGAAGCCATCGGCAACTACACCTTTTATGTCTTCGCCGCCATCAACCTGGGCTCGCTGGTCTTCGTCTACTTCTGCCTGCCGGAGACCCGTGGCAAGTCGCTGGAAGAAATCGAGCGCCATCTGAAGAAAGAGCTCTGACACCTGGATAGCTGACTGTTCGCCGACGTTTCGGCCCGATTCGGACCAGATGGAATAATTTCACAGCCCGTATCAAGTCGTACTTTTCCAGGCCGATGGAGAGTGAAGGCATGTCGCCGTCACTCTCCGCGCCAGGCGCGACCGGGGCTTTGGATGAACATCAAACAGAAACTCACCTCGCTTTTCGCGGTAACCGCCTGCCTCCCGGTGATCCTGGTGGCGGGCGTGGTCATCATGAACGTGCGCAGCCAGGCGACCGGCGATTTCGTCGAGAACAGCGGCCGCGAAATCCGCCAGATCGACCGCAACATCCAGCAGTTCTTCTCCGGCATCCAGCAGAATGTCGACTTCCTGGCCAAGGAGCCGGGCCTCGTCGGACTCGCCGGCCTGAAGAACTACAGCGGCGCCGATGCCGCCCAGTTGCCGCAGCCGGAAGTCGGCCAGCAGGCCCTGGACTATTTCACCCGCTTCGCCAAGACCCACCCCACCACCGCCTACCTCTCGGTCGGCCTGACCGATGGCGGCTACGTCAGCTGGCCGGACGACACCAAGCTGGCCAACTACGATCCGCGCGTACGGCCCTGGTACCAGGCCGCCATCGCCAATCCGGGCAAGGTGGTGCGTACCCCAGCCTATTATTGGGCGACCGACGACGTCTCCCTGATGGGCGTGGTGCGGACGATGGAAGACGCCAGCGGCAAGCTGCGCGGCGTGGTGGGCCTGGACATCTCCCTCAAGCAACTCACCGACCTGGTGAAAAGCATCACCCTGGGCCAGAGCGGCTACCTGATGCTGGTGGAAGACAACGGCAACGTGCTGGTCGACCCCCGCGAGCCCAAGCACAACTTCAAGCAGCTCAAGGAGCTGGGCGACGCCTACCAGACGCTGAACGGCATCCAGAGCGGCCTGGGCGAGGTCAGCCTGAACGGCACCGAGTACATGGTCAACGTCTACCAGGCCAAGGACCTGGGCTGGAAATTCATCGGCCTGATCGAGCGCAGCGAGGTGATGGGCAAGGCCACCAGCCTGACCTGGCAGATCGCCGGGATCACCGCCGTGCTGGCACTGGTGTTCGCCCTGCTCGGCGCGGCCTTCGCCGGCATGATCGTGCGGCCGATCCGCGGGGTGTCCGCCGGCCTGGAATCCATCGCCCAGGGCGAAGGCGACCTGACCAAGAGCCTGAACGTACAGGGCAAGGATGAAACCGCCACCCTGGCCGGCTGGTTCAACCAGTTCCTCGCCAGCATCCGCCAACTGGTGCAGCGCATCGGCCAGGCCTCCAACGACCTGCAGCAGGCCTCGCAGACCACCACCCAGGCCGCCGCCAGCATGAACGAGGTGGCGGGCCGCCAGCGCGAAGCCGTGGAGCTGGTCTCCACCGCCTTCAACGAGATGGTCGCCACCTCCAACGAGGTGGCGCGCTCCTGCAGCCAGGCCGCGGCCTCCGCCGATGCCGGCCACCACCGGGTACAGGAAGGCTACGGCCAGATCGAGCGGGCCACCGGCAACGTCAACCAGCTCAGCGGCAGCCTGGCCCAGTCGGCCCAGGCCATGGCGGTGCTGGAACAGGACAGCCACAACATCAACACCATCCTCGACACCATCCGCGGCATCGCCGAGCAGACCAACCTGCTGGCGCTCAACGCGGCCATCGAAGCGGCCCGCGCCGGCGAGCAGGGTCGTGGCTTCGCCGTGGTGGCCGACGAGGTTCGCGCCCTGGCCAAGCGCACCGCCGACTCCACCGGCGAGATCGACGGCCTGCTCGGCAACCTGGCGCGCAAGACCCAGGAAGTCACCCGGCAGATCGAGACCAGCCTGGGCCTGTCGCAGACCAGCGTGGCCTCCATCAGCGAGGCACGCGGCAGCTTCGAGGGCATCCGCCAGTCGGTGGACGAGATCCGCGACCAGGCCCTGCAGATCGCCGCGGCGGCCGAGGAGCAGCATCAGGTGGCCGAGGACATCAATCGCCACATCGCCCAGATTCACGACGACGCCCAGCAGGTGGAAGGCCTGGCCCAGTCCACCTCCCGCGACTCCTCGCGCCTGTCGGAACTCTCCGGTGAGCTGAATGGGTTGGTGAGACGTTTCAAAGCCTGATGCGTCGCGGCCCCCGACAGCCCCGCCGGTGATTCCGGCGGGGCTTTTTGTTGGGCTTCGCGGTGCTCAGCGCCAACCTACGAAGGAGCTGTCGTCGCTATGCTCCGGCGGGGCTTCTTTGATAGGGCGTAGAGCTCATAACGTGTGGATAAGGCTGCGCCGTTATCCACCCTACTCAGGACTCCATTTCCCACTCGGGACACCCCCTTTGCCGCGTGAGGGAGAGGGGGAAGCGGACAAGTGAAGTCGTAGCGTGGAAAACGGCGCAGCCTTTTCCACTTCTGGCGCACGGTGGATTGTGTCGTTGGGCTTCGCATCGCTCAGCGCCAACCTACGACGCTCCACAACAACCGGGCCTCAGGCGCCGGAGGGTAAGCCCTGGTCGCGGTCTTCGCGCAGAGTGCTGTGGGCGGACTGGCAAATCTCGCGCAGGCCGGTCTTGAGGCCCTCTTCCAGGGTGGGGTGGTAGAAGGGCATGTCGAGCAGCGAGCTGGCGGTTTCGCCATGGATCAGCGCCAGTACCAGCAGGTGACCGATGTGGTCCATGCCGGGGCCGACCATGGCGGCGCCGGTGAGCTTGCCGGTGCCCGGCTCGGCGTAGAACCGGGCGATGCCCTGGTTACGTGCCTCGACCCGGGCGCGACCCTGGTCGTGATAGGAGGAGGTGCCGATCAGGCTGCCTTGGTCCGGCGGGTTGCCAAGCACCGCCACCGGCGGATCGGTGAAGATCAGGGAAAACCGCGGTGATCTCTGGGTCGCCCGGACGTCGGGGTAGCCGGCCGCGTTACGCCCGGCGATGGCACCCTCATCGGACGCCTCGTGGAGGATGGGACGGTCATGATCGGCATCGCCCGCGATGAAGATCGACGAAGAACCGCATTGCAGGGTCTGGGGGTCGTAGACCGGCGTGCCGTGGTCATCGAGTTCGATGCCGGTGGTCTCCAGCCCCAGGCCCTGCAGCCGCGGTGGCCGGCCGGCAGCGACCAGCACGTAGTCGAAATCGCCCTCGCCCTTCGCCGCGCCGGACCAGGATAGCCGCACCCCTTCACCGGTACGCCGGGCATCCACCTCGACGTTCAGGTAAAGCCTCAGGTCGCGCTCGAGGATCTTGCGCAGCTCGGTCTTCACCTCGACGTCTTCGAGCGCGCCCAGGCCATCATCCTGGCCGAACAGGGTCACGGCCACGCCCAGGCGCGCCATGGCCTGGGCCAGTTCCAGACCGACCGGCCCGGTGCCGATCACCGCCAGGGAACGCGGCAGGTCGGGCAGCTCGAACAGGGTGTCGTTGGTGAGCGCGCGATCACCGAGGCTGGCGAAGGGTTCGGGCACCAGCGGATAGGAGCCGGTGGCGATGATCACGTTGCGGGCCTGGACCCGCCGGCCATCGCTCAACTCCAAGAAATCCGCCGCGAGGAACCGCGCGGTGGCCTGCTGCGCCACCCCGTCGGGCAATTTCGCGAAGCCCTCCTTGGTGGCCGCGACGAAATGATCGCGCTCGCGCCTGACCCGGGCCAGGACGGCGGCGCCGTCGACCCGCACCTGGCCCACTTCGATACCGAAGGTCCCCGCGCGCTGTACGGCGTGATGGGCCTCGCCCGCCACGATCAGCAGCTTGGAAGGCATGCAGCCCACCGAGGCGCAGGTGGTGCCGGCCCAGCGGTCATCGATCAGCAAGGTCCGGGCACCCCGCCGGCGGGCCGCCCGTTCGGCGGCGAGGCCCGCGGTTCCCGCGCCGATCACGGCGACGTCGCACTGCAGATCGGGGGTGGTGGTACGGGCTGCTGGGTCACTCATCACATCACCTGAGGTTGCGGAAGGGTAGACCCGACTCGCGCCAGGACTCCAACTACGGACCCCAAGCGCAGCGTCTGGGTTGCATCCCCAACTCGTGACCCACTTCGACAAAAATCCGACATCTTTTGTCAGGAGCGTCAAATTACACGCCACTCATCACCTTATACTGGCCATCTGGAACCATTGAGGCGTCATATCCTCAATTAGCCAACTTAAATGGACAAAGGGCACTCACATGGAACGTGACATCAGCAAGATCCCGCTCATCACCGATTGGTCCTACCTGATCGCCCTGGAAACCGGCCTGTTCACCCGTGGTGAACTCAGCGGAGCGGTACTCAAGGCACTCAACGACCAGGCCCGCCTGCTGTCCCGTCGCTATCTGGTGCAGAAGTCCAAGCTGGACGTACGCAAGCTGTCGCCGGCCGAGACCGAGATCCTCGATACCCTGAGCGATACCGCCGCCAGCCTGCGTCGCCGCCAGCGCCTGCCGCACAACATCGTCAAGAGCCTGAGGGCCGGTGGCCTGATCGCCGCCGTCGAGCGCAGCGTCTGTGCCTCGGGCGTGCTGCAGTGCCACAACGGCTTCTACGAAGACGGCCTGGAGCCCGGCGCCTTCGAGCGTATCGTCATCAGCCATCCCCAGGAATTCGGCGATCACGCCCGCCAGAGCGCCGCGCTCTATTTCGCCCAGGAACAGCCGCAAGACATGCAAGACCAGCCGCTGCAGGCCAGCGCCTGATGCGCGGGACGCGGGCAGCGAACGTGGCGGCCGGGAGGCCTCAGACCACGTCCGCCTGCCTGCGTCCGGCGCCCCTGGCGACCTTCCTCCCAGCGCTTTCCCGGAATCCCTGGCGCATGACGCCCGCCCTCGCCCCGCTCAGCCCCCCATAGCGCCCCCTGCCCTCGCCGGCTGGCCGATCCCCTGCGGATCGCGCCGGCTGTCGCCTCCGCGCTGCCGGTCCGTCCGGTGGCGACCTTTGCCTATGCCCGTGCAGCCCACGGGCACCCTGCCGATGCCGTCCGCGTCGCTGCCTGCCTGGAGTTCGCTCCCGGGTGGTCGCGACGCTCTGGCCACGGCTGCGAGGAGCAGACATGACCACCCCCCACCTTCCCCATGAACGCAACAACTTCGATTTCCTGAGATTCGCCGCGGCGTCCACCGTGGTCATCGGCCACGGCTTTTGGCTGTCGGGCCATATCGGCGCCGAACCGGTCCGCAACTTCACCGGCTTCACCGACGCGGCCAACATCGCCGTCTATGTGTTCTTCGTGATCAGCGGCTTTCTGATCACCGCCTCCTTCCAGCGCAGTCGCAATCCGTTGGACTTTCTCGCCAAGCGCGCCTTGCGGATCTTTCCGGCGCTGATCGTCTCGGTGCTCTTCTCGGTACTGGTGGTGGGCTGGCTCGCCACCAGCCGGGAGACGGGCGCCTATTTCAGCGACCGCCAGACCCTGGGCTTCTTCAAGAACATCCTGCTGGTGACGCGCTTCGAGCTGCCCGGCGTGTTCACCGGCAACCCCTTTCCCGACACGGTGAACGGCAGCTACTGGACCCTGCCCTACGAGGTGTTCATGTACCTCTCGGTGCTGATCATCGGCGTACTGGGGCTGCTGACCCGTTCGGTAGTCATGGCCACCCTGGTGGTGCTGGTGCTGGGTAACTTCCTGCTGCTGCCGCAGATGGACATCGCCAGCTTCGTGCTGCACAAGGTGTTCAGCCTGGGCATGTTCTTCTTCGCCGGCGCCCTGCTGCAGCTGGCAGGGCCACGGATCCCCTGGCGCCTGGACATCGCCCTGGCGCTCTGCCTGCTGTCGCTGGCGGCCATCCTCTGGCGGACGCTACCGGTGATCCACCTGCTGTCGCTGGCCTACGTGATCATCTACCTGGCCCAGGTGCGGGTGCCGGTGCTGCATGGCTTCGGCCGCTTCGGCGACTATTCCTATGGCCTCTACCTGTTCAACTTCCCGGTCCAGCAACTGCTCATGCACTGGTTCCCCGACCGCTTCTCGCTGGGAGGTTTCCTGGTGGTGAGCTATGCGGTGACCCTGGGCCTGGCGGTGCTCTCCTGGCACCTGATCGAGGCACCGGCGCTGAGGTTCAAGCCGCGCCGCCAGGCTCCGGTCGTGCCAGCCTCGCCCAGCTGACCGGCAGCGGCCGGTCGACTCAGGCGAGGCGGCCGGCCAGGGCGAAGCCAGCCAGGGTCAGCAGCAGCGACCCCAGCACATGAAGGGTGACGGTGAGCGCTGCCCAGCCCAGGCGGCCGCTCTGCAGCAGCCCCACCACCTCGGCGGAAAAGGTCGAGAAGGTGGTGAAGCCGCCGCAGAAGCCCGTCACCAGCAGCAGCTTCCACTGGGCTTCCAGCCCCGGATAACGGGAAAACAGCCCCAGGGCGAGCCCGATCACGAAGCCGCCGACCAGATTCACCAGCAGGGTGCCCAGCGGCAGCAGGGGGAACAGCGCATTGAGGCGCAGCCCCACCCACCAGCGGCAGGCGCTCCCCAAGGCACCGCCGAACATCACCGCGAACAGGGCATAGGGCATGGCAACTTTCCTCTCAGGATCGACGGGCGGCGACGAGCAGCACGGTGGTGCCCGCCAGGGCCGCCAGCAGCGACCCCAGTAGCACTCCGACCTTCACCTCGTCGACCAGGAAGGGCGCTCCGGGAAAGGCCAGGGCGCCGATGAACAGACTCATGGTAAAGCCAATCCCGCAGAGCAGCGCCACGCCATAGAGCTGCAGCCAGCTGGCGCCTTCCGGCAGCCGCGCCAGGCCACTGCGGATGGCCAACAGCGCCAGCGCGCCGATACCGAGCTGCTTGCCGAAGAACAGGCCCAGGGCCACGCCCAGGGGAACCGGCTCCAGCAACTTGTCGGGGGTCATGCCGGCCAGGGAGACCCCGGCATTGGCGAAGCCGAACAGCGGCACGATGAGGAAGGCCACCCAGGGATGCAGCGCGGACTCGAGCTTGAGCAACGGCGAGGCGTCGTCGGCTTCGGTGTCGCCCAGCGGGATGAACAGCGCCAGGAGCACCCCGGCCAGGGTCGCATGGATCCCGGAATGCAGCAGGCAGAACCACAGCAGCGCCCCCACCAGCAGATAGGGCAACAGGGCGCTGACCTTGAGGCGATTGAGCACGAACAGCACGGCTAGCAGCCCCGCCGCAGCGAGCAGCATGCCGCTGGCGAGCTCACTGGTATAGAACAGCGCAATGATGAGCACCGCGCCGAGGTCGTCGAGGATCGCCAGCGCCGAGAGAAACACCTTGAGCGACGCCGGCACCCGCGAGCCCAGCAGCGAGAGCACCCCGAGGGCGAAGGCGATGTCGGTGGCGGCGGGAATGGCCCAGCCCGAGAGGGTCTGGGGATCGTGGCGATTGACCAGGGCATAGACCAGCGCCGGCACCGCCATGCCGCCCAGGGCCGCGAGGCCCGGCAAGGCGCGATCGCCCCAGCTGGAAAGCTGACCGACCACCATCTCGCGCTTGATCTCCAGGCCCACCAGCAGGAAGAACAGCGCCATCAGCCCATCGTTGATCCAGTGGCCGACGGACAGGCCAGCGAACTCGGCATGCAGGCTGGTGAAATAGGTATCCGCCAGCGGCGAGTTGGCGACGCCGAGGGCGATGGCCGCGGCCACCATCAGCACGATGCCGCCAGCCGCCTCGGCCGCGCAGAACTTGTTGAGGAAAGCCAGGGCTTTGGTCGGGGAAAGGGGCAAGGACATGGACAGCCGTACTCCGCGCGGCGGCCCGACCTGCGCTTGGTTCAACCTGTCCTACCGCACCACCGCGGCGACACCCAGCCCCGAATGGTACTACGGCCCGGGCCGAAAATCCCGCGCCGCTCTGGGCCGCGGATCCAGTGCTGGCCTGCCTTGCACGGTCTTGCCAGGCGTGGACGCAAGGAGGACGATCAGCGCCCGTTCTGCCCACCCACTGCCTTGCCCATGCCCCAGGAACCGCTCACGCCACCGCCCTCGCCCGCCTTCTTCACCCGTCTCGGCCAGGGCCTGCGGGCCTTCTGGCCGGCCGCCCTGCCCATCGACGCCCGCGAGCGGCTGCGCGCCAGCATCGGCGCCGGGCTCGGCATCCTGCTGGTGGCCCTGCTGGCGGCCTGGTGGCTGGAAGGCCAGCCGGTGCACCAGCACGGCGCCCTGGCACTGGCCCTGGTGGCGCCGCTGGGCGCCAGCGCCGTGCTGGTGTTCGCCCTGCCCTCCAGTCCGCTGGCGCAGCCCTGGTCGGTGGTGGGCGGCAATACCCTCTCGGCGCTGATCGGCATCGCCTGCGCGCTGTGGATTCCCGAAGCCAACCTGGCCGCCGCGGTGGCCGTCGCCCTGGCCATCGCCGCCATGTTCTGCCTGCGCTGCCTGCACCCGCCGGGGGGTGCCTCGGCACTGCTGATGGTGCTCATCGGCGCCCAGGACTTCAGCTATGCCTGGACCCCGGTGGCGGTGGATTCGCTGCTGCTGGTCAGCGCCGGGCTGCTCTACAACAACCTCACGCGTCACCCCTGGCCCCATGTACCGCGGCCGGCCGAGCCGAGCGGCGAGACGCGCCTGCAGCGCGCCGACCTGAACGCCGTGCTGGCACGCTACAACCAGGTGCTGGACATCAGCCGCGACGACCTCGCCGCCTTGCTCGAACAGGTGGAGGCGCGCGCCTACCAGCGCAAGATGGGCGAGTTGCGCTGCGCCGACGTCATGAGCCGGGAGCCGGTGACGGCCCGCGCCGAGATGCCGCTGCAGCAGGCCTGGGCGCTGATGCGCGCCCGGCGCATCAAGGCGCTGCCGGTGGTGGATCGCCAGGGGTATCTGCTGGGCATCGTCACCGTCGCCGACTTCATGCGGCAGATCGACCTGGACGTCCACGAAGGCCTCGGCTGGCGGCTGCGCTCGCTGGTCCGGCCGCGGGAGCGCCAGGGCGAACGCACCGTGGGCCTCATCATGACCCGCACCGTGCGGGTGGCCAGCAGCGACCGCCTGCTGATCGACCTGGTGCCGGTGTTCTCCGAGAACGGCCACCGCCACATCCCCATCATCGACGGCTCGCGTCGCCTGGTGGGCATCATTACCCAGTCGGACCTGATCCGGGCGCTGTACCAGGCGGTGCGGGCCTGATTCGCCGCGCAGGCATACCTGCCGGCTGCGGTAGCGCCGCGGCGGTCGCCAGGATCAACCGTCGTTTCCCTTCCTGATCAGCCAAACCGCCCTCGGCGGCGGCTCTGCAGCGAACCTCGCGGCGTTTTCGCCGTCTCAAGGGCACTGTCGCCCATTCCGGGCGGCCTGCCAGGAATGTTCGGATGAAAACCGGTCCCTCTCGTGCCTCCCCGTTCGCCGCGCCCCGGGCGCTGCTCGCCAGCCTGGTCCTGGGCGGCGGCCTGCTGCTCGCGGGTTGCGCCGGCACCCCGCCCACCGCGCAGATGGCCGTGACCCAGTCGGCCGTCAACGAAGCCGTCAGCTCCGGTGGCAACCAGTTCGCCCCCATCGAGACCAAGTCCGCCCAGGACAAGTGGACCGAGGCCCAGGCGGCGCTGTCCAACGAGAACTACGCAGACGCCAAGCGCCTGGCCGAGCAGGCCGAATGGGATGCCCGCCTGGCGACCCGCAAGACCCAGGCCGCCAAGGCCGCCGCGGCACTGCGGGATGCGCAGAACAGCATCCAGCAGATCCGCGAGGAAGGTCAGATCAACCTCCAGCTGCAACAGAATCTACAGAAAAAGGTGCAGCAGTAAGGCTGCCCGCTCTCTCGAAGGACGATACCCATGCGTAAACGTTTTCTGCTCCCCGTACTGTCGGCGCTGACCCTCACCCTGGCCGCCTGCGCCACCCCGCCCAATCCCAACCTGGAAAAGGCGCGCAACGACTACTCCGCGCTGGAATCCCAGCCGCAGGCCACCCAGCTGGCGGCGCTGGAAACCAAGGACGCCGGTGCCTGGCTGGCCAAGGCCGACAAGGCCTACAAGGACGGTGAGAACGAGCAGACCGTCGACCAGCTGGCCTACCTGACCCAGCAACGCATCCAGACCGCCATGCAGACCATCAAGCTGCGGATGGCCGAAGCCGAGCTGAAGAAGGTCGACGCCGAGCGCGGCGAAGCCCGCCTGAACACCCGCACCCAGCAGCTGCAGCAACTGCAGAAGGCCATCAAGTAAGGCCCGACGGGCGCAGGTCCCGCGAGGGAATCCTGCGCCCTGCAGCGTGGTCCTCTACAGACCCGCGAGCCCTCTGCTCGCCATCGCTCTGGAGGATTCCCCATGAATGCCATACGCCTGCGCAAACCCGGTGGCCTGGACCAGCTGGAACACGTCGAGCTGCCCGACCCGGGCCAGCCCGGTGCTGGCGAGATCCGCGTGCGGATCAAGGCCAGCTCGCTGAATTTCCATGACCTGGGCGTGGTACTCGGCAAGATGCCGACCGCCGATGGCCGCATTCCCATGTCCGATGGTGCCGGGGTGGTCGAGGCCGTCGGGGCCGGGGTCAGCGAATTCGCCGTGGGCGATCACGTGGTGTCCACCTTCTTCCCCGACTGGCTCGATGGCGAACCGCCAATCGACGACTTCTCCACCACCCCCGGCGACGGTGTCGATGGCTTCGCCTGCGAGGTGGTGGTCCGTCCAGCCACCGCCTTCACCAGGGCGCCCCAGGGCTACAGCCATGCCGAAGCGGCCACCCTGACCACCGCCGGACTCACCGCCTGGCGCGCGCTGGTAGTGGACGGCAACCTCAAGGCCGGCGACAGCGTGCTGGTCATGGGCACCGGCGGCGTCTCGATCTTCGCCCTGCAGATCGCCAAGGCCATGGGCGCCACGGTGATCGCCACCTCTTCCTCGGACGAGAAGCTGCAGCGGGCCTATGCCCTGGGCGCCGACCACCTGATCAACTACCGCAGCGAACCGGAATGGGGCGCCAAGGTGCAGGCCATCACCGCCGGGCGGGGTGTCGACATCGTGGTTGAAGTGGGCGGACCGGCGACCCTGGCCCAGTCCATCCAGGCGGCCCGCATCCATGGCCACCTGGCCTTGATCGGCGTGCTCACCGGGGTCGAGGGGCAGGTGCCCACGGCCAACCTGATGCGCCGCCACCAGCGCCTGCAGGGGCTGATCGTCGGCAGCCGGCGCCACCAGCAGGACATGATTCGCGGCCTGGAAAGCACCGGCATTAAGCCGGTCATCGACCGGAGCTATCCGCTCCGCGAGATCGCCCAGGCCTTCGCCTTCCAGAAGGACGGCAGCCACTTCGGCAAGATCGTGCTGGACATCTGATAATCGTCAGACGAATGCAGGGCCGCGTCCCAGGCGGCTCTGCTAGACTGCCGGAATCGCCACCTGTGCGTTCCGGAAGTCCCGATGACCTCGCCCACCATTCCTCCCTATGCCGTCGTCATCGAAGACAACGCGCTGCTCGGCGACCTGCTCGGCAGTCATCTCGAAGACCGGCTGGGCTGGACCTGCGTCCGCTTCGACAATGCCGACGACGCCTTGGTACACCTGCTGCAGCAACAGCAGGCGCCCGCGCTGGTGGTCACCGACCACCTGATGCCCGGTCAGCTGCGCGGTGGCGAACTGGCGCAGATGCTGTTGCAGCGCTGGCCCACGCTGCCCATGGTGATCACCTCGGGCTATGGCTACGAGATCACCACGGCGTTGCCGCCCCAGGTGATCTTCCTGCAGAAGCCCTGGACGCTCGACGAGGTGGATTCGGCGGTACGCCTGGCCCAGGCCAGGCCGGGCGCCGACTAGAGACCGAGCTGGCCGCAGGCCTTGAGCAACTGGTCGATACTCCAGGGCTTGGGTAGGAACAGCGCCCGCTCCTCGCGTTCGGCGTACTGTTGCCCGGTATAGCCGGAGGACACCACGATCGGCAGCTCGGGAAAGCGCTGGCGCACCTGCCTGGCCAAGGCGAGACCATCCAGCCGACCGGGCATGCGCACGTCGGTGAACAGCAGGTCGGGCGGCAGGGGATCCGCCTCCAACCAGTTCCAGGCAGCGTCGGCGGTCTCGAACGACTGGACGGCATAGCCTTCCATTTCGAACACCTCCGTCGCCAGCGATCTCAGGACGGGATCGTCCTCGACGACCAGCACGGTGGTAACGGCGGTGGAAGAAACGACATCGGTCATGGCAACGCTACTTCATTAGTACGACTAATAGGACCGAATTTGCGCGAATTGGATCACAACGCTCGGATGGACGGTAGATCGCTTCGTATCGGCCCTTGTCAGATACCCGGAAGGTTACTTAATTCCCGCCTGGTCGGAAAAAGTTGCCGATGAAGCCCTGGCCATAGTCGAACGCTACCGCCCTGGGTCACGCTGGACATCTCGCCGATCTCCTCCCCGCCCCTCTGCTCACCCTCGAACGACTCCATGGCTGACCCTGATCTGTCCCCCGCCGAACTCCAGGCAGAAGTACGCCGACTCCGCGCCGCCCTCGCGCAATCAAGCCCCTTGCCACCGCAGGATGCCCAGCGGCGCCTGGCGATCTTCGATGGTGCCATCGACTTCGCCATGGTCGTGCTCGACCTCGACGGCATCGTCACCGACTGGAACAGCGGTGCCGAACGCCTGCTCGGCTGGACCGCGGAGGAGATGCGCGGCCATGACGTGGAGCGTTTCTTCACCCCGGAAGACAATCGCGCCGGCAGGGCCGCGCTGGAAATGCGCCTGGCCCGGGAAGAGGGTCGCGCCGAGGACGAGCGCTGGCACTTGCACCGCGACGGCTCGCGCTTCTGGGCCAGCGGCGAGATGCATCCGCTGCACGACGATGCCGGGCGCCATACCGGTTATGTGAAGATCCTGCGCGACCGCACTCCCCAGCATCTGGCCGGCGAGGCACTGCGGGAGAGCGAGCGTCATCTCAACGAGGTCCAGCAGCGCCTGGTCGAGAGCGAGCGCTACTGGCGCGGCCTGTTCGAGCAGCTCGAGGAGGGCTTCATCCTCGGCACCATCCTGCGCGACGAACAAGGCCGCGGTCGCGATTGGCGCTACGACCAGGTCAATCGCGCCTGGCTGCAGAATTTCGGCCTCACCACGGAGCAAACTATCGGCCGTACCGCCCGCGAGATCTTTCCCGACCTGGAAGACAGCTGGGTCGAGGATTTCACCCGGGTGGTCGATACCGGCCAGTCGTTCAGCTACGTCCGGCAATTCCAACACGACGGCTGCTGGTACGAAGGCCACGCCCACAAGGCCGGCCCGGACAGCTTCCTGGTGCTGTTCCTGGAGGTCACCGAGCGCGAGCTGGCGGCCCAGGCCAAGCGCAGCGAGGAACGCTATCGCCTGGCGCTGCTGGAACTCGGCGAGCGCTTCGGCCAGTTGAGCGACATCGACGCCATCACCGAGGTCGCCTGCGCCACCCTGGGCACTACGCTTGACGCCCACCTCGTAGGCTACGGCCTGGTGGATGCCGAGGCCGAGACCATCAGCATCGAGCGGGACTGGACGATTCCCGGGGCGCGGAGCCTGGTCGGCACCCTGCATTTCCGCGATTACGGCAGCTACATAGAAGACTTCAAGCGCGGCGAGACGGTGGTCATCCAGGACGTCCGCGAGGACCCTCGGACCCGCGACCATCTCCCGGCCCTGGAAGGCCTGGACACCTGCGCCTTCATCAATACCCCGCTGTTCGAGCACGGCCGCTTCATCGCCCTGCTGTACGTCAGCTCCAGTACCCCGCGCCAGTGGACCCCGCGAGAGCTGCAGTTCATCCGCGAAGTCGCCAACCGCACCCGCTCGGCCACCGCGCGTCTGGCCGCCGAGCAGGCCCTGCGCGACAGTGAGATGAATCTGCGGCTGGTCGCCGATACCCTGCCCTGCCTGATCGCCTTCGTTGATCGCGAGCTGGTCTATCGCTTCGTCAACGCCGAGGCCCCCAAGTGGTTCAGGGATGCGCCGGAGAGCATCCTGGGACGCGGCATGGCCGAGGTCTTTTCGCCGGCGCTGTTCGCCGCGCGCCACCACGCCATCCAGGGCGCCCTGGAAGGCACCCCGGCGCGCCTCGACCTGCCCTGGGCCTGGCCCGATGGGCGGCGGCGCATCGCCGACATCCACTATCGCCCACGGCGGGATGCCCGGGGCGCGGTCGACGGCTTCTATGTGTTCGCCCAGGACGTCACCGCCCAGCGCGACGCCCAGGCGCTGATCCAGGCGCAGAATCTCAGTCTCAGCCAGGAGGTGCAGGCACGTACCGTGGAGCGGGACCGGCTCTGGGCGCAGAGCGAGGACCTGCTGCTGATCGCCGACTTCGCCGGACGGCTCCTGCGGGTCAGCCCGTCCTGGTCACGCCGCCTGGGCTATTCCGAAGCCGAGCTGCTCAGCCGGCCCTACACCGAACTCATCCATCCGGACGACCTGCCCAAGGTGCTGACCGCGCTGGACGAACTGCGCCGCAGCGGTCTGCCGGCGCGCCTGGAAAATCGCGTCCAGGCGGCCAACGGCAGCTGGCACTGGCTGTCCTGGACCCTTTCGCTGGACACCGACCAAGAGCGCCTCACCGGTGCCGCTCGCGACGTGACCCGGGAAAAGGAAGCCATGGAGACCCAAGCGCTGCTGGAAGAACAGCTGCGCCAATCGCAGAAGATGGAGGCGGTCGGCCAACTCACCGGCGGCCTGGCCCATGACTTCAACAACCTGCTGGCAGGCATCGTCGGCAGCCTCGATCTGCTCACTGTGCGGATCGGCCAGGGCCGGCTGAACAACCTCGAGCGCTACACCACGGCGGCCCAGGGCGCGGCCATGCGCGCCGCCGCCCTGACCCATCGGCTGCTGGCCTTTTCCCGTCGGCAGACGCTGGATCCCAAGCCGACCGACGTCAATCGCCTGGTCGCCGGCATGGAAGACCTGATCCGCCGCACCGTGGGTCCGGCCATCCAGATCGAGGTGGTGGCCGCCAGTGATCTCTGGCCGACCCTGGTCGATCCGCCACAACTGGAAAACGCCCTGCTCAACCTCTGCATCAACGCCCGCGACGCCATGCCCGAGGGCGGGCGCATCTATATCGAGACCGGCAACCGGGTGCTCGACCCCCGGATGGGGATGATGCGCGACCTGGAGCCCGGCGAGTACATCACCCTGAACGTGACGGATACCGGCTGCGGCATGCCGCCCGAGGTGATCGCCAAGGCCTTCGATCCCTTCTTCACCACCAAGCCCATCGGCGTGGGCACCGGCCTCGGCCTGTCGATGATCTACGGCTTCGTGCGCCAGTCCGGCGGCCAGGCCCGCATCCATTCCCAGGTCGACCAGGGCACCAGCGTCACGCTGTTCCTGCCGCGTCACCGCGAAGCGGCGGCCATCGCCGATGCGACCAGCAGCCAGCCGGTGCTGCCGCGGGTCGGCCATGGCGAGACGGTGCTGGTGGTGGACGACGAGCCCACCGTGCGCATGCTGGTGGTCGAAGTGCTCGAGGAGCTGGGCTACGCCGCCCTGGAAGCCGCCGATGCTAGCGCTGGCCTGCGGCTGCTGGAGTCCGACGTGCGCATCGACCTGCTGGTCAGCGACGTCGGCCTGCCCGGCGGCATGAACGGCCGGCAGATGGCCGACGCCGCGCGCCAGCGCCGCCCGGCGCTCAAGGTGCTGTTCATCACCGGCTACGCCGAAAATGCCGTGGTCGGCAACGGCCACTTGGAGCCGGGCATGCACGTGATGACCAAGCCCTTCGCCATGGACGCCCTGGCGGTACGCATCCGCGACCTGATCGAAGGGATCTGAAGTCCAGAGGCGGACACTTCCGAGCGGCTCATCCCTCACCCCAGCCCTCTCCCGGAGGGAGAGGGGGCGGTTGGGATACGTAGGGTGGATAACGGCGCAGCCTTATCCACCGTTTCGAACGGGACATGGCAGTGGAAAAGGCTGCGCGGCTTTCCACGCTACGGAGCGCGACCCTCGCAGGCGAGCCACAACCCGCGCCGGCCTCGAACGCCCCCTCTCCCCCAGGGAGAGGGTTGGGGTGAGGGCTGAGGCGCGCCAGGGTATCCCCCTCTGTTGGGCTTCGCTGCGCTCAACCCAACCTACGCGGACGATCCCGACCGTAGGGTGGATAACGGCGCAGCCTTATCCACGACTGGAGCCGGGGCTTGCCCAGTGGAAAAGGCTGCGCGGTTTTCCACGCTACGGGGCGCGGCAAAGGTGCACGAACCATAACCCGCGCCGACCTCGACCGCCCCCTCTCCCCCTGGGAGAGGGCTGGGGTGAGGGCTGAGGCGCGCCAGGGTATCCCCCTCTGTTGGGCTGCGCTGCGCTTAGCCCAACCTACTCGATCTCCGCCGGTACCCGCACCCAGCCCTCCATGAGCCGGCGGGCGCTGCGGCTCATGATGGCTTTTTCCACCTGCCAGCTGCCCGCCACCACCCGGGCCTGGGCACCGACGGCCAGGGTGCCGGCGGTATGGCCCATGCGCACCTGGCGGCCGTCGAGGTCGCCGGTCAGTTGGTTGACCAGGGTCCCCGGCAGCGCCGCCGCCACCGCCACGGCGACCGCGCCGGTGCCGGGGATGGCGTGGTGCAGCTTGCCCATGGAGATCATCCGGGCGATGAGGTCGAGTTCCCCGGCCTGCACCTGCTTGCCGCCGGCCACCCGGTAGGTCTGCGGCGGGGCGATCAGGCACAGCTTGGGCGTGTGCGGGCGCTCGGCCGTGGCCTGGGCCGCCGTCTCGGCCAGGCCCATGGCCACCGCGCCCGCGGCGCGCAGGGCTTCCAGGCGCTCCAGCAGGGCCGCGTCGCCGTTGACCTGCGCCTGGGTCTCGGTGCCGCTCAGGCCCAGGGTCTCGGCGCGCACGAAAATGGTCGGATTGCCGGCGTTGAGCAGGGTTACCGGCAGCCGCCCCAGACCGGCCACCTCCAGCTCGTCGAGCGCCCGTCCCGAGGGCAGCACGCTACCATCGCTACCGGTGGGGTCGAGGAATTCGAGCACCACCTCGGCGGCGGGAAAGGCCACGCCATCGAAGCGGAAGTCGCCCTCCTCCTGCACCTCGCCGGCCACCATGGGTACTCGTGCGAGGATGCGCTTACCCAGGTTGGCCTGCCAGATGCGTACCGTGGCCAGGCCGTCACGGGGCGCCGGCACCAGGCCCTCGCTGATGGCGAAGGGACCGACGGCGGCGCTGAGATTGCCGCAGTTGCCCGACCAGTCGATCACCGGCACCTCGATGGCCGGCGCGCCGAACAGGTAGTCGACGTCGCAATCCGGCCGGCAGGAGGGGGCGATCACCACCACCTTGCTGGTGCTGGAGGTGGCGCCGCCCAGGCCGTCGATCTGCTTGCCATAGGGATCGGGGCTACCGATGACCCGCAGCAGCAGGGCATCGCGGGCAGGACCGGCGGGTGGCAGGTCGCGGGCGTGGAAGAACACGCCCTTGCTGGAGCCACCGCGCATGTAGACGGCGGGAATACGGTGTTGCGGCATGGTGGGTCTCCTCAGCCCAGGTGGTTAACAAACGATGCGCACGGCAAGGCAGGCGGGTCCGCGCAGCCACCCAGGACCTGGGGGCTGCGCCGGGATACCGACGCGATCAGCTCAGGTAGCGGCCGAACCAGCCCAGGGTGCGCTCCCAGGCCAGGCGCGCGGCGGCTTCGTCGTAGCGCGGGGTGGAATCGTTGTGGAAGCCGTGGGTGGTGCCGGGGTAGCTGTGCACCTCGAAGGTCTTGCCGGCGGCCTTGAGCGCCGCCTCGTAGGCGGCGGCGCCCTCGTTGATGCGCGGATCGTTCTCGGCGTAATGGATCAGCAGCGGCGCCTTGATCTGGGCCACCTCTTCCGCGCGCGGTTGCCGACCGTAGAAAGGCACGGCCGCCGCCAGCTCGGGATAGGCCACGGCCGCCGCATTGGCCACCCCGCCGCCATAGCAGAAGCCGGTGATGCCGACCTTGCCGGTACTGAATTCGTGGCTCATCAGGGTTTCCACGGCGGCGAAGAAGTCGTTCATCAGCTTTTGCGGATCGACCTGTTGCTGCAGCTCGCGGCCCTTGTCGTCATTGCCGGGATAGCCACCCATGGAGGTCAGACCATCCGGTGCCAGGGCCAGGTAGCCGGCCTTGGCCAGGCGGCGGGCAACGTCCTCGATATAGGGATTGAGACCGCGATTCTCGTGTGCCACCACCACCGCCGGTACCTTGCCGCCGGCCTTGGCCGGGCGCACCAGGTAGCCACGGACCCGCCCATGGCCCTGGGGCGAGGGGTAGTAAACGTACTCGGCGACGATGTCCGGATCGGTGAATTCCACCTGGGTGGCCAGGGCGTAGTTGGGGCTCAGGGCCGCCAGCACCCCGGTGGCCGACAATCCTAGAACCGCGGCGCAGGCGCCGGCGCGGTCGAGGAAGTCGCGGCGGCTAATGCGACCGTGGACATAGAAGTCATAGAGTTCGAGCAGTTCGGGCGAGAAATCCTTGGCGGTGAGACGGGTCATCGCGGCGCTCCTCTGGCGGGACGCGGGGTGTCCGACCCGGATGGGCCGGCGCCCCGCTGACTCCCGAGTGTGCCGCGAATCGTCTGACTATGCCACCGTAACACCCGCCCGGCGCTAGGTCGACGCGCGCAACTCGTGCAGCACGGCGATCAAGGCCTCGAAGCTGACCGGCTTGTTGAGATGGCGGGCGAAACCCGCCGCCCGCGCCTTGTCGATATCCAGCCGGGTGCCATAGCCGGACAGCGCCACCGCCGGGGTGCCGACGTTGCGATCACCCGCCCGTACCTGGCGCAGGAATTCATGACCGTCCATCTCCGGCATGCCGATGTCGGAGAGGATGACGTCGAAATCCTGCGCCTGGGCCAGCGCCAGGCCGCTCCGAGAGTCGGTCGCCGGGGTGACCAGCACGCCCTCTTCCTCGAGCAGCAGCTGCAGGGTCTCGACGATGTCGGGAGAGTCGTCCACCAGCAGCACCCGTAGCCCGGTAATGGACTGCTCCTCCGCTCGCGCCTCGGGCGAGTGCCGACGCTCGTCCGCGCATAGCGGCAGCCAGACGCTGAAACGCGCGCCCTGGCCGAGGCCCGCGGAATGGGCCTCGATCCGCCCGCCATGGGCCTCCACCAACTGCTTGACCAGGGCCAGGCCGATGCCCAGGCCGTGCTGGGCGCGGGCGGTGTACTTCATTTCCGCCTGGCCGAACATCTCGAACACCCGCGGCAGGAAGTCGGGGTCGATGCCCTGCCCGGTATCGCTGACGTCCAGCCGCGCCTCGCTACCGTCGACGCCCAGGCTGATCTCCACCTGGCCACCGGCCGGGGTGAACTTGATGGCGTTGTTGAGCAGGTTCCAGACGATCTGACCGATGCGGGTGGCATCCGCCTGGACGTACAGCGGCGCCTCCGGCAGCCGCGGGCAGCTGACCTGCACCTCGCCCGCCAGCGGCCGGATCACCTCGGCGATCTCACGCAGCTGCTGCGCCAGGTCGAGGCTCTGGCGCTCCAGCTTGAGCTTGCCGGTGCGGATGCGCGAGAGGTCCAGCAGGTCGTCGATGATCTGCGCCTGGCTGCGTACCGCGCGCTGGATGGCCTCGGTGGCACGGCGCGCCAGGGGCACGTCGCGCAGCACCGGCGAGCGGGTCAGCAACTCGCTGTTGAGCTGGATCAGATTGAGCGGATGCTTGAGTTCGTGGGACATCACCGCGAAGAACTCGTCCTTGAGCTGACCCAGGGCGCGCTGCTGGGCCTGCTGGGTGGCGGCCTCGCTGGAGCGCACGTGGTCGGCGGTGGCGTCGCGGGCGATCTTGGCGTAGCCGCGCCCGCCGAAAGCATTGCTCATCCGGCTGAGCACCCCGGTGCAATACAGGCGACTGCCATCCTTGCGTCTCAGCCAGCGCTCGTTGCTGGCGGCGCCATCCTCGTCGGCGGTGCGCAGCTCCGCCTCCGGCACCTGGGCGGCGACGTCCTCCGGGGTGAAGATCAGGCCCATCGGCTGGCCCAGGGCTTCACGCTCGCTGTAGCCGAACAAACGGGTGGCGCCACCGTTCCAGCTGTTGATGATGCCGCCGGCGTCCAGGGTGACGATGGCGTAGTCCTGGATGTTCTGCGCCACCAGGCGCATGTTTTCCTCGCCGGCGCGGGCGCGGTCCTGGGCCAGGCGCCGCTCGGTGATGTCGATGAAGGTCAGCACCGCGCCTTCGATGCGATCCTCGGCAGTGCGGTAGGGCAGCAGCCGCGCCAGGTACCAGCGCTCGTCGTGGCTGCGGACCTCGCGTTCGATCAGCCGCAGGGATTCGAACACCTGGCTGGCGTCGTCGGCCAGCTCGGGGTAGTCCAGCCGATGGGTGATGTCGAGCAGCGAACGCCCGGTATCGCTGACGATCATGTTGAAGATACTGGCAGCGCGCGGAGTGAATCTCTTGATGCGCATGCCACGGTCGACGAACACCGTGGCGATGTCGGTGGAGGTGATGAGGTTCTGCAGATCGTCGTTGATCTTGCCGGTTTCCTCGATCTTGGACTTGAGCTCGTAGTTGACGGTGATCAGCTCTTCGTTGATCGACTGCAGCTCTTCCTTGCTGGTCTCCAGCTCTTCGGTGGCCGAACGCAGCTCCTCGTTGATCGCCTGCAACTCCTCGTTGGAAGCCTTGAGCTCCTCGGTGGAGGTCTCGGACTGCTCGATGGTCAGTTGCAGCTGCTCCTTGGTGCGCTGCAACTCGGCTTCCAGCTGGGTGAGGACGCTGTCCTTGGCCTCGGTGTGATCGCTGCGGGAATCGGTGCTCATGACGTCTTCGACTTCGTCGAAGAGCACCAGCATGTAGTCGGTGCTGGTGTCGCTGTCGCGGAAGGGCCGCACCACCATGTTGATGTAGTAGCTGCGGTCGTCGCGCTGGATGTGCACCCGCCGCGCCTCGACACTCTTGTTGCTCTGCAGCGCCTGGAACAGCGCGGTACGCAATTCCAGGCGCAACTCCTCCAGCACCAGCGCCGGCAGGTTGTAGCTGGGCTCGCCGCCGACGTAGCGGAGGAAGCGCCCGGCCCGCTCGGACATGTGCACGATGTTGGATTCGCGGTCAACGATGATGCTCGGCGGCGCGTACTGCTCCAGCACCCGCTGGTGCACCTCGGCGAAGGACACCTTCTTGCGCCGGCCGACCTGGTGCGGAGGTAGGCGCACGCTGTGCATCCCGGGATTGAGATTGAGCAGTGGCGTGGGGCGTACCACGCTGGTGGTGTGCTTGGCGCGGTAGATGCGGTTCTTCTTGTCCACCGTGGCGAACAGGTTGCTCTGCACGTCGGCGGACTCGGAACTGCCGAGGAACAGGAAGCCACCCGGCTTCAGCGCGAAGTGGAAGGTATGCAGGATCTCGGCCTGCACCTCCCGGTCCAGGTAGATCAGCAGGTTGCGGCAGCTGATCAGATCGAGCCGGGAGAACGGCGGATCGCTGAGCAGGTTGTGCTGGGCGAACAGCACCTTCTCGCGCAACTCCTTCTTCACCCGGAACTGATTCTGTTCCTTGAGCAGGTGCTGGCGCAGTCGGGAAGGCGCGACATCGGTGACGATGGAGCCCGGATAGACGCCATGCCGGGCCATGGCCAGGGCATGCTCGTCGAGATCGGTGGCGAAGATCTGCAATCGTGCTCCGGACTGGCGCAGCTCGGCCTGCTCGGTCAGCAACATGGCCAGCGAATAGGCCTCCTCGCCGCTGGAGCAGGCCGCGCTCCAGACGCGCAGCTCCTGGTCGTCCTCGTTGATTGGCAGATGCTCGAACAATTCCGGGATGACATCCCGTTCCAAGGCCTCGAAGGCCTCGCGATCGCGAAAGAAATTGGTCACGCCGATGAGCATGTCCTTGAGCAGCGCCGGGGTTTCCTCGGGATGCTCGTGGAGAAAGCTCGCATAGGCCGGCATGTCGGCGATGGTGTTCACCTGCATGCGCCGTTCGACCCGGCGCAGCACGGTAGCCGTCTTGTACTGCTTGAAATTGTGCCCGGTGCGGGTGCGCAGCAGGGTGAGGATGTCGCGCAGCGCCAGCTGCATGGCCTTGCTCGAAGCGCCCGGCACCCGCGCTTCGAAATCGATCTGGCGCATTTCGCCCTGGCTCAGCGAATTGATGGTGATGGCCAGCTCCAGCAGCTTCTGCGGCATGTCTACCACGGGCAGCACGAAGTCCACCGCGCCCGCGGCGATGGCACTGCTGGGCATGGACTCGAACTCGGCGTCTTCCGGCGATTGCGCCAAGGTCACCCCGCCCTGCTCCTTGACCCGGCCCAGGCCGACCGAGCCATCGGCGCCGTTGCCCGACAGCACGATGGCGATGGCCCGTGTCTTGTGCACGTCGGCCAGGGCGCGGAAGAACAGGTCCACCGCGACGTGATCACCCTGGGGCCGCTCGGCCGGGCTCAGGCGCAGGTAGCCGTCGTTCATGGTCAGGTCCGCGCCGGGCGGAATCACATAGACGTGTTCGGCCTCGATGGGCACCGGCTCGGTGACCTGGCGCACCGGCAGCCGGGTCGCCCGCTGGAGGATCTGGTCGAGATTGCTCTGGTGTTCGCGCGCGAGGTGCATCACCACCACGAAGGCCATGCCGCAGTCGGCCGGCAGGGCTTCGAAGAAACGCAACAGCGCCTGGATACCGCCGGCGGAAGCGCCGATCCCCACCACCGGGAACGGCAGGTCACTGGGGGTCAGGTGCTTGGAATTGTTGGGTCTGGCCACATCCGCCTGTTTGCTCATCTATCCGCCGTCTGAAAATCCAAGAAATCATCGTTACCGCTGCTGGCGCGGCCAAGGGTCCATCTTCTTCACGCGGAAAAGGCCCGTCGCCACCGGAGTATAACGAGCGCTCACCCCGAGGGCGGGCCTCATCCTGCAGTCAGGGGGCCCAAACGACGGTTGCATCACCCCAATGGGACTGGCTAGACAGAAGCGAGTGCGAGCGAAGCGTTTGTCGCGGCGGGATGCCCTGGTGGATGAGGCCAAGCCGTCATCCCCCTACGCCAAACCTTACCCGCGCGCCCGGACCGCCCATCTCTCGTCTGCGGGAGAGGGCTGGGGTGAGGGCGCTCTGGAGCGGCCTGCCAATGGGACCTCAGTACCCCGCCTGGCCCAATTGCCGTTCGAACCACGCGAGGAAGGCAGCCAGCCGCTGAGCGAAGTCGGTCGCGGCAGCCTGGGGCTGCAGGGCTTCCCGGTAGAAGAATTCCAGGGCGGGGCGCTGCTCGGGATGGCGCCCCAGGGCACGCGCCAGATGGTCTGCCAGGCTCCAGGGCCAACCGGTCTCTTCCGGCCGGCGCAGCAGGTGGAGCGCGCGCAGCAGGCGCCGCGCGGCCTCGCGCTGGACACTCAGGCGTTCGGCGGCCACCGTGCAGGTGGCGATCGCCGGAACGAAGCCCCGTAGCAGCGGCAGCACCTCGCCATTCACCGCCCGGGCGATGGCCACCTCGGGCGTGAAGGGCGCGAAACGGCGCGCCAGGTCCTCGCCCCACAGCCAGCGGCACTGGTGCTTGAGCCAATAGCCCCAGCTGTAGCGGTGGGCGGCGGCGAGCGCCTCGGCCCGACGACCGAGGTCGAAATCGATCTTGCTGACGGCGGGATGCTGGTGCTCCAACACCCGCCTGAGCTGCTCCAGCGCCTGCAAGGCTTCAGCCGGGCAGGCATCGCTGAGGATCAGCGTGAGATCCAGGTCCGATCGCCCTGGTCGGGCGCGACCCTCGGCGACGCTGCCATAGACATAGAGCGCTACCAAGTGGACGCCCAGGAGCGCCGGCAACTGGCGGCGCATGGCCGCCAGCACGGCGCGGTACTCGGCCTGGAAGGGCACGCGGGGCACCTGGCGGATGAAACCCGCCTCATCCAGCCCGCCATCCGTAGCCGTCATCAGAACAACCCCATTTGCCGATCCAGCAACCGCTCGAAGCGGTCGCCGACGAAGGGCAAGATGGCGTCGGCCACTGGCGCCAGCTGGCGCTGCACATAGTGGTCGTAGTCCGGCGGTGCATGGGGCAACTCGACCGGCTCGGGGCCGGCGGTGGTGATCAGGTAGCTGATCCAGCCACCGCGGCGGAATTGGCTGCGGCGCCCGAGCCGGGCGTTTTCCGCCTCGACCAGCCGCGCGGCGCGCACCTGGGGTGGGCCGGTGCTCTGGTACTCGTCCAGCGGCCGCCGCAGGCGCTTGCGATAGACCAGCAGGTCGTCGAATTCGCCGGCGCGGGTGCGGGCGACGAAGTCGCGCAGGTACTCCTCGTGGGGCTCGCCGGTGAAGATGCGCAGATAGAGTTCGCGCTGGAAGCGCTGGGCCAGCGGCGACCAGTCGCTGCGTACCGTTTCCAGTCCCTTGAACACCAGCTCGGGCTGGCCATCCGCACCCGGCCGCAGTCCGGCGTATCTCTTCTTGCTGCCCTCCTCCGCGCCGCGGATGGTGGGCATGAGGAAGCGGGCGAAGTGGGTTTCGTATTGCAGCTCCAGATGGCTGGCCAACCCCAGCTCGGCCTGCAGTTGTTCGCGCCAGTGGGCATTGACCGCCGCCACCAGTTCGCGCCCGATGCGCTCGGCCTCGGCCTCTCCGTGGGCACCCCCGAGCCAGACGAAGGTGGAGTCGGTGTCGCCATAGATCACCTGGTGGCCGCGCGCCTCGATCAGCTCGCGGGTGCGGTGCATCACCGCGTGGCCGCGCAGGGTGATGGACGAAGCCAGGCGGTGATCGAAGAAGCGGCAGTGCGGGGTGCCCAGCACCCCGTAGAAGCTGTTCATGATGATCTTCAGCGCCTGGGCCAGGGGCGCGTTGCCGGCACGCTTGGCCGCATCGCGCCCCTCCCAGACCCGCGCCACCATCTCCGGCAGGCAGTGCCGGCTGCGATGGAAGCGCGCGCCGCGAAAGCCCGGCACCGTCTCTTGCTCGGGCAGCGCCAGGCCCTCCACCAGCCCCACCGGGTCGATCAGAAAGGTGCGGATCAGCGAGGGGTAGAGGCTCTTGTAGTCCAGCACCAGCACCGAGTCGTAGAGCCCCGGCCGCGAATCCATGACGAAGCCGCCCGGGCTGGCCTCGGGCGGCTGGGCACCCAGCTTGGGCGCGACGAAACCCTGGCGGTGCATCAGCGGCAGATAGAGGTGGTAGAAGGCGGCGATGGAGGCGCCATGGCGCTCCAGCGGCAGACCGGTGACGCTGGCCCGCTCCAGCAGGAAGCGCAGCAGCCCGGTCTTCTCGAAGATGCGGGTGACCAGCTCGCAGTCCACCAGGTTGTAGCGCGCCAGGGCGCTCTTCTCGCCGGCGAACATGCGGTTGATGGAGGCCATGCGGTCGTGGGGATTGTCGATGGCCTTGCCTTCGCCCAGCAGGGTACGGGAGACGTTTTCCAGGCTGTAGGAGGGAAACACCCAGGTCGCCGACTTGAGCGCCTCCACCCCATCGATGATCGGCCGCCCGGCCAGCAGGGCAAAGAAGGGGCGCCCCTGGCCGCCGGGTTCGTAGCGGTCGTCCTCGGGCGCGCCCCGGCCCAGGTGCAGGGGCACGCCCAGGGTGCGGGCGTGCTCGTGGAGCACCCGGATGTCGAAGTGTAATACGCTCCAGCCGATGATGACGTCGGGATCATGACGCGCCAGCCAGGCATTGAGGCGCCGCAGCAGGGTGGCGCGGTCGGCGACGTATTCCAGGTCGAAGTCCACCGCCACCTCCTCGCCGGTGGGCGGGCCGAGCATATACACCTGGCGCTGGCCGCAGCCGTGCAGGCCGATGCTGTAGAGCTCGCCGCGCTCGCTGGTCTCGATGTCCAGCGACAGGGTGCGCAGGGTCGGGCGGTAGTCGGCCGCCGGCCGCAACGGGGAGGCGCGCTCGCCGGCTACCGGCAGCTGTACCGGCGCGGTGATGAAGCGCTCCATGAGGAAGCGGTCCGCCGGGGCGATGTCCGCCTCGTAGACCTCGATACCCGCCGCCGTGAGGCGTTGCTCGAGGTCGCGCAGGGTGCGATAGCGCGGCGCATAGAGCCCCAGGACGGGGCGCCGCTGGAAGTCCTGCAGCGCCAATTCGCGCAACTCGACCCCGGCGGGCAACAACGGCTCGATGTCCGCCCGTCGCTCGGCGGGCACGAAGGCCACCGCCTGCTGTGCCGGTATCCGCACCTGCCGCGGCCCGGCATCGGTGGCGAACCAGAACACCAGTTCCATGCCGGTGGAAGTCTCGCGCCAGAGGCGTGTCAGCAGGAAACCCTGGGCGGCAGCCAAAGCGGTGGCGCTCCTCATCGTCGCTCAAAGCACCATTCTCGCAAGGCCGGCCACGGCCGGCGACCCCGACGCGCCCAATGGTCCGCTCGTCGCCCACGACGGATGCCCTGTGTCCTGTGGCGATGATCTTGCATCGAATGCGCACACCCGTCGTAGAGCCGACCCTTACGGCTTCTGGGCGCATCCTTGGTTACCCGTGTCAGGCAGTATCATGAATTCCTCGTCGTCGTCCTCTTCCACCGTCGCCGTCCCCGGCTACAACGCCCTGCAACTGCGGGTGCTCGAGCAGGCGCAGCGCTGGCTTGAGCAGGACGTGCTGGTGCTGGATACCGAGGCGACCGGCCTGGGCGAAGAGGCGCAGCTGATCGAGGTGGCGGTGATGACCCTGAGCGGCCGGGTGCTGCTCGACACCCTGGTGCGCCCCGCCATCGCCGTGCC
Organism: Pseudomonas sp. No.117; assembly: GCF_054558395.1. Classification (NCBI taxonomy): domain Bacteria; kingdom Pseudomonadati; phylum Pseudomonadota; class Gammaproteobacteria; order Pseudomonadales; family Pseudomonadaceae; genus Pseudomonas; species Pseudomonas sp. No.117. The sequence goes on from NZ_BAAJNP010000003.1 coordinate 102,963, forward strand.
GCGCGAAGCGACCCTGATCCACGGCCTGACCGATGCCCATCTCACCCAGGCGCCCACCTTTCCCGAGGTCTTCGCCCGGCTCTGGCCGCTGCTGCAGGGCCGCACCGTGCTGGCCTACGGCATGGCCTTCGACTATCGCCTGCTGGGCTACAACGCCCGCTTGCACGGCCTGGCGCTGCCGCCGGAACTGGAGCGGGAAACGCCACCGGTGCAACTGGTGGATGGCACCCGCCTGCACTGCCTGATGCAGCTCTATGCCCAGTTCTGGCAGGAACCCAGCCTCGACAGCCGCAGCCAGGACGGCTGGCGGCGCAAGGCCTTGGCCATGGCCGCCCGCCAGCAGGGCGTCGCGGTGCAGGAAACCCATCGCGCCCTGCCCGATTGCCGGCTCAAGGCCGCCCTGGTCCAGGCTCTGGCCGGCGCGGCGCCGGCTACCTGGCGCGGGCTGCAGGCGCTGGCCGGCTAGCCGCCCGCCCTCCTCGCTACCCTTGCGCCACTGACAAACTATTCAGGCAGCCTCGCGCCAGGCGCTTTGCCATACTGGCGGAAGTCATCCCTGCCGAGGCCAGCCCATGAAAGCCGTCGTCTACGAAGCCTTTTCCGCGCCGCCACGCTTGACCACCGTACCGGACCCCACCCCCGAACCCCATGGCGTGGTGGTCAGGGTCATGGCGACCGGTGTCTGCCGCAGCGACTGGCACGGCTGGGTCGGCCACGACGGCGACATCGAACTGCCCCATGTGCCGGGCCACGAGCTGGCCGGGATCGTGGCGGCGGTGGGCCAGGACGTCCGCCGCTGGCGGATCGGCGACCGGGTCACGGTCCCCTTCGTCGGCGGTTGCGGCGCCTGCCCCCAGTGCCACGCCGGCCACCAGCAGGTCTGCGATCACCAGTTCCAGCCCGGCTTCACCCACTGGGGCTCCTTCGCCCAGTACGTCGGCATCCACCAGGCCGATCTCAACCTGGTGGGCCTGCCCGAGCAACTGGATTTCGCCACCGCCGCCAGCCTGGGCTGCCGCTTCGTGACCGCCTTTCGCGCGGTGGTCGACCAGGGCAAGGTCAGCGCCGGCCAGTGGGTGGCGGTACACGGCTGCGGCGGGGTCGGGCTCTCGGCGATCATGATCGCCAGCGCCCTTGGCGCCCAGGTGGTGGCCATCGACATCACCGCCGACAAACTGGCGCTGGCGCGCCGCCTCGGTGCGGTGGCCACCCTCGACGCCACCCAGGTGGCCAGCGTGCCCGAGGCGGTGCGGGAGCTCACCGGCGGCGGTGCCCATGTCTCCCTCGACGCCCTGGGTCATCCCACTACCTGCTGCAACTCCATCGCCAGCCTGCGCAAGCGCGGCAAGCACGTCCAGGTCGGCCTGCTGCTGGGCGACCAGGCGACGCCGGCGCTGCCGATGGACCTGGTGATCGCCAGGGAACTGGAAATCCTCGGCAGCCACGGCATGCAGGCCCATCGCTACGATGCGCTGCTGGCCATGCTGCACAATGCCACCCTGGCGCCGGAGCGCCTGATCGGCCGCACGATCGGCCTGGCCGAGTCCATCGAGGCTTTGATGCACATGGACCGCTTCGAGGGCACCGGGGTGACCGTCATCACCCGCTTCGACTAGTCCGGCTCCGCCGCCTGCAACACCCAGCGCAGGCCCTGCAGGTCTTCGGCCGAAAGGGTCTCGCGCAGGCGGCAAAGGCGGTAGTTGACCCGGGTGTTCATGGCCACCCATTCCAGGTCCTGGCGCGTGGGCTGGCCGATGAAGTACTCGCCATAGCGCTCGTCCAGCCCGGCCATGCGGTACTGCCCCTTGAGCGGCAGGTAGAGCCGCCCATTCATTTCCCAGCGACTGGCGCTGCAGCCATGGAAGCGCACCTTGTCGCCGAAGGTGGACAGCTGGGTACGGAAGTCGGTGGTGGCATGGCCGGCGCTGGTCTTGAACTGGCTGGCGATGACACTGAAGACGATGCCCTCGGGCGAGGGGGCACCGCGCCACTCGATGACCCGGCGATTGAGCGCCGTATCGAAGGCATCGGTGAAGATTCCGGCGGCCTGCGCCGTGAGCGTTGGCAGGGTCAGGGCACCCAGCAACGTCATCGTTGTTTTCAAAACGAGCTCCTGGTGGCGACCCAAGCGGCCAAGCCTGAGGCAGCAGGCAGCAGCGGCAAAGGGCCAGCGTCATGCTTTGGAGACCCGATTGGCTGAAAGGTGCCCCCAGCGGTCCGGATAAGCGGTATCTTTCACAGTCTGAGGACGGCGCTTTCCCGTCCACCCCTTGAACCGTCGCCGGCGAGGCGCACGGCCATCACCCTGAAACGACCGGCCCGACCGCCGGAGAGCACTGCGAGGATCTATGAGCGCTGCGGACATCGATTGGAAGACCCTCGGTTTCGACTACATCAAGACCGACTTCCGCTTTATCGCCACCTATCGCGACGGCAGCTGGCAACCCGGCGAGCTGACTCGCGACAACCAGCTGCACATCAGCGAAGGCTCCACGGCCATCCACTACGGCCAGCAGTGCTTCGAGGGCCTCAAGGCCTATCGCTGCCAGGACGGCTCCATCAACCTGTTCCGTCCCGACCGCAACGCCGCGCGCATGCACAAGAGCTGCGCCCGTCTGCTGATGCCGCCGGTCCCCACCGAGCTGTTCATCGACGCCTGCCAGCAGGTGGTCAAGGCCAACGAGGCCTGGATCCCGCCCTACGGCACCGGTGGCGCCTTCTATCTGCGACCCTTCGTCATCGGCGTGGGTGACAACATCGGCGTGCGCACCGCCCCTGAATTCCACTTCGTGGTCTTTGGCATCCCGGTCGGTGCCTACTTCAAGGGCGGCATGACCCCGCACAACTTCGTCATCTCCGGCTACGACCGCGCCGCGCCCCAGGGCACCGGCGCCGCAAAGGTCGGCGGCAACTACGCCGCCAGCCTGATGCCCGGTGCCCAGGCCAAAGCCGAAGGCTTCGCCGACTGCATCTATCTGGACCCCCTGACCCATCGCAAGATCGAGGAAGTCGGCTCGGCCAACTTCTTCGCCATCACCGGCGACGGCAAGTTCGTCACCCCGCGTTCCGAGTCGGTCCTGCCGGGCGTGACCCGCATGTCGCTGATGGACCTGGCCCGCGAGCGGCTGAACCTGGAAGTGGTCGAGGGCGACGTCTTCATCGACCAGCTCGACCAGTTCGTCGAAGCCGGCGCCTGCGGCACCGCCGCGGTCATCACCCCCATCGGCGGCATCCAGTACGGCGAGAAGCTGCACGTCTTCCACAGCCTGACCGACGTCGGCCCGGTGACGCGCAAGCTGTACGAGGAACTGACCGGTATCCAGACCGGCGACAAGCCGGCGCCGGAGGGTTGGATCGTCAAGGTCTGACTCGCGGTTGGTTTGGTTTGAAGAAGGCGCCTCAGGGCGCCTTTTTCATTGGACAAGGGGTTGGCGGTAGGTTGGGTTGAGCGCAAGCGAAGCCCAACGCTACGGTGCTACAGGCTTGGCTTTGTCGGTGCCTTGGCTGCTTATCGAGTGCGTTGACGGTTTTGATTTCGCCCACCCGGGCGAGTCACTTTTGCCAATCGCGGCAAAAGTAACCAAAAACGCTTGCCCCGGACATCCGGCCCTCCGCTGCGCTCCGGGTCCGCTCACGCCAGCGCCGCTCCGGGGTCGGCCTACACGGGCCGTCCATGGCCCGTTAGGCCTCTCGCCGCATCCATGCGGCTCGACCCACTCCACGACACTGGCGTTCGCCCTCCTGAACGGGGCGATTCACGTGCCTGATGCTTTGGGTGCAAACCGGTAGGGTGGACAACGGCGCAGCCTTGTCCACGCGTTAAGCGTTACTCCCTCAGTGGAAAACGCTGCGCGGTTTTCCACGCTACAACCTGTGAACACCCAAGTATCAGGCTTGCGTCCCGTCCCCGTCAGTGAGGCCGAGTGCAGGCGTTGCGCAGGGGGATGCGAGGCAGGACGCCGAGCAAGGCGCGAGGGGCAGGAGGCCCCTTCGTGCCGTGCCCCCGGAGCGGCGCCGGAGCGCGGGGACCCGGAGCGCAGCGAAGGGCCGAAACGTGGGGACAAGCGTTTTTGGTTACTTTTTTGGCGTTTGAAAAAAGTGACTCGCCCGGGTGGGCGAAACAGCAACCATCAGCAAACCACGATAATAAGCCAGTACAACAGCTCAAACCCAAAGCCTTGGGCTTCGCCTGCGCTCAACACAACCTACACAACCAACCTCCCCTACACCCCCTCCCGCCGCCGCAGGATGGCGCGGGCGCCGATGAACAGCACCGCCACACAGATCGCCGCGGCGATGAACCAGCGCTTCGACACATGATGCTCGGCGAAGAAATCCCGCAGGATCTCGCCCACCGCGTAGCCGATGCCGGTCATGAAGAAGCCCCACAGCAGCGCGCCGATGATGTTGTAGAACAGGAAGCGCCGCGGCCGCACCCCGCTGGCGCCGATCAGCAGCGGGCCGATCAGGCGGAAGCCGTAGGCGAAGCGGATGCCGATGATCCACAGTGCCTCGTGGCGGTGGATGCGGCTGCGCAGCCAGTCGATGCGCTGCTGCTGGTGCTTGAAGCGGCGCAGGATGCCATCGCCATAGCGACGGCCGAGAAAGAACAGCGTCTGGTCGCCGATGAAGCCGCCCAGGGCCACGCACAGCGCCGTGAGCGGGAACAGCAGATAACCGTGGCGCGCCGCGATACCGGCCAGGATGGCGACGCCGTCGCCCTCCACCAAGGCGCCGATAACGGCCGCGCCATAGCCGTAGTTGCTGATCATCTCGCTGTCGATCATGGCGCAGTCCTAGAGACCGAGGATGGTCAGCATGATGAAGGTGCCGAACAGCACGAAGTGGGTCATGCCCTCGATGGCGTTGGTCTCGCCGTCGTTCAAATTGATGGCGGCGACGATCAGGGTCACGGCCATCATCACCGTCTGCACCGGGGTCATGGCCATCTGGATCTGCTGGCCATTGAACAGGGCGATGGCCTCCACCACCGGCACGGTGAGGATGACGGTGGACAGGCTGGCGCCCAGGGCGATGTTGATCACCGACTGCATACGATTGGCCATGGCCGCGCGCAGCGCCGTGAGGATCTCCGGGCTGGCGGAGATCACCGCCACCACCAGGGCGGGCACCAGAGCCGGCACGGCCAGGCCTTCGAGGCCGGTATCCAGCGACTTGGACATCACCTCGGCCAGGGCCCCGGTGGCGACGATGCCGACGATCAGCAGGCCGATGGACAGGGCCGAACTGCTCTTGCCATGCCCGCCCGTCTCGGCCTGCCCTTCCACGGCCGGGCGCTTGCGCTTCTTCTCCGGGTAGTTGTAGCTGAAGAAGTAGCTGTGTGGACCGGTCTGCATGCGCAGGAACAGCGCATAGAGCAGCGCCATGGCGCCGATGGTGAAGAAGGAATAGACGTGCCACTGGGCCGTGGGGATGAATTCCGGGACCAGCATGGAAATGCTCACCGCGGTCATGATCATCACGCCGTAGCTGCGGCTGGAATCGTCGTTGTAGGGCTGCTCGCCGTGCTTGATGCCACCGAGCAGCGCGGCCAGGCCGATGATGCCGTTCATGTCCAGCATCACAGCGGCGTAGATGGTGTCCCGCGCCAGGGTCGGCGAATGGTCGTGGCTCATCATGATCGCCAGGATGATCACCTCCACCAGTACGGCGGAGAGGGTCAGGATCATGGTGCCGTAGGGATCGCCGACCTTTTCCGCCAGCAGTTCGGCGTGGTGGGCCACGCGCATGGCCGCGCAGATGATGGCGGCGATCAGACCACCCGCCGCGACCAGCGCCAGGGTCTGGCCACCGCCGAGCAGCGCGTGTTCGAACACATAGGCCAGCACCGTGGCACCGATGGCGACCAGCAGCAGGGTTTCGTCTTTGAGGGCGGCGAGCATGGAAAAGCGTCCTTAAATGAGCAATGCCCTGTTACGACCGCCGTGAAGGGCAAAACGCTCGCGGGCCCGGGCACCCAGGTCGCCACCGCCCCCCCTGGAAGCGGCGGCGGTGGCCCAGCAGCCGCTCAGCTGACCCGGGCGCGTGGCGCCAGGCGCTTCCACATGGCCTTGGTGCCCAGGGCGCAGGCCTGGCGATAGCCCAGCGCGTGGCGCTCCACCAGGTACCAGGACACCACCGCTAGCGGCAGGGTGATGCCGATGGAGAGGATCACCATGGTCCAGGTCTCGATGCCCGGGATCACCGCGGCCAGGGTCTGCTGCACCGGGAAGGAGTAGATGTAGAGGCCATAGGAATAGTCGCCCACCTCATTGAAGGCGCGGATGCGGCCGGCCGGGACGAAGGCGAGGTAGAGCAGCACGTAGCCCAGCACCAGGTTGTAGACCAGGAAGAAGCTGTCGCGGTCGGGCGTGGCCACGGCCAGCAGCGCCACGGCGGCGACGAAGGCCGCCCGTGACAGCGGGATGTAGCCGCGCAGCACATAGAAGGCGCCCCCCAGGAAAAACATCTGGAACAGCCGCAACAGGTGCGATTCGCTGGCGAAGAAGTAATGGGCGAACAGCTTGAACAGCGCGGCGCCCACGGCGAACAGCAGGATGGCACGCTGGAAATGGCGGCTGTCCAGGCGCAGCCAGAGCACGAACAGCCAGAGCAGCGCCAGGGCGCCATACATCCCGACCTCGAAGGGCAGCGTCCACAGCGAGCCGTTGACGATGGTCTGCAGAGGATTGCCCTCGAACAGCCCGGGCAGGTCGAATTCGGCGCCGGCGATCAGGCCGGTGTTCTTGAACAGGTAGAACCAGGTCTGGGGATCGCTCAGGTAATCCTGCAAGGGCGCCCGGGTCATCCAGGCGCCCAGGCCGAGCACCGTCAGCATCAGCATCACCAGCAGCCCCGGCACCACCCGCAAGGCGCGGCCCCAGACGAAGTCGATGATGTCGGCGCGACTGAGCAGGCTCTTGGTGACCAGGAAACCGCTGGTGATGAAGAAGATGTCGACTGCGATGTCGCCGAGGGTCATGCCCAGGCTCTCGCGTCCCGGCTCCGCCGTGGCGGTGCCGCTGGAGATGGCGAAGCTGTGGCTGAAGACCACGGCGAGGGCCGCGATCATGCGAATCAGATTGAGATTGTTGTTCTTGCCGCCAACGTAATCCTGAACGGTCTGCACGGATACCTCACGCCTGGTGTTTGAAGCCATGCGTCCCGATTGTAGTCAGATCCAGACCCATTGCAGGGGTTATGGCCATTTGCTGGCCCAAAGCGTGGAATGCTGGGAGTTTCTGACCACCGAAGCCACCGTACATCGGCCAGGGGGAACCTGGAGGGCTGCGATTGCGCCGGCAAAGCGTGCGACAATTGTCCACTGCTTTATTCACATTAGGCGATATCGAGGTTTCCATGTACGACTGGCTCAATGCCCTGCCCAAGGCCGAACTGCACCTGCACCTGGAAGGCACCCTGGAGCCCGAGTTGCTGTTCAAGCTGGCCGAGCGCCATGGCGTCGCCCTGCCCTGGGGCGATGTCGAGGCCCTGCGCGCCGCCTACAACTTCGGCAACCTGCAGGAATTCCTCGACCTCTACTACGCCGGCGCCGACGTGCTGCGCACCGAGCAGGACTTCTACGACCTGACCTGGGCCTATCTGCAGAAGTGCAAGGAGCAGAACGTCATCCACACCGAGCCCTTCTTCGATCCCCAGACCCACACCGACCGCGGCATTCCCTTCGAGGTGGTGGTGCGTGGCATCACCCAGGCGCTGGCCGACGGGGAAAAGCAGCTGGGCGTGACCAGCGGCCTGATCCTCAGCTTCCTGCGCCACCTTTCCGAGGACGCCGCCCAGGCCACCCTGGACCAGGCACTGCCGTTCCGCGAGCACTTCATCGCCGTCGGCCTGGACAGCTCCGAGCAGGGCCATCCGCCGAGCAAGTTCAAGCGCGTCTTCGCCCGCGCCCGCGCCGAGGGTTTCCCGGCCGTGGCCCACGCGGGCGAGGAAGGTCCGCCGGAGTACATCTGGGAGGCCCTGGACCAGCTCGGCGTGGTGCGCATCGACCACGGCGTGCGTGCCTTCGAGGACGAGCGCCTGATGGCCCGCCTGATCGACCAGCAGATCCCGCTCACCGTCTGCCCGCTGTCCAATACCAAGCTCTGCGTGTTCGACGACATGAGCCAGCACACCATCCTCAAGATGCTCGACCGCGGCCTGAAGGTCACCGTCAACTCAGACGATCCGGCCTACTTCGGCGGCTACGTCACCGAGAACTTCATGGCCCTGCACGAAGGCCTGGGCATGACCCAGGAGCAGGCTCGGCGCCTGGCGCAGAACAGCCTCGACGCGCGCCTGGTGAAATGAGCATGAGCCTGAGCGCTGCCGAGATCTCCTACTACGAACGCTTCGCCGAACGCCTGGCCGACGCCGCCGCTGTGGCCATCCAGCCCTACTTCCGCGCCCAGCTGGCGGTGGACGACAAGGGCGACGCCGCCGTCGCCGGCCGCCGCTACGACCCGGTGACCATCGCCGACAAGGCCGCCGAACGGGCCATGCGCGAACTCATCCAGGCCGAGCATCCCGACCACGGCATCCTCGGCGAGGAAGAAGAAAACGTCGCTGGCAGCAGCCCCCTTAGCTGGGTGCTGGACCCCATCGACGGCACCCGCGCCTTCATCACCGGCCTGCCGCTATGGGGCACCCTGGTGGCGCTCAACGACGGCAGCCGTCCGGTGATCGGGGTGATGAACCAGCCCTTCACCGGCGAGCGCTACCTGGGTACCCCGGCCGGCGCCTGGCGCAACGGCGTGCCCCTGCGCACCCGCGCCTGCGCCAGCCTCGCCCAGGCGCGGCTGATGTGCACCAGCCGCGACATCTTCGACACCCCCGAACGCCTGGCGGCCTTCGACGCCGTCGCCGCCGAAGTGCAGCTGGCCCGCTTCGGCGGCGACTGCTACGCCTACTGCATGCTGGCCTCGGGCTTCGTCGACGTCATCATCGAGGCGGGCCTGCAGCCCTACGACGTCCAGGCGCTGATCCCCATCATCGAAGGCGCCGGCGGCCGCATGACCGCCTGGGACGGCGGCGATGCCCAGCAGGGGGGGGCCATCCTGGCCTGTGGTGATCCGGCGCTGCATGCGCAGTTGGTGGAGCGGTTACAGCGTCTGGCGTAGAGGCGGCTGCTTTCGTAGGTTGGGTTGAGCGGAGCGAAGCCCAACGGTTTGGGCATTAGGTGTCTTAGCTGATTATCGAGTGCTCGGATGGCTTTTGTTTCGCCCACCCGGGCGACTCACTTTTTTCAAACGCGAAAAAAATAAGCAAAAACGCTTGCCCCACGTTTCGGCCCTCTGCTGCGCTCCGGGTCCCCTCGCTCCGGCGCCGTGGCAGGGGCACGGCACGAAGGGGCCTCCTGCCCCTCGCGCCTTGCTCGGCGTCCTGCCTCGCATCCCCCTGCGCAACACCTACACTCGGCCTCACTGACGGGGCGGGGCGCAAGCCTGAGGCTGAGGTGTTTACAGGCGGAGCCAGAGCGATTCGTAGCGTGGATAACCGCGCAGCGTTTTCCACTGATGAGCTTGATCATGAACAGTGGACAAGGCTTCGTTGTTGTCCACGCTACGGGTTCTTCAACTAATACTTTCAGGCTGGTGAATCGCCCCGTTCAGCAGGGCGAACGCCAGTGTCGTGGAGTGGGTCGAGCCGCAGGGATGCGGCGAGAGGTCCAGTGGGCCATGGACGGCCCATCTGGACCGACCCCGGAACGGCGCTGGCGTGAACGAAACGTAGCGCAGCGAAGTAACAGCCGCAGGCTGGCCCGAAGGGGGAGCGAAGCGAATCACCCGCAGCGAAGCGGAGGGCCGGATGGTGGGGCAAGCGTTTTTGGTTACTTTTGTTCGGGACGCGTAGTCCGGGGCGCGCAGCCGCGACTGGCAAAAGTGACTCGCCCGGGTGGGCGAAACCAAAACCATCAAAACACTCGATAAGCAGCCAAGGCACCAATACCAGCAATCGCGGCCATGGGCCGCTCCTACAAGCCCAATCCACCCCCGTAGGAGCGGCCGGGCCGACACCGGCCCTGACCCCTGCCAGTCATCCCCCGCTAACCTCTTAAGCCCCCTCTAAGCCAACTCCCGTATACCGGCAGGATTCCGCCAAGAGTCCCTGCCGTGCTCCCCTCTTCTTCCCCTGCCTCCCCAAGAGCCGCACAGCTGGAGCGGGCGCTGCTGTCCTTCTGTCTCGTGGCCTACCTGCTCGCCGGGCTGTTCGGTCGTGGCCTGTGGAAGGCCGATGAGCCCTATTCCTTTGGCATGGTGTGGAATTTCCTCACCACCCCGGACTGGCTGATCCCGCGGGTGGGCGATGCGCCCTTCATGGAAAAGCCGCCGCTGATGTACTGGAGCGGCGCCTTCACCGCCCGGCTGTTTTCCCCCTGGCTAGGCGAGCCGGACGGTGCGCGGCTGGCGGTGCTGGGCTGGATGCTGGTGACCCTCGCCGCCCTGGCCTGGCTCACCCGGCTGCTGCTGCCCGGGCGCGTGCGCCAGGCGCTGCTCGCCCTGCTGGGCATGCTCGGCGTGGTGCAGCACAGCCATCTGCTGATTGCCGACGTCCCCCAGCTGACGGGCGCCACCCTGGGCCTGGCCGGCCTCGCTGCCTATCTGCACGATGGCGAAAAACCCTGGCAGCGTGGGCTGCTGTTCGGCAGCGGCCTGGGTATCGCCTTCATGAGCAAAGGCCTGCTGGTGCCGGGGGTGCTGGGCCTCTGCGGGGGACTCTGCGCGGTCTGCTGGCCACAGCGCCTGGTCGAGCCGGCCACGCGGCGCTGGCTGCTCGCGGCCCTCGTCGCCGCCCTGCCCTGGCTGCTGATCTGGCCCCTGCTACTCTGGCACCAGGCACCCGAGCTCTTCCATACCTGGCTGTGGACCAACAACATCGGCCGCTTCTTCGGCCTGGAAGCGCGCAACAGCGACACCGATGGCCTGGTCTCCAGCCTGGCGGACCTGGCGGCGCTGTCCTTTCCCACCGGGTTGATCCTGCTCGGCGCCACCCTCTGGCAGCTCTATCGCCGTGGCGGTAGCCCGCTGAAGCGGCTGGGCCGGCATCCGGGACTGGCCACGGTGGTGCTTTACGTGATCGTCTGCCTGGGGGTGCTGCTCAAGTCGGCGGTCTTCCGCAGCCTCTATCTGCTGCCGCTGTTTCCCGCCCTGGCGCTGCTGGCGGCGCGGCTGGAGCCACCGCCGGCCATCGCCCGCCTCGGCCGCGATGCCAGCCTGGCGTTCTGGACACCGGTCATCGCCCTGCTGGCCCTGGGCGGTATCGGCCTGGCCTTGGGCTGGCCGCTGCCCTGGCCGCGCCTCGTCACCGACCATCTGCCGATAACGGAACGCCTGCCACTGAGCCCCCTCGCCTGGGCGGTCGCCCTGCTGGCCTTGCTCGGCTGGGGCGTAGCGCTCGGGCGGCGCACGCAGTTAGGCGCCGCCAGTACCTGGTTCGTCGGCCTGACCGTCGGCTGGACCCTGGCCAATACCCTGTGGCTCCCCTGGGTCGACCTGGGCAACAGCTACGCCCGGCCTTTCACCGAGCTGCAGCGGGTACTCCCGGCAGCGGATTGCGTGGCCAGCTACGGCCTGGGCGAATCGGAGCGTTCCATGCTGCACGTCTACAGCGGCTATCCACCCCAGGAACAAGCCAATCTGCGGCAGGTGCCCTGCCAGTTGCTGGTGGTGCAGGACGAATGGCACGAACCGGTGGCGGTGCCCGCGACCTGGCAGGAAATCTGGCGCGGCGCGCGGCCCGGCAACCTCAAGGAACGCTTTCGTGCCTTCCGCGTGGTACAGACAGGACCTTGAGCCGTTGGCTTCGCTGCGCTCAACCCAACCTACCGGAGCCCGTGTAGGTTGGGTTGAGACAGCTCCACCGTCGAAGCCCAACAGGCCGGGGTCGAGCCGGGCAAAGTTGGGCTTCGCTGACGCTCAACCCAACCTACCGGAGCCTACGTAGGTTGGGTTGAGACAGCTCCACCGTCGAAGCCCAACAGGCTGGGGTCGAGCCGGGCGATCTTGGGCTTCGCTGCGCTCAACCCAACCTACTAGAGCCCGCATAGGTTGGGTTGAGACAGCTTCACTGTCGAAGCCCAACAGGCGAGGTCGAGTTGGGCACTGTTGGGCTTCGCTGCGCTCAACCCAACCTACCAGAGCCCGCGTAGGTTGGGTTGAGACGGCTCCACCGTCGAAGCCCAACGAGCCGCCGTCAGGGGGCACCGCTATCGCCCCAAGCTACGAGCAGATCATGGGACTCCATCACCAGCCCCAGGTGCAGGGAGACCATGCTCAGCGCCGCCCCCTCCAGGCCCTCGTCGGTCCCTCGTACCAGGTCGCGCAAGACGATCACCCGGTAGGTGCGGTTGCTGGCGTCGAAGGCGGTGTTGAGCACGCAGCAGTCGGTGAAGCCACCGTCCAGCACCACGGTGGTGATGCGCTGGTTGCGCAGCAGGAAGTCCAGGTCGGTGGGATAGAAGGCCGACAGCCGTCGCTTGTTTTCCACCCGCAGATCCTCCGGCAGGACCTCGGTGAGCAACTCGGTCCAGGGCGAGCCCTCCAGAGCATGGGCGTCGGCGTTGGGGATCGGCCCGACATGCAGCGGAAAGGTCCGCCGCCAGGCCGAGGGAATACCGCCCAGGTCGTCGGCGCCATTGGCGCGCAGCACCGACTTCACGTGGACGATACGCACGCCCAGGGCGCGGGCCTGGCGATGGAAGGCGTCCACCGGTGCCACCAGATCGCGGGCGCGCGGTGCCGGGCAGGGGCAATCCGGCGAGGCGTCCAGATGGCCACGGTGCAGGTCGATGGACAGCACCGCGGTGGTGGCCGGGTCCAGGTAATCGGCGAAGTCCGCCCGCGTCAGCAGCCGGGGTTCCTCGTAGACGAAAGCACGCAGGCTCATCGGCGCTCCTCACGGACAAAGGCTTCGCCCAGGGCGCCGGGCTGGCTCAGGCGATCACGCCCGGCCAGGGCGACCCAGATCATCACGCCAAGGGTGACGGCATAGGGCGCCATCAGGATGAAGTATTGCGACAGCCGCACCCCGGCGGCGGCCAGTTGCGGGATCAGCGCCTCGATGCAGCCGAACAGCAGCGCCCCGGCCAGGGCGCGCCAAGGCGACCAGCGGGCGAAGATCACCAGGGCCACCGCGATCCAGCCGCGGCCGCCGGTCATCTCGGCGATCCACAACTTGGTGCTGAGCACGGCGATGTAGCCACCGGCCAGGCCCACCAGGGCCGCGCCGGCAAGGATCGCCAGCAAGCGGTAGCCGGCCACCGAGAGCCCCGCGGCATCCGCCGCCTGGGGATTCTCGCCCACCGCCCGCAGGCGCAGGCCGGGGGTGGTGCGCTCGAGCCAGGCGATGACGGCAAGAAAGATCAGCGGGGTCAGGTAGACCAGCAGGTTCTGCTGGAACAGCCGCCCCACCAGCGGAAGCTCGGACAGTGGCCAGAGCGCCAGCGCCGGCAGGCCCGCCACCGGCTGGTTGGTCCAGCCCCAGAGGGTACCGAGCAGGCCGGTGAGGCCCTGGCAGAAAAACACCAGGGTCAGGCCGGCGATCACCTGGTTGATGCGCAGCCAGATCACCATGACCGCGAACAGCAGCGAAACCAGCGCCGCCGCGCCCATGGCCGCCAGCAGCGCCAGGCCGGCATTGCCCAAGGCCAGTTGCGCCCCTACGCCGAACAGGGCACCGACCAGCATCAGCCCCTCGGCATGCAGGGCCAGCACCCCGGATCGCTCGGTGAGGATCAGCCCCAGCGCCGCCAGGGCGTAGGGTATGGCGAAGTCGGGGACGTTACCCAGCCAGCTGGCGAACAGGTTCAAGCGGCACCTCCCTGGCTACGTCTGAGCCGATGGCGGATGAAGAAATCCGAGGACGCCACGCAGATGACGATCAGCGCCTGGATCAGCTGCACCATGGCGAAGGGGATTTGGTAGAACACCTGCAGATTGCGTCCGGCGACGAACAGGGTCGCCACCAGGAAGGCCACCACGGCGGCGGCCAGCGGATTGTTGCGCGCCAGGAAGGCGATGAGGATCCCGGAGAAGCCATAGCCCTGGTAGAAGGACTGGGTCAGCCGCCCCTCCTGCCCCGCTGCCACCACGAAGCCGGCCAGCCCGGCCAGGGCGCCGGAGGCCAGCACCGTGGCGAGGATGGTGGCGCGCACCGGCACACCCACGGCGCCGGCCACCCGCGGATTGGCGTCGACGAATCTCAGATAGAGTCCGGCCCGGCTCAGGGCCACGAACCACCAGGCCAGCACCGCCACCAGGAGCGCCAAGGGCACCGCCAGGCTCAGCCCCGGCAGCAACTCGGGCAGCCGCTCGAAGGAGCGGAACAGCGGCGAATAGGGAAAGGCGACGCGCGGGTCCTTCCAGGGGCCGAACACCAGGTGCAGCAGGAAGTTGGCGGCGATGTAGTTGAGCATCAGCGAGGCGATGATCTCGTTCACCCCCAGGCGCAACTTGAGCAGCAAGGGCGCCAGCGCCCAGAGCAGGCCGCCGAGCAGGGCCGCCACCAGCATCAGCGGCAGGCGCAGGGCCTCCGGGCCGATCTCGAACAGCGACACCGCCGTGGCACCGATGGCGCCCCAGATCATCTGGCCTTCCAGGCCCAGGTTCCAGAAGCGCGCACGAAAGGCCAGGCAGCCAGCCAGACCCACCAGGATCACCGGCGCGGCCTGGAACAGGGTGGCCTGCAGGCTCTGGGCATCGAACAGGGTGGCGACCACGAATTCGTTGAGCAACTCGCCGGCGGGGACCCCGGCCAGGACCAGGATGGCGGCTGATAGCCCCAGGCCCAGCAGCAGCGCCAGGCCGAGGATCAGGGCTTGCCAGGGCCAGGCCAGTTGCTGGCGGATCTCCAGGGTGTAGCGGCGGCTGAACAGCGGCTGCCGCGGTCGCGGCTGGACCTCGGGCAGCGGAGCACTCAGGGGTTCAAGCATGATTCACCATGGCATGGCCGATCGCCTGGCGATCGGCGGGTCGCTGGAATTCGGCGACGAGGCGCCCGGCGCTCATCACCCCGATGCGGTCGGCGAGGGCCAGCACCTCGTCGAGGTCCTCGCTGATCAACAACACCGCGGCGCCGGCCTCGCGGGCGGCCAGCAGTCGCGCCTGCACCTCGGCGCCGGCGCGTACGTCCAGGCCACGGCTGGGGCTGTGGGCCAGCACCAGTCGCGGTTCCCGACCGAACTCTCGGGCGATCACCAGCTTCTGGGCGTTACCGCCGGAGAGCAGCGCCGCCTTCTGCCGCACCGAGCGCACGCCCTGGACATCGAACTGGGCGACCGCCGCCTGGGTCGCCACTTCCTGGGCGCTTCTATCCAGGCGGGCGAAACCACCGAAGCGACCGCTGTGTACCGCGCCGATGGCGAAGTTGTCGGCCACCGACAGGGACCCGGCCAGGGCGCTGCCATAGCGGTCGGCGGGAATGGCGGCGATACGCAGGTCGCGGCGTCCGGCGCTGGTGGTGGCGGCCAGGTCGCCGAAGCCCTCCAGTCGCACCTCGCCTTCATAGGGTTGCGGCAAGCCCATCAAGACATCGGCCAGCTCGCCCTGGCCGTTACCGCCGACGCCGGCGATACCGTAGATCTCGCCAGCGTGTAGTTGCAGATCGATGCCGTCCAGCGCGCGCCGACCACCGCGTTCGGGGGTGCGCAGGCCACGCACCGTCAGCAGCGGCGCCCCGGCCGCGCTGCGCGGGGTATCGGCCAGGGGTTGGGCGTCGCCCACGGTGAGGCGCACCAATTCGTCCACCGCTACCTCGGCGGGGTCCAGACTGCGCAGGGTGCGGCCACCGCGCATCACCGTGAGGCGGTCGGCATAGGTCAGGGCGTCCTGCATGCGGTGGGTCACCAGCACCACGGCCGCGCCCTCCGCCGCCAGGGCGCGCAGGGTCTGCAGCAGCCGCTCGCCCTCGCCATCGGTGAGCACCGCGGTGGGTTCGTCGAGGATGAGGATGCGCGCCCCGGCCAACAGCACCTTGAGGATCTCCACCCGTTGCTGTTCGGCGATGGACAGCTCCGCCACCCGCTGCTCCGGGCGGATGGCGAAGCCCAGGGCGGCGGCCTGCTGGCGGATGCGCTCGCTGATCTCGGCCAGACGTTGGCGATGGCTACCCGCCCCCGCTGGCAGGCCGAGCAGCACGTTCTCGGCGACGCTGAACGGCCGCACCAGCTTGAAGTGCTGATGGACCATGCCGATGCGCAACCGCGCGGCGTCCGCCGGACCGCGTAGCCGCACCGGATTGTCGTCCACCAGCAGCTCACCGGTCTCCGGCGCATAGAGGCCGGCGGCGATGTTCATCAGCGTCGACTTGCCCGCGCCGTTCTCGCCGAGCAGCGCATGCACCTCGCCCCAGCGCACCAGGAAATCCGCCTGCTGCAGCGCCTGGAAGCCATCGAAGGTCTTGCCGACGCCGCGCAGGTGCAGGGCGTTGTGTCTTTTCATGCTGGTCGGCCTTTGTTCAAGGATCGCCTCCGTGGAAAACGCTGCGCGGTTTTCCACCCTACGCAGGAGTGAACCGCTACTTCTGCGTCGTCACGCCCTGGACGAACCAGTCCATCTGCCACAGCGCGGGATCGGCCAGCACCTGGCCAGCGGCGACCCGCTCCTTGCCGTCGCGGTCGCTCAGGGGGCCGGCGTAGATCTGCTTGCCCTTGAGGATGGCGTCACGCTCGGCGAGGATCTTTTCCTGGGCCGCCTTGGGCACGCCGTCGCCGAAGCCGGCGATGTCGGTACCGCCGTCGGCCATGGAAACGAAGGCGCCGTAGGGTGCGGGTTTCCAATGGCCGGCGATGACGCGCTTGAGCTCCGGCACCAGGAAGCGATCCCAGACCCATACCGAGGAACAGAGGGTGGCCTTGGGCGCGAACTGGCGCATGTCGCGGTGATGCCCGGTGCCATAGACGCCGCGCTCCTGGGCGACGATCTGCGGCGTGGGGGTATCCACGTGCTGGCCGATGACGTCGGCGCCCTGGTCGATCAGCGCCGCTGCGGCGGCGCGCTCCTTGACCGGATCGTTCCAGCTGCCGGTGTAGATCACCGTCAGGGTGGCGTTGGGATTCATCTGCCGGGCGCCCAGCTCGTAGGCGTTGATGGTCCAGTTCACCACGCCGAAGGGGTTGGCGGCGACGAAGCCCAGCTTGCCGGTCTTGGACGCCGCGCCCGCGGCCATGCCGCAGAGGTACTGGCTCTCGTAGGTGCGGCCGTAGAAGGATTCCAGGTTGCGCCCGTTGGTGGTGCCCGAGGCGTTGAGGAAGGCCACCTCGGGGTACTGCTCGGCGAGTTGCTTGAAGGTGTCGGAATAACCGAAGGCGGTGCCGATGACGATTTTGGCGCCACGCTTGATGAAGCGCTCGGCGGCCGGGCGGATGGCCGAGGCGGTCTCCGGCACGTTCTCCACGAACTGGATCTTCATACCCAGTTCCTTCTCGATCTTCACCCGCGCCTCGTCCATGGCCTGGGTCCAGCCGCCGTCGTTCTTGGCGGTGAAATACAGCATGGCGATCTTCGGCTCGCCCTTGAGGGTGAAGCCCTCGTCATCCGCCCGCGCCACGGCGCCCAATCCCACCAGTGCCAGCACCCATACCGCTCTTCCCAGCCATCTGCTCAGCATCGTCTCGTCCTTAGCCTTGTCTACAACATGTGGTTGATACGGAACACATTGCCTTCCGGGTCCAGCAGCACCGCCTGGTACCAGTGGTAGTAGGTCTCGTAGGGCGCCTTCACCAAGCGGGCACCGGCGGCCTCGGCGACCGGCACCAGCCGGTCCACCTCGGCGCGGCTGTCCACTTCCAGGTTGAGCAGGAAGCGGCAGCCCTCGCTGCCGGCGAAGTCGCCCAGGCCGAGCAGGTCGTAGGCCTCCCGCGAGTTGAAGCCGATGGCGGTCTTGCCGGTGTCCAGGCCACGGAAGATCGGCGAGCGGATCGCCTCGATCTCCGGGAAGCCGAACACCCGCTGGTAGAAGCCGCTCAGGGCGACCACGTCCTGGGCGAAGACGTTGACGTAGGAAAGACTCGGCATCAGGCCACCCGCACGCCGGACTGGGTGCCGCCGAAGGTGGTCTGCTTGACGAACTTGGATCTCAGGTGGTCGCCCGAGGTGATGGGCGCGTGACGCGGCGGCATGCCGGGGGTGGCGCAACCGGGCAGGCACTCGATGAGGGCGTCGTAGTTGGGCTGGTGGAAGAACACCAGGGACTGGCGGCGGGTGTCGCAACCGGCATTCGCCGGCGGATTCACCACCCGGTGCAGGGTGGAGACCCAGCGGTCGTTGGTCCACTGCATCATCAGGTCACCGATGTTGACCACGAAGCCACCTGGCACCTTGGGTACGTCTACCCACTCGCCTTGGGCGTTGCGCACCTGCAGGCCGCCGGGGGCGTCGTCGGGACGAACGATGGTCAGGCTGCCGTAGTCGGTGTGGGCGCCGGCGCGCAACTGGCCGGGCAGCGCCGCTTCCTTCTGGTGGGGATAGCAGAGGGTGCGGAACATGCTGATGTGGCGGTCGATGCGGCTGTCGAAATAGGTCTCCGGCAGCTCCAGCCCCAAGGCGAAGAGCCGCATGAGCGTCCGCGCCAGATCGCTCATGGCGGCGAAGTACTCGGCATAGGCCTCGCGAAAACCGGGAATGGCCGTGGGCCAGACATTGGGCGCGAAGTGCGGCCCGGCTTCGGGGCCACGGTAGTAGGGCTCGTCCGGCACTGCCAGCGGCCCGATGGAGAAGGATTCCTTGAGATCTCCTGGCGCCGCCTCTTCCAGGCTGTAGGCCAGGCTTTCCTCGGCCACCGCGCTGTAGCCGCGCACCTGGTCCGGGCGCGGCCGATCGGCCTTGCGCTTCTCCGCCAAGGGCAATTCGAAGAAGGCTCGCGACAGCTGCGAGACCCGCTCGACCAATTCCTCAGGCACCTGGTGGTGGGTGATGACCAGGAAGCCGATGTCGCGGCAGGCCTGGTCGACAGCCTTGGCCACCGCCTGCTTGCCGGCGACCGTACCAGCGAAATAAGGGGCCAGATCGATGATGGGAACACTGGACAGCGGCATGACGGACCTCGCGAAGGTTGGACGGAAGGGGACAGCGCGACTCACGTTCACCGAGCAGGACGGCAGCAGGGAAAGTGCAACCGTTGTGCCAGCTTTGGACCATTTGGTAAAAACTAAAAAACCTAGCTAGAACAAGGCGTTGACTGAAGAATCCGATACCGGGAAAGGGCACGCTGCACCTTGAGCGGTCAGCGTGCACCGGGGTGGCGCCTAGCCCACGTTCGGTGCTGACAGCGAAGGCTTTGGGGTGTTGGATCGACCTGGCGACGTTGGGCTTCGCTGCGCTCAGCCCAACCTACAGTCGGCGTAGGTTGGGCTGAGACGGCTCCACCGTCGAAGCCCAACAATCCTGACTAACCCAGCTCGTGATAACGCCGGTCGAAGTACAGCAATCCGCCTTCGCCACCCGGCTCGGCCACGTCCAGCACCTCGCAGAGCAGCAGATCGTGGCTGCCCACCGCCTGCACCCCGGCGATCCGGCAATCGCAGGCCACCAGAGCGCCCTCCAGCACCGGCGCGCCGCTGGCCAGGCGCGTCCAGCGCGCCGCGGCGAAGCGCTCGCTCATGGCGGTCTTGCCGCCGAACAGATTGGCCAGCGCCTGCTGGCCAGCGGCCAGGACGTTGACGCAGAGCACCCCGTTGGTACTGAACGCCGGATGCACCGAGGCCCCGCGATTGAGGCAGACCAGCAGGGTCGGCGGGCTGTCGCTGACGCTGCACACCGCGGTGGCGGTGAAGCCGGCGGGCCCGGCCGGGCCGTCGGTGGTGACGATGTTGACCGCGGCGCCCAGGCGCGCCATGGCCCCGCGGAAGAGGTCGCGCTCGACCGGGGCGGCGGGCGTCGCGGTGGGCAGCGGCAAGGCATGGGCAACGGACATGGGCTACTCCTCGGAAGCTTGGCAGAGGTAGTCGAGGACCACCCGGTCGAAGGTGGCAGGATCGGTCACGCTGGAGGCGTGGCCGCCCCACTCCAGCAAGTGGAAGGTGGCCTGGGGCAGGCCTGCGGCCAGGCGCTGGGAAGAGGTCCAGGGCACCAGGACGTCGTCGCGGTTGGCCAGCACCAGGGTCGGCACCTCGATCCGCGCCAGCTCGGCCTCCACGTCGAAGGCCAGCAGGGCACCGATACGGCGCAGGACGTTGGCCTCGCCAGGGAAATGCGCCAGGGCGTGGGCTTCGTCGGCGGCCAGGCGCTCGCTGTGTTCGGCGATCCAGGTGGCCGGATAGAGGAAGATCGCCTGGGCCTGGACATAGGCGGCTGCGCCGCTGTCACGCAGCAGGCGCTGGCGCAGGGCGAAGCAGCGCCCGGTGTGGGGATTGGGTCGGCTCCAGGCATTGACCAGCACCTGGCGGCGGATCAGGCCTGGCCGCAACAGGTTGGCCTGCAGCCCGACCAGGCCGCCCAGGGCATGGCCCATGAACAGACAGTCGCGTAGTTCCAGGCGGTCGGCCAGGGCCAGCAGGTCCTCGGCCATCTGCTGGATGCGATAGTCGGCGGGTAGCTCAGCCGGACTCTTGCCGGTGCCGCTCTGGTCGTAGACCACCACCCGGAAATGTTCGCCCAGGGCCGCCAACTGCGGCGCCCAGAAGGCGCCGGCGCCACCCAGGCCGGAGCTGAGCAACAGGGTCGCGGCCGCCGGGTCCTGGCGGCCATGGAGTTCGAAGTGCATGGGCGGTCCTTAAAGGTTGGGTGGTTGAGGCGGCCCTCACCCCAGCCCTCTCCCAGGGGGAGAGGGAGCTAGACGGAGCGCGGCCTAGCCGATATGGGCGATGCTGGCGATCTCGATCAGGGCGTCGGGTTTCACCAGGCCGCACTGGATGCAGTAGCGCGCCGGCTTCTCGCCGGGGAAGAACTCGGCGTACACCGCGTTGATGGCGGCGTAGTTCGCCCAGTCGGTCAGCATGATCATGTTGAAGGTGACGTCGGCCATGCTGCCGCCCGCCGCCTCCACCACGCCCTGGATGGTGGTGAGCACGTGGCGCGCCTGGGCGGCGGCGTCGCCGACGTGGACCACATTGTTCTGCGCATCGAACGGCAGGGTGCCCGAGACGTAGAGCACCCCGTCGGCCAGGCTGCCGGGGACGAAGGGGGCGATGGGGATGCCGGTACCGGCGGGAATCACGGCTTGCTTGGGCATGGCGGCTCAGTCCTTGGCGAAGGTGGTGTGGAAATCGGCGCAGCTGGCGACCCAGCCGAAGAAGGTCTCGATGTTGAACAGCGCGGCGTCGTGGGCCGAACGGGGACCGGCCTGGTGACAGGCGTCGTGCAGGCAGATGCCGAAGTATTCGAGGAAGAAGCCATCCCTCAAGGTCGACTCCACGCAGACGTTAGTGGCGACGCCGACGAACACCAGGTTGCGGATGCCGCGGGCGCGCAGCAGGCTGTCCAGGTTGGTGTTGTAGAAGCCGCTGTAACGGGTCTTGGGCACCACCAGGTCGGCCGCGGCCGGTTGTAGCTGATCTACCAACGCGTAGTCCCAGCCACCCTTGGCCAGCAGTTGGCCGTGCAGCTCGGGTCGCTTGCGCATGGTCTTGAGCGCGTTGGACTTGTGCCAGTTGGGCGAACCGGGGCCGCCGGCCTCGCGGTACTCCGAGTCCCAGCCATTCTGGAACCAGATCACCTGCATGCCGGCGCCGCGCGCGGTCTCCACCACTCCGGCGATGTTCTCGATCACCGGCCCGGTGGCCGAGACGTCGAAGCCGGCCAGGTCCAGGTAGCCGCCCGGACTGGCATAGGCGTTCTGCATGTCCACCACGATCAACGCCGTCTCGCTGGCCTTGAGCCGCAGCGGCTCGGGCCGTGCCGGCAGGGTCAGGGCCTCGGCGTCGCCCGCAGGCAGGGCATAGCCCGCCAGGGTTTCCACAGCGTTCATCAGGCACTCTCCTTGAGCAGGTCGACATGGCGGCGGCTGTGCATCAGCGGCTGGATGCGCTCGCCGAAATCGGTGACGCCCTGGACGAAGTCGTCGAAGGTCAGCAGCACCCCGCTGGCCCCAGGCACCTCGGCGATCTCGTCGAGCATCCGCGCCACGCTGGCGAAGGAGCCCACCAGGGTGCCCATGTTGATGTTCACCGCCGAGGTCGGATCGGCCATCTGGCGCACGTTGGTGTCGCTGCCGGACTTGGTGTCGGCGGCGGCCTGGGCACCGAGCCAGGCGATGGCCTCCTCGTCGGCGCCAGCCTTGTAGTGCTCCCACTTGGCCCGGGCGGCCTCGTCGGTCTCGGCGGCGATGATCATGAACAGGGCGATGGAGCTGACGTCGCGGCCGGTCTTGGCGGTAGCCGCCTGCAGCCGTTCCACCGCCGGAGCGAAGGCCTTGGGCGTGTTGACCCCCTTGCCGAAGACGAAGCTGTAGTCGGCATGCTCGGCGGCGAAGGCCAGGCCGGCATCGCTCGCCCCGGCGCAGACGATCTCCATGGGCGCCTGGGGTTGGGGGCTCACCCGGCAGTCTTCCATCTGGAAGTGCGCACCCTTGAAGTCCGACTGCCCGGTACCCCAGAGATCGCGCAGCACCTGAGCATATTCACCGAGGTACTGGTAGCGGCTGGCGAAGAACTCATCGCCCGGCCAGAGGCCCATCTGGCTGTACTCGGGCTTCTGCCAGCCGGTGACCAGGTTGACGCCGAAGCGCCCGCCGGAAATGGAGTCGATGGTCGAAGCCATGCGCGCGACGATGGCCGGTGGCAGGGTCAGGGTCGCGGCGGTGGCGAACAGCTTGATGCGCGAGGTCACCGCGGCCAGCCCGGCCATCAGGGTGAAGGATTCCAGGTTGTGGTCCCAGAATTCGGTCTTTCCGCCGAAGCCGCGCAGCTTGATCATCGACAGGGCGAAGTCGAAGCCGTAGTGCTCGGCGCGCTGCACGATCTCGCGATTCAGTTCGAAGGTAGGCCGATACTGGGGCGCGTTTTCCGAGAGCAGCCAGCCGTTGTTGCCGATGGGAATGAAGACACCGATGTTCATCGTTCGAGCTCTCCCGCAGTCAGGATTCGGAGCGCACCCGGAGGCGCCGTGACCGCAGGATCAGAGCAGAAAGCTTGCCAATTCCCGAATATCCAAGCCAATCAATCACTTGGATAAAAGGCAGCAAATAAAACAGACCATTTGGTCCAAATAAGATCACCTGGTTTGGTGCGCCCTGCACGAATTCGGGGCATGCCCGCGTCCGGCGACATGCTAGAGTGGATCACGGGTCGGTGCCGCGGCGCTCGGCCTGCGGTTCGCCGACCAGGACGGTGCGAACCCGAACGACCGTGTCACCGGGGCAGCCTCCTTCCTGACTCCTAGCGCACGCGTCAGACGTTGATAAGGCCCAAGGAGCAGTTCGTGAGTCAGGCCAGCGATTCCCCACCCCGTAAGTCCCGTCAGCCCAGTCTGGCCGCCCAGCAGCGCCGGCTGCGCCAGATCGAAGCCAAGCGCGCCCAGATCCTCAGCGCCGCCCTCGACATCTTTTCCCGTTTCGGCCTGCACGGCGCCAGCCTGGATCAGGTCGCCTTGCAAGCGGACGTCTCCAAGACCAACCTGCTGTACTACTTCAGCAACAAGGAAGAGCTGTACCTGGCCGTCCTGCGCCAGCTGCTCACCACCTGGCTGAGCCCCCTGCGCACCTTCCGCGAAGACCAGGAGCCGCTCGACGCCCTGCGCGGCTACCTGCGGCAGAAGTTGGAGATGTCCCGCGACTATCCGGCCGAGTCCCGGCTGTTCTGCCTGGAAATGGTCCAGGGCGCCCCGCTGCTGCTCCCGGAACTCCAGGGCACCCTGCACGACCTGATGGACGAAAAGGCCCGGGTGATCCGCGCCTGGATCGCGGCGGGCAAGCTGGCCCCGGTGGATCCGCACCACCTGATCTTCAGCATCTGGGCCACCACCCAGCACTACGCGGACTTCCGCGTGCAGGTTCAGGCCGTCTGCGGCCGTAACCTGCTCGACCCGGATTTCTTCGACGAGGTGCTCAGGGGCCTCGAGACCCTGATCATCGAGGGGCTGAGACCCCGTCCCGGCGCCTGACGTCCCGCTCAGGGCGCGAGGAAGAAGTCGGCGAAGGTCGTGCTCAGGCGTGGCCAGAGCGCGGCAGGCAGGTCATGGGCCATCTCCGGTACGAGTTCGAAGCGCGCGCCGCGGATGGCGCGGGCCACGGCGCGACCACAGGCCGGGCGCAGCAGCGGATCGCAGGCGCCATGCACCACCAGGGTCGGCGCCTGGATGCGGCGGGCGAAGGGTCGCAGGTCACCACTGCCGAGCAGGGCGAACAGCTGGCGCTGCACCCCGTCCACGTCCACGCCGCGGGCCAGGATGCGCTGTACCAGGCGGTCGAGATCGGCTTCGCTCTGCCGATAGCAAGGGCTCTCGATAGCGCGCAGCAGCGCCTTCTGCCGGGCGAGCGCCTGGTCCGCCGGCAGGTCGGCCGGTGGCCGGCGCAGCAGGCTGCCGAGCAGCCGGACCGAGGGCAGCGGCAACAGCGGCTGGTTGGTGGACGAGAAGAGGATACCCAGGCGCGCCACTCGCTGCGGCCAGTCGGCGGCGAGGATCTGGGCGATCATGCCGCCCATGGAGCCGCCCAGCACATGGGCGCGTTCGAGGCCCAGGTGGTCGAGCAGACCCACGGCATCGGCGGCCATGGCCTCCAGGCGATAGGGTACCGCGCTGGTCTTGCCCAGGAGCCCCCGGCCCAGCACCGGCCACACTGACGGCGGTCGCCCGCCCGGCCAGCTCAACCGCGAGGATTGGCCGACGTCGCGGTTGTCGAAGCGGATCACCCGTAGTCCACGCCGCACCAGCGCCTCGCAGAAGCCTTCCGGCCAGAGCAGCAACTGGGCGCCGAAGCCCATGATCAGGAGCAGCGCCGGATCGGCGGGATCGCCCCAGTCTTCGTAGGCCAGTTCCAGCGCCCCGACGCGGGGGCGTCCCTCTCGTATGTCCATGCTTCACCACGACCGGGCAAAAGGTCATGCTACTGCAAGGAAGCGGCGGTCGAAGCAGCAGAACCCGGCAGTCACGGGGCAGCCGATCACGCTTTCGTCGATCACCTCGCCAAGAGAACCCCCATGACCCCAGCGCCCCTGGAATACCGGCTCACCGACGAGGCTCGGGAAGACCTGCGCCTCGCCATAGGCGCACCGCTCCGCCGCTATAACGAAGCCCAGGCCGGCCCGAGCGGTTACCGGCCGCTGGTGATCGCCCTGACCCGTGGCGACGAGGCCCTGGGCGGCCTCTGGGGCTACACCGGCTATGGTTGGCTCACCGTGCAACTGCTGGCGGTGGACGAAGGCGTCCGCGGCCAGGGCGCCGGCCGGGAACTGCTGCTGCGTGCCGAAGCCGAGGCGCTCAGCCGCGGTTGCCATGGTGCCTGGCTCGACACCCACGAATTCCAGGCCCGGGGTTTCTACGAGCGCCTGGGCTATGAGCTGTTCGGCGAATTGGCGGACTATCCGCCGGGCTTCGCGCGGTATTTCCTGCGCAAGGCGCTGGCTTGACCCCTCTGGCGGGTCAGCTAGACAATGAATTTCACGACATCCAGGGACGGATCATGGCGATTATCGCGGGCAGAACGCTGGGCACCCTGGCTCTCTGCCTAGGGCTAGGTACCAGCCAGGCTGAGCAGCCAGTGAAGGCCCTGGATGAGCGTGGCTGCCTGCTGAGCGTCAGTAACGGCAAGGAGACGCTGACTCAGTCCACCCTGGATTTCGTTGCCAGTCACTACGATGAGCCCGGCATACGTCGAGACGTGCTACTGCAGATAGCCCAGACCGCCCTAACAGCCGGTTGCCCGGCCGATGCCGACGCGGATGCCGCGGGCATGACGCCGCTCAACGCTGCTATCCTGTTCAACCGGCCAGAGCTGGTAGCGCTCCTGCTGACGTATGGCGCCGATCCAAAACGACCTATCGTCCGCCCTGGCAAGGCGTCGAACGGCTGGAACTCCTATCAACTCCAGGCCTTTCTCAAACGGCAACGCCCCGCTGATCGCAGCGCCATCGACCAGTTGCTGGACGACCATCGCTCGCGCCCCGCGCAGCGCTGAACGGGCTAGAACGCCGTCAGGAAATTCCCCACCCGCGCGTTCGCCTCACCGCCTTCCAGCAGCGGCACCTCGGCCTCGTCCTTGAGTTGCACGCCGGACAGCTTGCGTCGATCCGCTTCGCGCATCAGGTAGAGCAGCTTGTGCGCTGCCAGGCCGTAGGCGAGGCCTTCCAGGCGGACGTTGGAGATGCAGTTGCGATAGGCGTCGTTGAGACCGGGCTTGGGACCGTAGGTGAAGTAGAGGCCGAGGCTGTCGGGCGAACTCAACCCTGGGCGCTCGCCGATCAGCATCACCAGCAGGCGCGCCTTGAGCAGTCCGCCGATCTCGTCGCCGACCGCTACCCGCCCCTGCTCCACCAGGGTCACCGGCGCCCAGCGCCACCCCTCGGCCTGGGCCTGGTCGGCCAGGCGTTCGAGAAACGGCAGGGCATGGCGATGCACCGCCAGGGCGGAAAGACCGTCGGCGATCACCACGGCGACGTCGAAGCCCTCGGGATGCTCGGTGGCGTAGGCCTGGAGCTCACGCGCTGACTCTTCGGACAGCTTGCGGCCCAGGTCCGGGCGCTGCAGATAGGTGTGGCGATCCGGCGCGGCGCTCTTGAGCACCAGGGTCTCGCGGCCCTGGGCGGTCAGCCCTTCGCGCAATGCCTCATGGTCGAAGGCCAGGTGCACGGCATCGCGCGCCTGGGCATGGGCGGCCTGAAAGTCCAGCTGGGCCGCGGTGGGCAGGCTGGTACCGGCACGACCGAGGGCGATGCGCGCCGGGGTCAAACGTCGCAATTCGGCCCAGGGGTCGGGGCGGGCGGTGTCGTTGGGGTTCATGGCAGCAGTCCTCGGTAGGTTGGGCTGAGACGGCTTCATCGTCGAAGCCCAACGGGCACGGGTTGGGTCTGGCACTCGGCCTTTCGTAGGTTGGGTTGAGACAGCTCCACCGTCGAAGCCCAACAGGCACGAATCGGGCTTTGCACCGTTGGGCTTCGCTGACGCTCAACCCAACCTACGAAAAAACATTCAAATCTGCGCCAGCGCCCGCTGGAACGGCGCCGGCAAGCCTTCGCCGAGGCGGAAGCGGCCGTCCTCCAGGCGCAGGATGCCCAGGCGGTCGAGCCAGGCGGCGAATTCCGGTGCCGGCTGCAGGCCCAGCACCTGGCGCGCGTAGAGGGCATCGTGGAAGGAAGTGGTCTGGTAGTTGAGCATCACGTCGTCCGAGCCCGGGATGCCCATGATGAAGTTGATCCCAGCCGCGCCCAGCAGGGTCAGCAGCATGTCCATGTCGTCCTGGTCGGCCTCGGCATGGTTGGTGTAGCAGATATCGCAGCCCATGGGCACGCCGAGCAGCTTGCCGCAGAAGTGATCTTCGAGCCCCGCGCGGATGATCTGCTTGCCGTTGTAGAGGTACTCCGGGCCGATGAAACCGACCACGGTGTTCACCAGCAGCGGCTGGAATTTCCGCGCCACGGCATAGGCGCGCACCTCACAGGTCTGCTGGTCGACCCCGTGGTGGGCACCGGCCGACAGGGCACTGCCCTGCCCCGTCTCGAAGTACATGAGGTTGTCGCCCAGGGTGCCGCGGCGCTGCGACAGGCCGGCCTCGTAACCCTCCTGCAACAGCGCCAGGCTGATGCCGAAGCTTTCGTTGGCGCCCTGGGTACCGGCGATGGACTGGAACACCAGGTCCACCGGCGCGCCGCGCTCGATGGCGGCGATGCTGGTGGTGACATGGGTCAGCACGCAGGCCTGGGTGGGGATCTCGTAGCGCTGGATCACGGCGTCGAGCATCTTGAGCAATTCGCAGATGCCGCTGGTGCTGTCGGTGGCCGGGTTGATGCCGATCACCGCATCGCCGTTGCCGTAGAGCAGCCCATCGAGAACGCTGGCGGCGATGCCGGCCGGATCGTCGGTGGGGTGATTGGGCTGCAGGCGGGTCGACAGCCGCCCGCGCAGGCCGAGGGTGTTGCGGAAGCGGGTCACCACCCGGACCTTCTGGGCCACCAGGATCAGGTCCTGGATACGCATGATCTTGGACACCGCGGCGACCATCTCCGGGGTCAGCCCCGGCGCCAGGGCGGCAAGACTGGTCTCGTCCGCCGCCGGACCCAGCAGCCAGTCGCGAAAGCCACCCACGGTGAGATGGGCGACCGGGGCGAAAGCCTGGGCGTCGTGGCTGTCCAGGATCAGCCGGGTGACCTCGTCGGCTTCATAGGGGATCACCGCCTCGCTGAGGAAGTGCTTGAGCGGCAGCTCCGCCAGGGCCATCTGCGCCGCCACCCGCTCCACGTCGCTGGCGGCGGCGACCCCGGCCAGGACATCTCCGGACCGTGCCGGAGTAGCCTTGGCCAACAGCTCCTTGAGATCGGCGAAGCGCCAGGTCTGACCGCCCACGCTGTGCTGGAAACCGCTCATGCTACCTCCTGGGGGTACGCTGCTCAGGCTTCGCCGAAAGCGGCGTCGGGGGCGATGTCGCTTTGTCTACGGCTGAGACCGCAGACCAGCGCGCCTATTACCATCAGCACCACGAAGACGCTGGCGATCACCGGGTTGTACCAGACCATGGCGATCAGGCAGACCACCGCCAGCACCAGGGCGATGGCTGGCACCACCGGATAACCGGGGGCGCGGAAGGTACGCTCCAGGTTCGGCTCGCTGCGGCGCAGCTTGAACAGGCTGAGCATGCTCATGATGTACATGACGATGGCGCCGAACACGCTCATGGTGATCATGGCGGCGGTCAGGGTCATGCCCTGCAGGCTGATCACGCCGTCGCTGAAGATAGCGGCGATGCCCACTACGCCACCCGCCAGCACTGCCCGGTGCGGGGTCTGGAAGCGCGACAGCTTGGCCAGGCCATGGGGCAGGAAGCCGGCCCGGGCCAGGGCGAAGAACTGCCGCGAGTAGCCGAGGATGATGCCGTGGAAGCTGGCCACCAGGCCGAACAGGCCGATGCCCACCAGCAGGTGCAGCCACATCGAGCCGTCGCCGACCACGCCCTTCATGGCCTGGGGCAGCGGATCGTTGATGTTGGACAGGGCGCGCCAGTCACCGACACCGCCAGCGAAGATCATCACGCCGATGGCCAGGGTCACCAGGGTGAGGATGCCGGCGATGTAGGCCTTGGGAATGGTGCGCTTGGGGTCCTTGGCTTCCTCGGCGGCCATGGCCGCGCCCTCGATGGCGAGGAAGAACCAGATGGCGAAGGGAATGGCGGCGAACATGCCGCCCACCGCCGCCAGGGAGAACTGGTCCTGGCCGGCCCAGCCGCCGCTGGTGAAGTTGGCCAGGCTGAAGCCCGGCGCCACTACCCCCATGAAGATCAGCAGCTCGATCACCGCCAGTACCGTGACCACCAGCTCGAAGGTGGCGGCGATGCTCACCCCGAGGATGTTCAGGGTCATGAAGATGAAGTAGGCCGCCACCGCGCACAGCTTGGGATCCAGGGTGGGAAACTGCACGTTGAGGTAGGCACCGATGGCCATGGCGATGGCCGGCGGGGCGAAGACGAACTCGATCAGCGTGGCGATCCCGGCGACCGTACCGCCGACCGGACCGAAGGCCCGCCGGCTGTAGGCGAAGGGTCCTCCAGCATGGGGAATGGCGGTGGTCAGCTCGGTGAAGCTGAAGATGAAACAGGTGTACATCACCGCCACCACCAGCGCGGTGATCAGAAAGCCCAGGGTCCCGGCGACGCCCCAGCCGTAGCTCCAGCCGAAGTACTCCCCGGAGATCACCAGCCCCACGGCGATGCCCCAGAGGTGCAGGGTGCCGAGGGTCGGCTTGAGTTTCTCGTTGGTCATGACAGGCCACTCCCCTTGTAGCGACGTGATCCGAATGGGCGACCGCGATCCCGCGATGCCCGGCTTTTTCGAGCTTAACCAGCCCGGGTCCCCGCCGACTTGACCCTGCGGCCTGGTCGGCGCGGCCCGCGGTCAAGTCGGCGTTACCCCTCTTCCCAGGGTGCTACCCGAGACCGCACCAGAACGGTGCGACGCCGAGTCCAGCGCTCCACGAAGAGGCACGCCCAGACCCCCGATACCGTGAAGGCCTCGACGTTCCGGCCCCCGTTGCGGGTCGCTTGCAGCCCCGGGGCACAGCCTTTGCTTCATTCGTGCCGATAACCCTTACGGACGCCCCACCATGCTCCCGGCTGCCTCCGGCTTCGCCGCCCTGACCCCCGCGTCACGCAACCTCGGCGTGCTCTCCGCCGCCGCCAGTGGGCTGGATGCCGCCATCACCCGTCATGGCGGCGACGTGGACCGTATCTTCGGCACCGCCGGCATAGATCCCGAGCAATTGCAGCACCCCACCCTCAGCCTGGGTCTGGGCAACTACTGCCGGGTCCTGGAAGAGGCCGCCGCCCAATCCGGCTGCGACAATTTCGGGTTGCACTACGGCCAGCAATTCACCCCCCAGCGGCTCGGCCTGCTCGGTTACGTAGGGCTCTGCTCGCCCACCGCCGAGGCGGCGCTGCACAACTTCGCCGCCGCCTTTCCCTTCCACCAGCACAGCACCCTGATCCAGCTGGTGGACGCCGGTGACTGCTGGCGCTTCGACTATCAGGTGCGTCACGGCGCCATCGTCTCGCGCCGCCAGGACGCCGAGCTGACCCTGGGCATGCTGCTCAACTTGCTGCGCCACGTACTCGGCCCGACCTGGGCACCCCGCGCGGTGCACTTCGAACACCCGCGCCCGGAGGGCTGGCACGAACACCGTCGGCTGTTCGATGCCCCGGTCAGCTTCGGTCACCCCTGCAACGCCATGCTGGTGCCCAAGGCCGACCTGCGCGGCCGCGCCATGCCCGACCACGACCCGCTGCTCCTGTTGGTGGTGCAGGACGCCATCCGCCAACTCGGCCAGCGCCTGCCACAGGTGGAACTGCTCGAAGAAGTCCGCGCCTCGGTACGCCTGGCGCTGCCCCTGGGCGAGCCCAGCCTGGAGACCATCGCCCAGCACCTGGACCTGTCCACCAGCCAGCTGCAACGCCGCCTGCGCGACCAGGGTGCGAGCTTCTCGGCCCTGGTCGAGGGCGTCCGCCGCGATCTGGCGCAGCATTACCTGCGGCAGCGATTGCCGGTCACCGACCTGGCGCCACTGCTGGGATACTCGGAGACCAGCGCCTTTTCGCGCGCCTTTCGGCGGTGGTTTCAGGTGAGTCCGCGGCAATGGCGGCAGCTTTCTTGAAATGGGGTGGGGAAACGAGCCACGAACGTCAGCTGACGTAGGTTGGCGCTGAGCGCAGTGAAGCCCAACGAGCATAGGTTGGCCTATACGCCTTGATTTATCAGTGCTCCAGCTGCTTATCGAGGTCTGTTGATGGTTTTGTTTCGCCCACCCGGGCGACTCACTTTTTTCAATCGCGAAAAAAGTAAGCAAAAACGCTGTCCCCACGCTTCGGCCCTCCGCTGCGCTCCGGGTCCCCTCGCTCCGGTGCCGCTCCAGGGGCACGGCACGAAGGGGCATCCTGCCCCTCACGCCTTGCTCGGCGTCCTGCCTCGCATCCCCCTCCACGACACCTGCACTCGGCCTCACTGACGGGGACGGGGGCGCCAGCCTGAGACTACGGTGTTTACAGGCAAAGCCAGAGCGATTCGTAGCGTGGAAAACCGCGAAGCGTTTTCCACAGATGTACATGATCGCAGAGTGTGGAAAAGGCTCTGCCGTTGTCCACGGCTACGGGCTGTTCATGTCTCTTCAACCAACACTTTCAAGCTGGCGAATCGCCCCGTTCAGCAGGGCGAACGCCAGTGTCGTGGAGTGGGTCGAGCCGCAGGGATGCGGCGAGAGGCCTAACGGGCCACGGACGGCCCGTGTAGGCCGACCCCGGAACGGCGCTGGCGTGAGCGGACCCGCAGCGCAGCGTAGGGCCGGATGGTGGGGCAAGCGTTTTTGGTTACTTTTGCCGCGACTGGCAAAAGTGACTCGCCCGGGTGGGCGAAACAAGAGGTATCAGCAAAGCTCGGTAAACAGCTGAAAAACCAATAAAAGCAATTTTAAGCCATCGCAACATTGGGCTTCGCTCCGCTCAGCACCAACCTACCGAAGCGGTGAAGGTGATGCGCCTGGGTGGGCGAAATATAAGCCTCATCAAAACGCGATAATCAGCCAAACACCCCCACAATACCCAGCCGAAAGCCAACCTCTGTCCAACCGGTCAGATTCTTGCAAGGCCAACCGAAACCGCCCCAACCAGAACAACGAACCCACCCAAACGATGACCTCCGCCCTGCCCCCTGCCCTCTTCACCCCGGCCTGGCCGGCGCGCCTGGAGCTGGCCTATGCCCGCCAGGGCGACTGGACGCGCCCCACCACCCGCCGCCACCTCGGTCCCTTGCGCGTCCAGAAGCACCTCCACGCCGAAGGCCCCGAGGTCTGCCAGCACATCCTGGTGCATCCTCCAGGCGGCATCGCCGGTGGCGATCGGCTGGATATCGAGGTCAGCGTCGGCGAGACCGCCTGGGCCCAGCTCACCAGCCCCGGTGCGGCCAAGTGGTATCGCGCCGACAGCGCCGCGTACCAGCAGATTGACCTGCGCATCGCCGCCGGCGCCACCCTGGAGTGGCTGCCCCAGGAGACCATCGTCTTCTCCGGCGCCCAGGCCCATCTCGCCACCCGCATCGAGCTGGAGGGCGACGCCCGCCTCTGCTACTGGGACATCGTTGCCCTGGGTCGGCCGGCCAGTGCCGAGCGCTTCACCGAGGGCCTGTTCCAGGCGCACCTGGACGTCCGCCGCGATGGCCTCCCGCTGTGGTACGAACGCCAGCGTCTAATCGGTGCGGATCGCCTGCTGGACTCGCCCATCGGTCTGGCCGGCCAACCGGTGTTCGCCACCCTGCTGATCACCGGGACCCTGGACGCCGACACCCTGGAACGCTGCCGCGAGCTCAAGCTGCCGGTGCGGGGCGACCTCACCCAACTGCCCGGCCTGGTGGTCGCCCGCTGCCTGGCCGCTGAATCCTTGCAGGCCCGCGCCTGGCTGATCGAAGTCTGGCGCCTGCTGCGCCCGGCCCTGCTCGGCCGCGCCGCCGTCCCGCCCCGGATCTGGAGCACCTGAGGCCGCCGCGCTCTTGTAGGAGCGGCCCATGGCCGCGATGATCGACCGACTCCCCTTGACCGAACCTGCCAACCGGAACACCCCATGGACCTGACGCCCCGCGAAAAAGACAAGCTGCTCATCTTCACCGCCGGCCTGGTGGCCGAGCGCCGCCTGGCGCGCGGTGTGAAGCTCAACTACCCGGAAGCCATGGCGCTGATCTCCGCGGCCCTGCTCGAAGGCGCCCGCGACGGTCGTACCGTGGCCGAGCTGATGCACTACGGCACCACCCTGCTGACCCGCGACCAGGTCATGGAAGGCGTTCCGGAAATGATCCCGGAAATCCAGGTGGAAGCCACCTTCCCCGACGGCACCAAGCTGGTCACCGTCCACCAACCCATTGCCTAGGGAAGCCAGCATGAGCCTGATCGTCCGCGACGCCACCCCCGCCGACCTGTCGGCGGTCCTGGCCATCTACAACGATGCCGTGGCCAACACCACGGCGATCTGGAACGACAACCTCGTCGACCTGGCCAACCGCCAGGCCTGGTTCGACCTGCGCGCTGACCAGGGCTACCCGATCCTGGTGGCCGAGAACGCCAGCGGCGAGGTGGTCGGCTACTCGTCCTTCGGTGACTGGCGGCCCTTCGATGGCTTCCGCCATACCGTCGAGCACTCGGTCTACGTGCGCAACGACCAGCGCGGCCAGGGCATAGGGCCGCGCCTGATGACGGTGCTCATCGAGCGCGCCCGCGCCTGCGACAAGCACGTGATGGTGGCCGCCATCGAGAGCGGCAACCTGGCGTCCATTCGCCTGCACGAACGCCTGGGCTTCCTCACCACCGGGCAGATGCCCCAGGTCGGCACCAAGTTCGGTCGCTGGCTGGACCTCACCTTCATGCAACTCATGCTGGAGCAACGCCCATGATCCCCGGCGAATACCAGATCCAGGACGGCGAGATCGAACTCAACGCCGGCCGCCGTACCTTGAGTCTCACCGTCGCCAACAGCGGCGACCGGCCGATCCAGGTGGGCTCCCACTACCACTTCCACGAGACCAACGACGCCCTGGTGTTCGACCGCGCCCTGGCCCGCGGCATGCGCCTGAACATCGCCGCCGGCACCGCCGTGCGCTTCGAGCCGGGCCAGAGCCGCGAAGTGGAACTGGTCGAGCTGGCCGGTGCCCGCACCGTCTACGGCTTCGCCGGGCGGGTGATGGGCAAGTTGTAGGGTCGCTCGGGCTTCTCGCTTTTAACGCGCGCCCCTCACCCCAACCCTCTCCCCAGGGGAGAGGGGGCTCAAGAACAGACACCGAGCTCCCCCCTTCCCCCTCTCCCTCCGGGAGAGGGCCGGGGTGAGGGCAAACCGGACCACCTTTATTCGGGATCTACGCCTATGAAAATCTCCCGCCAAGCCTATGCCGACATGTTCGGCCCCACCACCGGCGACCGGGTGCGCCTGGCCGACACCGAGCTCTGGATCGAAGTCGAAGAAGACCACACCATCTATGGCGAAGAAGTGAAATTCGGCGGCGGCAAGGTCATCCGCGACGGCATGGGCCAGAGCCAGCTGCCTGCCGCCGAGGTGGTCGATACCGTCATCACCAACGCCCTGATAGTCGACCATTGGGGCATCGTCAAGGCCGACGTCGGCCTCAAGCACGGCCGCATCCATGCCATCGGCAAGGCCGGCAACCCGGACATCCAGCCCAACGTCACCGTCCCCATCGGCGCCGCCACCGAGGTCATCGCCGGCGAGGGCATGATCCTCACCGCCGGTGGTATCGACTCCCACATCCACTTCATCTGCCCGCAGCAGATCGAAGAGGCGCTCATGAGCGGCACTACCACCATGATCGGTGGCGGCACCGGCCCGGCCACCGGCACCTATGCCACCACCGTGACCCCCGGTCCCTGGCACATGGCGCAGATGCTCAAGGCCGCCGACGCCTTCCCGATGAACATCGGCTTCACCGGCAAGGGCAACGCCAGCCTGCCCGGGCCGCTGGAGGAGCAGGTGCGCGCCGGCGCCATCGGCCTCAAGCTGCACGAGGACTGGGGCACCACTCCCGCCGCCATCGACAACTGCCTGTCAGTGGCCGATCGCTTCGACATCCAGGTGGCCATCCACACCGATACCCTCAACGAGTCCGGCTTCGTCGAAACCACCCTGGGCGCCTTCAAGGGCCGCACCATCCACACCTACCACACCGAGGGCGCCGGTGGCGGCCACGCGCCGGACATCATCAAGGCCTGTGGCTTCCCCAACGTGCTGCCCAGCTCCACCAACCCGACGCGGCCCTTCACCAAGAACACCATCGACGAGCACCTGGACATGCTCATGGTCTGCCACCACCTGGACCCGAGCATCGCCGAGGACGTGGCCTTCGCCGAGAGCCGCATCCGCCGCGAAACCATCGCCGCCGAGGATATCCTCCACGACCTCGGCGCCTTCGCCATGATCAGCTCCGACAGCCAGGCCATGGGCCGCGTCGGCGAGGTCATCACCCGCACCTGGCAGACCGCCGACAAGATGAAGAAGCAGCGTGGCCCGCTGCCCGAGGACGGCGCCGGCAACGACAACTTCCGGGTCAAGCGCTACATCGCCAAGTACACCATCAACCCGGCCATCACCCACGGCATCAGCCACGAAGTGGGATCCATCGAGGTGGGCAAGTTCGCCGACCTGGTGCTCTGGCGTCCGGCCTTCTTTGGCGTGAAGCCGACGCTGATCCTCAAGGGCGGCGCCATCGCCGCGAGCCTGATGGGCGACGCCAACGCCTCCATCCCCACCCCGCAACCGGTGCACTACCGCCCCATGTTCGGCAGCTACGCCGGCATGCTCCACGACACCAGCCTGACCTTCATCAGCCAGGCCGCCTTCGACGCCGGGGTGCCGGAGCAACTGGGGCTGAAGAAGCGCATCGGCGTGGTCAAGGGCTGCCGCACTGCGCAGAAGAGCGACCTCATCCACAACGGCTACCTGCCGACCATCGAGGTCGATCCGCAGAACTACCAGGTCAAGGCCGACGGCCAGCTGCTCTGGTGCGAACCGGCCGAGGTGCTGCCGATGGCGCAGCGCTACTTTTTGTTCTAAAGGGGCCTGTTCTGACTCGGCACGACGCCCGGGCCATGTTGGGCTTCGCTGCGCTCAACCCAACCTACAGGGTGCAGTAGGTTGGGTTGAGACAGTTCCATCGTCGAAGCCCAACGACAAGGCCCGGTCGGGCACCCGTAGGTTGGTGTTGAGGCAGCTCCATCGCCGAAGCCCAACACGCACGAATCATCTACAAGCGCTGAAAAGGCTCTAAACTGCGACTTTCCACTCACCAAGGACGGTGATCTTGGACTATCGACGCAGCCGTGCGGCAGGCGGCACCTTCTTCTTCACGGTCAATCTCAACGACCGCACCGCCACCCTGCTCGTCGATCACATCGGCGCGCTGCGGCAAGCGATACGCCAGGTAAAGGCCCGGCATCCCTTCGACATCCTTGCCATGGTGGTCCTGCCCGATCATCTGCATGCCCTCTGGCGGCTGCCGGAGGACGACGGGAACTACCCGCTGCGCTGGAACCTGATCAAGGCCGGCTTCTCCCACCAGCTACCGCCGCTGGAGACGGTGCAACTGTCCCGCCGATTGAAGCGCGAGCGCGGCGTCTGGCAAAGGCGCTACTGGGAACACCAGATCCGTGACGAGCAGGACCTGCAGCGGCATCTCGACTACATCCACTTCAATCCGGTGAAGCACGGCCATGCGCGTAGCGCGGTGGAGTGGCCTTACTCGTCCATTCATCGCTTTATACGCGCGGGCATTTTGCCGGCGGATTGGACAGGTCAGGGTGACGAGGAATGGGCGGTAGGAGAACGCTGAAGGTAGGTCGTGTTGGGCTTCGCTTTCGCTCAGCACCAACCTACACAGGGCTCTCCCGTAAGTTGGGCTGAGGCGGCTCCATCGCCGAAGCCCAATGATCCGACGCAGGCATGGTCACCGTTGGGCTTCGCTGCGCTCAGCGCCAACCTACGCAAAGCTCCTCAACCGCGCCCCACCGGCGCCGCCGGCGCTTCCGCCCGGTCGTCACGGTCGTAGGCGGCCTTGTCCAACTGGCCCATCCAGCGTGCGGTCAGGGTGCCGGCGGTCATGGAGCCGTTGACGTTGAGAGCGGTGCGGCCCATGTCGATCAGCGGCTCGATGGACACCAGCAGCGCCACCAGGGTGACCGGCAGGCCGAGGGCCGGCAGCACGATCAGGGCGGCGAAGGTGGCACCGCCGCCCACACCGGCCACGCCCGCCGAACTCAGGGTGACGATGCCCACCAGGCTGGCGATCCACAACGGATCGAAGGGGTCGATGCCCAGCGTCGGGGCGACCATCACCGCCAGCATGGCCGGATAGAGGCCAGCGCAGCCATTCTGGCCGATGGTGGCGCCGAAGGAGGCGGCGAAGCTGGCGATGGCCGGCGGCACGCCCAGGCGCTCGGTCTGGGCCTCGATGTTCAGCGGGATGGTCGCGGCGCTGGAGCGGCTGGTGAAGGCGAAGCTCAGCACCGGCCAGACCTTGGGAAAGAAGCGCGCCGGCGACAGGCCGCTCAGGATCAGCAACAGCGCATGCACGCCGAACAGAATGGCCAGGCCCAGGTAGGAGGCGATCAGGAAGGTGCCCAGCTTGAGCACGTCCTGGGGACTGGCGGTGGCGACCATCTTGGTCATCAGCGCCAGCACGCCATAGGGGGTGAGTTGCAGCAGCAGGCGTACCAGCTTCATCACCCAGGCCTGGAGCACGTCGATGCCGGCCAGCACCTTCTCGCCGCGGACCGGATCGTCGCGCTGCAGGCGCAGGGCGGCGACGCCGAGGAAGGCGGCGAAGATCACCACGCTGATGATGGAGGTGGGATTGGCGCCGGAGAGATCGGCGAAGGGATTCTTCGGAATGAAGGACAGCAGCAGCTGCGGCACCGACAGGTCCGCCACCTTGCCGACATAGCTGTTCTGCAGCGCGGTCAGGCGCGCGGTCTCCTGGGCGCCCTGCACCAGCCCCTCGGCGCTGAGGCCGAACAGCCAGGTCACCAGCACCCCGACCAGGGCGGCGATGGCGGTGGTGAACAGCAGGGTGCCCAGGGTCAACAGGCTGATGCGGCCCATGGACGAGGCCTCGCGCAGTCGCGCCACGGCGGCCAGGATGGAAGCGAACACCAGCGGCATGATGCTCATCTGCAGCAGCTGCACATAGCCGTTGCCGACCAGGTTGAACCAGCCGATGGAGGTCTTGAGCACCGGGGCGTCATGCCCGTAGAGGAGTTGCAATACCAGGCCGAAGGCCACTCCCAGGGCGAGGCCGATGAAGACGCGCACGGCCAGGCTCCAGCCGGTGTTGCGAGTACGCGCCAACAGGCCGAGCAGCACGACGAAGGCGACGAGGTTGAGGACGAGGGGCAGATTCACACAGGGTCTCCAGAGCGGCGTCCGACACGGCCGCCGGACGAAAAGGCGGCGATGGTAGCAGCTCGGGCCGTCCGGGCTTAGATCGAGGTGCTATCACCTGATAACGAGAGGAACGGCCCTATCGCCGGGGTGAACGGCAGTCCGGTGCGGGCCTGCGCTGCTACAGTGCGCCCGTCGGGAAACGATGCCCGACGCTGCCAACCAGAAAAGGAGTCACCTCATGCAACGTTTCGCCAAGCTCGCCGCTTCCTTCGCCCTCGCCGCCGCCGTCGCTGGCTGCACCGGTACCGCGATGAAGACGCAGAACCTGGACCCGTCGCAGTACACCGTCGTCGGTCGCGGCGAAGGCAAGGCCACCGGCCTCATGATCCTGGGCTTCATCCCGGTCCAGCAGAATGACCGCTTCGTGCGCGCCCAGAACGCGGCCATCAAGTCCCGCGGTGGCGATGCCCTGATCAACGCCCAGGTGCAGGAAAACTGGTTCTGGGCCTATGTCCTGAACGGCTACACCACCACCGTTTCCGGCGACGTGGTCAAGCTCAAGCGCTAAGCCCGCCCGATCGACAGGCGCCGCCCACCCGGGCGGCGTTTTTGCGCTAGGCTGGTCGCTTCTCCCCGAGGAAGCCGACCATGACCGCGACCCTGATGAAACTGCCGCTACAATCCATCGACGGCGAAACCCTGACCCTGGAACGCTACCTGGGCAAGGTGCTGCTGGTGGTGAACGTCGCCTCCAAGTGCGGCCTGACCAACCAGTACGAAGGCCTGGAACGCCTCTACGAGGCCCAGCGCGAGCGTGGCCTGGAAGTACTCGGCTTTCCCGCCAACAACTTCAAGCAGCAGGAGCCCGGCAGCGACGCCGAGATCAAGGAATTCTGCACCCTCACCTACGGCGTGCAATTCCCGCTGTTCGCCAAGCTCAGCGTGGTGGGCGAAGACAAGCATCCGCTCTACGACGAACTCACCCGCGCCCAGCCCGACGCCACCGGCGACGGCCCCTTCCGCGAGCGCATGCTGAGCCGCGGCGGCAGCCCCAACCCCAAGCCCGAGGTGCTATGGAATTTCGAGAAATTCCTGATTGGGCGCAATGGTGAGGTAGTGGGGCGCTTCGCGCCGGATGTGACGGCGGATGATCCCCGGTTGGTGGAGGCCATCGAGGCGGAGTTGGCGAAGGGTTGAGGTCAGGGTGCCGGTAGGTTGGGTTGAGCGTTAGCGAAGCCCAACGTTTTGAAGCTGGTTGCCCTAGCTGTTTATCGGCCTTGCTGATGCCCCTATTTCGCCTAGCCGGCGACTTACTTTTCTTTGCTTGCGGATCACCGCCCGGTGCAAAGAAAAGTAAGCAAAAGAAAGTACACCCCAACCGTTCGGCCCTTCGCTACGCTACGGGTGATTCGCTTCGATCACCCTTCGGGCCAGCCTGCGGCTGTTACTCCGCTTCGCTACGTATCCCCCGCTCCGGCGCCGCTCCAGGGGCGCGGCACCCTGCCTCGCATCCCCTTCCGCGACACCTGCACTCGGCCTCACTGACGGGGACGGGACGCCAGCCTGAAATTTTGGGAGCGCTTGCAGGGGGCCATCGCGATTCGTAGCGTGGAAAACCGCGTAGCGTTTTCCACTGATGAGCTTGATCGTGAACAGTGGACAAGACTTCGCCGTTGTCCACGCTACGGGCCGTTCGGCTCTTCAATCGAAACTTTCAGGCTTGTGAATCGCCCCGTTCAGGAGGGCGAGCGCCAGTGTCGTGGAGTGGGTCGAGCCGCAGGGATGCGGCGAGAGGCCTAACGGGCCATGGACGGCCCGTGTAGGCCGACCCCGGAACGGCGCTGGCGTGAGCGGACCTGGAGCGAAGCGGAAGGCCGGATGATCGGGGCAAGCGTTTTTGGTTACTTTTTTGGCGAATGCAAAAAGTAACTCGCCCGGGTGGGCGAAACAAAAACTCTCCAAACACTCAATAAGCAGCCATGGCACCTACTAAACCAGCGTGAGGCCTTGCAACGTTGGGCTTCGCTAACGCTCAACCCAACCTACAGGAGTTTCCTGCTCAAAAAGTCGGATTGCCACGGTCGACCGCCACACCCTCCCTACCCCCGCTGCAACACCCCCCGCATAGACCCAAAGTGCCCCGGGAACGAGCAGAAGAAGGTGTATTCCTTACCCGCCTCCAAGGCGCTGGTATCGAAGGTCACCGAATCCTTCTCACCACCGCCTAGCATGCGGGTATGGGCGATGATGCGTTCGTCGCCCTCGGGCAGATAGCCCTTGGCCTCGCCCGCGTTCATGCCGGCGGCGTCGACGGCGGAGGCGTCGGTGGAGCGCGTCAGCACCCAATTGTGGCCCATCACGTTCTTGGGCAGGCTACCGCTGTGGATCAGCTCGACGGTGAAGGTCTTGCACGACGCCGGAACCTGGATGGAGGCGCGGCTGTAGGTCATCTGATCACCGGCTTCGATTTGCGTCGTACAGCTGTCGGCGGCCCAGGCGCCAGTACTTCCCAGTGCGAACAGCGCCGCAGCGAGCAACGTAGATTTCATGAACCCTCCGGATGCGTGAAAGTCGCCAGTCAGACCGATGCGAGGGTGGCGGGTTCCGGCAGACCTGGCAAGCGCGTGGCACGCTTCGCTCTATCGGCGCCATCGAAACCTTTGCCGGGTATTCAGGCCAGACGCCTGCGACCATGGTCTCACCTCCCGCCAGCCAAGGACGCCCGCCATGACCCTCACCGCCCTGCTGCACGAGCTATTCGCCAGCTACGCCCAGGCCGCCAGCGGCAATGCGCCGGAAGAGACTTTCCTCGCGCGATGACGATGCTTTGATCCGGCGGATCGGGCGGCTAGGCTAGGGGTTTGCCTGTCGAGGAGTCCCCATGTCGCTGAAAACCGTCTGCGTCTTCTGTGGTGCCAAGTCCGGTGCCTCGCCCGTTTTCCAAGAGGCGGCCGCGCAACTCGGTCGTACCTTGGCCGAGCGTGGCCTCACCCTGGTCTATGGCGGCGGCAAGGTCGGCCTGATGGGCGTGGTCGCCGATGCGGCCTTGGCGGCCGGGGGCGAGGTGATCGGCATCATTCCCCAAAGCCTCAAGACCGCCGAACTGGGCCACACCGGCTGCACCCGCCTGGAAGTGGTCGACGGCATGCACGCGCGCAAGGCGCGAATGGCGGAACTGGCCGATGCCTTCATCGCCTTGCCCGGTGGACTGGGTACCCTGGAAGAACTCTTCGAGGTCTGGACCTGGGGCCAGCTCGGCTACCACGCCAAGCCCATGGGCCTGCTGGAGGTCGACGGCTTCTATGCCCAGCTGGAAGGCTTCCTCGATCACCTGGTGGCCCAGGGCTTCGTCGCCGCGCCGCACCGCGCCATGCTGCAGGTGGAAGACTCGCC
The DNA here is from genome assembly GCF_054558395.1 of Pseudomonas sp. No.117. Taxonomy (NCBI): domain Bacteria; kingdom Pseudomonadati; phylum Pseudomonadota; class Gammaproteobacteria; order Pseudomonadales; family Pseudomonadaceae; genus Pseudomonas; species Pseudomonas sp. No.117. The sequence goes on from NZ_BAAJNP010000003.1 coordinate 144,846, forward strand.
CAATGCCCTGCTAGACGCCCTCGTTGCCTGGCAGCCCACCGTACCGCCGCGCTGGGCGGAATCGGCCCCACGCTAGTTCGGCTGCACCGCCCGTCCCGGATCTAGAACCCTCGCCGCTTGTGGCCTGTCGGTACTGACAGGCACCTAGTTAAGAGGATTCTTTCATGACCGACTTCCCCAAAGCCCCCATGCCCGAACAGCAGCAGGAGGTTCCCGGCCTGCAGTCGCGCATGAATCCGCTGCCGGATTGCGGAGAGCAAAGCTACAAGGGCTCCGGCCGCCTGGCCGGCAAGAAGGCGCTGATCACCGGTGGCGACAGCGGCATCGGTCGCGCCGTGGCCATCGCCTTCGCCCGCGAGGGCGCCGATGTCGCCATCAGCTACCTGAACGAACACGAAGACGCCGAGGACACCGCCCGCCTGGTGCGCGAGGCCGGGCGCGAGGCGCTGCTGCTGCCGGGTTGCCTGTCCCAGCGCGAGCAGTGCCTGGCGGTGGTGGACAAGACCGTGGCCGCCTTCGGCCGCATCGATGTGCTGGTCAACAATGCCGCCTTCCAGATGACCCATGAGACCCTCGACGAGATTCCCGACGACGAGTGGGTCTACACCTTCGATGTGAACATCACCGCCATGTTTCGCATTACCCAGGCGGCGGTGAAGCACATGGGCAAAGGTGGCTCCATCATCAACACCACCTCGGTGAACTCGGACATGCCGCGGCCCACGCTGCTGGCCTATGCCACCACCAAGGGCGCCATCGCCAACTTCACCGCAGGTCTGGCCCAATTGCTCGGCGACAAGGGCATCCGCGCCAACAGCGTCGCCCCCGGCCCCATCTGGACCCCACTGATTCCCGCGACCATGCCGCCCGAGCAGGTCAAGGAATTCGGCGGCAACACCCCGCTGGGCCGCCCTGGTCAGCCGGTGGAGCTGGCGCCGGTGTACGTGATGCTGGCCTCCGACGAATCCAGCTACACCTCGGGCGCACGCATCGCCGTCACCGGCGGCAAGCCGATTCTCTGATGCCCTGGCCCCGGCGCCTGCCGGGGCTTTTTCTGCCGCTGGAGCCCCCTGATGCTCGGTCATCCCCTGCGTCTTTCCACTCGCTTGCGTACCCATGTGTTCGGCGGTCACGAGATCGCCGAGCGCCTCGGCAAACGCGGCCTGCCGCCCGGCCGCATCGCCGAGACCTGGGAGATCAGCGACGTACCGGGCAGCAGCGCCACGGTGCTCGACGGTCCCCTCGCTGGCCAGAGCCTGCACGAGGTCGTGCAGGCCTACCCCGACCAGTTGGTCGCGCCCGGCTGGCAGGGCCCCTGGTTCCCCCTGCTGACCAAGTTCATCGACGGCAGTGGTCGCCTGCCGGTGCACCTGCACGCCGACGACGCCACGGCGCAGCGCCTGGAGTGCCAGCCCAACGGCAAGACCGAGGCCTGGCACATCCTCTGGGCCGAACCGGGCGCCACGGCCCTGGTGGGCCTCAAGCCCGGCCAGACCCGCGACCGCGTGCGCGACGCCCTGCTGCGACAGGATTACGATGCCGTGATGCGACGCCTGCCGGTGCGCGCCGGCGAAACCTTCTTCGTCCCGGGCGGCACCCTGCACAGCTTCGGCCCTGGCACCCTGATCTACGAGATCGAACAGACCTCCGACATCCAGCAACAGGCCATGCCTTGGCGCATGACCGATGGCGAGCCGCTGCCCCACGCCGAGTGGCGCGAGGGTATCGAGGCGCTGCTGGACCAGCTGCACCTGGATGCCGAGCCACGGGTCACCCCTGGTCTGCGCCTGCCCCTGAAAGACGGTCACGACCGTCTGCTGTGCACCGCCTGCCAGCACTTCGCCCTGGAACGCTGGCGCCTGGCCGGCGCCGGAGCGCCGCCGCTGGACTATGGCTTCAGCAGCGCCCGCCTGTTGAGCAACGTCGGCCGACCGGTGCGCCTGGAGGCGCCCGGCTGGAGCGGCATGCTCGGCGCCGCCGAGTCCCTGCTGCTGCCGGCCGATTTGGGCGAGATCCGCCTCAGCGGCCCCGCCGACCTGCTGATCGGCTACGTACCCGACCTGCACCAGGACATCCAGGCGCCCCTGGCCGCCGCCGGCTATGGCCCGGCCGTCATGGCCGACCTGGGTATCGAATGTTCTTCCTGACCTCCAAGGAGTCCCCATGAGCGACTATCCCAAGCCCCCGCTGAAACCCCAACCCCAGACCTTTCCCGGTTCCGAAGCGCGCATGGATCCGCAACCCGACAGCGGCGCCGAGACCTATCGCGGCTCGGGTCGCCTCAAGGGTAAGGCGGCGCTGATCACCGGCGCCGACAGCGGCATCGGCCGCGCCGTGGCCATCGCCTTCGCCCGCGAGGGGGCCGACGTTGCCATCGCCTATCTCGATGAGCACGAGGACGCCCGCGAGACCGCCCGCCTGGTCACCGAGGCCGGGCGCCAGGCCGTCCTGCTGCCGGGTGACCTGTCCGAGCGCCAGACCTGCCTGGACGTGGTGCAGAAGACCGTGGAAGCCTTCGGCCGCATCGATGTGCTGGTCAACAACGCGGCCTTCCAGCAGGTACGCGACAGCCTCGACGAGATACCCGACGAGGAATGGGTCCATACCTTCAATGTGAACATCCACGCCATGTTCCGCATCACCCAGGCGGCGGTGAAGCACATGCCACGTGGCGGTTCCATCATCAACACCGCCTCGATCAACGCCGACATCGCCCCGCCGACCCTGCTGGCCTACTCGGCCACCAAGGGCGCCATCGCCAACTTCACCGCGGGCCTGGCCCAGTTGCTCGGCGACAAGGGCATCCGCGCCAACAGCGTGGCCCCCGGCCCGATCTGGACGCCGCTGATCGTCAGCACCATGAAGCCGGACGAGCCCGAGCAATTCGGCGGCAGCACCCCCCTGGGTCGCCCGGGTCAACCGGTGGAACTGGCACCGGCCTATGTGCTGCTGGCCTCCGATGAGGCGAGCTACATCTCCGGCGCCATGCTGCCGGTGACGGGCGGCATGCCGGTGCTCTGAGGGTTTTGGCTGGGGTGTCGGGGTTCGCCCTCACCCCGGCCCTCTCCCCGAGGGAGAGGGGGTAGATCCGTAGGTTGGTTGAGCGCAGCGAAGCCCAACACGGGGTATCCGGCAGCATTAGGCTTCGACGATGAAGCCGTCTCAACCCAACCTACAAGGCCTGCCCTCCCTCCGAGAGAAGATTGCTCGGGCATCCGCGGGGAAAACGCTGCGCGGTTTTCCACCCTACGAATCCATGCCGACAACCAAAAGCCTCGGTCAGGCGCCCCCCTCTCCCCCTGGGAGAGGGCCGGGGTGAGGGTCGCCCCACACCCTACGGCTGCAGAAAGCGCACCATGGCATCGCCGATCATGGCCTTGTGGCGCTGCAATACGGCCGGATCCTCCATGTCGATGTCGTGGATGCGACCGAAGGTGTGCCGGTTGGAGACGCGGTAGAAACAGAACGAACACATCAGCAGGTGCACGTCCACCACGTCCAGGCCGGCGCGGATCTCGCCGTTGGCTTCGCCCCGGGCCAGGATGCGGCGCAGCGCTTCCAATGCCGAGGAGTTGAGGCTGGAGATGGTCTCGGATTGCGCCAGGTGGCGACCGCGATGGATGTTCTCGATGCTCACCACGCGAATGAAATCGTCGTGGCTACGGTGATGCTCGAAGAGAAATTCCGCCAGGGTGCGGATCGCCTCCAGGGGCGCGAGCCGGTCCAGCGGCAGCTCCGCCTCATCGCCCCGCACATCGCTGTAGAGCTTTTCCAGCACCGTCAGGTAGAGCTGCTCCTTGCTGCCGAAGTAGTAGTAGATCATCCGCTTGGAGGTGTGGGTGCGCTCGGCGATGGCATCCACGCGGGCGCCGCTCAGGCCCACATCGGCGAATTCCGCCACGGCGGCGGCGAGGATGGCCTGGCGGGTCTTCTCGGGATTGTTCTTGCGCGGCGTACGGAGCGTGGGCGCGAGCGCCGGGGTGTCCTGCATCAGGTTTGACTCTTGTCGTAGGGGTGGCACCGGAGCACCACCGCTGGGGAGGTGCGAGTCCCTACAGGGACCCGCTTCGCTCAGAATTCCGCAGGCGCGGGTCGGCCCTGGCGGGCCTGCAGCATGGCCGCCAGGCGCACCGGACTGTTGGCCGCGCCGTAGCCACTGTAATCCTTGCGCTGCAGGATCTCGAAGAAGAATCGGTCGGCGAAGGACTCGGTATAGACGTGGAACAGCTCGCCGCCCTGGGCATCACGGTCGTAGAGCACATTGTAATAGGCCAGGCGACTGAGGAAGTCGTCATCGAAATCGAAGCGCGCCCCCAGGTCGTCGTAATAGTTCATGGGGATCTCCAGCAGCGGGACCCCGGCGGCCTTGGCCTGCTCCACCGCCTGGAAGATGTCCTGGCAGGCGAAGGCGATGTGGTGGACCCCGGACCCCCGGTAGCTGGACAGGGCGCGGGCGATGGCGGTGTTGCGGTTCTCCGAGATGTTCAGCGCCAGGCGCACGTTGCTCTCGCGATTCTTCAGCGCGCGGCTCTTCACCAGCCCATAGGGATCGGGGACCACCACCTCGTCGTCGGCGCTGAAGTCGAACAGGCTCTTGTAGAACAGCACCCAGCTGTCCAGGGCGTCGGCCGGCAGGGCGATGGCCACGTGGTCGACATGGGTCAGCCCGAGGCCGCCACTGGCGCCGGCGCTGACGTCGAAGTCGGTGTCGTAGAGGCTACGACCATCGGCGCCGCGGTCGGCCAGATAGATCAGGCTGCCATCCGGCGCCCGTACCGCCGGGATCTCGCGCTCGTTGGGCCCGACCAGGCCGCGATAGGGCTGCGCCCGGTATTGCTGGGCACGCTCCAGGGCGGCATGGCTGTCCGGCACCCGCAGGGCCATGGCGCACAGCGAGGGGCCGTGGGCTTCGAAGAAGTTGTGACCGAAGGAATAGGGCTCGGCATTGAGCACCAGGTTGATCTCGCCCTGGCGCAACAGCTTGACGTTCTTGGAGCGGTGCCGGCCGGCCTGGGCGAACCCCAGCTTGCCCAGCCAGCGGGCCAGCTCGGCGCCATGCACGTCGTCCACGGCGAACTCGAGGAATTCGGTGCCCTCCAGGCGCGGCGCATGGGGCGGGGCGAACAGCGGCGCCGTCACCGGGGTCTCCTCGCGCTGCAGGCGGGCGGCGGTCTGCTCTTCCAGATACAGCAGCGACCTCAGGCCGTCGGCGGCGGTGGCGCGGGTCTGGGCGGCGCGGAAGCCGTCGTTGAAGATCTCCAGCGACAGCGGGCCCTGGTAGCCGGTCTGCAGGATGGGCGCGAGGAATCCCGCCAGGTCGAATTCGCCCTGTCCCGGGAAGCAGCGGAAATGCCGGCTCCACTCCAGGACATCCATCTGCAGCAAGGGCGCGTCGGCCATCTGCACGAAGAAGATCTTGTCTCCGGGAATCTGCGCGATGCCCGCCGGGTCGCCGCCGATGGACAGGGTATGGAAGCTGTCCAGCAGCACGCCGAGATTGGGATGGTCGACCGCCTTCACCAGGCGCCAGACCTGTTGCCAGGTGTTGACGTGGCGGCCCCAGGCCAGCGCCTCGTAGCCGATGCGCAGGTTGCGTGGCGCGGCGCGTTCGGCCAGCAGTTGCAGGTCGTCGGCGATCAGGCGCTCGTCGCCGAGGCTGTCGGCGGCGGTGTTGCTGCACACCAGAACGAGGTCGGTGCCCAGCTCCTGCATGAGGTCGAACTTGCGCTCGGCGCGGTCGAGGTTGCGCTGCAGGCGCTCGCGGCGGCCGCCCTCGAAATCGCGGAACGGCTGGAACAGCGTGATGGCCAGGCCCAGGTCCTGGGTGCGCTGGCGAATCTCGCGGGGGCTGGCACCGGAATACAGCAGGTCGTTCTCGAAGATCTCCACGCCGTCGAAGCCCGCCGCGGCGATGGCTTCGAGCTTTTCGGTCAGGGTGCCACTGATGGATACGGTAGCGATGGAACGCTGCATGCCGGTGCTCCTGTATTGAACGGTCCTCTCCGTCGGATGACCGCCGCGGAGAAGATCTGGTTCGTCGGGTCTGCGGGCGATTATTCTCGGCCTCCAAGAACCCAACAATGGATTATGTACGAACCGGTTAGTTTCTGTTCGCTGATCGAACACTTGGGCGTTCAGCGAATTGACCAGCCAGGGCGACGCCTCGCACTATTGATTTCAGAGCCTTCTGCGCTCGTCGCTTCTGCCGCGTCGACCATAACAAGACAAACAAGAGTGTGCGCCCATGTCCCAGCTATCCACGCTATCCTTCGCCTCCCGTCTCGCCTGTCGCCCACCCGTGGCCAGTCGCCGACGGCCAGGCTAGTCCCGCATCCCGTTACCCGTTCGGCCCTGCGTCGCTCGATCCCGCTCGTGCGCGCCGCCGAATTTCATCCTGGCCTGACAATAATTCCGGAGACAACACATGGCCAATACCGCCTCCCCCACGACCGGCTCCCAAGCCAAGAAAGCCACCGCTAGCGGCTGGATCGGCTCGGCACTGGAATACTACGACTTCTTCATCTACGCCCAGGCCGCGGCGCTGATCTTCCCACAGATCTTCTTCCCCTCCACCGATCCCAAGATGGCCATCGTCGCCTCCCTCGCCACCTACGGCGTGGGCTACCTGGCGCGCCCGGTCGGTGCCTTCGTGCTCGGCCACTGGGGCGATACCCGTGGTCGCAAGAACGTCCTGCTGCTGTGCATGTTCCTCATGGGCATCGCCACCATGGCCGTGGGCCTGCTTCCCACCTACCACCAGATCGGCATCCTCGCGCCCATCCTGCTGGTGGTGCTGCGGCTGATCCAGGGCTTCGCCGTGGCCGGCGAGATCTCCGGGGCCAGCTCGATGGTGCTCGAACATGCGCCCTTCGGCCGGCGCGGCTATTACGCGAGCTTCACCCTGCAGGGCGTGCAGGCCGGCCAGGTGATGGCCGCCGCGGTGTTCCTGCCACTGGCCTACTTCATGCCCGCCGATGCCTTCAACAGCTGGGGCTGGCGCATTCCCTTCCTGCTCAGCGCCTTCGTGCTGCTGGCCGGCTTCATCATCCGCCGCGAGGTCCATGAGACCCCGGCTTTCGTCAAGGAAGAAGCCAAGGCCGGGACCAGCACCGTGGCCAGACGCTCGCCCATCGGCGAAGCCCTGAGCACCAGCTGGAAGTCCATGATCCTGGTCGCCATGATGGCGTTGATGAACGTGATCCCGGTGGTGGCCACCATCTTCGGCGCCGCCTACGCCGTACAACCCGCCTACGGCATCGGCTTCGACAAGAGCGTCTACCTCTGGATACCGGTGGTGGGCAACATCGTCGCGGTGCTGGTGATCCCCTTCGTCGGCAACCTCTCCGACCGCATCGGCCGGCGGCCGACCATGATCGCCGGTGCCCTGGGTTCGGGCCTGCTGGCCTTCGGTTACCTCTATGCCATCAGCATCCACAACCTGCCGCTGGCCTTCGTCATGTCGCTGGTGATGTGGGGCATGGTCTACCAGGGCTACAACGCGGTCTTCCCCAGTTTCTACCCGGAGCAGTTCCAGACCCGCTACCGCGTCTCGGCCATGGCCATCTCCCAGAACATCGGCACCATGTTCACCGCCATGCTGCCGGCGCTGTTCACCCTGGTCGCCCCTCCCGGTACCGACAACATCTGGCTGGTGGTCGGTGGCCTGGCCTTCGGTGTGACCTGCCTGTCGGCCCTGGCCGCCTATCTGTCGCCGGAAACCTACCGGGTGCCCATGAGCGAACTGGGCAAGCCAGGCGCCGTGCAGATGGACAAGGGCGCCTACGATACGGCCCGTCAGGACAGCCTCAAGGCCAGCGTCTGACCCCGCTGGAGCCTTCGCCCGGCGAAGGCTCCAGCCAGCTACCCTGATAGCCTTGCCGCAAGACATACGTTGTCATATAACTATAAGGCCGAGTCGCTCGGCCGCTGCTTTCCACTAATTCAAATAAGAAAGGAATCTCTCATGTCGCCCTCGCCTTCCTAGCCTCACCTCCGCTGCACCCCTTGCCCCGCCCTTTGCAGATGTCGGCCACCGCGCCGGCAGGGCACCCCTTACCGATAAGAACAAGGACTACCCATGAGCGCTCGACTCGCTTCCGGCCGGCTCGTCCGTGCCTGCGCCGCCTTCGTCACCCTGGCCAGTACCGCTCCCCTGTGGGCCGCCGACAGCGGCTTCATCGACGGCACCAAGGCCAACCTCAACCTGCGCAACTTCTACTTCAATCGCAACTTCGTCGATCCGGCCTACACCGCGCAGAATAAGGCCGAGGAATGGACCCAGAGCTTCATCTTCGGCCTGACCTCCGGCTACACCCAGGGGCCGGTGGGCTTCGGCGTCGACGCCCTCGGCCTCTATTCGGTCAAGCTCGACGGCGGTGCTGGCACCTATGGCACCCAACTGCTGCCGACCCATGCCGGTAACGAGCCGGCCAAGGACTTCGGCCGCCTGGCGGTGGCCGCCAAGGCCAAGGTCTCCAAGACCGATATCAAGGTCGGTGAGTGGTTCGCCGTGCTGCCGATCCTCAGGTCCGACGACGGCCGCTCGCTGCCACAGACCTTCCAGGGTGCGCAGATCCACTCCACCGAGATCCAGAACCTGGAACTCTGGGGCGGCCAGATGCGCCAGAACAGCCCGCGCAACGACGCCAGCATGGAAGACATGTTCATGCAGGGCCGCGCCAACGCCACCTCCGACCGCTTCAACTTCGTCGGCGGCGAATACACCTTCAACGAGAAGCGCACCCGAGTCGGCCTCTGGTACGCCCAGCTCGAAGACATCTACCACCAGAAGTTCATCAACCTGATCCACTACCAGCCCCTGGGCAAGTGGACCCTGGGCGCCAACCTCGGCTACTTCATCGGCGACGACGACGGCGCCGCCCGCGCCGGTGCCCTGGACAACCGTACCGCCTATGCGCTGCTCTCGGCCAAGCAGGGTGGCGGTACCTTCTACATCGGCCTGCAACGGGTCAGCGGCGACAGCGCCTGGATGAGGGTCAACGGCACCAGCGGCGGCACCCTGGCCAACGATAGCTATAACTCCAGCTACGACAACGCCCGGGAACGCTCCTGGCAGGTGCGCTACGACCACAACTTCGCCGCCTTCGGCGTACCGGGCCTGACCCTGATGAACCGCTACCTCAGCGGTGACAACGTGCACACCGGCAGCATCACCGACGGCAAGGAATGGGGCCGCGAATCCGAGGTGCAGTACGAGGTGCAGAGCGGCCCGCTGAAGAAACTGCTGATCCGCTGGCGCAACTCCAGCATGAGACGCGACTACAGTGCCAGCGGCTCCTTCGACGAGAACCGCATCATCCTCAACTACCCGATTTCGGTACTCTGAGGATGACACCCAGCGGCTACCCGGGTAGCCGCTGGGTGCCTTGGCGCGCGTAACCAGGAGTGGCCAAGGGCGGGAGCCAACCACGGCGCCCTTGTCCAGATCGAGCAGGTCTTATACTGTATGGAAATACAGTTTTCGAGATCGGGTCATGACCCAGCCCCAGCGTCCGCCACGCGGCCGTGGCACCGCCAGCAATCCGCACAATCGCTTCGCCGCGACCCGCAGCGAGGTTGAGCACGACGGCTGGTACGAAGAGGCGACGCCGCTGACCTTCACCACCAGCGTCCGCCAGGAAACGGCCAAGACCGTCATCAGCCGCAACCAGTCCCCGGATGTCGGCTTCGACCGTTCGGTGAATCCCTATCGCGGTTGCGAGCACGGCTGCATCTATTGCTTCGCCCGCCCCTCCCATGCCTACTGGGACCTGTCGCCGGGCATCGATTTCGAGACTCAGCTGATTGCCAAGACCAACCTGGCGGAGCGGCTGGAGGCGGAGCTGTGTAAGCCGGGCTATCAGCCGCAGCCCATCGCCTTGGGCATCAATACCGATGGCTACCAGCCCATCGAGCGGCAGTACCAGCTGACCCGCCAGGCGCTGGAGATCCTGCTGCGCTATCGCCATCCGGTCACCCTCATCACCAAGAGCGCGCTGATCCTGCGCGACCTGGATCTCTTCGTGCAGCTGGCCGAACGTAACCTGGTGCGGGTAGCCTTCAGCCTGACGACGCTGGACGACGACCTCAAGCGCATCCTCGAACCCCGCACCGCGGCGCCCCAGGCCCGGCTGCGCGCCATGCGCACCCTGCACGAGCACGGGGTGCCGGTGAGCGCCCTGCTGGCCCCCATGATCCCCATGATCAACGACCACGAACTGGAAGCCCTACTGGAGGCGGCGCGCGACCATGGCGCCCGCTCGGCCGGTTATGCGCTGCTGCGCCTGCCGCTGGAGATCGCCGGGCTGTTCGAGGAATGGCTGCAGACGCATTTTCCCGAGCGTGCCGCCCATGTGATGAGCCTGATCCGGCAATCGCGTGGCGGGAAGAATTACGACAGCCGCTTCGGCATCCGCATGAAGGGCGAAGGCCAGTTCGCCGAGCTGCTGGCCCAGCGCTTTCGCCTAGCCCGCCGCCGCTTCGGACTGGAACGGCGTGAGGGCGAAGGCCTGGACTGCAGTCAGTTCGCCCCGCCGGGGGAGCAATTGGGGTTGTTCTAGGGCAGGCGTCCGTAGGTGGGTGCTGAGCCCAACCACTCGAGCTACCCTCACCCCAACCCTCTCCCAGGGGGAGAGGGGGAAAAGCCTTGCACCCGTAGGTTGGGTTGAGCGCAGCGAAGCCCAACAGCCCATGCTTCCCTCACCCTGGCCCTCTCCCGGAGGGAGAAGGGGAAAAATAGTGCACGCCTTGTAGATTGGGTTGAGCGCAGCGAAGTCCGATAGCCCGAGCCACCTTCTCCTCGGCCCTCTTCCGGTGGGAGAAGGGGAAATAGTGCACGCCTGTAGTTCGGGTCGAGCGCAGCGAAGCCCAACGGCCCGAGCTGCCCTCACCCCGGCCCTCTCCCGGAGGGAGAGTGGGAAAACGGTGCACGCCTTGTAGGTTGGGTTGAGCGCAGCGAAGCCCAACGGCTCGCGCCACCCTCATCCCGGCCGTTTCCCGAAGGGAGGGAGAAAAGCGGTGCACGCCTGTAGGTCGGGTTGAACGCAGCGAAGCCCGACAGCCCGAGCCACCCTCTCCTCGGCCCTCTTCCGGTGGGAGAGGGGAAAATAGTGCACGCCTTGTAGGTTGGGTTGAGCGCAGCGAAGCCCAACGGCCCGAGCCACCCTCACCCCGGCCCTCTCCCGGAGGGAGATGGGAAAAATAGTGCACGCCTGTAGGTTGGGGTGAGCGCAGCGAAGCTCAACAGCACGCCCCCCAGCCTTCTCCCAGAGTGAGAAAGAGGAAAACCATTACCTACTCCCTCCACAGGCTAAGAAGCCGAAAAAGCCCTGTCCGTCTCGCTTCCCGTCACCAGCTGCTAGGCTAACGGCTGTTCTTCCTTCCGGAGTCGCCATGACCGTCCCTACTCCACTCACGCCGGCCCAGGCCGTTGCCGCCGGTATCGACTTCGCCGAACTCAAGGTCGATGCCAGTGGCCTCTACTGGAGTCAGTACGATCCCAGCGACGGCGCGACCCGGCTCTGGGTACGCCAAGGTGACGCCGCGCCGCGCTGCCTGACACCGGCCGGCTTCAGCCTGCGCAGCAAGGTCTATGAATACGGCGGTGGTGCCCTCTGCCTGGCCGACGCAGGACCGCTGTTCGTCAACGAGGCCGACCAGGCGGTCTATCGCCAACCGCGCGATGGCAGCGCGCCCGAACGGCTCGCCGGTGGCCAGCAGTGGCGTTACGGCGACCTCTACTGGGACGGCCACCAGCAGCGCGTGCTGGCGGTCGAGGAAGACCGCAGCGAACAACCACCACGCCATCGCCTGGTCGCCCTGGGCCAGGACGGCGAGCGGCAGGTGCTGGCCGAGGGCGCGGACTTCTATGCCGCGCCCCGTACCAGCGCCGATGGTCGCCGACTGGCCTGGATCGAGTGGGATAGGCCCCACCAGCCCTGGACCCGCACCCGGCTGCTGGCGGCGGAGCTGGACGCCAAGGGGCGCCCCGGCGCCCCCACCGTCGTCGCGGCCGATCCCGAGGAATCGCTGCAGCAGCCGCTCTTCGATGGGCAGCAACGGCTCTGGGCACTGAGCGATCGCCAGGGCTGGTGGCAACCCTGGTGCGAGACCGCGGACGGCTTCGCGCCCCAGGCGGCACCCGCCGCCGATCACGCCGCCGCGCCCTGGCAGCTGGGCGGCGCCAGTTGGCTGCCCACGGCGGAAGGCTGGCTGGCGACCTGGCAGGAGGAAGGCTTCGGCCTGCTCGGCGAACTCCGGGCGGACGGCCAGTTCCGGCGCCTGGCCCCCGACTTCACCCGCTTCCGCGGACTGGCCCTGGACGAGCGATACTGCTACTGCATCGCCGCAGCGCCGACGCGGCCCTCGGCGATCCTGGCCATCGACCGAGCAACCGGCGCGGTGGACATCGTCACCGGCGGCGTGGCGCCCCTGACGGAAGCCGCCATCGTCGCGCCGCAACCCCTGAGCTACCCCAGCGGCGATGGCCAGGCCCAGGGCTTTCTCTATCTGCCGGAACGCCATGGCGAGGGTCCACCGCCGCTGCTGGTCAGCATCCACGGCGGCCCGACCTCCTGTACCTATCCGGTGTTCGAGGCGCGCATCCAGTTCTGGGTACGCCAGGGCTTCGCCGTGGCCGATCTCAACTATCGTGGCAGCAGTGGCCATGGCCGTGCCTACCGCCAGGCGTTGCACCTGCGCTGGGGCGAGGTGGACGTGGAGGATGCCTGTGCGGTGGTCGAACACCTGGGTGCCCAGGGCCTGGTGGATCCGGCACGCGCCTTCATCCGTGGCGGCAGCGCCGGTGGCTACACGGTGCTCTGCGCCCTGGCCTTCCGTGACGTCTTCCGCGCCGGAGCCAGCCTCTATGGGGTCAGCGATCCCCTGGCGCTGGCCAAGGTCACCCACAAGTTCGAGGCCGACTACCTCGACTGGCTGATCGGCGACCCCATAGCCGACCGGGCCCGCTACGAGGCCCGTACCCCGCTGCTGCATGCCGCGGGTATCCAGGCGCCGGTGATCTTCCTCCAGGGCCTCAAGGACGCCGTGGTGGTACCCGCCCAGACCGACGCCATGGCCGCCGCCCTGGAGGCCCGCGGCGTGCCGGTGGTGGTGCGCCGCTACCCCGACGAAGGCCACGGCTTTCGCCAGGCCGCCAACCAGGCGGATGCCCTGGAGCAGGAAGCGGCCTTCTACCGCCGCTGGCTATGAGGAGGGCTGGCGCGCCCGGTGCAGCGCCTCCAGCGCCTGATGCAGGACGTCAGCCTCGATTTGCCCCGGGGCCGACGCCTGGCCCTGGCTGCCAAAGGTGAGGGCGCTGCCGAAGGTTTCGCCCGCCAGGCGGGAGACGCTGCCGGTACCACCCATGGCCATGATGAGCAGTGGCCGGGGGCTGCGCTCGTGCATCTTCCAGGTCACCTGCAGCAGGCGGGCGACGTCGCCGCCGTCGTGGGGCATCACCGCCAGCTTGAGGATGTCGGCGCCCAGTGCCTGCTGGCGTTGCAGGCGCTTCGTCATCTCGGCATTGCTCGGGGTGCCCTGGAAGTCATGGCTGGAGAGGATCACCTTGGCTCCGGTCTTGTGCGCCTCGACCACCAGCGCCTTGACCCTGCGCTCGTCGCGCCGCATTTCCACGTCAATCAGGTCGGCGAAGCCCGCCTGCAGCAACTTGCCGTAGAGCGCCGCGTAGGCCGCGTCATCCAGCTCGCCGGCGCCGCCTTCGCGCCTGGACCTGAAGGTCAGCAGCAGCGGCTTGCCGCCCAGCGCCTGCACCAGTTGCCGCCCCAGGGCGGCGACCTGGTCGGCGTCCGTGGCGAAGCCCAGGAGGTCGAGGCGCAATTCCAGGATGTCGACCGCCGCGGACCCGGCGGCGGCGCGGCCCTGCTCCAGCACCTGCTCGGCGGTCTTGCCGGAGGTGGAGACGATGACCTTGGGGCGCCCTGTGCCGATGGGCAGGTCGCGGACCTGCACCACCTGGGTGGCGGCCTGCGCGGGGGTGGCCAGCGCCCAGCCGGCGCACAGGGCAAGGGGTAGCGCTGCAAGGAGCAGCGGGCGAAGCTTGAGGGGCATGGCAGGACTCCAGAAACGCGAGGGGATTGTCTTCCAGACCAGCGAATCCGCCGCCGAGTGCCCGTCGGCGAGGGTGTGACGGGCGCTGAGCGCACGGCTCGCGTAGACTGGTGCTTTAGCCGTCGAGTCCTTGCATGCCCTTCGTTCGTCGCGGTTTCGAAAGCATCGTGTCCACCTGGCTGGCCGGGCTGCTATTGCTCCTGCCGCTGGTGCTGACCCTGGCCCTGATCGGCTGGATCGTCAGCTTCCTCAATGGGCTGATCGGACCGAACACCACCCTGGGCCAGCTGTTCGTGGCGGTCGGGCACCCCTTCGTCGGTAACTCCCTGGCGGCCTATGGCATCGGCACCCTGGTGCTGCTGGTGCTGCTCTATCCGCTGGGCATCGCGGTCAAGCTGGGCCTGCGCCGGCCGCTGGCCTGGTTCGCCAACCTGACCTTCCGGCGCATACCGGTATTCGGCAAGCTCTATGGCCTGGCCGAACGCTTCGTCGAGTTGCTCGACCGCAAGGAAGGCGGAGCGGACATCCGCGCCATGAGCCCCGTGTGGTGCTTCTTCGGTGGCCAGGGCGTGGCGGTGCTGGCCCTGCTGCCCAATCCGGCGGTGGTGGACATCGACGGTCGCCACTATCACGCCGTGCTGGTGCCCTCGGCGCCCGTGCCGGTGGGCGGTGGCCTGCTCTATGTACCAGTGGACTGGGTGAAACCGGCCGACATGGGCGTCGACATGTTCACCAGCATCTACGTGTCCATGGGCATTACCCTGCCGCCGGTGGTCAAGGATCGCCAGGTGAAGTTCATCCCCTTGGAAGAGGCGGTGCGGCGTCAGCAGAGCGAACCGGACTCGGCACCATCCTCGTCCGACCAAGGGCAACCCGACTAGGTATCCGCATCACGGGGCCGGGGTGCCGCGGCAGCCAGGCGGGCCAGTAGATGAGGCCTGGGGCTGAGGGCTGAAACCCGCGTCCCAGAGCAAAGCGTGACCCGGCGCAGCGATCGCACCGCTACGCCTGACTAAGCTAGAGCGCTCCTGATGCCATGGAGCCTGACCATGACCTCGCGTTTGCTGCCCCTCTTCTCCGGCCTGTTCGTCCTCGGTGCCCAGGCCGCTACTCCCCTGCCAGACCAGCCAGCGCTACGTACCGCGCTGCTGCAGGGCGCCGCGGTCCACCTGGTACTGGACCTCGGCGCCTGCCAACCGGCCCTGCCCTCTGCCAAGCCCAGCCAGGCCCGCGGCGGTTTGCGGCTGGATGCCTTCCGCATCACCCCTGACCAGGTGCTGGCCTTCGCCGACGAACATGTCAGCGTCGCGGCGGATGGCCAGCCGCTGGTACAGATCCTGCGCTACCGGGTGAAACCCGACGACTCCGCCGAGTTCAGCATGGAGGCGTTCGACCTGCCCTCCTACCGCCCGCATGGCGACAAGGTCGCCTATCGTTGCGCGGTCAATCGCGGCCTGACCTTCTACCGCGATTGAGCGGGGGCGAACCTAGTTCTGCACGGCCTGGACCGAACCGCCATCCACGCGCAGGTTGCTGCCGTTGATGAAGGAGGCCCGCTCCGACACCAGCAGGGCGATGGCCGCGGCCACCTCTTCCACCTTGCCGCGGCGCTTCTGCACGATGCCGGGTCGCTCTTCGTCGAGGAAGCTTTCGATGGCTTCCTCGAAGGAGACACCCAGTTCCTTGGCGCGCTTTTCCATCATGCCGTCGGTCATGCCGGTCTCGATGAAGGCCGGCGAGACGGTGTTGCAGAGTACGCCGTGGGCCGCTTCCTTGTAGGAGAGGTTCTTGATGAAGGCCGCCAGGGCCGCCTTGGCCACGTTGTAGACGGCCTCTTCCCAATAGGGCTGGACGGCGTTTTCCGAGGTGATGCAGACGAAGCGGCCCCAGCCACGCTTACGCATGCGCGGAATGGCGGCGCGGGCGACGCGGACGGCGGAGAAGAAATCGGTGGCCCAGGCCTCCTCGTAGTCGGTATCGGCCAGTTCCAGCGGATCGCCCTTGGCGCCCGTGACGCCGGCGGTATGCACCACGATGTCGATCTGGCCGAAACGGGCTTCGCCCTGCTCCACCAGCCTGTTCACAGCCGCCTGGTCGGTCATGTCGGCGGCGATCAGCAGCGGCTCGCCTGGCAGGCTCTTGGCCGCCTCTGCCAGCTTGCCTTGCTCCAGGTCGGACAGCACCAGCTTGACGCCTTCCTCGGCCAACAGCTTGGCCGTGGCCAGCCCCATGCCACCGCTGGCGCCCGTGATGAGGGCGACGCGCCCCTTGATTCCCAGATCCATAGCGACCTCGTTCGTTGTTTAGCTGCAATGCCGTCATCCGGCGTCTCCAATTCCGACTCGCCAAGGCGCGCCGTTGCGCTTACCGTTCGGCGGAAAGCGCAACGGCAGCCCCAACGGTCGGTCCAGATAGGCAAGACCCAGAGGAAGATCCCGATGCACGCCCCCCGCCTGCCCCTGACCCTCTACCACGACGGTGCCTGCCCGCTCTGCGCCCGCGAGATCGCCTGGCTGCGGCGGCACGCCGATCCGAGCCGGCTGCACCTGGTCGACCTGGCCGCGCCGGATTACCAGGCGCCGGCCGATGCCCCGCCGCGCCAGGCCATGCTCGACCTGCTGCATGCCCGGGATGCCGAGGGCCACTGGTTCCGCGGCCTGGATGCCACCTACTGGAGCTGGCGTACCGCCGGCCTCGGCCACTGGGCCCGACCGCTGGCCTGGCGCCCGCTGCGGCCCCTGCTGGAACTGGGTTATCGCCTGTTCCTGAAGCTGCGTCCGGGCCTGACCTGGCTGCCGCATCCGGACGGCGGGCGCCGCTGTCGAGATGACACCTGCAGCCTCGACCAGCGCCGTGAGGAAGGGCCCAGGCCCTAGCCCCGTCGCGCACCACCCGCTATTGCCGAAGCCCCGGCGAGACGTCTGCAACCACCCTGCTGGCATCCGGCCAGGGTTCGTTTGCGCGCCGGTCTGGGCTAAACTGCGCGGCTGTTCGCGTTACGGATCCTGACATGTCTGCGTTACCCGCCCGGGCCCTGGGCCTCGACTTCGGTACCTCCAACTCCACCGCCGGCTGGCTGCGGCCTTCGGGTGAGGTCCTGCTGCCCCTCGAGGAAGGCAAGGCCACCCTGCCCTCGGTGATCTTCTTCAACGCCGAGGAGCGGCGCCCGGCCTATGGTCGCCAGGCGCTGCACGAATACCTGGAAGGCTACGAAGGCCGGCTGCTGAGATCGCTCAAGAGCCTGCTCGGCTCCAGCCTGCTCAAGGGCGAGACCAGCATCCTCGGCAGCGCCCTGCCCTTCACCGAGGTACTCGGCCTGTTCCTCGGCACCCTCAAGCAGCGCGCCGAGGCGCAGGCCGACCGCGCCTTCGACGCCGTGGTGCTGGGTCGTCCGGTGCACTTCGTCGATGACGATCCGCTCGCCGACCAGGAGGCCGAGGACACCCTGGCCGCCGTGGCGCGCCAGGTAGGCTTCAAGGATATTTCTTTCCAATTCGAACCCCTCGCCGCCGCCTTCGACTACGAGCGCAGCATCAAGCGCGAAGAGCTGGTGCTGATCGTCGACATCGGCGGTGGTACCTCGGACTTTTCCCTGGTGCGCCTGGCCCCGGAGCGCCGCGCGCTGGCCGACCGCGCCGGTGACATCCTCGCCACTGGCGGCGTGCACGTCGGCGGCACCGACTTCGACCGCCAGCTGAGCCTGGAAGGGGTGATGCCGCTGCTAGGTTACGGCAGCGCCATGAAGAGCGGCGCCACCATGCCCACCAGCCACTACATCAACCTGGCGACCTGGCACACCATCAACGCCGTCTACGCCAAGAAGAGCGTGCTGGGCCTGCGCGACATGAGATACGACGCCCAGGACACCCGCTGCATGGATCGCCTGTTCAAGCTCATCGAACAGCGTGCCGGCCACTGGCTGGCCATGCAGGTGGAAGACGCCAAGATCGCCCTGACCGATGACTGGCGTCGCACCCTGCGCCTGGATCGCATCGAGACCGGCCTGGCCGCCGATCTGGAACGCCCCTTGTTCGACGCCGCCATCGCCCTGCAACTGGAACGCCTGAGCCGCGGTGTGGATGACCTGCTGGCCCGCGCCGACCTCGACCCGGCGCGGGTCGACAGCCTGTTCTTCACCGGTGGCTCCAGCGGCATCCCGGCCCTGCGCCAGGCCTTGTCCAAGCGCTTCCCCGGCGCCCGCCTGGTGGACGGCGACCGCTTCGGCAACATCGGCAACGGCCTGGCCATCGAGGCGTTCAAGCGCTACGGCTGAGAACCGCGGACGCCCCCGGGACGCCGCCACGCGTGGTGCCCAGGGTGCGCCGATCCTGCTGGATAGCCAGAGCCGCAGCGCCTGCGCAGAGATCGCCGCCGACACCGACCGAATGGAAAAGGGTCGACCGGCAGCCCGGGCCGCACGGCGTGTTCGCTGAACGGGCCAGGGCTCCGCGCCGCTGCTTCGCGCCAGTCAGTCATAGTCGGTATGCAGGGCGATAGCACGCCAGGCGTCCATATCCGCCCGCAGCGAACTCAGCTTGTGTTCGACGATGTCGTAGGCGACCGGTCCCAGCGGCAGATGCAGCGGCGGATTCGCCGCTTCCACCGCCTGCACGATCACCGCGGCAGCCTTTTGCGGATCTCCCGCCTGCCGGCCGTCGTTGCTGTCGCGATAGGCACGACGTCGCCCGGCGGTGTCGGCATAGGCGTCGATCACCTGCTTCGCCAGCGCGATGGAGCGTCCGAGGAAGTCGGTTCTGAAGGGGCCGGGCTCCACGATGATCACCCGCAGGCCAAGGGGTTCGACTTCCCTGGCCAGGGACTCGGAAAAGCCCTCGACGGCGAACTTGCTGGCGCTGTAGTAACCCGAGCCGGGACCTCCCGAGAGCCCGGCCCCGGACGACAGATTGACGATGCGGCCCGCGCCGCTCTCGCGCAGCACGGGCAACGCCAGGCGGGTCATCTCGATCAGGCCGAAGACATTCACCTCGAACAGCGGCCGGTATTCACTGGGCTCGGCCTCTTCGACCGCCCCTATGAAGCCGACCCCGGCATTGTTCACCAAGACATCGAGGCCGCCGAATGCCTGCTGTGCGAGGGCGATAGCGGCGGCTGCGGAGCTGGCGTCCGTGACATCCAGGCGCACTGCCTTGAGGTTATCCGGGAACCTCTGGGTCAGCGATTGCAATACGGCCGGATCGCGGGCGGTGGCCACGACGTTGTCGCCGCGCGCAGCGGCGGCCACGGCGATGTGCTGGCCGAGGCCAGAGGAGCAGCCGGTGATAAGCCAGGTCTTTTTCATGCGGGTTTCCCCTTGATGGTTTTGGGCAAGGTCAGTGGGTACTGGATCCAACGGAGGTCTGGACAGCGCCCGCCGGCGTTCTCCGCCAACTCAATCCCGCCGCCAACGCCAAGGCGCCGGCAATCGCCAGGGACGTCAACGCAAAGGCGAAGCGAACCGTCGCGGCAGGGGCGCCCTCGGGGGCGAGCTGGAAGAACAGGCCACCCATGAGCGCGACCGACAGGGCAGCGCTGATCTGCAAGGTGGCATTCGTCAGGCCGGCCGCCAGACCAGCCAAGCTCGGCGCCACCTGATCCGCGTTCAACCTGACCAGGGCGGGCAGCGCGATACCCTGCCCCAGGCCGATCAATAGCAGCGGAACGGGTAGCCAGGCGGGTGAGCCCGCCAGGGCGGCGACCAGCACCAGCCCTGCTACCTCCAGGGCCATGCCCAGGGAGGCGGTGCGGGCGCCCAGGCGCTGGGCGATGCGCGGACTGCACAGGGGACCGCACAGAAATCCGACTCCCAGGGGCAGAATCGCCCAACCCGCCGCCAGGGCGCCGTGGCCCAGGCCCGCCTGCTGGTAGACGGCGAAGATGAGGAAGAAAGGGGCAAGGGCGTAGAACAGGAAGGTCGCCAGCAGGCTGCGGCGCAGTCTGGCTTCCGCCAGCAGGGAGGGCAGCACCAAGGGCATTTCGCCCGCCCCTTCCTTGCGCTGCTCGTAGCGCCAGAACAGCCGCAGCACCACCCCACTCAAGAGCAGCAGGGGGACGGACCACCAGGGCCACGCGAGTCGCGGCCCCTCGACGAGGGGGACGACCAGCGCCAATAGCCCTGCGGCGAGCAGGCAGGCGCCGATGACGTCCAGCCGCGCTCCCTGATTCGCCCGACTCTCGCGCAGCCAGGCCAACGCGGCAGGCAAGGCGCAGAGGATGACGGGAAGGTTGATGAGAAAGATGCTGCGCCAGCCGAGTCCGAAGGGACTGGCTTCGATCAGCACGCCACCCAGCACCTGGCCGCTGACCGAGGCGAGGCCGAAGGTGGCGCCGTAGAGGCCGAGCGCCCGATTCTTCTCCTCCGCCGGGAAGGTGGCATGGATCAAGGCTAGGGACTGGGGTGCCATGACGGCGGCGGCTATGCCTTGCAGCAGCCGCCCGGCGATGAGTGCCTCGGGCGAGGGCGCCAGTCCGCACAGCGCCGAGGCCAGACCGAAGCCGACCATGCCGCCTAGATAGACGCGCTTGCGACCGTAGAGATCGCCTAGCCGCCCACCCAGGATCAGGGTGACCGCATAGGCGGTCGCATAGACCGACACCACCAGTTGGGCGAGATCCGAAGAGGCCTGGAAGTCGCTACGGATCACCGGCAGCGCCACATTGACGATGAAGAAGTCGAGCGGCGGCAACAGGGTGCCGAGCAACAACACCCCCAGGGCGAACCAGCGGCGGCTGTCGGGTTGTGCCCTGGCACCGTCCGCTGCTCGCGGGTGGGCGACGCCCGCCTCTGGGCCCTTGCAGGCGCCCGTTAACTTAGCTGCCCTCTCTCGCAATCTGCTCATAGCTGATCACCCATGCAGAGCCAGTTCCAACCTCACTGGCAGGGGTCCGACGGACCGGGATTGACGTGAGCCGTCATGGTCTCCCCTACGTTATTGTTTGGGGACTGCCCTTCCTGCATATTGAATGTTCATTTTTGAACGAGAGTTCGCCATGGAATGGGGCGATGTGCGGATCTTCCTGGCGGTTGCCCGCGGCGGGTCCTATGGCTCGGCGGCGCGGGCGCTGGACATCAGCCACCCGACCGTGGGTCGAAGGATCAAGGTGCTCGAGGAAGAAGCCGGGCAAGCGCTGTTCCGCCGCACCGGTGACGGTCTGATCCTCACCAATTCAGGCGATGCGGTCTTCGCCCTGGCCGAGTCCATGGAAGCCTCGGCCCTGGCCATGGAGCGGCGCCTGGCCGGTAACCATGAACGCCTGGAGGGACTCTTGCGGATTTCCTCGGCGGATTGGTTTGCCGGCTATGTGCTGGCGCCGGTCCTGGCCGAGCTGAGCCGTCGCCACCCCGCCGTGGTGCCCGAGGTCATCGCCAGCTATCGCCTGCTGGATCTCTCCCGGCGCGATGCGGACGTGGCCTTTCGCCTGGTGCCCTTCAGCGAACCGGATATCGTGCAGCGGCGTTTCCTGACCCTGCCCTATGGGCTCTATGGCTCGGCCGCCACCGCGCTGGCCCTGCAGGAAGACCCGGCCTCGGTCGGCCTGATCCTGATGAACACCGCGCAAGCGCACTTTCCCGATGTCGCCTGGTTGATCGAGCGGCTACCGGAGTCACGACGCGCTTTCACCAGCACCAGTCGGACGGTCCAGGCGCAGCTGTGCCGGCGCGGCCTGGGAGTCGCCGTCCTGCCCCGCCCGGTCGGCGATGCGACGGCAGGACTGCAACTGATCGAGATCTTCGGCCCGCCGCCGTCGCGGGAAATCTGGGTGGGCTACCACCAGGATCTGCGGCTCATGGATCGGCTGCGCGCGCTGCTGGATATTGCGGAGGAGTTGCTGGGTCCGGCAGGTGACGCCTGATCGACGACTGCTTTGGTCTTCGATCAGGCGTCACCTGGGCTCCTGTCACCTGGACGACAGGAGCAGGCGGGAGGCAATCAGGCGCCGAAGGCCCCGTCGATGGTATGCATGGCGCCCGTGACGAAGCCGGCCTCGGGTCCGGCCAGCCAGGCCACCATGCCGGCCACCTCCTCGACGCGGCCGTGGCGCTTGATCGCCAGGAAGCTGTGCATCATGTCCTTCATCGGCCCCTCGGCGGGGTTCATGTCGGTATCGATCGGCCCCGGTTGCACCACGTTGACGGTGATGCCGCGCGGCCCGAAATCCCGCGCCAGGCCGCGGGCCAGCCCCTGTAGCGCGGATTTGCTCACGGCGTAGGCGGCCAGGCCGGGAACCGGCAGGCGGTCGCCATTCACCGAGCCGATCACGATGATGCGGCCACCGGCCGGCATCTGCCGCGCGGCCTCCACGGCGGCGTGATAGGGCGCGTGCACATTGATGCGCAGCAGCCGGTCGACGGCATCCGGGTCCTGCTCCAGCGCGTCGCCGAAGAGGGCGACGCCGGAATTCACCACCAGCACGTCCAGCGAGCCGCTGTCGCGCACCCGGGCGATGACCGCGTCGCGGTCGGCGCTGTCGGTCGACTGGGCGGTGCTACCGGTTTCCGCAGCCAGCGCCTGGGCGGCCTCCTGGGAACTGGAATAGGTGAAGGTCACCCGGGCCCCCTCGGCGGCGAAGCGCCGCACGATGGCCGCGCCTATCCCGCGGCTGCCACCCAGTACCAGTACCGACTTGCCTGCAAAATTCGCCATGACCCTACCTTCTGATTAATGTAGTGAGTGTTACAATAAACTTCACACGCCACCTGTCAAAGTATTTTTGTAATGAACGCTACAAATAAATCCGCACCCCGTGGCCGTCCGCGCCGTTTCGATCCGGACCAGGCCGTCGCCCGCGCGCAGCGTCTGTTCCATGCACAGGGCTACGACGGGGTGAGCGTCGCCGACCTCACCCAGGCCCTCGGCATCAATCCACCCAGTTTCTATGCGGCCTTCGGCAGCAAGGCCGAGCTGTATCGGAAGGTGCTCGAACGCTACGCCCTGACCGACGCCCTGCCCCTGCGGCAGATCCTGGCCGCCGACCGGCCGCTGGCCATGGCGCTGGCGCAGCTACTGGAAGAGGCGGCGCGCCGCTACGCGGCCGATCCGGTCGCAACGGGCTGTCTGGTGCTGGAGGGTATGCATTGCGATGATCCCCAGGCGCGCGCGGCGGCCAACGTCTATCACCTGGCGGCTCAGGAGCTCATCCGCAGCAGCATCGCCGCGCGCTATCCAGAACAGGCGCAGCTGGTGGCCGATTTCGTCGCCACCAGCATGGCCGGCCTCTCCGCCAGTGCCCGGCACGGCCAGAGCCTGGAGCGCCTGCTGGCCAGCGCCCGCCTGGCCGGCCTGGCGGTGACCCAGACGCTGCCCGAAGACGCCTAAGCCGTCGCTGCGTCCTACTCGCCGGCGATGAATAGCGGATTGAAGCCGCTGCGGGCATAGCGCCCTTCTTCGGCCAGGGCGAAATCCAGCGGCAGGCTGGCGAGGTCGTCGGCGAGGGGATCGGCGCCGAGATTGAAGCTCTTGCTGACCAGCTTGAGGTAGCTGTTGCAGCTGTCGCAGGTCTCGGCCTGGGCGGCCAGGGGCGTTTTGCCGGCTTCGTCCTCAAGGGCCAGGTAGCGCACCTTGGCGCTGGCGTTGCAGCAGCTGCACTTGCTGCGTTCCAGGTGCCATTCGGTGGCGCAGAGACTGCAGTGCAGATAGCGCACATTGTCGCGATCGCGGTCGGCGTGGACGATGCTGGCCAGCGGCGGCGCCGCGCAGGTCGGGCACAGCACCCGGCTGGCGTCGCCCAGGCGCTGGGGCGGTTGCGGCAGATTCAGGGCCAGGCGTACCCAGGCGACCTGCAGGGCGGCGCCCACCAGGGGCAGCAGCGCGCGGGTCTCGGCGGCACCGGAATCCTGGACCAGCAGTTGTTCGGCGAGGCGATGGCGCTCGGCGGCGGGCAGCGCGGCCAGGCGATCGAGCACGGGTCGCTGGCGCTCGGCCACGCGCAGTTCCAGGTTGGCCAGCAGCGCCTGCAGATCGCCCTGCCAGTCCAGATCCCGCAGCAGGGCCTGCCCCTGCAGCGGCGGCATGCCGTGCTCCAAGGCCAGGCTGAAGGCATCCGGCGCCGGTTGCCAGCTGGGCTGGCGTTCCTGCAGGACGGCCTCCTGGGCCTGGACCAGCAGGGCCATGAAGCCGAGGAAATCGCCCAGCTCGGGGCTACGCTCGGCCAGTTCGCGCAGCCGGCGGGCGCGACGGGCGAACAGCTGGCGATCGGGCAGCACCACCGGTGGCGGATTGAGGATGCCGGTGGGCGAGGTGCCGTACTGATGCATCAGGGGGTCCCCTTGTCGGGCATGCGGTGTTCATCCAGGGGGCGCTCGCCCTGCTCGCCGCCTTCGCGGCGTTCCTGCTCGACGATCTCGTCGTACCACAGCCGGTGGTGGTGCTTGGCCCAGGCGCGGCTGACGCGGCCCTGGGTCATCGCGCGGAAGGAGCCCTTTACCCAGATCGCCGAATAGACGTGGATGATCAGGGTGACGATGGCGACGAAGGCGACATAGGCGTGCACCAGGCTGGAAAAGCGCAGCCAGCCGCGCGGCAGGATGTCGGCGAAGTACGGCCGCCAGATGAAGAAGCCGCTGAGCAGCAGCGCCGGCACCGACAGCAGCATCACCCAGTACACCAGCTTCTGCCCCGGGTTGTTGGCGCCGATGGGCGGCGCCAGCTCGTCGCGGTTGGCGAGGACGTCGCCGATGCGCCGCACCCAGGCCACGTCGTGGCGCTTGAACAGGTTGACCTTGAAGAAGCGCACCGCCATGACCACGAAGCCCAGGCTCATGGCCACCCCGATGAAGGGGTGCAGGATGCGCGTCATGGTCGGCCCGCCGAACAGCGCCGTGAGGTCGAAGAAGAACGGGTGGAAGAAGGCCAGGCCGCTCAGGGTCAGGCAGACGAAGGTGAAGGCGATGAACCAGTGGTTCAGCCGGCTGAAGGTGGTGTAGCGCAGGATGCCGCGCTTGTTGTCCGACGGCGTGGTCATGGCCGATCCTCCTCGCGCGCGGCATGGCGCTCTGCCTCGTCCGGGGATTCCTCGGGTTCTTCCTTGGGTCCCTTGGTCAGGTAGTGGGCGATACCGGCGATGGCGGTGACGCCCAGCAGCGCCGACATGATCGGCTTGGTCACGCCCTTCCACAGGCTGACCATGGGGCTGATCTGCGGATCGGCCGGCAGGTGGGTATAGAGTTCCGGCTTGTCGGCATGCTGCAGCACGTACATCACATGGGTGCCGCCCACCCCGGCCGGATCGTAGAGACCGGCGCCGGGAAAGCCACGGTCATGCAGCTGGCCGACGCGCATCTGGGCGTGTTCGGTCATGTCCTCCTTGGTACCGAACATGATCGCCCCGGTTGGGCAGGACTTGACGCAGGCCGGCTCCAGGCCGTGGTAGACGCGGTCGGAACAGAGGGTGCACTTGTAGGCCTTCTGGTCCTTCTTGGAGATGCGCGGCACGTCGAAGGGGCAGCCCGAGACGCAATAGCCGCAGCCGATGCAGTGCTCGGAATTGAAGTCGACGATGCCGTTGGCGTACTGCACGATGGCCCCCGGCGCCGGGCAGGCCTTGAGGCAGCCCGGCTCGGCGCAGTGCATGCAGTTATCCTTGCGGATCAGCCACTCCAGGTTGCCCTTCTCGTTGACGTATTCGTCGAATCTCATCACCTGGAAGGTTTCCGGGGTGAGGTCCGGCGGGTTGTTGTAGGTGCCGTTGCAATGCCCGACCTCGTCGCGCAGGTCGTTCCATTCCGAACAGGCCACCTGGCAGGCCTTGCAACCGATGCAGCGCGACACGTCGATCAGCTTGGCCACCGCCTCCACCCCGCCAATGCGGGTGTGGGGCGACTCCTCGGAGGTGGCCGAGCGTGCGACGATGTTCTGGAAGTTGACTTGATCGCCTCTCATAGAACCTCCCTCAGACCTTTTCCACGTTCACCAGGAACGACTTGAATTCCGGTGTCTGGGTGTTGGCGTCGCCCACGAAGGGGGTCAGGGTGTTGGTGAGGAATCCGGGGCGAGTGACGCCCTTGAAGCCCCAGTGGATGGGGATGCCGACGTGGTGCACGGTGCGCCCCTCCACCTGCAGCCCGTGCATGCGCTTGGTCACCACCGCCACCGCCTTGATGTAGCCGCGCTTGGAGCTGACCTTGACCCAGTCGCCGGCCTTGATGCCGAGCTCCGTCGCCAGGTCCTCGCCGATCTCGACGAACTTCTCCGGCTGGGCGATGGCGTTGAGCCGCGCATGGGTGGTCCAGAAGTGGAAGTGCTCCGTCAGGCGGTAGGTGGTGGCCGCATAGGGGAATTCCTCGCGGGTGCCCAGCCGCGCCCGGTCGCCGGGGAAGATCCGCGCCGCCGGGTTGTTCTTGGCGCGCGGGTTGTCCGGGTGCAGCGGATTGTGGTCCAGCGGCGACTCGAAGGGCTCGTAGTGCTCCGGGAAGGGCCCCTCGGCCAGCAGGCTGCCGCCGAAGAAATGCGCGACGCCCTCCTGGTTGAGGATGAAGGGCCCGGCCTTGGCCGAGGGTGGCGAGGTCC
This sequence comes from Pseudomonas sp. No.117, assembly GCF_054558395.1. NCBI lineage: Bacteria > Pseudomonadati > Pseudomonadota > Gammaproteobacteria > Pseudomonadales > Pseudomonadaceae > Pseudomonas > Pseudomonas sp. No.117. Next base: position 171,416 of record NZ_BAAJNP010000003.1, read on the forward strand.
AGGGGAAGTCGGGGATGTCGGCCCCGGCCCAGCGTTCGCCGTTCCACCAGATCAGCCGCTTCTCCGGCGCCCAGGCCGTGCCGTCCGGCCGGGCGCCGGCGCGGTTGTAGAGGATGCGGCGGTTGAGCGGCCAGGACCAGGCCCAGCCCAGGGTCATGCCGATGTTGTAGGGATCGGCGTTGTCGCGCCGGTCCATGTTGTTGCCCTGGCGGTTGTAGGAGCCCGAGTAGATCCAGCAGCCGCAGGTGGTGCTGCCGTCGTCGGCGAGGAAGCCGAAGTCGTCGAGCAGTTCGCCGCGCTTGTGGGAAATGGTCCCGTTCGGCCCGGGCAGGTCGGCCAGGGCGCGACCGTTGTACTCCTGGGCGATGTCCTCGGGATTGGGCTCCTCCGGATTGCTGTAGGGCCAGGTGAGGTTGAGGATGGGATCGGGGAAGGCGCCGCCCTCGTCGCGATACATCCCCTGCAGACGATGGAACAGCCCGGCGAGGATGGCCACGTCCGGCCGCGACTCGCCCGGCGGCGGCGCGGCGCGCCAGTGCCACTGCAGCCAGCGCGAACTGTTGACGATGGCGCCGTTCTCCTCGGCGAAGCAGGTGGTGGGCAGGCGGAACACCTCGGTCTGGATCTGGCTCGGGTCGACGTCGTTGAGTTCGCCGTGGTTCTGCCAGAACTCGGCGGTCTCGATGGCCAGCGGATCCATCACCACCAGGTACTTGAGCTTGCTCAGCGCCTGGCTGACCTTGTTCTTGTCCGGGAAGGAGGCCAGCGGATTGAAGCCCTGGCAGAAGTAGCCAGTGATCTCGCCGTGGTGCATGCGCTCGAAGGTGTGCAGGACGTCGTAGAGCGGCTCGCTGAGCTTGGGCAGCCAGTCATAGCACCAGTCGTTGTCCTTGGTCGCCGCCTCGGAGAACCAGGCCTTCATCAGGCTGACGTGGAAGCGCTCGTAGTACTTCCAGTAGGAGACCTCGCCTTCGCGCAGCGGCTGCTTGGCCCGCCGCTTGATGTAGTCGCGGTACTCCTGCTCCTCGTGGGAGGCCAGGTAGAGATAGCCCGGCAACTGGTTTGAGAGCAGGCCCAGGTCGGTCAGCCCCTGGATGTTGGAGTGGCCGCGCAGGGCGTTGACCCCACCGCCGAGCATGCCGATGTTGCCCAGCAGCAGCTGCACCATGGAGGCGGTACGGATGATCTGGGCACCGACGGAGTGCTGGGTCCAGCCCAGGGCATAGAGGATGCTCATGGTGCGCTCGGGGCGCGCCGTCTCGGCGATCATGTCCCAGGTGGTCTGGATCTGCTCGCGCGGCATGCCGCAGACGCGCTCCACCAGCTCGATGGTGTAGCGGCTGTAGTGCGCCTTCATCAACTGGTAGACGCAGCGCGGGTGCTGCAGGGTCGGGTCTTCCTTCACCATGCCGCGCTCGTCGAACTCGTAGCTCCAGCTGGATTTCTCGTAGGCGCGGCGCTTGTCTTCGCCGAAACCGGAGAAGAGGCCGTCGTGGAAGCCGAAGTCTTCCTTCACGATGAGGGCGACGTCGGTGTAGGCCCTTACGTACTCATGCTGGATCTGGTCCGTGGTGAGCAGGAAATTGATCAAGCCGCCCAGGTAGACGATGTCGGTCCCGGTGCGGATATAGGCGTGGTAGTCCGCCACCGCCGAGGTCCGGGTGAAGCGCGGATCTATGGTGATCAGCTTGGCGTTGTTCTTTTCCTTGGCTTCCACCATCCAGCGAAAGCCCACCGGATGCGCCTCGGCCGAGTTGCCGCCCATGGACAGGATGAGATTGGCGTTGCGGATATCGACCCAGTGATTGGTCATGGCACCGCGGCCGAACGAAGGGGCAAGACCTGCCACCGTCGGTCCGTGTCACACGCGCGCCTGGTTGTCGATCGCCAGCATGCCGAGGCTGCGGATCACCTTCTGGGTAAGATACGCCGTCTCGTTGGAGCAGGCCGAGGCCGCCAGGAAGCCGGTGGTGGTCCAGTGGTTGACCAGATGGCCATCGGCGTCATGGGTGACGAAATTCTTGTCCCTGTCCTCCTTCATGTAGCGGGCGATGCGGTCCAGCGCCTCGTTCCAGCTGATGCGCTTCCACTCGTTGCTACCCGGCTCGCGGACCTCGGGATGGGAGAGGCGCGATTCGCTCTTGATGAAGTCCAGTACCCCGGCGCCCTTGGGGCAAAGGGAACCGCGACTGACCGGATGATCCGGATCGCCTTCGACGTGGTAGATGTCGCTGACGGTGTTGATGCCCCCATCTCCGCGGCTGTAGAGCAGCATGCCGCAACCCACCGAACAGTAGGTGCAGGTGTTGCGCGTCACCTTGGCGGCGGCGAGCTTGTAGTAGCGGATGGACGCCAGCGCGGGTTCCGGGGCGAAGCCGAGCAAAGCCATGCTCGAGGTGGCGACCCCCGCCGTACTGAGTTTGAGGAAGTTGCGGCGCGATACCTTGATCGACATTTTTCTGGGTAACTCCAGGCACATCACGGTAGGACTTCGTCCTGGCCGGGGCCTGGCAGTTCGAGCGAAGCGTCGCCTTTCTTCACCGAAAAACCGCGCAAAATCAGTATTTTAGCGAAGCGGTGGAAGAACTTCGCGGCGTCTGGGGCAGGCCCTGGCGGCAGCTGCGACCTTTCGTCCGACCGCTGCCCCGGCTGACCCCGGGTCGCCGCTGGAGTAAGGTGGCGGCCTTGTCATCATCTTTGAGAGAGCCCGTCCCATGTCGCTGGAAATCGTCGACCATCCCGCCCTGGAAGTGACCGGCCTGCTGTTCGAGCCCGGCCAGGGCGAAGACATCGCCGCCCTCTGGCGGCGCTTCGCCGACCGCGCGGGCGAGATCACCGGCCGCGAAGGCGACGCCGAATGGTACGGCCTGAGCTGGCGCCAGGCCGGCACCATGCACTACCTGGCTGCCGTGGCCACCGCACCGGGCGCCCCGCTGCCCACCGGCATGGTGCGCCAGGAACTGCCGGAAGGTCGCTATGCGCGTTACGTGCACCTGGGCACCGCGCCGAGCGTGGCCAAGAGCCTCGGCCGGCTGTTCGCCGAGCTGCTCCCCGCCCGCGGCCTGCAACCCCGCCCGGGCGCCTGCTTCGAGCACTACACCGAGGCCTTCACCGGGGTGGATGCCCAGGATTCGCAGATCTATATCTACGTGCCGGTCTACTAAGAAGCTGTCCACGATCTGCTGCGCGTCGGCCAAACTGCGTTGAAAATGCCCTGGAAGGCCAGCCCCGTCGGAATGCTCATTTACCACTCGTAAACTCGAGCGCGAGTCCGATCCGCTTCCTCAGGCGTTTTCGCGGGGCCGCCTAGGCCTTGTTTGTCTCTAGCTCGCGAGATCGTGAACAGCTTCTAAGAAAGCGGATGCCGCAGCGCGGACAGGACGTTCGTCAGCTGCGGCTTGCCTCGCGGCATAAGCCTTTCCAAGCTGGGGATATCGCCCGCAACCCCAGGTGCACGATGTCCCTGCCCGAGCTACAGTCCTTTATCGCCCGGCACGAGCGGATCTTTCTGCTCACCGGTGCCGGTTGCAGCACCGATTCCGGCATTCCCGACTACCGCGACCGCGACGGCGCCTGGAAGCGCCCGCAACCGGTCACCCTGCAGGCCTTCGTTGGCGACGAATTGTTGCGCCGCCGCTACTGGGCACGCAGCCTGATCGGCTGGCCGCGCTTCTGCCAGGCGCGACCCAACGCCACCCACCAGGCCCTGGCGGCGCTGGAGCGGCGCGGCCAGGTGGAGATGCTGCTGACGCAGAACGTCGACCGCCTGCACCAGGCCGCCGGTAGCGAGGCGGTGATCGACCTGCACGGGCGCCTCGACCAGATCCGCTGCCTGGGTTGCGAGCTGCGCCTGCCGCGCCAGGAATTCCAGCAGTGGCTGGGCGAGCTCAACGGCGACTGGCTGCAATTGGACGCGGCTACCGCCCCGGATGGCGATGCCGATCTGGAAGGCGTGGATTTCATGAGTTTCCGCGTGCCGGATTGCCCGCGCTGCGGCGCCCTGCTCAAGCCGGACGTGGTGTTCTTTGGCGAACACGTGCCCGGCGCGCGGGTGGAGCGCGCCTTCGCCCACCTGGGCCGCGCCGATGCGCTCTTGGTGGTGGGCTCGTCGCTGATGGTCTATTCGGGCTTTCGCTTCGCCCAGGCGGCCGCCCGCGCCGGCCTGCCCATCGCCGCCCTGGGCTATGGCCGCACCCGCGCGGACGACCTGCTGACACTCAAGGTGGAAGCCTCCTGCGCCGAGGGGCTGGCCTTTCTGCTGGAGCATCCCGGGGCGGTCGCGCCGGCTCTCAGGCGGGTACTTCCTGACGCCGCGGCGCCCGGCCCAGATGCATCAGCGGACGCTCGATCCAGCGGTAGCTGAGCATCGACAGCAGGCAGGCGAGCACCAGCACCGGCGGCAGCAGCGCCATGAAGCCGACCGTGCCCAGGACCTCGACCGAGCCCAGATTGAGCAGGGTGAAGAGGCCATAGAGCAGCAGGCCGTGGGTGAGATAGAGGCTATAGCTGATCTCGCCCAGCACCTTGAGCCCGCGACTGCGCAGCACACCGAAGAGGTCGTTGCCGGCGGCCATGGCGGCGAAGGGCAGCGCCAGCGCCAGCATCTGCTTGAGGCTGTAGTCCGGCTGGACCATGGCGTAAGCCACCAGCGCCAGCGACAGCGCCGCCACCAGGGGCGTGCGCAGCCGTGCCAGCAGCGCTGGCCGATGGGCCTTGAGGAACACCGGCAGGAAGCCCAGCAGGAACAGCAGGCCGAAGCGGGCACCCAGCACGTGATAGTGATAGCCGGCGGCGACCAGGCCACCCACCAGCAGCATCGAGATCAGCAGTGGCAGGCCGAAGCCACGGCGATTGAACAGCGCAGCGATGATCGGCAGCGCCAGGTAGAACAGTGCCTCGTAGCGCAGCGTCCAGTGGGCGCCGGCGGTCATCCAGCCGCTCTCCTCCAGGCCGTTGAGACTGAAGCCGGAAAACAGCTCCCAGCTGAACAGTTCGAGCATGAAGCGCTGACCGTCGGCGATGACGAAGTGGGTGCGGATCAGGGTGAAGAGCACCACCACCGCCACCACGCAGAGATACAGCGGCATCACCCGCAACACCCGCGATCTCAGCAGCTCGCCCCAGTCCGGCGTGCGGCGATAGACCTTTCCGAAGAACAGGTAGCCGGTGATCATGAAGAACAGCGAGACCGGCACCACGCCCAGGTTGTAGAGCAGGTCGCTGTCGGGTTCGCGCCACTGGCCCTCGGCCTTGAGGTGATAGGTCAGCACGAAATGCAGGCAGACCACGGCGGTGGCGAGGATGCCGCGCAGGGCATCCAGCGGCGAGGAACGCGCCAGGGTCTCCTGGGTGAGCAAGGGGCTGCGCCGCAGGGCGAAGGCCAGCAGCACCAGGGTGCTTAGGTAGAGCGCGATGGGGAGAGCGACGTCAGTCATATCCGTGACCTTTTCGACAGGAGCAGGCCGGCATCCGCAACCTGGCGACAGGAGCGGAGACCACAGCGAGCGAGAGAAAACGACGGCAGCCGGGCACGCTACCGCGCGGTACAGGACCGTGGGCAGAAGGACCGGAGCGGAGAGGGAAAGTGGCTAGCGGAAGGATCCGCTTGCCTCAGGAAAGCCTGAGAACGCCCATCAGACAAGTCTTGTTACAGGCGTTCCATAGCGCCAGACGTTTCGTTATAGGGACTCAACCGCCCTGGCACGCGGCCTTGCGACCGCATGCCGTTCGTCAGATTGTGTCCTCAGGGCGCCAATGCCCGCGCCACCACCGGGTAGTGATCCCACACCTGGCCGTCCGCCATGGAGCGCAGCAGCTTGACGTATTCGGCGTGGGACCAGGCCAGGGGCGTGGCGGAATCGGTGCCCTGCCCCTTGGTGTAGCCGTGGCGCCGGTTGTCGCCCACGCCGTCCCAGACCTGTTCGGGCAGCATCAGGCCGGCGTTGGCGAACAGTTCCAGGCCGCGGACATAGGTGTCGCGCAACTTGGCCAGCGCCGCCGGGTCCGGCTTGCCCTGCAGGACCAGGCGCGCCAGCTCGTAGTGGCCGCGTTCGCCGGTGAAGATCGGCCAGACCCGGCCACGCAGCCCCGAGTTGGGCACCGGCTGCTCGGTGGCCGGGAAGTTGCTGCCGGAGCTCTCGCTCTCGCCATAGCCATCGTTGCCGTAGCGCCGCCAGCCGGGGAAGTTGCCGGTCACCCCAGGATACTGGAAGCTGTACTTGACCCGCAGATTCTCCGGCAGGCCTTCGTCGTCCAGCACCGCCAGGCTCTTCTGCACCAGGGGATCGCTGGCGGGGCGCACGCCGTAGCGCACCAGTTCGAGGAAGCCGGCGTCCAGCACCTGGTCTTCCGGCAGGCCCGGACGGCTGTTGTTGTCCACCAGCTTGCCCTTGTCGTTCGGGTCGGGATTCTGGGTGATGCGCAGGTAGTAGTGGCCGGCGCCCAGGCTGCCCTGGGTGGTGGCCAGGGTCTGTTCCACCTGGCTGGAATAGCGGCGCGCGGTGTCACGATAGCGGCTGGCATTGGCCTCGTCGCCGGCATGGCGCGCCAGTTCGCTGGCCGTGGCGAGACCGGCGATCACCGCCGCGGTGGTGGACGGCGAATAGCCCCACTGCTCTTCCCAGCGTTCCTGCTGGGTCTGCGGCGGCTTGACCTGCCAAGTGTTCCAGCCCAGGTTGACCTGGCTGTCACGGGCGAGGAAATCCGCCGCGGGCCGGAGCATGTCGCGATACCAACGATCGATCTCGGCATCGCCCAGCAGGCCGCCCTGCCAGAGACGATAGCCGAGCATGATCGGCATGGCGGTCTGGTCGAGTTGCACCCCGACCCATTCGATGGTGCCGTCGACGTGGGTCTTCTGCAGGAACCAGCCGGTGGCGCCCGGGGCGCGGACCTCGTCGCCCTGCTTCTGCTGGTGGATGAAGGCGGAGCTGTCGGCCGGCTTGCGCGCGGTGTTGGCATCCACCTGCACCTGCTTGAGGTAGCTGAAGGCGACCTTGGGCGTCTGCCGATCGCCCAGCGCCAGCAGCGCCATGGCGCACTGGTAGAAGTCGCGCGGCCAGACCGCCTTGTAGCCGGTGGTGCCCTTGGCCGCCGGCACCGTTTCGCCCCAGGGGTTGGACAGCGAGGCGATCAGGGCGCCGGCGTGGGTCTTGTCCTCCTGGGCCTTGAGCACCAGGGCGCTGGCGTTGACCAGCTTGCCGCCGTCGCCGGCCTGGGCCTGCAGGCGCGGCAGCTGATCGAGGCTGGCGAGGTAGTCCTGCCAGCCGATGGCCTCGCCCTCGCCGTTGTAGTGGGCCAGCACCTTCTGATAGCCGCGGGCCAGGGTGGCATCCGCCGCCGCCTCGGCCTGGCGCGGATTGGCGCCAAAGCCCACCACCACGTCCAGGGTGGTCTCCGCGCCGGTGAGCGGCAGCTTGGCCAGCATGGCGACATTGCCGGCCTGGTCGCCGGTGCTGCTGTAGAGTTGGGTCAGCTTGCCGTTGCGGCGCAGGTCGTCGAGGCCGTCGGAGCTGCCGACGAAACCCACGGTGGGTGTCTGCAGCGGCTGGCTGGCCTTCACCACCAAGGCGTGCTGGCCTTCGCTGGCGTAGAGCACCGCGCCTTTCACCGCCGCGCGATCATGGCTGCCGCTGTTGGCCAGCGCCGGATCGACATAGAGATAGGGCTGGATGCGCGGGTCCTGGCTGCGAAAGATGACGCGCATTACCAGGGTGTCCTGGTCCGGGTCGGTGAAGACGTGCTTCTCGATCTCGTAGCGGCCCTGGCGGTCGCGATTGACGATCCGGTAGGCCAGGGAAGTCGGCCGGCCGGCGCTATCGGTGGCCAGGTATTCGATGCGGCTGTCGGTGTCGTCGCGCTCCAGGTGGGTGAAGTCGGGGCCGCGGATCACTAGTTGCATCTCGCGCAGCTGCGCCTCGTGGATGAGGCCCTGCATGGTCTCGGTGACCACGCCCTGGGCCAGGGAGAACCAGACCCGCGAGACGCGTCCGGTGCTGGCCTGGTCGCTGTAGGCGCCGTCGCGATAGGCCTCGTAGCTGGTGCCGATACCGGTCTTGCCGGAATAGGACCAGAAGGGTGCGGCGCCGGGTGCGCCGGGGGCGTCCAGGGCGAACGCCAAGGGGGTGAGGAAACAGCTAGCGGAACACAGCAGCGGACGGACGAAGCGTACGGGCATGGGCGGTCGGGCCTTGTTCTGGTTATGCCGAAAGGCGCATGGCAGAGGGTGGTTCGCCCTCCCCGTCCGTAAGCCTAGCCGGATTTTTCCAGGGCGCCGTTCAGCCCTCGTCCCGCGCGGGGTCCGGTGTCCGCGGTAGGTAGGTCGCAAGGGGCGAATCCGGTGCCAGCAGCGAGGTGCGGATGAAGTGCAGGTAGCTGGCGATGCGCCGCAGCGGCGAGCGGTCGAAGTCGCCCGGATTGGGCTCCAGGTGGCGCTGGGCCTGGTGCGCCAGCAGGATGGCCTGGTCCACCGCGCTCAGGGCGCGGGCCAGGTTGGCGGCGTTGGGCTGGCGGAACAGCCGCGCCAGCGCCCGGCCCAGGGCACGGATGGCCAGGCGCCAGGCACGCTGCTCGCGATACCAGGGCAAGGGCGGCAAGGCGGCCTGCTCCAGGCGCAGCTCGATGATGGCGTGGCCCAGTTCCAGGCTGAGGAAGGTCCAGCGTAGCAGGCGCCGCTGCACCCGCGGCTGGCCCACGGTCAGCACCTGCACCTGGTTGAGCAGATCGCGCAGGCCGCCATCGAAGCGGCTGCTCAGACCGGGCAGAGGTGCGCCTATGGCATGTACCAGCCGTTCGCGCAGGGCGTCTTCCAGGCGGCGCCAGACCCAGGGCTGGCTGGGCGGCAGCAGCACGCTGACGGCCACCGCAGCCACGCCGCAGGCCACCAGATAGGCCAGATAGGTGTTGCAGAAGACATCGGCATCGTAGCGCGGCAGATTGCCCGGCAGCGCCGCCGAGCAGAACCAGACCATCAAGCCGGTGCCGTAGCCCGCCAGCCGCGGGCGGGTGATCAGCCAGGCGCCGGCGGCGAATACCGGTGCCAGGGTCAGCAGCAACAGGGCGAAGCCGTCCACCCAGGGCAGCACCTGGAATTGCAGCAGGCCCCCGGCCAGGGCACCGACCAGGGTGCCACCGGCGAGTTGTAGGCAATAGCGGCGCGGATCTGCCGAGGTGGAGGCGAGCGCCGAGATCAGCCCCGCCGCCAGGGTGCAGGCCGCCCCGCTCGGCCAGGCGGTCTCGATCCAGAACAGGCCGACGCCGAGCACCACCAGGGCACTGCGCAGCCCGGCCATCCAGGCCACCGCGCGACTGGCCAGGGGCGTGAAGGTCTCGCGCCTCTTGGGCGCGGTGCCGGTCGGTACGTCCAACTCCAGCTGGGTGTTCAGCAGCAGGTGCAGATCCTCGGCGAAGCGATAGAGCAATTCGGCGGCGGTGTCGTAGTCGAGCCGGTCGGCCTCGGCCGCAGGCGCCGTGCGAGCCAGTTGCTGGCGACCGGCGCGGATCGCCGCCATCAAGGTTTCGCGCTCCGCGGCCAGGCGCTCGTTGAGCCGGCGCAGATCGCGCTCTTCCGGTAGCCGGCCCAGGCCTGGCGCCAGGGCGGCGGCGATCAGTTCGAGGGCGGGCGCCAAGGCCTGACGCACCGCCGGCGGCCGCTCGGCCAGGCGCTCCAGCAACTGGTAGAGGGCATGGAAGCGGGTGTTGAGCAGCATGAGCCGATTGCCCAGGGCGGCCAGGCGCCCGCTGCGGCGGCGCAGGTAGGGCTCCTCGAAGACGCTGGCGCTGCGCAGGCTCTCGAAGCCCACGGAATCGGCGGCGAAGCGGGCGCTGAGTGCGGCGAAGCGTTCGGCCTCGAGGCGGCCGAGCAGACCGTCATGGGCCATGGCCAGGAAGTCGCGCAGGCGCTGCGCCAGAGTGCGGCGCAGCACGCCGCGGGTGGTCTGCGGCAGGATGGCCACGCTCACCACGCCGGCGCAGCAGATGCCCAGGGCGATCTCCAGCAGACGCCAGATCGCCTGTAAGAAGGCGCCCTGGGGCTGGGCCACCGCCGGCAGCCCGACCAGGCAGGCGGTGTAGCCGGCGAGCAGGAAGGCATAGCTGCGAAAGTCCCGATAGCGCGCCGCGCCGCGGGTGCAATAGCCGATCCACAGCACCAGGGCGCCGAGCAGCAGGACCCGCTCCTGGGCGAACAGGGCGATGGCGACGACGGTGAAGGTCAGCCCGGCGAGACTGCCCAGGACCCGATAGAAACTCTTGGCCAGCACCTGTCCGCTCTGCGGCTGCAGGACGATGAAGACGGTGACCAGCACGGTGCTCGGTTGCGGCAGCTCCAGGCGATACGCCAGCCACAGCGCCAGGGCGGCGGCGAGCAAGGCCTTGGCGATGAAGGCCCAGGTCTGGCCGTCGGTGCGGGCCCATTCGCGGCCGGCGCGGCGCCAGGCATTCAGGCTGGGCCAGCGTTTGCGTGGAACGGAGCGGAACGGCCGCAGGGGCAACGGCGAAGCGAGGGGCATGCTGGGCAACGACGGGATCGACGGGAGGGGGGCGAGACACAGCGCCTCGGCGGCCATTCTAGGAAGCCGGGTCCACCCCGATTAAGCCGGGTGCGACAGCAAAGAGCGTTAACCAACGGGCGGGTAATGGCCCACAATGACTCTTTACCCGGCCCCGCCCTCGCCCATGGATCACCTCTTCAATCTGCGCGCCTTCGCCTGCGTGGCCCGCACCGGCAGTTTCACCGGTGCCGCCCGCCAGCTGGAACTCACCACCGCCTATGTCTCGCGAGCGGTGAGCCAGTTGGAGCAGCACCTGCAGACCCGGCTGCTGCACCGTACCACCCGTCAGTTGCGCCTGACCGAAGCCGGCGAGCGCTACCTGGTGCGCTGCGAGCGCATCCTCGCCGACCTCGACGAAGCCGACGCCGAGGCCCGTCACGCCCTGGCAGTACCCCGTGGGCGGTTGCGCATCCACACCATGACCGGACTCGGCCAGCACTACCTGATCCAAAGCCTGGCCAGCTATCGCGAGCGCTATCCCGAGGTCGATCTCGATCTGCAACTGACCAACACCTACACCGACATCCTCAAGGAAGGCTACGACCTATCGCTGATCCTGGCAGCGGGTCTCGCCGATTCGGCCTTCTGCTCGGCGCGCCTGGGCAGCACCCATAGCGTGCTCTGTGCGGCGCCCGGCTATCTCGAACGCCAGGGCCACCCGGCCACGCCGGCGGACCTCGCTGGGCACCGCTGCCTGCGCCTGGTCAACCGCGCCATGGCGCCGGATCGCTGGCTGCTGGAAGGCCCGGAAGGTAGCGCCGAGGTGGCGGTGGACCGGCCACCGTTCCAGGTCAACACCGCCGACGCCCTGGCCGAAGCCGTGGCCAGCGGCCTGGGCATAGGCGCCCTGCCGCTCTACGCGGCCGTCGCGGGCCTCGCCAGCGGGCGGTTGCAACGGGTGCTGCCCAGGCATCGTCTCTATGCGCTGGACATCCATGCGCTCTATCCGTCGCGGCCCTTTCTCGATGCCAAGATCCGCACCCTGGTGGATCACCTGCGCGAGACCCTGCCCGGCCTGCTGGAGCGTGATCGGCAGCGGGTAGAAGCTAGCGCCTAGTGCCGCTGCTCAACGCGTGCCAGATGCCGGAAAAGCGCTTGAGCTGCTTGAGCTGTAAGGAATTTAAGAGTCCCGTTCAACTTGGGTCCACGAGCTCCGAATCACTTAATTTATTGAAAGCAATCGATATTTCAGGACATGGTTGATAGATAGCCTATCTGTTGAGCTAAGCCACCTAAAACCGGGGCGCGATAGCAACGGTCAGCTTGGTCAATGGGATAAAAGAAGGATTGAAAAAAAGTATAACCTGACATCATTAGCCACTATGAAACGGCCTCCATGATCAATATGCGTATCGACGGATGTGATAGACTAGGAGAAGTGGTGTATTGAGCCCCAACGGCGGACTACCTTGAAGGCTTCTGCTACGTTTAGGACAGATCATGATTCAAGCGCAGAATTTCTTGGAAAACCACTTATGAAAGACACCATGAGTTACATCTACAGTATCGGTCATGGCAGCCGAAAAATTGAAGACTTCATACACCTTCTTAAAACCTATGAAATCAAATATGTGGTCGATGTTCGCTCTAAACCCAGATCAAGATTTCACCCCCAGTACAATCAAAAAGCATTACAAGAACTTCTGAAAGAAAGCAACATCGGCTATTTATTCCTAGGAAATCAACTAGGCGGACTACCAAACAACACCGCATGCTATGACGAAGAGGGCCGTGTTGTATACAAAAAAGTAGAAGCCATGAACTTCTATAAAGAGGGTTTAGCTAGACTGGTGTCAGCAAACGAGAAAAATATAAAAATAGCTTGTATGTGCAGTGAAATCGATCCATGTGACTGCCATAGAAGCAAGCTTATAGGCGTCTCACTTGAAAACCAAGAAATCCATATGCTTCACATCAACAGAAGCGGCGCTATTGAAACGCAGAGCGATGTAATCAAAGCTGTTATAAACGCGTCAAGTGGCAAAGATCTTTTTTCGGATGATAACTCCTTGAAATCAAGGAATTCTTATAGATAGGGAAAATCATGGCCATACGGAGTAATGTTGTCATTTTAAGTAAGACGCTTATGGCGGAAGGTGTCTGCGTTGGCGCGTGGGACGTTGCTAACGAAAGGATGCTACGTCTTCTAGACGAAAAGGCCCAAAGACTATCTCACGGAGCCCCCTATGAGATAGGTCAATGCTACACGATAAAATATGCTCTACATTACAGAATCACTCCTCCGCACACCGAAGATGCTGCTGTCTATGAGTACGATTACTTGGGCGCCCTGGATGAAGATGACTTTGATGGTCTAATTTCATCTCTTTGCGATGAGGCTATAGATTTAGAAGATCTCTTTGACGGAAAAATTGTCTGGGATGGCAGCGGCTATATGGAACCCGACAACACGACAAACTACAGTGTTCAAATTGCCACGTTGAATTGCAGCTTAAAAAAGAATGGTGACTACTTTGAAAACTCTCGCTTTGGCACTGCAAGCAAAAGAATAAGATATGTAGGCGCCCGCCCTTTAGCCGAACTTCCCAACAGGCTTTCAGCCGGTACTCGCATTAGGTTTTCCCTTGCGCGCTTCTGGGACAAAGACAAAGACGGAAAATTTCGAGCATATTTACAGCTATCAGGAATATATGAGTAAAAATCTTGCAACTCATTAAAATACTTTCAACGTCCATTTTGCAACATGCATAACGTTGAAAAACGTCTAATCTAGCTTTATCAGTCAGATCATAGCTACTGTAAATGTAGGGGTATTTTAGGGGTAGCAGCGCAAGGCAAGCAGAAAAAACCTAGGAATCTTTGATAGTTAACATGCTATTCGACTCCTGGTGCCGCACCAAGCGCTGCAAGACCTTAGGCCGACATTTCGATTGGTCTTCGTCTTTTCTGGACCGAGGCAAACACGCTTTCGACACGCTAGTGCACGAACGCATTCCCTTTGCGCGTCTTAGGTGAGTTGCTGTCCCTCCCACTCCTATCAAGAAATTCCCTGATCAGTTCAAGCGGCCGCCCCTTATTGCCTCGGCCAGCTCAACGGCGTCTATACGCCTATTGCCCTCTCACGTTTGGACACGAAGGTGTGGGTGCTGCCTTGCTCCGCGCAGGACGTCAAGGAAAGTCCGGTAGTCGTCGTTGTGAGTGGAGTTCACCATTGAGCAGTAACCTGAGGTTCACGGCACGACAGAGTCCACATCGAGATAGTCAAAAACGGAATATTTATCAGACACGATCTTCATGGAAGTAGAGCACCGAGCGCCACGTTATAGTCGCACTAGCCACCGTTGTCGCCCTGTCCGCCCACGGGGCAGACGAGCTAACCCGGGGCAAATGTGACTTCGTCACCTACCTCGTCAAAAGCGGGAACGAGCCGAAGGTGAAAGACGCGACCTGGATGGGCAGGTACAACCTCTACGTTGACGTCATTGATGACCGCACGCCGCGCGACGGCTTCGCTGACTACACCTGCTCGGTGGCCGCGGACTGAAACCTCACGCCCAATCCGGTGAAGATTGAGACATCGTCAATATCGTACGTACCGGCAAGTTCGTCGTACTCGGCAAAAGCCGCTGCCGATGAATTTACCAAAACGGGGGTAGTGTAAGCCGTGGTGCTCGGCCGCCCACACCGGCTCGCCCAAGGCTTGCCCGGCACGCTCGTATGCCAGGTGCAACGCGCTCTACCAGCTTGACGCGCTGCCTGATCGACATACCTGCATTGCGCTACAACGGCGTCTCATGCCACGCCGAAGGCGATGCTCTGTTCCCTCTTCTTTTGTAAGGACGGGCGCTACGCCACAGCAGCCTATTATCTGAGTCGTAGCAAGTAGGCTCCCGCGCCTAAAGCCGCTGCTCCGGCAGCATCCGCTCCAGCGTCCCATCCCGGCGGATCGCCACGTGCCAGACCACCGCCGCCACGTGCAGGATCACCAGGCCATAGACGGCGAACTGGCCCGCCACGTGGATGCGATTGGCGAGGATGCCGAGGGCTTCATGGCGGGGAAATCCCGGTAGCGAAAACCAGCCGAACACCGGCACCGGTTGCCCCTGGCCGGCCATCAGGTAGCCGGTCACCGGCATCACCAGCAACACGGCGTAGAGCAGGCCGTGATTGAGGCCGGCGAGCAGCCGCAGCAGGCGCCCGTCCCTGGGGTTGGCCGGCGGCGCCGGATGGCGCCAGCGCCAGGTCAGGCGGATCAGCACCAGCAGGAATACCGTGATGCCGGTGGATTCGTGCAGCAGGTACCAGAGGGTACGCACCGGACCGGGCGGAAAGTTTTCCGCCACCCAGACGAAGGGCAGCAGCAGGCACAGCAGCGCGACGGTCAGCCAGTGCAACGCCTGGGCGAAGCCGGTGTAGCGAGCGACGGCCATGGGCGACTCTCCGTGACGGATGGACCCCGATAGTGCCCCAGGCGCGGCGACAACGCCGCTGCGCCTGGAGACCATCTATCGGAGCGTGCTCAAAGGCTCGCGAGCTAGCGCCAAACAAGGCGAAAATGGCTGAGGAAGCGGAATTTACGAGTGGTAAATGAGCATTCCGAAGCCGTTTTCAACGCCGTCTGGCCGACGCGCAGCAGCCTTTGGGCAGGCTCTCAAAGATGGATGAGCGCGGCCAGGGCCAACAGCAACGCTGGGATCATCACCAGGGTGCCCAGCTTGAGGAATTGCCAGAAGCTTACCGACAGCCCCTCGCGGCGCAGCGCGGCCAACCACAGCAGGGTCGCCAGCGAACCGGTGATGGACAGGTTGGGGCCCAGGTCGATGCCGATCAGCACCGCCCCGGCGATCTTCTCGGAGACATGGGCCGCCTGTACGGCGGCGCCCGCCAGCAAGCCCGCGGGCAGGTTGTTGACCAGGTTGCTGCCGAAGGCCACCAGCAGCCCGGCGCCCCAGGCGGCGCGTTCCGGTGTCGCCTGGGCGGCGGCCTGCAGCTGGTTGGCCAGCGCCTGCAGCACCCCGGTGGTCTCCAGGGCCTCCACCAGCACGAACAGCCCGGCGACCAGGGGCAAGACGCCCCAGGAGATGTGCTTGAGCAACTCCAGGCCGCCGCCGCGCTTGCAGGCCACCACCACCAGGAAGGTGGCGAAGCCGGCGAGAAAGGTCGGCAGGCCCAGTTCCAGATCCAGCGCCGAAGCCCCCAGCAGCACCAGGATGGTCAGGATCAGACCGCAGCCGGCGATGCGTCCGGTAGTGGGCAGGGGATCCACCGCGCCGCCCTCGGCCAGGCGCTCGGCGCGCAGGACCTTGGCCTGGGTCGCCCAGAGCACGAGGAAGGTCGCGCCGATGGCGAGGATCGATGGCAGGGTGAACAGCGCCAGCCAGCGCCCCAGCTCCGGCATGTGCTCGGCGAACACCACTAGGTTGGCCGGGTTGGAGATCGGCAGCACGAAGCTCGCCGCGTTGGCGATGAAGGCGCAGGAGAACAGATAGGGCAGCGGATTCTTCACCTGGGCAGCGCGGGTGGCGTAGTAGACCGCCGGGGTCAGCACCACCGCGCAGGCGTCGTTGGAAAGGAACACCGTGACCAGGATGCCAACCCCGTAGACCAGGGCGAACAGCCGCAGCGCCGAGCCCTTGGCGGCCCCTACCGCATGGCCGGCCACCCAGTCGAACAGCCCTTCCTTGCGGGCGATCTCGGCCAGCAGCATCATGCCGATCAGGAACAGATAGACATCGGTGCCCTTGGCGACGCCGTGCCAGACGCCCTCCAGGGGCAGCAGGCCGAACATGGCCAGTAGCGCCGCGCCGGCGACGGCGAACAGCGCCTCGGGCAGGCCGAAGGGCCGGGTGACCACGCCGAGGGTAGCCAGGGCGGCGATCACCCACGTCAGCATGTGGGGGGTAGTGATGATGGATCCCATCTAAGACATGTTCCTTACAGTCGATCCGCAAGGTGGGCTCTCGCCCACCTCACCATTTGCGGCCGTTGCGATTGGGCCCCAACTGGGTACCCAGGACGCCCTTGGCCTGCCATTCGCCCAGATGGGTGCGATCCGAGCCCCAGTCGCCCGGCGCGGCAGCAGCGCGCGACTGGCTAGCCAGGTCGATCCGATCGCTATCCTCGCCGCCCCGTGCATCCCGTACCCGTACCTGCATGCAGCGGGTGCCCTCGGGCAAGGGGCGATCACCCCGATAGCGGCCCTTGCCGAGAGGCTCCAGTGGCCACCAGGGGCCGTCGTCGCACTGCCACTCGCAGCGCTCCAGCTCGGTCTCGGCCAGCACCAGGACGCGGCACTCGCTGCCCTCGGCATCGGCGATCCCGTTCAGCCGGGCATCGCCCGGCGCGGTGATCTGCACCCAGGGCCCGGCCTGCTCACATTCGCGGAAGCGCCAGCTCACCGCCGGGCCATCCAGGGTGACCAAGGCGAATCCTACACCGCCTTCTTCGATCTGGCCGGTGGATCGGCACGCGGCGTATAGCACACCGCCGTCATGGGCCAGCTCGTTGTAGTGGGTATGACCGATTTCCACCAGCCGTACCGGACCCTCGTGCAGCAGGCGCGCCACCCGCTCCGCTTCGCCATCTCCCTGCAGGTCCGCCGGATAGCTGTGCATGAAGACCACGCACTGGCGCTCCTGCCGGGTCGCTTCCTGCAGCTCTCGCTCCAGCCACTGCAGCTGCTCGGCGCCCAGGCGGAAATCCGGCCCGCCGCTGCCGGGCCCACACATGTCGAGGAACAGGCAACGCACCCCACCCACGTCCTTGGCGTAGGGCAGCCGCGGCACCTGCAGCTCCGTATAGAAGGGACCGAGATCGCCTCCCTCCATGTCGTGATCGCCGGTGATCACCGCGACCGGCAGCGGAAACTCGCTCAGCCACTGGTGCAGCAGCCGGTACTGCTCCGGCGTGCCGTTGTCGGCGTTGTCACCGGGAAGGAAGACGAAATCCAGCTCTTCCCGCGTCCGCAACCGCTGCAGGATGGCCTGCAGGTCCCGGGCGTTGTCCGCCTCGGCGGTGGTCAGGTGCAGATCGCCGATATGGACGAAGGCGAGAAAGTCACGCACGTCGCTCATCTCAACCTCCCATCACGGAGCCGGTTGGCTGGTTGGTCCCGGACACCACCTGCTCGTCGCGGGTTTCCGGCATCAGCAGCAGGTAGAGCACGAAGCCCACCCCGGCGATGGCCGCCAGGGTGGTGAAGGCCGCCGCGTAGCCGAAGCGGACGATGATGATCCCGGCGATGGTGGCGCTGATGGCGGCGCCTAGCCCTTGGGCGGTGGCGATGGCGCCCTGGCTGACATTGAAGCGGCCGCTGCCGCGGGTCAGGTCGGCGACGATCACCGGCATCAGGGCGCCATAGATCCCGGCGCCGACCCCATCGAGCAACTGCACCGCCACCAGGTAGTAAGGGCTGTCGGAGAAGGTGTAGAGCACCCCGCGGATCGCCAGCACGGCGAAGGCGAACAGGAAGATCGGCTTGCGCCCGAAGACGTCGGCCTTGCGCCCGACCAAGATGGCCACTGGCACCATCACGCACTGGGCGGCGACGATGCAGACGGCCACCAGCGAGGTGGCGCTGTCCTTGCCGACGATGTGGGTCAGCTGCTGGCCGACCGAGGTCAGCATGGCGGCATTGGCCAGGTGGAAGATGGCGGCCAGCAGCGCCAGCAGTTGCAGCTTGCGATTGGCCAGCAGCGCCTGCCAGGCCGAGACCGGCTGGGCGTCGCGGGCCCCGCCCTCGTCACCCAGGCCCTGGGCCAGGTCGTCGTCGATCTCGTCCTGGGGCACGCGGATGATGGCGACGATGGAGGCCGCGGCCAGCAAGGCCATCAGCCAGAACACCACGGTGGGCCCGAAGAAATAGGCCAGGCCGCCGGCCAACGCCGCCGAGACGGCATTGCCGGCATGGTTGAAGCCCTCGTTGCGGCCGATGTGCCGGGTGAAGGCCTTAGGACCGACGATGCCCAGGGTGATGGCCGCCAGCGCCGGAGCGAAGATGGCCGCCGCGGCATGGGCCAGCGACTGGGTGGCGGCCACCACATAGAAATTGGAGACGAAGGGCAGCAATACGCTGCAGACCGTCACCACCAGGGCCGCGACCCCGACCATCAGGCGCTTGTGGCGGGTCCGGTCGATCAGCGCGCCGGCCGGGGTCTGGGCGATCAGCCCGGCGATGCCGGCCAAGGTCATGATGAAACCGGCGGTGGCCTCGTTCCAGCCCTCGCCCGGGCCGCGTACGGCGATCAGGTAGATGGCGAGGTAGGGGCCCAAGCCGTCGCGGACGTCGGCCAGGGTGAAGTTGAGGGCATCCAGGGCATGGCGCGCGCGGTGCGAGGGTTCGGCGCGGGCCCCGGCGGCGGGGGAGCGGGTGTCGGACATGAGCGGGCATCCGTAGCGAGGTGAAGGGTCGCGGGGGCATCCCCGCGGCACCTCTCGCCCCGGCCCGCCTGGAACCGCGGGATGACCGAGGATTCCAGCAAACCACCGCTGCCAGGGGAGATTGCAAAATGTGACAGGAACGAAGCGGCGCTAGTGCCGTGGCCTGATGAAAGAAATGCCTCTAACACGGCACTTTCCGCAAATATTCACATTTCGCCGGGCTGGCCGTCACCCCTGCTTGCTGACGGCCACCCCCCGCCTCAGGCGACCTGCCGCGCCGGCGCCCCGTCGACCTCGGCATGGGCCAGGACCACCGCGCTGCCCTCCTCGCTGCGCGGGCGCAGCATCGACAGCAGGTTGGCCTCGATGGTGGCACACAGCTTGTCCATGGTGATCTGGTGCTGGCTGTCGGCGAAGGGCGCCTGCAGATCGCTGCCGATGCGCTCCAGTGCCAGCAGCATGAAACCGACCACGGTGGACACCAGCGGGGTGAACCAGCCCAGGGTCGACACCAGTCCCAGCGGCATGGCGATGCAGAACAGGAAGCTGAACAGCTGGGGGAAGCAGACGTAGGGATAGGGCAAGGGGGTGTTGGCGATGCGCTCCATGCCGCCCTGCCAGTTGGACATGTCCACCAGGGTCTCTTCCAGCCGCGCCAGGCGGATGCTGTCCAGGCGGCCCTGGCGATACTCGCTGGCGATCAGCTCGGCGGTCCCGGCGAGGATGTCGTTGGCGAAGTTGAGGCTGCCCTCGGCCAGCGCCAGCTCGTGGCGGGCGAGATAGGGCGCAGCAGCCTGGGCCGGATCCTGGCGCTTGAGCTGGGCGCGCAGGGCGTGCAGGTAGCCCATGTGCCGGCGCAGCAGCACCGCCTTGACGCGGTTCTGCCCGGCGCCCCGGTCGTCGATCAGGGTCAGCACCTGGCGGCCGAAGCTGCGCGAGCTGTTGACCATGGCGCCCCACAGTGTCCGCGCCTCCCACCAGCGGCCGTAGGCGCTGCTGTTGCGAAAGCTGATCAGTACCACCAGCGCCGAGCACAGCAGGGTCAGGGGCGTAAGCGGCAGGTCGAAGCGGTCGTCGACGAACAGCATGGCGTCCACGGTCACGGCCACGTCCCACAGCAGCAGGCCGAACAGCGACCAGCCGACATAGCTGAAACTGGTACGCAGGAACTCGATCTTCTTGCGGATCGAATGGAGCTGGATCGGACTGGACATGGGGCACTCCCGAACGGCGGCGCGGATGCTGGATTCGCGGTTGCCGGTACCTCCCGTCCCCTCGCCACGGGCTGCTCGACCCGTCGCCGCGCCTCCTCCTGAGCCTGCAACCTGTTCGAGAGACTAGTCGGCGGTCCTTAAGTCAAACTTAATCCAAGGCGACCAGCGGATCATGGCAAAGTGCCGTCGTAGAGCGCTTCGCCCTGCCCCGCAGAGGCTCTGGCCGGGGGCCTGGCGAGCGCTCGACCGCTGATCGGCGTACCTGCTGGCCTTCATCCCCGAAGGCACTCCGGACTCAGTCCCGCAGGCGGGCGGCGAGGCTGGAAAGGTCCTGGGAAACGCCCTGCAGTCGCTCGCTGGCGCTCTGGGTCCGCTGCAGGTCCTCTTCGTTGTGGCGAGCCACGGTGACGATCTCCGCCAGGTTGCGGGCGATGTCCTCGGCCACCGAGGTCTGCTCCTCGGCCGCGGTGGCGATCTGCCGGTTCATGTCGCGGATGGCCTCCACCGCCGTGGTGATGCTGCGCAGGCGCTCGCCGGAAGCCACCACCTGGTCGCGGCCGGCGGTGCTTTCGGCGGCGCCCGCGCGCACCGCTTCGGCGGCTTCGTGGGCCGCGCCCTGTAGCGTGGCGATCAGTTGATGGATCTCGCTGATGGAACTGGCGGTACGCACCGCCAGGCTGCGCACCTCGTCGGCCACCACGGCGAAGCCACGCCCGGCGTCCCCGGCCCGGGCCGCCTCGATGGCGGCGTTGAGCGCCAGCAGGTTGGTCTGGTCGGCGATGCCGCGGATCACCTCCAGCACGCTGCCGATACGGTCGCTGTCGCTTTCCAGGCGGGCGATGACGGCGGCGGTGCGGGAGATCTCCCGGTGCATCCGTTCGATGGTGGCGATGGTCCGGGTCATGCTCGCCTCGCCTTCCTGGGCGGCACGATCCGCCTCGTTGGCGGCCGTGGCGGCGCTGCCGGAATGCCGGGCCACCTCTTCCGCCGTGGCACTCATCTCGTGCATGGCGGTGGCCACCTGATCGGTACGGGAGAACTGGTCGCGGATGCCCTCGCCACTGCGCTGGGCGATGGCGCCCAGCGCCTGGGTAGTGGCGTCCAGTGCCCCGGCGCCCTGGCGCAGCTGCCCGGCCAGGTCGCTGAAGAAATCCCGCAGGCGGTTGGCGGCGCGAGACAACCGCCCCACTTCGTCGCGACGGGTCTCGGCCAGCGGCTGCCCGAAGCGCCCCTCGCTGAGGCGAACCAGCTGCTCGGTGACCTGGGCCAGCGGTCCGACGATGCGCCGGTTGACCAGCCAGGCGCTGAGCAAGGCGATCAGCACGGCGAAGGCCAGCATGGCGCAGACCGCCAGCAGGACGGTCCGGCGTGCCTCGGCGGCCAGGCGCTGGGCCTGGTCGCTGGCGCGCTGGTGCAGGACGGTGACCAGGCCGGACAGCTGCTCGCTGGTGGCCCGGTCGATGCCCTTGACTGCGGTATCGCCCTGGGCAGCAACGAAGTTGGCCGCCACATAGGCCGCCAGTCCGCGGCGATAGGCCTCGCCCAGGTCACGGTGACTCTGGGCCAGCTGCTGCAGGCGCTGGCGCAGCTCGGGGTCATCGGCGCTGCGCTGCAGTTGCGCCAGCAGGTCCTGGACGCGGGCTTCCTCATCCTGGAATTGCTTCCAGTAGCGCTCGCGCTGGTCGGCAGCGCCGCCTCGCAGCAGCACGTTCTTCCATTCCTGCACCTGGGACTTGAAGGCCAGGTTGGTGGCGTCCACCAGGCGCGCCTCTTCCAGGGGGCCTTGGAGCAACCCTTGATAGCCGTCCAGTTGCCGGGACAGCAGGCCGAAACCGGCCAGGGCGAGCACCAGCAACAACACCAGGCCACCGCCGATGAGCAGCAGCAATTGGGCACGCAAGGAACGAGAGAGATTCATGAAGGAGACCGAGAGGATCGAGCGGGAGGCCACTTCACTACAGATTTATTGCAATAAGATTTCAGCTCCTTGAAAGGCAGACTGTTTCCGCGAATGCCCGCCAGACGGTCGCAGAGCGACCACCAGAGGTCGAACCACGCCGCTTTTGGGACGGCGACCGCCCTTGCCGCCTGGGGTCGCATGCCATAATCCGGCCACCTCCGCCGCCCTAGATGCCTGCATGCCCAGAATTGTGAAAGCGAGCCTCGTCCTGCTCGTGCTCTTGGCCCTCTACAGTCTGCTCGGTTTCCTGGTCGGGCCTCGGCTCGCCCTGCACTACCTCAACCAGACGCTCGCGGAGCGCCTCACCCAGCCTGCCAGCCTGCAGGCGCTGAGCTTCAATCCCTTCACCCTGGAGGTGCACGCCGAGCGCCTGCTGATCGGCCCGGCGGAGCGGCCGACCCTGGCCGCCGATGGCTTCTACGCCAACCTGCAGTGGGACAGCCTCTGGCGGCGCACCCTGCACCTGACCGACGTGCGCCTCGACCAGCCCCGGGTCGATCTGCGCATCGCCAAGGGAGGCGCGGTCAACCTGGCGCAGCTCTGGCGCAGCGATCCGGCCACCGCAACCGCCGCGCCCGCCGCAGCCGAACCGAGCCAGCCCTTCCCGCTGCACATCGAGCGCATCGCCCTGGTCGGCGGCCAGTTGCACTTCCTCGATGCCCAGGGCGCCCAGCCGGTGGATGTCACCTTCACCCCGCTGGACGCCCAGCTGCAGGAGTTCCGCACCCGCAGCGGCGACACCCCGGGTCAGCTGGCGTTGACCGCCACCACCGCCCAGGGCGGCCAGCTCACCTGGAAAGGCAGCCTGGATCTGCTGCCGCTGCGCAGCGAGGGTGACCTGACCCTCAAGGGCGTGAGCCTGGCGCCCTGGTGGCCCTATGTGCGCAACCAGCTGCCCCTGGCGCTGGGCAAGGGCCGCCTGGAGGCCAGTGCCCATTACCGACTGGACCTGGCCAAGACCCTGCAATTGCAACTCAGCCAGGGCCGGCTGACGCTGGACGACGTCGCCGTGCAGGCAGTGAACGCCGAACCCAAGGCCAGCTTCAAGCGCCTGGCCGCCGAGGGCATCGCCCTGGACCTGCAAAAACGCGAGGTCGCCATCACCCGCCTGCGTGGCGCGGGCCTGGATGCCTGGGGCAATCGCGAGCAGGACGGCAGCCTGGATTGGCAGAAGCTGTTCCCCCGCAGCGAGGCGCCCAGCAGCGGTCCGGCCTGGCGCGTGAAGCTCGACGACGTCCAGCTCGGCGACAACCAGCTGCACCTGGTGGACCGGGTCCCCCCGGAGCCGGCCAGTCTGTACTTCAGCGGCCTGGACCTGGCCGTGAAGGGCTTCGATACCGCCAGCGACCAGCCCTTCGGCCTGGAGATCAAGACCACCCTGGGCGATCGCGGTCGCATCACCGCCAGCGGCCAGCTGGCGCTCACGCCCCTGCAGGGCCACTTCGACGTCGGCATCGACGAACTCAACCTGCGCCAGGCCCAGCCCTATCTCAGCCCCTATGTCCGCCTGGAGATCCGCAGCGGCCAATTGGCCAGCCGGCTCAAGGTGGCCCTGACGCCCGGCGAGCCCCTCGGCGTCAGCGTCAGCGGCGCGGCCCAGGTCACCCAGGTGCATGTCCTCGACACCCTGCACCAGCAGGACTTCATGCGCTGGCAGTTGCTCGACCTGCAGGGCATCGCCTTCGACCTGGGCAAGCGCCTGGTCATCGACAGGATCGACCTGGAGAAGCCCTATGGCACCCTGGTGATCAACGAAGACCTGAGCAACAACTTCAGCGCCCTGCTCGTCCCCCAGCCCAGGAGCGAGACCAAGGATGCCGCGCCGCCGCTGCAGATCCGGATCGGCGGGGTGAACATCAAGGATGGCAGCGCCGACTTCGCCGACAACAGCCTCAAGCCCGGCTTCGCCACCAATATCCAGTCCCTGGACGGCGGCATCGGCACCCTCGACACCGCCGCCTCGAAACCAGCCGACATCCACCTCGCCGGCAAGGTCGACCGCTTCGCCCCGGTGGAGATCAAGGGCCGGCTCGACCCCCTGGATCCCTGGCAGCAACTGGACGTGACCGCCTACTTCCGCCAGGTCGAACTCACCACCCTGTCGCCCTACACCGGCAAGTTCGCCGGCTACGCGGTGCGCAAGGGGCGCCTCGACCTGGACCTGCAATACCGCATCGACGACGGCAAGCTGCAGGCGCAGAACCACGTGGTGCTCGATCAGCTGGAGCTGGGCGAGCGGGTGGACAGCAAGGACGCCGTCGACCTGCCGGTGCGCCTGGCGGTAGCCCTGCTCAAGGACAGCCACGGTCGCATCGACCTGCGCCTGCCGGTGGCGGGCAATCTCGACGATCCCAACTTCAGTGTCATGCCGGTGGTCTGGCAGACCCTGCGCAACGTGCTCAGTCGCGCCGTCCAGGCGCCCTTCCGCATGCTGGCGGGACTGGTCGGCGGGCACGAGGCGGATCTCAGCGCCATCGATTTCGCCCCCGGGAGTACCAGCCTCTCCGCCCAGGCCCGGGGCGAACTGGACAAGCTGGCGGCGGCCCTGCGCCAGCGGCCGCAGCTGACGGTCGAGGTCAAGGGGCATGCCGGCGCCGCCAGCGACGGTCGCGCCCTGGCTGCCAGCCAGCTGGAAAAGGACTTCCAGACCCAGTACTTCAACCTGCTGCAACGGCGCGGCGACAAGGTGCCGGCCGAACCCAGCCAGCTGCAGGTCCCCGCCGACATGCGCGCGCCCCTGCTGGAAGGCCTGTACCGACTGCGACTGCAAGCGCAACCACCGCAGGAATGGGATAGTCTTGACGATGCCACCCGCACGGCCCGCCTGCGGCAGGCGGTGCTCGAAGCCTGGAGCGGCAACGACGGCCTCCTGCGTAGCCTGGCCCAACAACGCGCGGGCGCCATCAAGACCTATCTGGTGGACACGGCGAAACTGGATGCCCAGCGGGTCTACCTGCTGGACGTCAGCACTCAAGCCCAATCCGGCGAGTCGCCCACGGCCGCGCAGCTGCAGCTGGGGGTGCTCTGACCGGCCAGGAGACCTCTACATGCGTTGCCTGCTCGCCGCCTTCACCCTGCTGGTCGCCACCGGCGCCGCCGCCGATTCCATGCGCTGCGGCAACGCCCTGGTCAGTCGCGGCGATCGCGCCTTCGAAGTGCTGCAGAAATGCGGCGAGCCCGCCCACCGCGACCTGGTGGGTTACGAGCTGGGCCGCAACGAGCGCCGCGAGGCGGTGATCGAGGAATGGGTCTACGGCCCCAGGAACGGTGCCAACTACATCCTCACCTTCGAAGCCAACCGTCTCACTCGCATCGAGTTCCAGCGCCAATGACCGCCCGCGTCCTGCTCCTCTCGCTGCTGCTCGCCACCGGTGCCACCCAGGCCGCCTCCCTGCGCTGTGGCAGCGCCCTGGTCTCCGATGGCGCCACCACCCACGAGGTGCGCGCCAAATGCGGCGACCCGCTGAGCGTCACGCCCCTGGGCGAGCGCCAGACCACCGATGCCTACGGCTATCGCCAGGTCGAATTCGTCGAGGAATGGGCCTACGGACCCTGGAACGGCATGCTCTATTTCGTCACCTTCCGCAGTGGCCGGCTGGACCAGGTGGACAGCAAGAGGGCCGATTGAGGTGTTGCGCCTCGAAAGGTTCGCGTGGACGAGGCGGCGCCGTCGTCCACCCTACAGCCCGTGGCGGAAAACCGCGCAGCGTTTTGCACTGAAGCATCGTAGTCACGTAGGTTGGGTTGAGACGGCTCCATCGTCGAAGCCCAACGGGGATGTTCAATCTTGGGCACCGTTGGGCTTCGCTGCGCTCAACCCAACCTACGGCTCAACCCGGTAGCCTCGCTCCGTAGCGTGGAAAACCGCAGAGCGTTTTCCACTGATAAGGTCAACTTCGCTGCGGTCCATGCACCGTACGGAACCGCCCCCTCTCCCCCTGGGAGAGGGCTGGGGTGAGGGTCGCGTCGTAAATGGGGTCGATCGCCAGCGCAGCCCAACACCACCCAAGGCCCAGCCTCGCTGTTGGGCTTCGCTGCGCTCAGCGCCAACCTAATAAAGCCAGACCTGGGCTAACGGCCTCACCCCAGCCCTCTCCCCTTGGGAGAGGGCTGGGGTGAGGGTATCTCCGCCCCCTCACTCCTCCCGCAGATGGATGCCCAACCCCGTCCGCCCCGGCGCCAGGTCAGGCCGCAGCGTCAGCGCCGGGATCTCGTAGTCGCCGCCATTCTGCCGGCGGAACGCCAGCGGGGTGTCCGTGGCGAGGCCGTCGAGGCGGGCACCATAGGTCTGGCAGAGCCGCTCGAACCCCGCCGCGTCCACCTTGCTGGTGCGATAGACCGCAAAGGGCGGCAGCACGCTGAAGCCGGGATAGAAGAGGATGCCGTGCTGGATGGGGAAGAGGATGTCGTCCAGGCCGCCATTGATGCCGCGCCCACTGTAGTGCGACTCCCAGCCACCGCAGGTCACTACCAGCAGGGCGCGCTTGCCGGCCAGGGTGCCTTCGCCATAGCGGTCGCCCCAGTGATTGTCGCTGTGCTCGCCCACCCCATAGGCGAAGCCGCAGGCATAGACCCGCTCCACCCAACCCTTGAGGATGGCCGGCAGCGAGAACCACCACAGCGGGAATTGCAGGATCAGCGTATCGGCCCACAGCAGCTTGGCCTGCTCGGCCGTGATATCCGCCGGCTGCGCGCCGCGGGCATAGGCCCGCTGGGAGTCGGCGACGGCATCGAAGGGCTCGTCCGGCGCCAGGTGCGGCGCATCCGCCGCGTCCAGGGTGGTTTTCCACCCCATGGCATAGAGGTCCGACACCTGCACCTCGTGGCCGGCGGCCTGCAGATGGGCGACGGCGAAGTCGCGCAGGGCGCCGTTGAGGG
This sequence comes from Pseudomonas sp. No.117, assembly GCF_054558395.1. Classification (NCBI taxonomy): domain Bacteria; kingdom Pseudomonadati; phylum Pseudomonadota; class Gammaproteobacteria; order Pseudomonadales; family Pseudomonadaceae; genus Pseudomonas; species Pseudomonas sp. No.117. Next base: position 198,358 of record NZ_BAAJNP010000003.1, read on the forward strand.
AGCGGGGTTCGGGATGGGCATAGACCAGCAGGACCTTCATGGCGGTCACCTCGTAGTGAAGAGGCGACCAGGCTAGGTGACGCCTGAGGTATGCTGGAAATGAATTACCGAAACAGCAGCCATTGCCATGCACAATAGCTTGCGGCGCCTTGACCTCAATCTGCTGGTGACCCTCGACGCCCTGCTTGCCGAGCTCAACGTGACCCGCGCGGCCCGCCGGCTGAATCTCGCGCAACCCACGGTGAGCCTGCAGCTTGGCCGGCTGCGCCAGTTGCTCGACGATCCCCTGCTCCTGCCGGGCCCCCGCGGCATGCGGCCGACAGCACGCGCCGAGACCTTGCGCGAGCCGCTGCGCCAGGCCCTGGCCGCACTGGATGAGGCCCTGGCCCCGGCCGCCCGCTACGATCCGGCGCGCGCCGAACGCACCTGGCGCATCGCCGCCAGCGACCATAGCGCCACCACCCTGCTGACGCCGCTCCTAGCCGATCTGCGCCAGCAGGCTCCCGGCATCCGCCTGGCCCTCCTGGACAAGAAGCCCGACCTGCTCGCCGAGCAACTGGAAGGCGACCGCCTGGACCTCGCCCTGGACGTGGCCGATGCCGCCGCATCCGGTCTGCGCCAGCGCCTGCTGTTCACCGAACGTTATCTGCTGGCGGGCCGCCGTGGTCATCCGGCCTTGCAGGCGCCGGTCTCCCTGGAAGCCTTCTGCGCGCTGGACCAGGCGCTGGTCTCGCCCAGTGGCGGCGGCTTCGCCAGTGCCACCGACCGCCTGCTGGCGGAGCGCGGTCTGCAGCGGCGGGTAGTGCTGTCGGTGCCGCACTTCTCCACCCTGGCCAGCGCCCTGGTCGCCAGCGATCTGGTAGCCCTGCTACCGGCGCAGATAGCCCTCACCCATCCCGGCCTGCAGACCCAGCCACCGCCGCTGGCCATCCCCGGCTTCGACATGCTGCTGCTCTGGCCCGAACGTCTGCACCGCGACCCCGCCCACACCTGGCTGCGCGAACGGATCGTCGCCAGCCTCAGCTAGCGAGCAGCTCGCGCAGCGCGGTCAGTGCCTCGGCCGGGCCGCCCACCACCAAGGTCGCCGGCACGGCCAGCATCAGGTTGAGCGGCAGCCCGAATTCCTCAAGCGTCCACCCCTGGCGATCGAGCTGCCCCGTCCCGACCTGCTCGGGGTGCCGCCGGCGGATGCGCTCGGCCAGGCTGCCGGCCTCCGGTACGTAGCCCACCACCGGCTTGCCCAGCGCCACGGCGTAGCCCACCTCGAAACAGGTGCCGCTGTCGGGCTCGGCGCCGCGAAAGAAGTCCAGGCTGGCCAGCACCCCGTCGGCCTGCTGGATCAGCGCCAGATTCGCCCGGTAGATCCAGGCCGCCTGCTCGCCCGGGTCGGTCAGCTCGGCCGGCAGGGCATTGTCCAGGGGAAAGAGACCCAGGCAGCCCTGGGCGGCGCAGAGCGCCTTGAGGCGTTCGCCATGGGCCACGGCATCCGGCCGAAAGACCTCCGGTCCGGCCAGATAGAGTCGCAGGGGCATAGGGGGAATCTCCGGCAAAAAGGCCGAGTCTAGTGCAGCGGCGTCCAATCGCCTCTCTGTATCGATGACATGCACAGGCTTGGTTTCCGCCGCGCCGCGCGGCCCATAATCCTCGGCGTTCCGGATCGCACGCTGGCTGGCCATCGACCGTCGCCCCCTCGATCATCCCCCTGGAGTTCCTCATGTCCAAGCTACGCCTCTACACCTCGCCGTCGGCCTTTCCCAATCCGCAGCGGCTGCGCCTGTTCATCCACGAGAAGGGCATCGCCGACCAGTTCGAGGAGGTCATCCTGAAGATGGCTCCCGAGGGCGAGCAGCGGCAGTGGCAACACCTCAAGCGCAATCCCTGGGGCGAGACCCCGACCCTGGAACTCGCCGAGGGCGGCTACCTGGCCGAGAGCGCGGCCATCGCCCGCTTTCTGGACAACAGCTATCCCGGTCGCAAGGTGCTGGGCGAGACGCCGCTGGAGCAGGGCCAGGACGCCATGTGGAACGACCGCATCTTCGTCCATGTGCTCTATCGCATCGTGACCATGTTCCACGTGCAATACGAAGGCCTCGGCCAGAAGCTGGAGCTGACCCACAATCCGCAGTGGGGCGAGCATTGCCGCAAGGAGGCGCTGATGCACGCGGCGCTGGTGGATCGCCACCTGGCCGATGGCCGCGAGTGGCTGCTGGGCGGCGCGGCGCCGACCTTCGCCGACATCACCCTCTGCACCGCCATCGCCTTCTCCAAGTTCCCCACCAACCAGACGCCGCTGGACGAGCGCTTCGAACACCTGGCGGGCTTGTGGGCGCGCTGGCAGCAGCGTCCGAGCTTCCAGGCGGCCTATGCCGATGGCAACAGCGGGCTGCCGGAACTGGCGTCGCCGGCGCGCCCCTGAAGCGCCCAGAGGGCTGCGGTCCGGGTTTCAGCTACCCGGCCCGAAGGCGCTGCAGGAGGTGTTGTCCAGGTAGCCCTTGAGCGTCGCCCACTGCGGCCGGGCGGTGACACCATCGGTGGGCTCCACCGACAGCGCGTAGCTGCCCCAGCCGGGGCCGGCCGCCCAATAGGTGGCGGGGATGCACTGGGTCTTGAGGTAAGCCAGCATGTTGGCCAGGGCAGTGTAGTAACCGCTGTTGGTGTCCGGCACCCCGACCTCGCCGATGTAGCCCTTGCGGTTGTTCTTGCGCAGCCAGTCGACGAAGGGCTTGACCCGCTCCACCCCCACCTGGGGATCGACGCTGGTCACCGCGGTGGCGTAGGCGCCGCCACCGTCGGCATCGAAGTAGGTATGGGCCTCGAAGATCAGCTTGTTGGCCGGATCGGTGAGGGCGAGCAGGCTGTCGTTGTAGCGCGGCCAGTAAAAGCTGCTGGCCCAGGCATTGCCCTCGATGAAGATCGGCCGGGTGCTGTCGATCGCCCGTACCCCGTTGATGCCGTATTGCGCCGCGGTGGGCCAATAGGCCAGCGCATCGTGCGGCTCGTTCATGATGTCGTAGCCGTAGAGCGCGGACTGCCCGCTCCAGCGCGTGGCGATGCGGGTCATGACGTTCTGGTAGGCGCTGTAGGGCACGCTGCTGGTACCTATAATGTTGCCGCGGTACCTCATGTAGTTGTGCAGATCCAGCACCATCTTCACGCCGTACTTGGCGGCATAGGCGAAGCTCTGGTCGATCAGCGCCGCATAGGTGCTGTCCAGGTTGCCGTTCAGCGTCGGCTGCAGCCGCTCCCAGATGATCGGGAACCGCACGAAGGTCACCCCGCGCGCCTTCCACTGCTGGAAATGCGCCTCGCTGGGGAAGATGTAGTGAGTACCGTTGACCCCCGGCAGCACCTGGGGGGCAAAACCGGCGCCGGAGAGATTGATGCCGACCAGGTCGACACCCGCCTGCACGGGCGCGGCGAGGGCGAGGGACAGAAGCGCGGCACCGAGCAGGCGCGGCCGGGAAACGGAGAGAGCGGCGGTAGCGGAAGTCATGAGATCACCGATGGCAACGGGAAAACCAAGCGGAATCGATTCATCCCAAGGGATGAGGATTCCCGTTCAGGAGGACTAGGTCCTCGGCTCGACTCGATGTCCTTCCGGTGACACCGACCAGCGTTCTTGCCTGGGAGGGCTGGCGGGCAAATGCCTGTGGATACTACGAACAACGTCCACTGCTCGACGAAGGCGTCCCGTCACCGCCAGGACGCCAGCCAGGTCAATTTAACGTCGTCAAATTTCCCTATATCCAAAGTCTTAGTGCCGCTTGGTCGGGGGAGCAATACTGGCAAATCGCTTTTCGCCCGAACGGCCTATTTCGCCGCCTGAATGCCCTCTTTAGCCTCACGTTTGCCGACGTTGTGCCGGCAAAGGGCCAGTCTTCTTGTCCGCACGGATACCTTGGCCGCAGCCGACGGCCAAGCGGGCGAAAACCGCGCGCGCAACGCCCCGCGCCAGCCGCGACCGTTCGTTCCTCGACGCCCGCCCTTCCGCCGCTTTTCCGTGGTTCATCCGTCATCCCTGCCATTAGAATTCCGCCCACGTTGCGCCTGTCCCGGCCATTCCCTTCGCTGCCCAGTGGGCAAGTTTCGTCCGGTACCGATCGATGTCTGGCCGTTTCCAACTGACCGCTCACCTCACCCGGCTGACCAACGTCCTGCTGGTGCTGACCTCGCTCGCCACTGCCTGCGGCATGGCCCTGATCGTCCATCACGCCTATGAGAGTTCGGCCAACCTGACACTGACCCGCGACCAGCTGCCGGTGTACCAGGAGGCACTGCGCCTGATGGAAGCCGTCTCCGGCGAACGAGGACCGACCAATGCCATGCTCGGCGGACGCGAGGGCGATCCCCAGCAACTGCTCCGCGCACGCGCCCTGAGCGATGAGCGCTTTTCCCGCCTGCAGGCCTTGCTGCAAGACTGCCGGCAGTGCAGCGTGACCCTCGCCCAGACCGAAAGCAGCTATCGCAGCCTGCAGCAGGCCCGCAGCCAGGTGGACCTGGTGCTGCAAGCCGCTGGCAAAGCGGACGAGCGCGCCATCGCCGCCGCCGTCGAGGGCATGTTCCACGCCTTCGATGACAACCTCGTCGCCGCCGACCTGACGCTGCACGATCTGGTCCGGCGCACGCCGGCGATCGCCATCTGCCTGGTGAACGCCAAGCTCGCCGCGCGGCTGCGCGACACCGCGGGACGCCTGGGCTCCCTGCTGACCCCCGCGCTGCAGGCGGGACGACCGCCCAGCGATGCCGAGCAGGTCCAGCTCCAGCAGACCCAGGGGCGCATCAGCCAGCTGGTGGACCTGCTGCGCGGCAACCTGGACCTGGAACCCGGCAGCCCTGAGCGCATCCGCTTCCTGCAGGTGCAGGAAAGCTATCTGGGCGGCGGTCTCGCGGGCTATCGCCAGACGCTCGCGGCGCTGGCCGCCGGCACCGCGCCCAGCGCCGCCGCCTTCGCCAACGGCTACGTGCCGACCATGGCCAGCATCCTCGACCTGCGTGATACCGCACTGCGTCTGTCCAGCGGCGAAGTCGAGCGCCTGGCCGGCGAAGCCCGGCTGCGCCTGCTGCTGACCCTCGCCGCCGCGCTGGGCATCCTGCTGGCGCTGGGTACCGGGCTGCTGCTGCTCAAGCGGCGCCTGCTCACCCCGCTGCTGGCCAACACCCAGCGCCTGCTCAGCCTCAGTCGGCTGCATCGGCCGGCCGAAGCCAGGACCGCGGACGACCCGCGCAGCCTGTTCGCCGCCTTCGAACAGCTGGAACACGAACTGCAACAGGCCGACCAGCTGCGCCAGGAGCGCGATGCGCTCATCGCCGAGCTGGCGACCCGGGCGGAAACCGACTATCTGACCGGCTTGGCCAACCGCCGCGCCTTCGAGCGCCAGTTGGCCCAGGGCATGGCCGAGACCCCGCACTACCTGGCGGCCATCGCCTTCGACATCGATCACTTCAAGCGCATCAACGACACCTACGGCCATGCCACCGGCGATCTGCTGCTGCAACAACTGGCACAGCGCTGCGGCAGCCTGCTGCGCCAGGGCGATCGCCTGGCCCGCATCGGCGGAGAGGAGTTCGCCGTCCTGGCCGACGTCAGGCACCCCGCCGAAGCCCTGGCGCTGGCCGAACGGCTGCGCCAGGGCATCGCCGAGACCCCCTTTGACGCGGGCCCAACGGACGCCCTGCCGGTGACCGCAAGCTTCGGCGTGTCGGTGACGGCACGCCAGGCGCCCGGCACCCAGGTGCGCCTGCTGGCCGAGGCCGACGCCGCGCTCTACCGCGCCAAGCACCGCGGGCGCAATTGCAGCGAGGTCGCCGAACCCAGCTAGACCAGTGCCGGTACCGGAACCGCCAGGGCCTCGCCCAGCAGCCGGCACGCCGTCTCGCCGACCCGTCGCACCCCCTCCTCCATGCCGGGCCGCTGGGCCTGGGCATAGTTCAGGCGCAGGCAGTTGCGATACTTGCCGGACGCGGAAAAGATGCTGCCGCAGGCGATCTGGACGCTCTGCGCCAGCAGCTCGCGGTTGACGCTGTGGCTGTCGCAGCCCTCGGGCAGCTCCACCCAGAGCAGGAAGCTGCCCTGCGGCTGGCTGACCCGGGTGCCGGCGGGGAAGTAGCGCTGCACCCAGGCGCTCATCAGGTCGCGATTGCGCTGGTACTGGGCGCGCATCCGCCGCACATGGGCCGTGTAGTGGCCGGCGGCGATGAACTCGGCGATGGCCAGCTGCGGCTGGGGCGCCGTGCAGCCGGTGCCGATGTACTTGAGGTGCAGGATGCGCTCGGCATAGCGCCCGGGCGCCACCCAGCCGACCCGCAGCCCTGGCGCCAGCGTCTTGGAGAAGGAGCTGCAGAGGATCACCCGGTCGTCTTCGTCGAAGGCCTTGAGCGCCCGTCCCCGGGGATAGCTGTAGAGCAGGTCGCCATAGACATCGTCCTCGATCACCGCCAGGTCGTGCTTGCGCGCCAAGGCCACCAGCTGGCGCTTGTTCGCCTCCGGCATGCAGTATCCCAGCGGGTTGTTGCAACTGGGCGTGAGCTGGATGGCGCGCACCGGCCACTGCTCCAGCGCCAGTTCCAGCGCCGGCAGGCTGATCCCGGTGCGCGGATCGGTGGGGATCTCCAGCGCCTTGAGGCCCTGGCCCTTGAGCGTCTGCATCACCCCATGGAAGGTCGGCGAATCCACCGCGACGATGTCGCCCTCCTGGCAGGTGGCGCGCAGCGCCGTAGCCAGCGCCTCGTGGGCGCCACTGGTGATGACGATGTCGTCGGCGGTGAGCACGCAACCGGCATCCAGTTGCAACCGCGCCACCTGTTCGCGCAGCGCGGCCACGCCCTGGATGCTGTCGTAGGACAGCCCGGCATTGCCTGGCCGCCGGGCCAGGCGCGCCAGGCCGGCGAGCAAGGGCGCCAGGGTCGGCGCCTCGGTATCCGGCAGGCCGCGGCCGAGTTGCACCCGCACCGAATCGGGGGTGGAAGTCATCAGCTCGCGCACCGGCTCCCAGCCGGACACCTCCACCGGCCAGCGCGCTGGCCGGGTGACCTGGGGCAGCTCGATCACCCGCCGCTCCAGGCGGACGAAATAGCCGGACTTGGGCCGCGGCTCCACCAGGCCACGATCCTCCAGCAGGCGATAGGCCTGCTGCACCGTGGCCAGGCTCACCCCGTGCTCCTGGGCCAGGGCGCGCACCGACGGCAGGCGTTCGCCCGGTCGATAGAGGCCCTGTTCGATACGGCGGCCGAGCGCGTCGGCCAACAGCTGGTAGCGATTCATGCCTGGACTATAACGGCCAAGCCAGCCAGGCCGCGCCATACAGATGACCACGAGGAACACCATACAGCCGTCCACTGTATGGCGGCTGTATGGAGCACAACCGCCACGCCTGGGTCTGCCCGTCCGGCGTCCGGCGGCGGAGCATGGAGACAGACAGGAGAGACGCCATGCCCAGACCCACTAGCCTTCATGACCAAACCCGTACCGCCGGTTGCTGGCTGTTGTTCCGGCGCCAACTGACCACCCGCCGCATCCTGCTGGAGCTCACGGAGAAGGAGCTGGCCGATATCGGCCTGGATCGGATCACGGCCCTGCACGAGGCGCAACGCCCCTGGTGGCGAGTACTGATCGACGCCTGGCGTCAGTCCGGCAGGCGCGACAGCCGTGCCGCCCAGTCCGCCACGGGGGCCGGCAGCTCCGGGTGCCAGAGCCTGCGCCAGACCACCGCCAGCTGCTCCCGGCCACCGCGTTCGCGCGGCCATAACGAGGGTTCGGCAACCGGTCGCCAGCCCGTGGCGTCGCGCTGAGCCAGGACGAAGCGGAAGGTGTGATAGCCGGTGGCACCCAGGCGCAGGTCGGTCACCACCAGGTCATTGCCCAGGCGGTCGTAGCGCAGCCAATCGTTGGTGAACCAGCGCAGGCGCTGCTCGGCCGGCGACGTGGCCAGAATGGGCGCCAGCTCGCCACCGCGGGGCAGGGTCACCAGTTCGGGGGGACGTCCGTCGAAGAGGCCTACCCAGGCTTCCCGGTAGCGGTCCGGGCCGTCGTCCACCATGACCCGCCACAGCAGGCTGGTGAAGGGCAGCGGCGCGCTGAACAGCCGGGCGTCCTGCTGCCCCTGGGCCGCCAGTACCGTGCGTACCTGGCGTTCGGCGGAATACTTGGCCACCAGCGTCCAGCCCAGGTAGGTGGTGGAGATCAGCAGCGCCGCCACGGCCAGGCGCGGCGAGCGCCCGCGCGGGCCGAGCAGCAGCCCGGCCAACACCGCCAGCAGCAGCGGCAGGGTATAGAGCGGATCGATGATGAAGATACTGGACCAGGCCACCGGGGTGGTCGGCAGCGGCCAGAACAGCTGGGTGCCGTAGGTGGTGAAGGCATCCAGCAAGGGATGGGTGACGAGCACCAGCCAGAGGGTAAGGAACAGGCGTCGTCGACCGTAGCCCGGGTCGCGCCAGCGGCCGCAGAGCCAGGTCAGCAGCAGGGCCACCCCGGTCAGCACGAACAGCGAGTGGCTGAAGCCACGATGGTAGGTCATCTCGTTGACCGCGTGGCCGTAGTCGATGAACACATCGAGGTCTGGCAGCGTGCCCAGGGCGGCGCCATAGAAAATGGCTCGCCGCCCCTGCCAGCGACCGAGCAAGGCGGTCTGGAGCGTGGCGCCGAGCACGGCCTGGGTCAGCGAATCCACCGGTCAGAGGTCCTTGGCGAAGTCGAGCATCAAGCGCGCCAGGGCCTGGGGCGTCTGCAACGGCATCAGGTGGCCGGCGCCCGAGATCACCTCCAGGCGACTGTTGGGGAAAGGCGCCAGGGTGGTCCGACGTTGCTCCTCCGGCCCCGGCACCTGCTCGTCATCCGCGCCACAGACCAGCAGCACCGGGTAGTCCAGCGTCGGAATCCGTTCGCTCCAGTCTTCACGACTGCCATGATCGACCCAGGCGCGCCAGGCAGCCAGATTCAGCCGCTGGGCATCGGCGATGACCACCTCGCGGATGGCATCGGGTAGGCGATGGGCGCTGGATTCATCGACGAAGGCCTCGGCTTCCGCCCGGCTCTTTCCGTAGGCACGCTGCGCATCACGATCCGCCTCGCTCATGGGCTGCGGACCCGGCGGTGAAGGAGCGACCAGGATCAGCCCGACGAGATACTCAGGTCGCCGCGCCGCCAGTACTACGGCGACCTTGCCGGTCATCGAATGGCCGACCAGGATGCAGCGCTCGAGGCCCAGGGCGCGGATGCTGGCATCCACCCGATCGGCCATCTCCGCCACGCTGTAGCCCTCCACCTCGGCCGCATCGCCAAAGCCCGGCGTATTCAGTGCCACGCACTGATGCTCGCCGTCCAGGTAGGGCACGGTGGGAAACCAGGTGCGGTGGGAGCCGCCGAGGAAGTGCATGAGCACGAAGGTGGGCGAACCGGTGCCCTGCTGGCTGTGGGGGAGCATTGGGAAACCTCGGTGGTGAAAGGCGGACATTAGAGAGATGGAGAGGCCGGCATCGCGCTAAGTTCCGCTTCGCTCGGCACCGGGCAACCCGCCTCGCGCCCAGGGGTCTCATGCTGCACCGCCCTTCCCAAGGAGCCTGCCATGGCCGATCTGTCCTCCTTCCCCATCACCCGCCGCTGGCCCGCCCAGCACCCCGAGCGCCTGCAACTCTATTCGCTACCCACGCCCAATGGCGTCAAGGTGGCCATCCTGCTGGAGGAGCTGGGGCTGCCCTACGAGGTGCATCGGGTCGACTTCGGCCAGGACGACCAGCACACCCCGGAATTCCTGTCACTGAGCCCCAACAACAAGATCCCCGCCATCCTCGATCCCGACGGTCCTGACGGTGAGCCGCTCGGCTTGTTCGAGTCCGGCGCCATCCTGCTCTATCTCGCGGAAAAGACCGGTCGCTTCCTGCCGCAAGACCCGGCCCTGCGCTACCAGGCCATCCAGTGGCTGATGTTCCAGATGGGCGGTATCGGTCCCATGTTTGGCCAGCTCGGCTTCTTCACCACGTTCGCTGGCAAGGACATAGAAGACAAAAGACCCCGCGACCGCTACGTGGCCGAAGCCCGGCGCCTGCTGGGCGTACTGGATGGCCAGTTGAAGGGGCAAGCCTGGATCCTCGGCGACGACTACGGCATCGCCGACATCGCCACCTTTCCCTGGATCCGCGCCCTGGTGGAGGTCTACCAGGCGGACGACCTGGTCGGCTTCCAGGACTTCACCGAGGTCCGCCGCGTACTGGACACCTTCCTTGCCCGCCCGGCGGTACAGCGCGGCCTGGGGATACCGGCGGCGCCCTGATGGTTGCCGACGATGAGCTGCAGCTGCGCCAGTGGTATCCGGAAGATGGCCCCGCCTTCGCCCGGCTCAACGCCAATCCCGAGGTGATGCACCACTTTCCGGCCTGCCTGGACCAAGCGGCCAGTGCTGCCATGCTCGAACGTTGTCGCCAGGGCATCGCTGAACGCGGCTGGGGCTTCTGGGCACTGGAGCGTCGCGCCGATGGCGTCCTGCTCGGCTTGCTGGGTATCAGCCCGGTGGCGCCGGAGTTCCCCTGCGCCCCTGCGGTCGAGATCGGCTGGCGTCTGGATCGCCCCTACTGGGGAGAGGGCTATGCCACTCGTGGCGCCCGTCTGGCCCTGGCCCACGCCTTCGAGGTGCTCGGCCTTGAAGAGGTGGTCGCCTTCACTGCCGTGTCCAACCAGCCGTCTCTAGCCGTGATGCGACGCCTGGGGATGATCGATGCTGGCACCTTTGAGCATCCCCGGCTGCCCACCGGCCACCCACTGCGTCCGCACCGGTTGTTTCGGCTGAGTCGATCACGCTGGCAGGCCGGGCGCAGCACGGCTGAGTAAACTGACTGCCTCTCGGAGATAGAGCAGAGACGATGACCACTGGGCTGGATAGGAACGACGCGACCGCAATAATCGAGAGCGCACACTGGTGCCTTGGTTATCGGCAGGATTCCCGCTATCCCGGCTGCCTGATCCTGAATAGCCAACAGTGCGCGGGAGACTTCAGCGAGCTCGACGCTACCAGTCTGGCTGAGCTGGGTCAGCAACTGAGCTTCGCAGAGAAACTGCTGCAGCGCTGCTATGCGCCTCATAGCGTGGTGGTCTACAAGCTGGGCTTCTCCGCGGGATTCTCTCTGCATTTCCACCTTGCGCCCATCACGCGCGCGCTGTTGAGCGAAATCGCCACCCATCCTGGCTACAGCGACACCCCGGACGGTAACGATGCCATCCTCTTTCTGAGTCGCGAATATGCGGAGCGAGAACTCACGGCAGGGGAACGCCGGGTGCAAGAGTTAGAGATCTCCCGTCTCAGAGAGATGACTAAGGAGCTTTTGCGCCAACCTAATCCCCTGCCGTGAACCAGCTGCCGTACTCCTGAAGCCCATAACCCGCACCGCCCACCGCTAGAGCATCACCCTCCACCCGCTTAAACTGCGCGGATGTCACGCTCAGAACGGTTGTTCGATCTGCTCCAGGCCTTGCGCCGGCACCGCCGCGCCGTGAGTGGCCGCGCCTTGGCGGCGGAAACCGGGGTCAGCCTGAGAACCCTGTACCGCGACATCGCCAGCCTGCAAGCCTTGGGGGCAGCCATCGAGGGCGAACCTGGGGTCGGCTATATCCTCAAGCCAGGCTTCCTGCTGCCACCCCTGATGTTCACACCGGAAGAGCTGGAAGCCCTGGTCCTCGGCTCGCGCTGGGTAGCCGAGCGCACCGATGGCAGCCTGGCCGCAGCCGCCCGGAATGCCCTGGCGCGGATCTCCGCGGTCCTGCCGAGCGAACTGCAAAACGAGTTGGCCATGACCACCCTGCTCATCGGGCCGAGCCGGGAAACACCGCACAACCAGATCGATCCGGCGCTTCTGCGCCAGGCGATACGCCAGGAAACCAAGGTCACCCTGGTCTACCGCGACGCCGCTGATAGCGAGTCCCGGCGCACCATCTGGCCCTTCGCGCTGGCCTACTTCGACGCCGCCCGGGTGCTTCTGGGCTGGTGTGAGCTGCGTGAAGATTTCCGCAGCTTTCGCGCCGACCGCATCCTCGTGGTAGAGCCCAGCGAGCAGCGTTATCCGCGGCGTCGCCAGACCTTGCTCAGGGATTGGCGCAAGCAGATGGAGCGTCAGCGCAATATCCCTGTGTGACTGCTGACAGAAACTGGCAGTGGGGGTCCCTAGACTGGGCGGCATCACCCCAGAGGAGAGACGCCATGCACTACCGCACCAGTCTGATGTTCTATGTTGCCGATGTCCGTACCAGCCGGGATTTCTACGCAAGGCTGCTCGACCTCACCCCGGTCGACGACGGCCCCGGCTTCGCCCTGTTCGTACTCCCGTCCGGTCTCGCCCTGGGCCTGTGGGCGCGGGAGGCAGTGGTCCCGCCAGTGAGCGCGGGCAGGGCGTCAGGTGAATTGGGCTTCAAGGTAGAAAGCCTGGCGGCGGTGGATGAGCTGCATGAACTCTGGCTGGCCCGGGGCGCCGAAGTGGCCTGGCCGCCGACCGATCTGCCATTCGGCCGCAGCTTCGTCGCCCTCGATCCGGACGGCAACCGGCTAAGGGGTTATGCGGTGCATCCCGACTGAGCCCTGCCGGCCGCTACGGGAAGGGTGGCTCAGCAGTTCGCGCAGGTCGCGCCAGCTGCTGGACAAGGGATCGGCATGGTACAAACCTTTCCTATCTTTGGCCTGTGAGCCCTTGCCCTCTAAAGGTCGCCGCACTATGACCTTGCCCGCGTCCGTCCTAACGCAACTGACTGTCCTTGCTGCCCCGCCGGTTGTAGCCGCCGGCGCGCTGGTCCTCGGCGTCCTGCTCGGACTGGCAGCGGATGCACAGGCGCACGCCCGGCACCACCTGGCGGCGCGCCTCGGGGATGGCATCGCCGCACTCCTCGCAGTGCGTCAGGCTCGCGCCACGATGCAGGCGACTGCGGGCACGCTGCACCGCATCATCCACCGTGCTGTCGATCTGTTCCTGAACCGCGCCGTCTCCGGCCCACCCATTGGCCATGGCTGACTCCCCCATGTGCTGCCCTGATACCCATTGGAAAGGAAGTTTGCCCAGATGTTCGCCGCCGTCCAGCGTCCGCTGGTCGTGGTGGCGGCAGCTGTCGTTGCTGGTGCTGGGCATGACGCTGGCGGGCTGCTCCAGCCGCGAGCTGCTGCGCCAGGTCACGACGGGGATGTGCGCACCCAATGCCTGGCTCACCGGGCAACCCGCGCCCTGTCGCCAGGTGGTCGAAAACCCCGGCTTCGCCGTGCTACGCGCGCCCGGCGAACCCCAGCACTTCATCCTGGTGCCCCTGCGCCCACTGCGAGGTCTGGAGAGTCCAGCCCTGTGGCAACCCGGCCAACCCAACTGGTTCGGGCTGGCCTGGCGCCAGCGCTGGTACCTGAGCGCCTGGGGTCCGGCAGCGGTGGCCGACGACCTCGTCGGCCTGGCGCTGAATGCGCCCAGCGGCCGTAGCCAGGATCAACTGCACGTGCACCTCGCCTGCCTGAGGCCCGAGCTGCGCCAGCAGCTCTGGCAACTGGCCCCAGGGATGGATGACCAGTGGCGTGCGCTCCCGGTGGCGCTCGCCGGCAGTCGCTATCAGGTGCGGCGCCTGAGCGAGACCCAGCTGCTGGCCGCGGACTTCTTTCCCGCCCTGGCGGCGGACCCGCCCTACCCCGTGCCGGATCCGCGCCTGTCGCTGGCCTTGGTAGCCCTGCCGAGCCGGGATGCCAGCCGGCACTTCCTGCTGCTGGCCGGGCGCGTCGGCAGCCAGCCCGGCGACCAGGGCTCGGCGGAACGGCTGCTGGCGGCGGATTGCCAGGGAACGACCGTGGCCGCGGCGACTCAATAGCGCCAGCCCGCCAGGAGGCCCCATGCCGCCGGAATTCCACGATCTCTTCGATTTCATCGACCAGCTGCTCGCCTGGTCGGACTTCTATCTCAAGTGCGGCCTGCTGCTCTGTGGCGTGGGCATGGTCGCCGGTGCCCTGGCCTGGAAACGCTGGTGGGGCAAGGCGCTGGCCTTCGGCAGCGCCGGACTGGGCGTCCTGGCCGCCCTTGGCCTGGATCTGCTCAATCGGCTCTGAAGCTCCAAGGCCGCACTCGATGCCTTCCGCTGGCTGCCGTATGGCGGCAAGATGACACTGGCCGTCGCTTTCCCCCGCCAAAGCTTGAACTGTTTCACCGTCTCGCACAGAGAGCGCTACGGGTTGGCGGATAGATCGCGGCAGCTTGCTAGGGTACTGCCCCACAATAATCCGGCCTGGTCACCACGGCCTTCATCTTTTCAGCTCACGCATACAGACCCGATCATGCCCATGTCCCCATCTCGCCTGCTGTCCCGCCTTCCGCATCTCGGCCTCTGCCTGGCCGCTTCCCTCGCCTCCTTCACCGGCACCGCGGCCGCCCAGGAAAACACCACCCGCTGGGTCAGCGACAGCCTGACCACCTATGTCCGCAGCGGCCCCACCGATGGCTACCGTATCGTCGGCACCCTCAAGTCCGGGCAGAAGGTCGAGCTGATCAGCACCCAGGGCGACTACAGCCAGGTGCGCGGCGAAGGCGGCAGCACCGTCTGGATTCCCAGCAGCGACCTGCAGGCCAAGCCTGGCCAGGCCGAGCGCCTGCCGCAGCTGGAGCAGCAGGTCGCCGAACTGAGCGGCCAGCTCAAGACCATCGACGACAGCTGGAAGAATCGCGTCCAGGGCATGCAGGAGACCCTGGACTCGCGCAAGAAGCAGATCGATGAACTGGAAAGCCGCCGCAAGGACCTCGACGCCCAGCTGACCCAGGCCCAGTCGGATCTGCGCAGCACCCAGGCCAAGCTCGGCAACGAGAACAAGCAGGCGCTGATGCAGTACATGGTCTACGGCGGCAGCATTGCCGGCGCGGGCCTGCTGGCCGGCCTGATCCTGCCGTCCATGACCCGCGGCCGGAAGAAGAACGACCGCTGGTTCTAAGAGCCTGTTCATAATCTGCTGCGCGTCGGCCAAACGGCGTTGAAAAGCCCTTCGGAATGCTCATTTACCATCTGTAAACTCCGCTTCCTCAGGGCTTTTCGCCTTGTTTGGCTCTAGCTCGCGAGATTTTGAACAGGCTCTAAACGCCGTTCTAGCGGCTGTGCGGAACCTGCGACGGCGCTCCGTGCCTTAACGAGGCACGACTTCTGCTACCGTGGCCCGACGCCTTCCGCCAAGACGAGTCCCATGCCCGACACCCCCCGCTTCCGTATCCAGCAGGTCGAGACCCTTTCCGCTGACTGGGGCCTGTTGAAGAAGACCACCTTCGATTACCTGCGCCGCGACGGCAGCTGGCAACGCCAGACCCGGGAGACCTACGACCGCGGCAACGGCGCCACCATCCTGCTGTACGACCGCGAGCGGCGTACCGTGCTGCTGATCCGCCAGTTCCGCCTGCCCACCCTGGGCAACGGCCTGGACGACGGCCTGCTGGTGGAAACCCCCGCCGGGCTGCTGGACAAGGCGGCGCCCGAGGCGCGCATCAAGGCCGAGGTGGAGGAAGAGACCGGTTACCGCCTGGACAATGTCCAGCACCTGTTCGACGCCTTCATGAGCCCCGGCTCGGTGACCGAGCTGCTGCACTTCTTCGCCGGTGAATACCGCGCCGACCAGCGCATCGCCGAGGGTGGTGGGCTGCACGAGGAAGGCGAGGACATCGAATTGCTGGAACTGCCCTTCGACGAGGCCCTGGCCATGGCGCGGGACGGTCGGCTGGTGGACGGCAAGACCATCATGCTGCTGCAGTACGCCGCCCTCTATCTGCTGCCGCGCTAGGCCATGGAGGCGATCCGGAACCGCATTGAGCGGCAGGTGATGAGCCTCACCGGGCTGGCGCTGGGCGAAGTCGACTATGAACAGCCAGCGGGTGATCCCGGCCTGTTCGGCCCGGGCAGCGTGCCCTGGCGGGTGCACAGCGACTTCACCTGCATGCTGATCGGCGGCATCGCCGCCCTGCTGATGCAGGCCCTGCACCCACTGGCCCTGGCCGGCGTCTGGGACCACTCGAAGTTTCGCCAGGACATGCTCGGCCGCCTGCGGCGTACCGGGCAGTTCATCGCCGCCACCACCTTCGGCAGCCGTGGCGACGCCGAGCGGCTGATCGCGCGGGTCAAGGCCATCCACAGGCACATCCAGGGCCAGGCTGCCGATGGCCGCCCCTATCGCGCCGAGGACCCCGCCCTGCTGACCTGGGTGCACGTGGCCGAGGTCAGCCATTTCCTCGCCGCCTACCTGCGCTATTTCGATCCGCACCTACCAGGGGCGGAACAGGATCGCTACTACGCCGAGATCGCCCTGGTGGCCGAGCGCCTGGGCGCCATCGACGTCCCCCGCTCACGGGCGGAGATCGCCGCCTACTACCAGGCGATCCGCCCCGAACTGGTGTGTGACGAGCGCAGCCGCGAGGTCTGCCAGGTGCTGGTGCAGGCCCCGGCACCCAGCGCCCTGGCCAAGCCGTTCGGCAAGCTGATGATGAGCGCCGGTATCGACCTGCTGCCCGATTGGGCCAGTGCGGAACTGGGTTTTCACCAGAGTCCGCTGCAACGGCGGCTAATTCGTACCGGTATCGGCGCGACCGCGCCGGTGCTGCGCTGGGCGGTGCGCAATGGCTCGTCGCATCGGGCGCGGCGGCGAATGGGGATCGAGACGTAGCCTACGCTTTATTGCGACCAGGCACCGATGGGCTTCGCTGCGCTCAACCTAACCTACATCACGGATCGAGCCGTAGGTTGGGTTGAGACAGCTCCACCGTAGAAGCCCAACAGCCGGAGGTACGTCGAGGCACTCGGACAACCCCCTCTCCCCTTGGGAGAGGGTTGGGGTGAGGGCGCGCCTCGCGACGATGTCCCAGTCCCGTAGGTTGGGTTGAGACGGCTCCATCGTCGAAGCCCAACAGCGGGAGCCAGGCCTGGGGCCATGTTGGGCTTCGCTGCGCTCAACCCAACCTACACCCTGCCACTCCCTACAGCATCCGCACCTTGATCGACCGCCCCTTGATCTTGCCCTCGCTCAGCCGCTGCAGGGCCTGGCGAGCGATGTCCCTTTCCACGGCGACGAAGGCCTGGTGGTCGAACAGGGTGATCTTGCCGATCTTGGCGCCGGGCAGGCCGGCGTCACCGGTCAGGGCGCCGAGGATGTCGCCGGGGCGCAGCTTGTCCTTCTTCCCCGCCGCCAGGGCCAGGGTATGCATCACGGGCACCAGGGGCTCGACGGTGTCGCGCAGGGCGCCGAGCGGCTGCCAATCCAGCGGGGCACCCTGCTGGGTCTCGATGGCCTGGGCGCGGCTGGCCTCTGCCGGCGCCACCAGCGATAGCGCCAGGCCCTGCTCGCCGGCCCGGCCGCTGCGGCCGATGCGGTGCACGTGCACCGCCGGATCGCGGGACAACTCGACGTTGATCACGGCCTCGAGACCGGCCACGTCGATGCCACGAGCGGCCACGTCGGTGGCCACCAGCACGCAGAGGCTGCGGTTGGCGAACATCGCCAGCACCTGGTCACGCTCGCGCTGCTCCAGGTCGCCATGCAGGGCGGCGGCGGAGATGCGCTGGGCGTGCAAGGCCTCGACTACCTCCTGGCACTGCTGGCGGGTCTGGCAGAAGGCCACGGCACTGGCCGGACGATAGTGACGCAGCAGCCGCACCACGGCGCTCAGGCGGTCCTGGGCGGCGATCTCGTAGAAACGCTGGCGAATCTGGCCCTCGCTGTGCTGGCTCTCGACGCTGATGCGCAAGGGCGCGCGCAGATAGTCCTCGGCCAGCCGCTCGATGCCTTCCGGATAGGTGGCGGAGAACAGCAGCGTCTGCCGGCGCGCGGGAGTCTGCCGCAGGATGTCGGCGATGGCCTCGACGAAGCCCATGTCCAGCATGCGATCGGCCTCGTCGAGCACGGCGACGTTGAGACCGTCCAGCACCAGGGTACCCTTGCGCAGATGCTCCTGTACCCGCCCCGGAGTGCCGACGATCACCTGGGCGCCATGCTCCAGGGAGGCGATCTGCGGCCCCAGCGGCATGCCGCCGCAAAGGGTGAGGATCTTGAGATTGGGCGTGGTCCGCGCCAAGCGTCGCAACTCCCGCGCCACCTGGTCCGCCAGCTCGCGGGTCGGGCACAGCACCAGGGCCTGACAGCCGAAATAGCGCGGATTGAGCCCGGTCAGCAGGCCGATGCCGAAGGCGGCCGTCTTGCCCGACCCGGTCTTGGCCTGGGCGATGAGATCCTGGCCCTTGAGGATGATGGGCAGGCTGGCCGCCTGGATGGGCGTCATGCTCAGGTAGCCGAGCTCGGCCAGATTGGCCTGCATGGCCTCGGCCAGTGGCAGGGAGTCGAAGGATGAAGGCACGGGAGTCCTGTGAAACGGCTCGTAAAGGTTTACCAGTCTAGCAGAAGGGCACCCTTTCTCTTGTACGTGGACGCTGAACGAGCGCCTACCTATGCTAGGGGGTACGCCAACCCAAGGAAGTTTCTCCATGTTCGACCGGCCCGTGCTCTATACCCACCCCATGTCGCGCGGACGCATCGTGCGCTGGTTGCTGGAGGAGCTCGGTCAGCCCTACGAGGTACAGCGGATCGACTACGGGCCGGCGATGAAGTCGGCGGCCTATCGGGCGATCAACCCCATGGGCAAGGTCCCGGCGTTGCGGCATGGCGCGGCGCTGGTGACGGAAACGGCGGCCATCTGCGCCTATCTCGCGGACGCCTTTCCCGCGGCCGGCCTCGCCCCGGCACTCAGCGACCCGGCCCGTGGCAGCTACTACCGCTGGCTGTTCTTCGCCGCCGGCCCCCTGGAGGCCGCGACCACCAACCAGGCCCTGGGCGTCACCCTGCCCGAGGATCCGCAAAGGCGGGGCGCGGTGGGCTATGGCAGCCTCGCCGAGGTCCTCGACACCCTGGACGCCGCCCTGGCCCCGGGTGAGTACTTGGTGGACGATCGCTTCACCGCGGCGGACGTCTATGTCGGCGCCCACCTGGCCTGGGGCATGGCCTTCGGCACCATCGACAAGCGACCGCACTTCGAACGCTATGTCGCCGGCCTGGTAGCCCGGCCGGCGGCCATCCGCGCCCGCGAACTGGACGACGCTGAGCTCGCCACCCTCAATTGAGCCGCGATCAGAGCTCCACTGGTCCGCGTGGATGGTGCAACGGGCAACCGTTGCGCTCGCTGCGAAACTGCGACGACATCTCGTAGGCCGGTTGCCGAGACCTCATGATGCCACCCAGAGGCCGATGCGCCGCCAGGCCATGCCAGGGGCTGAACACCATGCGGTCATCCACCTCGCGCGAGCGCGCCTCGTTCCAGGCCGGCTGTGGCTGGACCTCCAGCCGGGCCACGGTCACATAGGGCGTCAGCTCCTCCGGCCAGACCACCGAAGCGTCCTCGATGGGGGTCTGCTCGATGTCGACGCCCAGTTGCACGCGAATCTCCCAGACGCCGCCCTGCTGGGCGAAGTGGCCATTGACCGCCTCGCGCAGGCCGTCGGGCTTGCCATTGACCTCGACCGGAGCATCGGTCAGGGCGGTCAGCTCCGGTGCGACCGGCACCACGCTGAGCTTGGCGAAATAGGGACCATAGAGAAAGGGCACCATGCTGTAGAAGGTCTCGCCGAGGATATGGGTTTCCGGGTGCCCACCCAGGCTCTTCAGCGTCGGGCTCTCGCCACCGAAGGCCTCCACCACCTTCTCGGTGCCGCGCAGCACCGCCGAGGCCACCTTCTTCAGGCCTTCGCCGCGGTCAGTGGTCTTGGCCAGCAACTTGAGCGTCTTGAGAAAGGTCTTGGGATCCGGCGCGGTGAAGGCCGGGGCGTTCTGCATGACGAAATCCTGGGTCACCTGGCCTTCGCTACCGGGCAGCCGCGCACCGGGCACGTCGATCAGCTTGAGCGCCAGGCCCCGCGGGGTGGACACGCTGTCCGGCAGGATATCGCCCGGATTGGTCGAGAACCTCAGCACCGCCGCATAGCTGGCCGGCGTCGCGAAGACACCCTGGGCATAGGCAGGCGGCAGACCGTCCAGTACGGTCACCCGGCCAGTGAGCAGGCCATGGCTCTTGGCATGGACACTGCGGATGGCATGGCCGCCATTGGCATAGGTGGTTTCGGCAATGGATCTCATCGCCTCGACCATCTCGCGGACGGTCTCGGCTTCGTCGTCCGCTACTTGTTCGAAGGCAGGCTGGAACGGCAGCGGGTGGACAGCGGTGGGCGTGGTCATCACGGGAATCCTCAGGCGCCGTCGTTCGGGAGAGACGGTCAACTCGTAGACAGCTATCGCGCTAAGGACGTTCGGCCAGGCACAGCACCGCCGACGCAAGGTGCGGGCCCGGCGACCGTCCGTAGCCAGGTGGGAACGGCCCCACCCAGACGGGTTCGATATCCCTACCCACCTGAGGAGCACACCATGAGCGACGCTGAGCAGAAGACCTACGACAACCCCAGCAATACCCCGCCGCCCGAGGAATTGCCCTACGCCGACATGGAGCCGGAGGAGTTTCCGGACGATCCGGACGTGGCTGGCGCGACCGAATCGGGTACCCCAGGCTAGGGGCTCCGCCGGCCCCGGCGGGCGGTCGCTCGGCCTGCCGTCCGCCCCGCTCGAGGGCTCGCGGGTTTGACGGCGCCCCCGGGCTCCCGCGAAGATGGCACGGCGTCTGTCGTGTCGAGTCCTTCCTGCATGCTTTCCACCAAGGTCCCTTTGCTCCTGCGCAGCCTGATCGGTCGGCTGGTGCGTATCGCCATCGCCTCCGGGGTGACCTACCAGACCTTCGATCGGCTGTTACGCCAGACCTACTTCGAGGTGGCACGCGACTTCGAGCCGCTGCGTGACAAGCCCAATTCGGACAGCCGCATCTCGGTGCTGACCGGCCTGCCCCGCCGCGAAGTCCGCGCCCTGCGCGAAGCCAGCCCGGAGCGCTCGCAGAGCACCCCCAGCCTGGAATGGCAGGTACTCAGCGCCTGGACCTCACGGCTGGACCTGCTCGACGCCGACGGCAACCTGCGCCCCCTGCCCCGCACCCAACGACTCGGCGGCGAGCAGAGCTTCGACGCCCTGGTCGCCAGCGTCGGCAGCGACGTGCGCGCCCGTACCGTGCTGGACGAATGGTTGCGCAAGGGCTACGCCCGGCTCGACGAGGAAGACCGCGTGGTGCTCACCCCCCGCTCGCTGCTACGCGGCACGGAAAGCCAGGAAGGTGCCGGTCGGCTGCTGGCCCACTTCACCGGCGACCTGCTGGCCGGCTTCGAGCGTCTCTACCTGCAGGATCGCGCCGCTCCCGACTTCACCTTTCACGTGGTCTACGGCCACGGCCTGACCGAGGAATCGGCGCTCAGGCTCTATCTCACCGCCTACGACGAATCCATGCTGCTGCTCAACCGCCTCAATCGCCTGGTCGTCGAACACGAAGCCCAGGACGCCGGCCGGCCCGACGCCACCCAGCGGGTGACGCTGGGCTTCGGCGGCTGCCGCGTCGAACAGGCACGGGATGCGGGCCTGGTACAGGGGCGGGAGGATTAGCGCCAGCAGTTGCTGACGGTCGCCGCGTCCGTGGTCGCCGTCTTGCCCGCCGCACCGCGCAGGCCGGTGGAATCCAGCGTCAGCGTTCCGCAGGTATCCCGGGTCTGGGCATTCTGGGGCGTCACGCTCAGGCTGTAGGTGGTGGCGGTTGGCGTTCCCAGACTCAGGGCGTAGTAGCCGTTCGCCGAATTGACCGTGGTGGCGTTGGCCGTGCTGGTCAGGCCCAGGCGGTTCGGCGTCGCCGTGGCATAGGTGCTGTTCTGCGCGTAATAGCGCTCCATGCGCGCAGCCGCCTCGCTGAGCAGGGCCATCCCCTCCGAGCGATGGCTACGCAGCACGTACTGCTGGTAGCTCGGATAGGCGATGGCGGCCAGGATACCGACGATGGCGACGGTGATCATCACCTCGATCAGGGTGAAGCCTCGCGTACTGGTCATGCTGCTGTGGTCTCCCCACTCATTGCGGTTGCGGTATCACCCGCCAGGTCTGGCGTCCGGACATCTGGCTACCTTTGTTAACGGTAGTCGAGATACCGTCCGTGGTGACCAACTGATTGCTGGCCAAGGTGGTACCGCCTGCGATCGTACCGAAACCCGACACGACGGTACCATTCAGACTATCCAGACTGTTGACCACGCCATCGCCATTCAGGTCGAAGACATTGAAGCTGGTGCGACCTCCGGATGCCGGATCTACCGCATAGGCCCAGCCGGTAACACCCGAAGAACAGACGTCGGCATTGGGCGTCAGGGTATTGAACACCAGCGTCTGGCCACTGGCGGTCATCGGGTCTACCACACGCTCGCCAAGCGCCTGGTTATTGCTCTGCAGATCGAGATACCAGCCGCTGACCGTCGTCCAGTTCACCGCCGTGTTGCTCAGCACTCGCGCGCTCTTGCCGCTCACGGTGCTCTCACTGGTAATGGTCTGGCGTTGCAGATTGCTGCGCTGGAGCGTGGTCAGGCTGGTGACGGTATTGGGCGTCGAGGCAGTCGAGACATTCTTGTCCCAGATGCCATAGACGCTTTGCAGACTCGTCGACGTCTTGTCTTCGGTGGCGAAGTAGCTACCCGTACCGAACATCACGATGAAGCCCGTACCGGATGGATGCTTGACCACCGACGGCGGCGCCGTGATGGGCTGGATCACGCCATTGGTGTCGCTGCTCCGCGCCGTGTACAGCGGTTTGCCACCGAAGGCGACCGTGAAGTTGTCGACCGTCGCCGTGGCGGTGAGGTTGCCATTGTTCAGCAGATCGAAGCGCCAGAGATTGCCCTTCAGATCGCCGCCGTAGACGTAGTCGGCGACACCGTCGGAATTGACGTCCAGCACCTTGAGATTGAACAGCCCGTTGCTCTGGGTAGCGGTTTCGGCGTCCAGCTTCTTGAGCAGCTTGCCGGTGGCGATGTCGAGGATCAGCAGCGAAGCCGTCCCGCCATTGCCGTTGTAGCCATTGCCTGCCAGGACCGCCCACTGCCCCGTGTGCAGGCGTGAGACCAGCGGCGTACCGAAGCTGTAGCCCAGGGTAGGCTCGGTCTGGGTGTTGCCGCCGGCGTTGCTCGCCTCACCGTTGAACTCCCAGAGCAGCTTGATGGCATCCGGATCGGTAATGTCGAGCGCGAAGAGGGAACGGCCGCCGCCACGCAGGGTACCGATGAGCACCTTGTGCCAGGCGCTGCCGAAATAGACGTCGGCGATGACCGGCGAGCCATCCACGTAATAGGTGTGCTGCGAGGCGGTCGCGTTGTTGTAATTCGGCTTGGCCAGCAGGTAGAGGTTGGGGATCACCGCCGTGGGCACGAAGGCGAAGGCCTCCTGACCGGTGGTCGCATTGAAGCCATGCAGCATGCCGTCGTTGGCGCCCACGTAGACCATCGGCGCTTCGGCGGCCTGGTTGGTCTTGAAGGTGCCGTAGTCACCACCGCTTTCCAGGGCATTGGCCGCACTGGTGAGATACTGGGCGCCATTGGCCAGTGCCGGGGCGGAGTTGATGATATCGCCCAGCGGACTCGACCGCTGCCGATAGGTGGAGGTCGCCAGGCTGTTGTCGCCCTTGAGGAAGTTGACCTTGTTGGCATCCAGATTGGACTGCAGGCTGGTGCCCCCATAGGTGCGCCTGGCAAGAGCGGCGTAGGTGAAGTCCTGTAATCCGCTACCGGCGCCGGGAACCGCGGCCATCTTGATGACGCGCGATCCCCAACCGGGCAATTGGGCGCTGGCCTTCCACACCTGGGTAGTGGTCTTGGTGGCCGTGCCGGAGCTGCTCGGGGTGACCTCGATGGTGCTCTTGGTCAGATCGCCGCTCCAATAGCTGGCATTCATGCTGGTGGTATAGGTGTCGTAGCGCGTGGCCGTACCGCTGCTGGTGCTCTGGTAGGGCAGTACCGCCGGGGCCGATACCGAGTTGTTGCTCTGCAGGATCTGGTTGAAGGCATTGGACAACTGGGTCTTGAGGGTGGAGGCGTTGGTGACCAGGAAGTAGTTGTCCGGGGTGCCGGATTTGTTGGAGTCCCAATCGCCGGCGACCGGCAAGGGGCTGTTACTGGAATAGTTGAAGCCGCCCCACTTGGCCGCATACCACAGCGGGTTCTGCAGGTTGGTGACCAAGGAGCTGGAAGACGGAGTGAAGGTGCGCGTGGTGGAAGAACCGCCATTCACCACCACGCTGTTGCTCTTGCGGCCGGGCAGTGACGGGCAGGCATTGGCATTGCTCACGCAGGCACCCGGCAGTCTGCCGGGTGGGGTATCCAGCGGGTTGTGCAGGCTACCGCTGTTGGACGACGTCCCGCCGCCGGTCACCTCCAGGTAGATGCCATCGGCGTTGGTACCCGACATGGTGTAGCCCATGTGGGAGTCGTTGCCCGATACCGAATACTGGGTGTCGCTGGTGACGGTGACGGTACCGTCGGCGTTGGCCGCCAGGGTGTAGAGGACGATGGCGTCCATGTCGTAGTCGCCACCCTGGGCGGCGTCGTCGTAGACCACGCGGAAGCTGATCAGCGGCCGACCGTTGTTCTTGGTGCTATCCACCGCCATGCCGCTGAGGTTGGCCATGGTGTCGACGTAGAAGCCGGTGATCTGCTCGGTCGCCTGGTAGGTGGAGCCCTGGCTGGTAACCTTGCCGAAAGGCACCAGGGTCAGGGTACCCCGGCTGGTGGTCATCTGGATGCGCGGCTGGGTCGAGGACAGGGCGACGGCGAAGGTCTTCAGCCGCTGTCCACTGGTGGTCAGGGCGGTCTTGTTGCCGTAGTAGGCGACACTGGCGATGTTGTAGGTTCCCTGCCGGGTGGGTTCGTCGGGCAGGCCACGGAACAGGCCGAAGCCGTTCACCGCCTTAGCCGTGGGCGCATAGTCGGAGGTACTGCCCGCCACCTCGCCGATGTTGATGCTGCGACTGCCACCCACCTCGTTGTTCCAGATGGTCTGGCCCAGGCTACGGACACTGAAATCCGTCAGGGTTTCGGGTACCGACGTCGCCGTGAAGGCACTGTCCGGCAGATCCGAGTCATAGCTCGGATTCACGTCACTGAGCAGCGTCTGGAAGGGCTTGGAGCACGACGGATAGGTGCTGTAGGGATTGCTCCAGCTGGTCACCGAGGGCAGACCCAGGCCGCTATCCACCGAACCCGCGGCATAGCCGGAAGTAGGGGTGGTGGCACCGCTGAAGTAGCGCAACACCTCGTAGGACATCTCCGCCAGCGGATTGCCGTAGTTATAGCACTTGCCATTGGCCAGGTCGTTGCCAGGCGACCCCCAGCCCGAGCAGGCGTTGTCCTGGGAATACTGGATGCCGTCCAAGGTGGCGATGATGCCCTGCTTGGTGTAGGTCGTGGTTCTGCCGGAGGTGCTGGCGACGCCGAAGATGCCGGTATTGGCATCCACCTCGTTGGCGAAGGAACTGATGGCCTTGCGCAGCACCCCACCCTGAAGATTGTCGTTGTAGGTGCCGGTCAGCAGACCGAAGTACATCTGGTTGCCTTCGCCATAGTCGTGCAGCAGCCCGGTCGGCTTGTACTGGCCATTGGGATAGGCCTTGCAGTTGCTCTCCAGCAGCCCACTGACGCAGGCCTGGACACGGACGTTGAAGCTGTAGACGTTGCGGCCGGAGGCGCTGGTGAGGGTTCCCGAGGGCGTGGTGCCCGACAGTCCCACGTCCCTGAACGCGGTAGTAGTGGCGGTGTCCTGTCCCTGCACCGACTCGCGCGAGACCCAGCCCCAGATACGGATATCGGTGGTGCTGGGGATGACCCTCAGGCTCGGCTGGTTGTTGTAGGTGGTATTGGCGAACAGTGCATAACTACCGGCACCGTCGCTGGGTGTGCTGATCGGTGCGTAGTCGGAGATGTTGTAGCCGTCGCGGGTATTGCTGCGGTACTCCTTGCCCCAGGAGTGCGCATCGGCCGGCACGTTGCCGCGCGCCAGCACGGTGCTGGTCGCGGTATCGGTCGAGCGATAGCCGCCATAGAGCACCTTGCGCAGGGCATCCATCCGCGAGGTGGTCAGGTAGTTGAGGAAGTCACCGCTCCAGGGCGCATCGCTATTACCGGTCCCGCACTTCTTCGGCGTACCGGTCGTGGGGGTGCCGGCAATCGCCGTACCCGCCTCCTGGGGGACGAAATAGCCGTTGGCCGTATCGTAGCTGTAGCACTTACCGGAATCGAAATAGCCGGTGTAGTCGATGACCGCCGGCTTGTAGTAGATGTCCAGCACCCCGTCGCCGTCCAGATCCGCCGCGTCGTTATAGGCCGGGGCATAGAGCTTGTGGTCACGCTCCACCACCAGCATGTTCAGCGGTGGCACCGAGCTGTTGACGAAGAGCGGCGTCTGGGTGGGGAAGTTGGTGGCGGCCTGGGCGCTGAAGGCCAGGGCGAGCAGTTGCAGGGGCAACAGGAAATAGCGGCGACCACGAGCGTTCATGGATAGCGTCTCCGGTCGATCAGAAGGATTTTGCCATGACGGATCTCAGGGTGATCCGTTGGCCGACTTGATTGCTCGCGCAGCCCGCACCGGCGCAGCTATCGACTTCGTAGTAGCGGGTACCGCACCCCGTCAGGGCGCAATTGTTTTCGCTACCGGTGTCGAGCGGACCGAGATCGACCACGTACCAGCGGGCATTGGGCGTTTCCGCCGTGGTGCCGGTACTCAGGATGCTGTAGCCGTCCAGGGCCGCACTGGGGTCGCCATTGCGGAACAGTGGCGTCATGTAGCCCAGGGGCACGCTGCGATTGCTGATCGTCTCGCTGCCCAGGGCGGTGCCCGCGGCATTCAGATAGGCGTTGTTGCGCAGTTGGTAGGGCATGCAGAACGTCAGGCTGCAGGTGCTCGCCAGGTCAGGCGCGACGACGGCCTTGCCGACCACCCCTTCCCCCGCTCTCAGTGCGGTCTCCGCGGCACTCTGCAGATTGTGCTGCTGCTTGATGTTGCCCATGACCCGCGATTCCAGGGTGACGCCACGCAGGCTGGTCAGCGCCAGAATCGTCAGCAACAGCAGTAGGACCAGCGCGATCAACAGGGACGCGCCGCGCTGTCGTTGTCCGGGCAGCCGTCGATAGGGGGTCATGGCATCAGGTTCCTGAGGGTGATGGTGTCCTGGGCGATCTGATAGAGGTAGGCGTTGCCGGTGAAGGTGGTGGCGTAGAGCTGGTTCCACTGGCCCAGGACCGGCGGTGTATCGGCACTGTCCCTCAAGCCCTGACCGGTAGACTGCATCAATGCCGAGTAGCGCACGGCGCGGATCAGGTTGGCCGTACTGGCGGACGGCGCGAGGGTATAGGAGGAAACGTTTTTCTCCGTACCCACACCGTAATCGAAGCGCAGATCCCGGACGCCACCGATCAGCTGCGCCGTACCGGTATCACCGTTGACCCGGGTGCAGATACCGTTACCACAGGCCAGCAGATTGCTGGCGCACACCAGGGCGCCAGGCCGCTCATTGGCCGCGCCCGTGGTGAAGGTGCTATCCGCGGCGAGGGAAAAGCGCTCGACGACCACCGCGTTCTGGCTGGTGGTCGAGTATTCGTAGGGCGCATCGGCATTGTTGGCCAGAGTGGTCGACTGGGCGCTGAGCACCTGGCCGCGACAATCGGTTTCGCGCGCGTCGCGCGCCTGATAGCGGATACAGATACTGGTGGCATCGCCGATCACCGCCGCGCCCGCCGCGAAGTTGCAACCCAGGGCGTTGCCCGCCGTCGTGCTACCGCTGTCGGCCGGGAAATCCTGGGTGACCGCAATGTCCGGCCGGCGTCGATAGCCCGCCTTGGCCAGCTCCTGGCTGAGCAAGGCCAGGGCGAAGCGACCATTTTCCTGGTTGAGCTCCTGGCTCTGCTGGAACAGGTAGGTTTTCTTGTTGTTGATATAGAGCTGAGTGACCCCCAGGATCAGGAAGCTGCTGATCGCCAGGGCCACCATCAGCTCGACGATGGACAGTCCCCGTTGCCGGGCCGGTAAGGTCACGAAGCGGTTGAGCATGGGCGGCCTTCAGAGTCGGGTTCGCAAACGGTAGGTGCAGATGGACCCGGTACCGTTACCGGCCGGGGTCCCGGCATCCAGACAACTATCGACCGGCGCGGTCCAGGCCACCTGGATCTCCAGGTAGTCGCCGCCGCTACAAGACGAGGCCGCGCCCGTGGGACCCGGGGTAGCGTTCTGGCACACATAGAAGGAGTTGGTCAGCAGGTCCGTCGCCCCGGGCAGCACGGCACTGGCCTGGACCGCCCAGCAGGCGAGCTGGTCGGCTGCCGCGGTCGGTGTCGGTCGACAGCTGGCGGGCGCACTGGCAAAGGCGCTGCCGGGCGCCTTGAGGTAGCTGGCGACCGCGCCGGGATTGGCGCGAACGAGTTCGAGGAGATCGTTGGCCAACATCATGGCAGCGTTGCGCTGTACGGAGTCCTGGGTGAAGGGCACCGCTTTGCTCTGCAGCGCGGCAACGCCCAGCAGGCCGACGCAGATCAGCACGACGCTGACCAACACCTCGATCATGCTGAAGCCCTGCGAGCGATGCCTCACGAACACTCCCCCGTCTGCGGTCGATCCGCGGAAGGCAGGGTGATGCGTCCGGTCACGCTGACGCCGACGAAGCGGCATTGCCCTGACTGGTCGCTGGCGCAGAGGGTGAAGCACTGACTGGTCGTGGCCCCACTGGTACCGGTCGCACCGAAGCTTGCCTGAGCGGCGCCGGAGCTCACCGTCACCCCGCTTTGCAGCCCACCGGCGTCGATACGCCTGAGCGTCTGCCCTGCCGCCGAAAGGGTGAAGCCGGCATTCCAGGCGGTGGGACTGCTGGCGGTCAAGGTGACGGTCACGCCGCGGGTGATGGCCTCGCCACGGGCATATTGCAGCACCCCTGCCAGTTCATCGGCAGCGGTCTGGACCCGATTGGAGCGAATCAGACTGGCGAAGTTGGGCGCAGCCATGGCTACGAAGATGCCCAGCAAGGCCACTACCACCAGCATCTCGATCAGGGTGAAGCCTTGGATCGGACGGAACGACGATCTTTTCATGAACGGAGTACCCAAGCGAAAAGCGCAAGCTCGGAATCCCATTCCGCAGCGAGACAGCGCTCAGTCATCGTCCTTGAGCATTCAGACAACAGCGTAACGACCCGCAGCAACGAGCTCGGGCGCGTTCCGCTAACGTAATGCCTCTACCATGCTGCGTCCAAGGCGGACGCAAGTCAGCCAACGCGTGATGGTCGGCCCCTAAACCATGATGATCGGTGTGCTGGCCGCGCCTTGTATCCGGCTGGACAACTCATCCAGCGCTTGGCCCAGCATGGGAGGGCAACACCCGATGTCGGACGGCGACCCCTGCCATGACCATCAGAGCCACGCCGGCAGGTTCACCACCGGGCGCCACCTCCCTCGATCGAGGGCGAAGCTTTGCAGGTCAGCCTCAGACGGCACAGCCTAATTCTTAGTCTTCAGGTAAGAGTGAAGCCTGCAGCCTGCTTCATGCCAGGTCTGCCTTGTGTCCAGCGGAATAGCGGCCATGCTGCGCCAAAATCGGGCAGAAATCAGCCATAGCAGGATATGCGGCCGTCTGGGCGGGATGACTGGACGACCTAGCGGAGCGGTGAGCTAGCCTCATCGGACACCAGGGATTAGCTTGTAAAAGGTAAATAAAGCCAGCTAACCATTGGTCTTCCAACTGCCTCCTCCTGTCCGAACGCAGAGATACGCTGACTGCGCCAAACCCTGCCCTACCGACCCGCTCTCCCTGGCCAGGCCATACGGACGCGTCCTGCCTGCCAGGCGTGTGCTCCACGCCCCGGGGCATCTCGGCTTGCCGTGTGCAATTAATCGCCAACTCCACGGGTGTTGAAAACAAGCCGACCCCTCAGTGCTCGTTATAAAACTTGATTGAACGAGCAAACAACAACATCAATAGTGCTTATTTTTTTATTGAAAGAACGAACAATCAAAAACATCGGCGAGCATCAACTTCTCATTCATGAAAAACCAAAGGCATTACAACTAGCCAAACACTTGGCAATTGTTTTAAAAGAAACCTGCCGTTATGTCCTGCAGCCGCTCCGCCTGGCCGGCAACCCTGAAAAACCTGGGCTGCCGCGGGCTACCAGGCCTGGCTGCACAGCCCCGACGAAATAGCGAAACGGATGCCACCTCGCTGACGGCCTTCACTATTCATTAACGGACACCACGCCGAGTGAAGGCTCTACTGCCTCAGCTTTCATCTACCGATAATGACAAGGCCGCTATGCACGACTCGAAGAAAATCGATTATTCGCTGAATACCGCCGATACGTCCGCGCCTCATTCCGCCCTGGATAATGCCGCCATCATTTCCGCCTACCGGCGCTGGGCCAATGTCTACGATCGGGTGTTCGGTGGCGTCTCGGCGCCTGGGCGCAAGCGAGCGGTAGCGGCGGTCAATGCCCTGGCCGGCACCCGGGTGCTGGAAGTCGGCGTGGGCACGGGCCTCGCCCTGCCGCATTACGGCGCGGACAAGAGGGTCACCGGGATCGATCTGTCACCCGACATGCTGGCCAAGGCCCGGGAGCGCGTCGCCCGCGACGGCATCACCACCGTGGAGGCCCTGCTCGAAGCCAATGCCGAGGATACCGGCCTGCCCACCGGCTCCTTCGATATCGCCGTGGCCATGTTCGTGGCGTCCGTGGTGCCCAATCCACGCAAGTTGATGCAGGAGATGCGGCGCGTGGTGAAACCGGGTGGCCACCTGCTGCTGGTCAATCATTTCCAGGCCGACCAGGGCCTGCGCCTGCTGGCGGAAAAGGCCCTGGCGCCGGCATCGCGCAAGCTGGGCTGGCATCCGGACTTCGCCATGGCCTCCATCCTCTCCCGCGATGACCTGCGCCGGGCCAGCCGCAGCAGCGTGCCGCCCTTTGGGCTCTTCACCCTGGTGCAGCTGACCAACGAGTAGCGCTGTCGCTGCCCTACTCCACTCGATACCCGCGCCCCGCCAGGCAAGAGGCCAGGGCCTGGCGGAAGCGCTGGCTGAGGTAGGGATCGGCGACCGTACCGGGTCGCTCGGGATCGAAGCCCGAGCTGCCGGCGGCGTTGCGGCGACAGTCGTATCTGTCCTGGGCGTAGCGCTCCGGCGGCTGTCCCTGCATCGGGTAGGCGGTGACGTCGTAGGCATCGTAGCCACCGCCGGCGGGCGCGGCGGACGTGCTCGGTACCGCAGCGACCGTGGGATCGGCGACGGTGACGAAGCCACCGCCCGGATCGGTGCGGTAGTAGCTGCCCGCGGCGAAGTAGTAGGTGGTGCCGCCCATCCACAGCGTCTCGGCGAAGGCCGGCAGGACACTGACCCGCACGCCGGTGGGCGGTAGCGTCACCACGTAGCGCGGGCCCTGGGGGCGATACCAGTAGCCATCGGCATAGTAGTACTGGCTATCCCGGTACCAGATGCGCGTGAAGCCGGCCGGCACCCCGGGCACCTCGAAGCCGGGGCGCCATTGCGGATGGGCGCCCCAGCCCGGCCGCGCATTCGACCAGCGCGGATCCTGATCGGGACCCGGCCGCGGATAGCCGCGATCCGGCTGACCCGGCGGCGGCATGCCGTAGCCGGGCCGCGGCGGCGGAACGGGTCGATCCTGCCAGGCCGGCTGGTAGCCGGGCTGAGGCGGGCGATCGTTGCGCTCCCAACGCTCCAGCGCCGGGCCGTTGCCCCGCCCTGGACCCTCGCCGCGACCGGGAGGTCCGCCGTTCCAGCCGCCCTGGCTACCTTGACCACCGCCCTGCCAGCCTCTGCCAGGCGCAGACGGCGGCGTCGGGCCAGGCGGCGGTGCACTGCCGGCCGGCGGTGTCGTGTAGCCGCCGCCGAGGCGAATGTCGCCATCGGCCCAGGCGGGGGTGGTGCTGCCCAGCGAGAGGCCGAGCAGGGCGAGCGCGAACAGGACGGCAGGCGATTTCATCGCGCGGCTCCTCGGGGAAGAGCGACCAGATTACCTCAAGCCGTGGCCGAGCCCAGGCCTCGACCTCCATTCGCCGGGCTACTTGTCGCGGCGCCGTTCCAGGGTCTTGCGCTGCTCGGCCAGGAAGGGCTGCTCGGCCGGGTCCAGGCGATCCATCCCGGCGACGATACGGTGCCAATAGGGATACAGCGGCTCGCGGCGGGTCGCCGCCTCGATCTGCGCGGACTCCTCGGCGGTCAGCACCAGCTCCATGGCCGCCAGGTTGTCGTGCAGCTGGGCTTCGCTGCGGGCGCCGACGATCAGGCCGGTGATGCCTGGCCGGTCCTTGAGCCAGGCCAGGCAGACCTGGGCCACCGAGACGCCATGGGCATCGCCCACCGCGGCCAGGGTCTCGATGATGTCCAGGGCGCGCTCGGGATCGTGCACATAG
This sequence comes from Pseudomonas sp. No.117, assembly GCF_054558395.1. NCBI lineage: Bacteria > Pseudomonadati > Pseudomonadota > Gammaproteobacteria > Pseudomonadales > Pseudomonadaceae > Pseudomonas > Pseudomonas sp. No.117. Next base: position 230,669 of record NZ_BAAJNP010000003.1, read on the forward strand.
GGCTCGGGCCAGCCACTGCCCTGCCGGGTGTCCTTGGGCGCCGGCTTGCCGCGGCGGGTCGAGCCGGTCAGCAGGCCTTCGCCCATGGGGCCCCAGACCAGGGTGCCAACGTCCTGGTCGAGCGCCAGCGGCAGCAGCTCGTATTCCGCCTCGCGGGATTCCGGGGTGTAGTAGATCTGCTGGCTGACCGGCTTGCTGAAGCCGTGCAGCTCGGCCTTGCCCAGGGTCTTCATCATCTGCCAGCCGGTGTAGTTGCTGGTGCCGAAGTAACGCACCTTGCCGCTCTGTACCAGCTGCGTCATGGCTTCCAGCGTCTCTTCGATGGGGGTGACGTTGTCCCAGTTGTGCAGCTGGTAGAGATCCAGATGATCGGTGCCCAGGCGACGCAGGCTGTTCTCGCAGGCGCGGATCAGGTGGTAGCGCGAGGCGCCGCTATCGTTGGGATCGTCGCTCATGGCGCTGCGCCCCTTGGACGCCAGCAGGATGCTGTCGCGCTTGTCGCCCAACGCCTGGCCGACGATTTCCTCGGCCAGGCCGTAGGAATAGAGGTCGGCGGTATCCACCAGGTTGACGCCCGCATCGAAGGCGATGTCGAACAGCCGGCGCAGGGTGCGCAGGTCGATGCCGCCGCACTTCTCGAACCCCTCGCGACCGCCCACCTGCAGGGTGCCGAGGGCGAGTTGGGAAACCAGCAGGCCGGAATGGCCGAGCGGACGATACTGCATGGTGCCTCCACGGATTTTTTGCACGTGAAGGGTCGACTCCAGGCGCGGCGGGCAAGTTTCAACCGCACAGGAATCGCACTTACAGCGGGTTGCTCGGGTCTATGGCCCCACGCAAGGAGGAAAACACATGTCGAAACACCATCATCACGTCGGCTGGTTCAAGCGTCGTCACGAGGTTAAGCCGGACGACCTCACCATCGTGGACAATTCCCTGGTCAAGCGCGCCGTCGGCGCCGCTGCCCTGGGCAATGCCATGGAATGGTTCGATTTCGGCGTCTATGGCTACCTCGCCGTGACCCTGGGCAAGGTCTTCTTTCCCGATGGCAACGCCGCGGCCCAGTTGATCGCCACCTTCGCCACCTTTACCGTGGCCTTCCTGGTGCGCCCGCTCGGCGGCATCGTGTTCGGCCCGCTGGGTGATAAATACGGCCGCCAGAAGATCCTGGCGCTCACCATGATCATGATGGCCCTGGGTACCTTCAGCATCGGCCTGATCCCCAGCTACGAGAGCATCGGCATCTGGGCACCGGCCCTGCTGCTGCTCGCCCGGGTGGTGCAAGGCTTCTCCACCGGCGGCGAATACGGCGGGGCGGCGACCTTCATCGCCGAATACGCCACCGACAAGACCCGCGGGCGCATGGGCAGCTGGCTGGAGTTCGGCACCCTGGCCGGCTACATCGCCGGGGCCGGGACGGTCACCGCCCTCACCGCGGCGCTGACCCAGGAACAGCTGCTCGACTGGGGCTGGCGGGTGCCCTTCTTCATCGCCGGCCCGCTCGGCCTGCTCGGTCTCTACATGCGCCTGAAGCTGGAAGAAACGCCGGCGTTCAAGGCCCACGCCGAGGCCAACGAAGGCAAGGCAGCGGACAGCCCGGCGCACAGCCTGCGCGAGCTGTTCACCCTGCACCGCGTGGCCCTGCTCAAGTGCATCGGCCTGGTGCTGGTGTTCAACGTCACCGACTACATGCTGCTGACCTACATGCCCAGCTACCTGGCCGTGACCATGGGTTATGCCGAGACCAAGGGCCTGCTGCTCATCCTCATCGTCATGGTGGTGATGATGCCGCTCAACATCCTGGGCGGTTTCTTCAGCGACCACCTGGGCCGCAAGCCGATGATCATCGGCGCGTGCCTCGCGATCCTGGTCCTGGCGATCCCCTGCCTCAAGCTGATCGGCAGCGGCGAGGACTGGCTGATCTTCCTCGGTCTGATGCTGCTGGGCATCGCCCTGGCCTGCTTCACCAGCACCATGCCCTCCACCCTGCCGGCGCTGTTCTATACCCCGATCCGCTACAGCGCCCTGTCCATCGCCTTCAACATCTCGGTGTCGCTGTTCGGCGGGACCACCCCGCTGGTCACCGCCTGGCTGGTGGAAAAGACCGGCGACCCGCTGGTGCCGGCCTACTACCTGATGGTGGCAGCGGTGATCGGCATCCTGACCATGCTCACCGTGCGCGAGACCGCCGGCAAACCCCTGCGCGGCTCGCCGCCCTCGGTGGCCAGCGAAGAGGAAGCCAAGGAATTCCTCGCCAGCGACGCGCCCCTGACCGTGGACAAGCAACCGCCAGGGCACGCCTGAGCCTCGCGGCTGCTCCACACGGGCGGCCGTAGGTTGGGTTGAGCACAGCGAAGCCCAACAGCGCCCTGGGCGCCAGCAATGTTGGGCTTCGACGATAGAGCCGCCTCAACCCAACCTACGGTCTATCGCCGCCATGGTGGCGATAAGGACGGTTGCCCCTATAGGCACGGATAACGCTGTAGGAGCGGTCACAGCGGCAGACAGCCACGGCCGCGCTGCCCTCCCTCCAACCAAAACCTCCCCCAAACGCCCCCTCTCCCACCGGGAGAGGGCCGGGGTGAGGGCCCGCCCAACGCCACAATCTCCAGCCAAAAGAAAAGGGAAGACCTGGCGGCCTCCCCTTGAATTCGTTGTCCTCTCGCACCGCTCGTGACGGTGGCTGCGATCGACCAGGAATGGTGACCTGGGCGGGCCCGGGCGCGGCGGACGGGATACCGTCGTTGGCGATGCGAAAGGCCCTCCTGGGGCGCTTCCGGTGGACAGCTCTACCGGGCTATCGAAGTTGAGTTCAGCTTACGCCCCTGCCACCGGCAGGGGCTTGCGTTGTGTGCCCTCTTTTTCGACCCTTGCGCAATCGCTAGCCATAAAATTAGCATTGAGCGCAATCGGCTATCGCAAGGCATACAAAATGGACAAACTCGACCGCTTCGATCTGAAAATCCTGGCAGAACTGCAACGCGATGCCCGCCTTTCCAACCAGGAACTGGCCGAACGCATCGGCCTGTCGCCCTCGCCCTGCTCGCGGCGGGTCAAGCAACTGGAGGACGCCGGCTATATCACCCGCCAGGTCGCCCTGCTCGATCGCAAGAAACTCGGCCTGTCGCTGACCGCCTTCGTGCTCATCGGCATGGACAGGCACACCCCGGAGCGCTTCGAGAATTTCCAGGGGATCATCGCCCAGTGCCCCGAGGTGCTGGAGTGCTGCCTGGTCACCGGCATGGATGCGGACTACCAGCTCAAGGTGGTGGTACCCGACATGGAGCACTACCAGCAGTTGCTGCTGGGTACCCTGACGCGCATCGAAGGCGTCTCCAGCGTGCGGTCGAGCTTCGTGCTCAACCAGATCCTGGCCAGCACCGAACTACCGCTCAACCACCTGCGTACCTAGCTGCGGGGCGGCCGCAGTAACAGCTCCGAGAAAGCGCGGCAGCACCAGCATGTGAGGCACGGCGAAGGCCGCCAGGACGGCGAACAGGGCGCGGATGCCGGTGCGCTCCTGCAGTAGGAAGACCAGGCCACCGGCCAGGGTGAAGACCACTGCGCCCAGCAGGATCGGCCAGGTCAGCCAGAGATAGGCCTTGAGGCTGGCTGCTCCCACTAGCCGCTGCCGTACCCCGGTCTGGGGCGCGGCGTGCAGCAGATAGAAGCCGAGGGCGAAGCCCACCAGGGGCGGCGCCAGCACCACGGCGAGCAGCGTCGCGGCGAGCCAGGGACAACGTCGCTGCCAGGCGGCCCAGGACAACAGCGGCAGCGCCAAGGCGCCACCCAAGGCGAGCGATCCGGCCATCCATGCCGCCAGATCGGCAGATCCCGCGGGGCCCATGGCCAGGGCCAGCAGCCGGGCGACGGCCTCGCGGTGCAACAGCGCCGGCCCCCCGATGATGAAGAGTCCCAGCGCCCAGGCCGTCAGCCGACCGGCGAACAGCTCGTCCTCATAGGCGAAGTGCCAGGCCGACAGCACCAGGAACAGCGCCAGCGCCAGCGCACCGGCCAGTTGCCAACAGAGCAGACAGGCCAGGGCCGTCGCCAGATACCAGCCCAGGAAGGCGGGGCGGCGTGCCGGAGAGACCAAGCACAGGTCGCTGGCGCCATGCAGCAGGCCCAAGCCCAGGCCTACCGCCAGGGCGAAGGCCAGTTGCCCCGCCCCACCCGCCAGGCTGGCGAGCCCGGCGGCCAGCAGCAGCGCCAGCCAGCCCCGCCCGGTCAGCGTCATGGCTAGACGCCAGGCCGCGCCAGGGCCGCGCGCAGGTTGCGCTCGGAGGTGAAGGCGTAGACCACCTTGGCGAGCACGTCGAGGATCAGGAAGGCCCAGACCGTGGCCGCATCACTCACCGTCCAGACACCTTCGGGGCCCACGGCGAAGACCACCGGATAGATCAGCCAGAGCACGCTGAGGAAGCCGACGTTCTTACGATAGGCCGCGCCCAGCGCCGCGTTCTGGCCAGCCAGGGCGGCCAGCGGCTTCCACAGCAGATAGAGCACCCCGGCGAAGGCCGCGCAGGACCAGGCGAAGAACACCCACTTGATGGGGCCGTAGGGCGCCAGGGAGGCGACCAGCCCGGTCACGATCATCACCACGTCGAGGGTAACGATGGAAGCCACGAACCCGGCCTGGCCCTCCTGCTCACGGGCGCCCAGGTAGGCCGAACTCACCACCCCAGCCAGCAACAGCGGCGTGGTGAAGGTCCAGTCCAGGTAGCGAGCGACATAGGTGATGCTGCCGTCCGGCTTGATCAGGTTGCCGACGCCCAGGTACATCGCCAGGTAGGCCGTGGCCGCGATGAAGGGTACCGCGGCATGCACCAGGGTATGGCCGCGCAGCGGACCGCGGTGCGCGCCCTTGGCATAGATCGCCAGGGAGGCGAGCGACATGATGATGAAACCTATGAGCAGGGGCGTTTGAGTCATGGCAGTCTCCAGGGGGGCGATGGGAGCGCAGCGACGGGCCAGCCCCTCTGGAGTAGGGGTTTCTCGGCTTCCGCTGCGCTTAGGGTAGAGAATGCGCCCCGTGAATTGGTTCAAAATGTTTCAGGCCACTGAGCGGCGAGCACCACGGCCTTGACCGAGGTCAAGAGCCCACCTTGGCCGTTCCGGCAGGCTGCCTGGTTTCGTGTCCCAGGAATCCGCATGCTGCCGGCCCAGAACGTGATGCTGAGCTACGGACGCTGCTGCGCCAGCCCCGCCTTCTTCGATGACTTCTACCAGCGCTTCCTGGCCAGCTCGCCACGGGTACGGGAGAAATTCGTGCACACCGACATGGCCGCGCAGCAACGCCTGCTGCGCCACGGCATCATGAACCTGCTTCTGGTCGCGCGCGGCATGCCGGCTACCAGGCTGCGCCAGCTGGGCGAAAGCCACTGCCGCGTGCGATTGGACATAGGCCCCGAACTCTACGAAGGCTGGGTCGACTGCTTGCTCGCCACCCTCGCCCAGCACGATCCGGACTTCGACGCGGCCTTGCGCCAGGAATGGCGTGAAGTGCTGGAAGCCGGGATCGCGGTGATGCGCAGTTATTATTGAGCGAGGCTGGGCCCTGTTGGGCTTCGCTGCGCTCAGCCCAACCTACGCCCCCCACTGACCCTACCCGCCCCAAACGCCCTCTCCCCAGGGAGAGGGCCGGGGTGAGGGCAAACCAATCCCGTAGGTTGGGCTGAGACGGTTCCATCGTCGAAGCCCAACAACCCAAAGCACTCCACCTAACCACTCCCTTTCCCTCAGGGAGAGGGCCGGGGTGAGGGCAAACCAATCCCCTAGGTTGGGCTGAGACGGTTCCACCGTCGAAGCCCAACAACCCAAAGCACTCCACCCAACCACCCCCTCTCCCTCAGGGAGAGGGCCGAGGTGAGGGCAAACCAATCCCCTAGGTTGGGCTGAGACGGTTCCACCGTCGAAGCCCAACAACCCAAAGCACTCCACCCAACCACCCCCTTTCCCTCAGGGAGAGGGCCGGGGTGAGGGCAAACCCAACCCAGACAGCTTCATTACCCAACCCAACAGCACCCGATACCGGCCAACTGCCAGCCACCATCGGTCGGCCAACTCGCCCAGTCGCCCACGAACCGCCCTGCCCGGCTTTACCCGCTTCGCTCGCCTGGCTAACGTATGACGAAAGGATTTTTGTGCGCCAGGTCTCGGTTCAAGCCGTCCTGCCCGTACCTCGGAATGGATGACCGATGGCCCGCTTTTTCCCCGCTCGCAGCCAATGCCAGTTCGATACGCCCGGTGAGCGCCGCTTCGCCGAGCGCCTGGAAAAACTGCTCGAAGACGATTACCTCTGCTGGAGCAACGTCCCGGTCGGCCCCAAGGCCCGCTATCCGGACTTTGTCGTGCTCCATCCTCGGCGCGGCATCCTGGTGCTGGAGGTCAAGGACTGGAAGCTGGCCACCCTGGAATCCGTCACTCACGGTAAGGTGCGGCTGCATACCCAGGATGGCCTCAAGACCGTCGCCAATCCCCTGCTGCAAGCCCGCTCCTACATCCTCGAAGTCGACCTGCTGCTGAAGAAGGATCCACTGCTGCGCCAGAGCGCCGGTTCGCCCCATCCGGGCCAGCTGATCATGCCCTGGGGCTGGGGCGTGGTGCTCACCGGCATCACCCGCCGCCAGTTCGAGCAGACCGATCTGGCCGACATCCTCGATCCGCAGCGGGTGCTGTTCCAGGACGAGATGACCGAAGCCGCCGACCCGGAAGCCTTCCAGCAGCGCCTCTGGGACATGTTCCCCCACGTCTTTCCCTGTGCCCTCAGCCTGCCTCAGATCGACCGGGTGCGGTATCACCTCTACCCCGAGGTGCGGGTCAACAGCCAGCCCGGTCAATTCGGCCTGTTCGACGCCACCGACGCGCCGCTGCCCAGCTTGATCAAGGTCATGGACCTGCAGCAGGAACAACTGGCCCGCTCCCTGGGCGACGGCCACCGCGTCATCCACGGCGCCGCCGGCAGCGGCAAGACCATGATCCTCGGCTATCGCTGCGCCCACCTGGCCAAGGTCTCGGTCAAACCCATCCTGGTGCTCTGCTACAACAAATCCCTGGCCGGCCGGCTGCGCCAGGTGATCGAGCAAAAAGGCCTGGGCGAGCGGGTGGTGGTGCAGCACTTCCACGGCTGGTGCTCGGAGATCCTCACGACCTACAACGCCGACAAACCCAAGTGGAGTCCGTCGGCGGATCGCTACGCGACGCAGCTCGTCGAGCACACCATCGATGCCGTCGACCGCGGCCAGATTCCTCGCGGCCAATACAGCGCCGTGCTGATCGACGAAGGCCATGACTTCGCCCCCGAGTGGTTCAAGCTGGTGGTGCAGATGGTCGACCCGAGCACCCAGTCGCTGTTGGTGCTCTATGACGACGCCCAGGCCATCTACCGTGGCAAGGGCGGCAAGAAGGCGCTGGACTTCAGCTTCGCCAGCGTCGGCATCCAGGCCCAGGGCCGCACCACCATCCTCAAGCTCAACTACCGCAACACGGTGGAGATCCTCGCCGTCGCCCGCGCCTTCGCCACCGAGCTGCTCACCAGCCGCGACGCCAGCGAGGACGGCGTGCCCCTGATCGCCCCGGAAAGCGCCGGCCGCCGCGGCCCCTTCCCCGAACTCATCCAGTGCGGCAACGACCGCGAAGAGTGGGACTTGCTCATCGCCCGTATCCGCGACGAACAGGCCAATGGCCGCCCACTCAGCGACATGGCCATCCTCTATCGCAGCAGCAGCCAGGCCTACCAGGCCGAATACGAACTCCAGAAGGTCGCCATCCCCTACCGCTCCGGTGCCAGCAACAAGGGCCGCGGCCAACTATACGACGAAGAAGACAGCGTGAAGATCGTCAGCATGCACTCCAGCAAGGGGCTGGAATTCGGCTTGGTATTGATTCCGGGGCTAGGGGAAATGCCCAAGCAGGGCGAGCCGGAAGCGGATGAGGCGAGGTTGCTGTATGTGGCGATGACGCGGGCGATTGATCGGTTGGTGATGACGTATCAAGAAGCCTCAAAATTTTCAAAAGAGATTAAAAGCATCTTACAAGATTAAAAACCACTAAAGAAAAACTGGAGAAAACATGAGCTTTTTTATAGAACGCATATACTTTGAGAACAGAGCCCCCTTCGATCTACTTGATATCAACCTAGAAAAAAATGATGTCGCCATACTGTCAGCTGCAAATGGAAGGGGGAAAACAACCGTCCTAAGCCACATAGTAGATGCAATTCATGAATTTGCCAAGTCACATTACGATTATGAATTTAAAGACCGCGAGGGCGATTACTATCGACTAGTCTCACAACTTGACAATCTCAACACGAACAAAGCGTCCGTGTTTTATCTAAGAGCCAAAATCAATCAAAAAACAGTAGATCACGTAAATATTATCGGGGAAATGGCAGAAGCCGAATATAACGCCATTCCGATAGAAAACAAAATACCTTATAGCAACTTGCAAGGCGAAATAGAAAGCAGAAAACATTCACGCAAATCAACGACCGAAAAAGATGACATAACAGACATATTTGAGAAAAATCTTTGCACCTATTTCCCAGCTTATCGCTACGAAAGACCAGGATACATAAATGACACATACGACTTCAAACTAAATTTTAAAACCAAAAGCTCAATTAAAGGTAGCATGAAAAACCCCATTGAAGTTATTAGTGGGCTTCCTGCATTTACCAATTGGCTGATGGATATTGTACTAGACATGCAATACGATTCAAAGGACAGCATACTATTCCAAAACATAAACAACCTTCTTACCCTCACCCTAAGTGGGAAATCCAAAGAAAAACTTAGATTTGGTATAGGCCCAAGAGGCTACGGCCGGACTAGAATCCAGGTTTTAGAAGCAGAATCAAGCAAAGGAATTTACCCTACAATATTTAATCTCTCATCAGGCGAATCAGCGTTACTATGTTTGTTTGGAGAAATCCTACGACACGCAGACAACATTGAACAAAATATCCGACTAGAAAAAATAGAAGGAGTCATCCTAATTGATGAAATAGACAAACATTTACACATTAAACTTCAAAGAGAAGCTCTACCTAAGCTAATAACAATCTTCCCAAATGTGCAATTTATACTCAGCTCTCACTCGCCATTCTTTTCAATGGGACTAGCTGAGTACACGCAAAAAAGATCAAAGATTATAGATCTCGAAAACTACGGGATTTATCATGATCCGACCATGAACGAGCTATACTCCGAAGTGTACGAAATGATGCTTGGGGAAAATGAAAAATTCAGATCACTATATCAAGAACTCCAAGAACAAGCAGCATCAAACAACATTCCACTTATAGTAACCGAAGGAAAAACAGACATCCAGCACATAAAAAAAGCCGCATCGGAACTCCAAATAAAAGACGACTTAACCTATTTTGAATCCCCCACCAGCTGGGGAGACTCCAAATTAGAGTCACTTTTAGATCAATTATCTAAAGTCCCTCAAAAAAAACCTGTTATAGGCATATTTGACAGAGACGTTTACAGAATAGTAAAGAAATTTGAAAGCGACACTGGATTTAAAAATTTAGGGAACAATGTTTATGCTTTTTGCCTGCCTATACCCGCAGGAAGAGAAAACTACGAAAATATTTCCATTGAATTCTACTATTCAGACAAAGATTTAAAAAAAGAGCACGATGGCAAGAGGCTATACTTTGACAATGAAATAGCCATACAACACTCTGCTCATGACCGTTCCGAGTCCGAAATAATAAAACTAGAAGCACCGAGGCAGGATATCGAAAAAAAGAAGAAGATTTACGACGCCAATTTGGGCGATACAAACTGGATACACTCAAAGTCAAGATTTGCTTCACTTATTCTTGACAACCCTGATTTCTGTAAAGACATATGCTTTAAAGAGTTTCAACTGATTTTCGACAAAATCAAACTAGTACTAAACAGCCGTTAAAGTTAGTGACATCAACAAGAAAGTGCCAACCAATTAAGACTATGAAACGGATTTCATCAACAACCCCACAAACGCCTCCGCCTGCGGCGATACCTCATCCCGGCGCCTGAGCAACCACACCGCCGAGGTCGCCTCGGGATCGTCCAACTCCCGATACACCAGCCCTTCCATTTGGGTGCGCTGGTAGGTGGCGGGCAGCACGGTGACGCCGAGGCCGGCGGCGACCAGGCCGAGGATGATGAGGACTTCGCTGGCCTCCTGGACGATGCGCGGGACGAAGCCGGCACGGGCGGCGAGGGTGTGGAGCTGTTCGTAAAGGCCGGTGCCGAAGCTGCGCGGGAAGTAGACGAAGGGCTCGGCGGCCAGGGCGGCCAGGGGTAGCGGGGCGCTGCCCTGCTGGGCCAGGGGATGGTCGTGCCGCAACGCCACCACAAGGGGTTCGCGGAAGAGTTCGACCGCCACCAGGCTGTCGGGCAATTCGATGGGGCGGATCAGGCCGATCTGCAGGTTGCCGGCGAGCATGGCGTCGATCTGCTCGCGGCTGCTCATCTCCTGCAGTTGCAGCCGTACCTCGGGATAGGCGCGGCGATAGGCGAACAGCGTCTTGGGGATGGTGGCGACGAAGGGTGAGGAGGCGCTGAAGCCCACCTGCAGCTGTCCGGTCTCGCCCCGCCCGGCGCGGCGGACGCGTTCTGCGGCGCGTTCGCTGGCCGCGAGCAGCTGGCGGGCTTCATCGAGAAACAGCCGGCCGGCCTCGGTCAGGGCGACGCGTCTGTTGGTGCGCTCCAGCAGCCGGGTGCCCAGCTCGGCTTCCAAGGCCTGGATCTGCTGGCTGAGCGGTGGCTGAGAGATGTTCAGGCGCTCGGCGGCGCGGCCGAAATGCAGTTCCTCGGCCACCGCCACGAAGTACCTTAGGTGTCGTAATTCCATGCCGCCCTCATTGAGTCGCAGAACATATCAATCGAGACGGACAATATATTGGATATATGGCAGCCACCAGCCTAGGGTGAAGACGTCAGACCTGTCCCTGAGGTATCCGTGAACACGTCCCGGTCGTCCGCTCCGCCGCCGTCCTCTCCGCTCGAATCCCGGCCTGCCGCCAACGAGGCGCAACACGAGCCGGACGCCTTCATCGAAAAGGGTACGCCGCAATTCCTGCGCACCGCCCTGGCGCTGTTCTGCGGCGGCTTCGCCACCTTCGCCCTGCTCTATTGCGTGCAGCCGCTGATGCCGATCTTTTCCCAGGACTTCGGCCTCACGGCGGCGGCCAGCAGCCTGTCGCTGTCCCTGGCGACCGGGCTGATGGCCTGCGGCCTGCTGGTGACCGGGCCGATTTCCGATGCCATAGGACGCAAGTCGGTGATGGTCTATGCGCTGTTCGCCGCCGGAGCCTTCACCCTGGCCAGCGCCCTGATGCCCACCTGGGACGGCATCCTGGTGACCCGCGCCCTGGTCGGGCTGTCACTGGCGGGCGTGGCGGCGGTGGCCATGACCTATCTGGCCGAGGAGGTGCATCCCGAGCACCTGGGCTATGCCATGGGCCTCTATATCAGTGGCAATGCCCTGGGCGGGATGTCAGGCCGGGTGATCAGCGGGGTCCTGGTGGACTTCGTCTCCTGGCGCATCGCCCTGGGCGCCCTGGGCGTCCTGGCCCTGGTGGCGGCGGTGCTGTTCAAGCGCAGCCTGCCGGCCTCCCGGCGTTTCCAGCCGCGGCCCTTGCGGCCGCGCAGCCTGCTCGCCGGCTATGCCCTGCACTTTCGCGATGCCGGCCTGCCCTGGCTGTTCCTGGAGGCCTTCCTGCTGATGGGGGCCTTCGTCACCCTGTTCAACTACATCGGCTATCGCCTGCTGGGCGAGCCCTACCACCTGAGCCAGGCCTGGATCGGCGTGCTGTCGCTGGTGTACCTCGCCGGCATCTACAGCTCGGCCAAGTTCGGCAGCCTGGCCGACCGCTTCGGCCGGCGGCGGGTGTTCGCGGCGGCCATCGTGCTCAAGCTCGCCGGCCTGCTTCTGACCCTGTTCACCCCCCTGTGGCTGGTGCTGCCGGGCATGCTGCTGTTCACCTTCGGCTTCTTCGGCGCCCATTCGGTGGCCAGCAGCTGGGTCGGCCGCCGCGCCCGCCAGGCCCGTGGCCAAGCCTCGTCGCTCTATCTGTTCAGCTACTACGCCGGCTCCAGCGTGGCCGGCACCCTGGGTGGCTTCTGCTGGCACCTGGGCGGCTGGACCGGCGTCGGCCTGTTCATCGGCGCCCTGCTGCTAGGCGCCCTGGCGGTGGCCGTGCGGCTGTCCAGGTTGCAGCCGCTGCCAGCGGCTTGAAGGCACGGTGTGGCTTAGCGCGACAACGATGGGCCACCGTAGGTTGGGCTGAGCGCCGCGAAGCTCAACAGATCCTGGCTAGGGGTGCCACCCATGTTGGGCTTCGACGATGGAGCTGTCTCAACCCAACCTACGACTCATTGCGGCCATGGTGGGTCATCGTAGGTTGGGCTGAGCGCCGCGAAGCCCAACGGACCCGGTCTAGGGGCGCCGCCCATGTTGGGCTTCGACGATGGAGCTGTCTCAACCCAACCTACGACTCATTGCGGCCATGGTGGGTCATCGTAGGTTGGGCTGAGCGCCGCGAAGCCCAACAGACCTGGCCTAGGGGTGCCGCCCATGTTGGGCTTCGACGATGGAGCCGTCTCAACCCAACCTACGGCCCATTGCGGCCATGGCGGGTCATCGTAGGTTGGGCTGAGCGCCGCGAAGCCCAATAGATCCTGGCTAGGGGTGCCGCCCATGTTGGGCTTCGACGATGGAGCCGTCTCAACCCAATCTACGGCCCATTGCGGCCATGGCGGGTCACCGTAGGTTGGGCTGAGCGCCGCGAAGCCCAACGGACCCGGTCTAGGGGCGCCGCCCATGTTGGGCTTCGACGATGGAGCTGTCTCAGCCCAACCTACTGTTTCATCGCAGCCCCGGCCATCAATTCCCCGCCCAATTGCCGCTCGTCGCGCGGAGCGGCGTTTCACGCCCTTGCCGGGCGCCTTCGCCTACCCATCGCGCTAGCCTGTTTCTGAATCCAGGCGCGCCACCGCCACCCTGTCGCAACAAGCGGACAAATGTTTGCCTAGGGTGGGAGCCGCTTGGATAATGCCCGCCGAATGCTGCAATACCCTGCTCATCAGGGATAGATGAAACGGCAAGCACGCAGGCTCCGGGGTAGATTCAGCCGTGAAGATGCATTTCCAGATTAGCGATTGGCGCGCCTGGGCGCCTGGTCTCGTCGACCAGGCCGCCTGGCAGCAGTGGTGCGCCGCGCCCTGGAGCCCGGCGGACGACGGCAGCCAGCCCGATGCCAGCTTCCTACCCGCCATGCAGCGCCGTCGCCTCAGCCGCCTGGCGCGGATGACCTTCCAGGTGGCCTGGCCGCTGGCGGACGCCCATGGCGCGCCGCTGCCGCTGATCTTCGCCTCGCGCCACGGCGAGACCCCGCGCACCCTGGCCATCCTCCAGGAACTGGCCCGCGGCGAGCCCCTCTCCCCCACCCAGTTCAGCCTCTCGGTGCACAACGCCATCATCGGCCAGTGGTCGATCCTGCGCGGCGATCACAGCGAGATGAATGCCCTGGCGACCGGCCGGGACGGCCTCGAACACGCCGTGCTGGAGGCCTGCACCCTGTTGGCCGAAGGCGCCACTGGCGTCCTGGTGGTGATCGCCGAGGAAGCGCCGCCGGTCCTCTATGCCCCGCAGATCGACGACGTGCCCTTTCCCTATGCGGTCGGCCTGCTGCTCACGCCCGGTAGCGACTGCAGCCTGCAAGGCATGCCGGCGCCCGCGGCAGCCGCGGGCAGCGCCTGGCCCCATGCCCTGCAACTGCTGCGCCTGCTGGAAAGCCGGGGTGCCCTGCACCACGCCCATGCCGGCCGAGGCTGGCAGTGGCAGGCGGAGGCCTGCGGGTGAGCGGCCGGCTCGACCATGGCTACCGGTTGTTGGCCACGGGGCTGAATTTCGTGGTGTTCGGGTGCGGTGCCCTGGTCTTCCGATTGCTGATCCTGCCCGTCCTGCTGGCCCTGCCCGGGGATGCCCTGCGCCGTCGCCAGCGCGCCCGGCGCGCCAACGCCCGGCTGTTCCGCTCCTTCATCGCCTTCATGGTGCTGACCCGGGTGATGAAGCTGAGCATCCAGGGCCGCGAGCGCCTGGGGCGGCCCGGGCAGCTGATCATTGCCAACCACCCCTCGCTGATCGACGTGGTGGTGCTCATCGGCCTGGTGCCCGACGCCAATTGCGTGGTCAAGCAGGGCCTCTGGCAGAATCCCTATCTCAAGCGGCAGATCCAGGCCGCCGGCTACATCAGCAACAACGGCAGCGCCGAGATGCTCGACGAAGCCGCCGACGCCCTGCGCGAAGGCCAGACGCTGATCGTCTTTCCCGAGGGCACCCGCACCACCCCTGGCGAGCCGCCGCGCTTCCACCGCGGCGCCGCGGCCATCGCCCTGCGCGGCGCCCGCTGCATCACCCCGGTGATCATCCGCGTGGTGCCCAGCACCCTGACCAAGGCCACGCCCTGGTATCGCATTCCCGCGCGGCGCTTCGACTTCCAGCTGGAGGTCGGCGCCGACATCGATCCCACCACCTTCGCCGGGCGGCCGTTGCCGCTGGCGTCGCGTGAACTCAACGACCAGCTGCACCAGCTCTACCTGAAGGAAACCGGCAACCATGACTGACCTCAACCTCGAGCTCAAAAGCCTGATCATCGAGGCGCTCGGCCTCGAGGACGTCACCGTCGACGACATCGGCGACGACCAGACCCTGTTCGGCGACGGCCTGGGCCTGGATTCGGTGGATGCCCTGGAACTGGGCCTGGCGATCCAGAAGCGCTATGGCATCCGCATTGACGCCGAAGCCAAGGACACCCGCACCCACTTCGCCAACGTCAACGCCCTCGCGGCCTTCGTCGCCGCCCAGCGCGCCGCCTGAGGAGATCGCCATGCAAACCCGTGACGCCATCTTCGACACCCTGCGCAACGCCCTGGTCGAGCTGTTCGAGCTGGAACCCGAGCGCGTGACCCTGGACGCCAATCTCTACGAGGACCTGGAGATCGACAGCATCGACGCCGTCGACCTGATCGACCACCTGCGCCGCCAGACCGGCCACAAGATCGCCGCCGAGCAGTTCCGCCAGGTGCGCACCGTGGGCGACGTGGTCGAGGCCGTCCATCGCATCAGCCAAGCGGAAGCCTGATCCGCCGCTTATGAGTGCCCTGCCTTCCCGCTCACCCCTGGGCCTGGTCGCCGGTGCCCTGCTGCTCCTGCTCGGCCTGGCCTATCCCTTCGCCGTCTATTTCGGCCTGCAGCACCTCTCGCCACGGCTGTTCGCCGCCGGCCTCGGCGCCCTCTGGGGCTTGCGCCTGCTGCAACCCGGCCTCAATGGCCTGCAGCGCAGCACCGCCCTGGTCGCCCTCGGCTTCTGCCTGCTGCTGGCCCTGAGCGACGCCGCCGTGCTCCTGCGCTGGTATCCGGTGCTGCTCAGCCTGTTCCTGCTGGCGCTGTTCGGCCTGAGCCTGTTGCGCGGCCAGCCGGTGATCGAGCGGCTGGCGCGGCTGCGCGAACCCGAGCTGCCGCCGCGCGCGGTGCGCTACACCCGCCGGGTGACCCAGGTCTGGTGCCTGTTCTTCCTGTTCAATGCCGCGACCGCCGCCGCCCTGGCGCTCTGGGCGCCGCTGGCCTGGTGGACGCTCTATACCGGCGTGATCGCCTACGGGCTGATGGGCCTGCTATTCGCCGGCGAATGGCTGATCCGCCAGCGCGTACGGAGGCAGCCATGAAGTTCACGCCCCTGGCCGACCTGCTCGGCCCCGCGAGCCCCCTGGATGCCGTCCTGCAACAGCGCGCCCTACGCCTGGCAGCGGCCTTCCAGGCGGCTGGACTCCAGCGCCTGGCGCTGCACCTGGACGACGCCGAAGACCTGGCCTGCGCCCTGCTCGGCGCCTGGCGCGCCGGGGTCGAGGTGATCCTGCCGGCCGACGCCCAGCCCGCTACCCGCGCCCGGCTGGCCCCGACCCTGGATGCCTGGCTGGACCATCTCAGCGACTGGGAAGCCACGGCGCCTTTGGCACCGGCCGCGCTCGATCTGCAGGCGCCGCTGCTGACCCTGAGCACCTCGGGCTCCAGCGGTGAACCCAAGCTGATCGCCAAGCAGCTGTTCCAGCTGGCCAACGAGGTGGCGGCCCTGGAGTGGCTGTGGGGTGAGTCCCTCGGCGACGCCACCATCCTCGGCAGCGTCTCCACCCAGCACATCTATGGCCTGCTGTTCCGCGTGCTCTGGCCGCTCTGCGCCGGGCGTCCCTTCGCCCGCCAGGCGCTGCCCTTCACCGAGGAATTGCAGCGCGAGACCGCCGCCCTGCTGCGCGAAGGCCAGCGGGCGGTATGGATCAGCAGTCCGGCGCTGCTCAAGCGCCTGGGTGAGAATCTCGACGACGCCGTCCTCGGCCAGGTGGTGCGGGTATTCTCTTCTGGCGGCGTGCTGCCGGGTGCGGCCGCCAAGGCCTGTCAGCAGCGCTTCGATCGTTATCCCACCGAGGTCTATGGCAGCTCCGAGACCGGCGGCATCGCCTGGCGCCAAGGCCCGCAACCCTGGCAGGCCTTTGCCGACCTCGAGCTGGGCCAGGATGGCGAGGGCGCCCTCTGGCTGACCTCGCCCTATCTGCCCCTAGGCCTGCGCGAGCAGACCATGGATGAGGTGCAACTACTGGGCGACGGGCGCTTCGAGCTGCTCGGGCGCCTGGATCGCATCGTCAAGCTCGAAGAAAAGCGCATCGCCCTGCCGGCCCTGGAAGAGCGCCTGCTCGGCCACCCGGCCATCGCCGACGTACGCCTGGGCGTGGTGCACCAGGGTCGCGCCCTGCTCGGTGCCCTGGTCGCCCTCACCGAGCACGGGCTGCACCAGCTACGCAACGGCGGTCGCCGCGCCCTGGTGGCCGAGCTGCGCGAACACCTGGTCGGCCACTGCGAAGCCATCGCCCTGCCGCGCCGCTGGCGGCTGCTGCTGGCGCTGCCTTATAGCGCCCAGGGCAAGCTGGCCCAGGCCGAGGTGGAGCGGCTGCTGGCCCAGCCACGGCCGGTGGAGATCGAGCCACTGAGCGTCGAACGGACGGCAGACGGCTGGCGCCTGGAATTGGCAGTCGCCCCGGACCTGGCGTTCTTTTCCGGCCACTTCCCTACGGCGCCGGTGGTGCCGGGGGTGGTGCAGGTCGGCTGGGCCCAGCGCCTGGCCCGCCAGCACCTGAAGCTGCCCGCCGACTTCGCCGGCATGGAAGTGCTCAAGTTCCAACAGTTGCTGCGACCTGGTGATCGGGTGACCCTGACCTTTCACTTCGACGCCGCCCGCAGCAAGCTGCACTTCGCCTTTCGCCAGGGCGAGGCAGCCTGTTCCTCCGGGCGCATCCTGCTCAAGGAGGTGCGGTCTTGAGCTTTCGGGCCTGCGCGGTGATCCCGGTGTTCGACCACGAGCACGCCCTGCCGTTGGTGGTCCAGGCGCTGCGCCAGCGCGCCCTGCCCTGCGTGCTGGTGGACGACGCCTCCAGCCCCGCCTGCGCCCAGGTGATGGACGCGCTGGCAGAGCAACCCGACATCCACCTGCTGCGCCTGCCGGTCAACCAGGGCAAGGGCGGCGCGGTGATGGCGGGGCTCGCCGAGGCGCAACGGCTGGGCTTCAGCCATGCCCTGCAGGTGGATGCCGACGGCCAGCACGACCTCGACGACGTGGCCGCCTTCCTCGCCGAGGCCCAGGCGCATCCAGACGCGCTGATCTGCGGCTATCCGCGCTTCGACGACTCGGTACCCAAGGGCCGGCTCTATGCCCGCTACCTCACCCATGTCTGGGTCTGGATCAATAGTCTGTCGCTCAAGATCCGCGACAGCATGTGCGGCTTTCGCGTCTATCCGCTGGCGCCGACCCTGGCGGTGATCCGCGCCGGTGGCCTGGGCAAGCGCATGGATTTCGACCCGGAGATCCTGGTGCGCCTGGCCTGGCGCGACCAGCCGATGCGCTGGCGCCCGACCCGGGTGCACTATCCACTGGATGGCCGCTCGCACTTTCGCCTCTGGCAGGACAACGTGCTGATCTCGCGCATGCACACCCGGCTGTTCTTTGGCATGCTCCTGCGCGCGCCGCGCCTGCTCTGGCGGCGGGTGCGTCGATGAACGGCCACTGGGCGCAACAGCGCGAGCGCGGCAGCCCCTTGCTGATGCGCCTCACCGCCTGGCTGGCGCGCCACCTGGGTCGCCGTGCCATCGCGCCGCTGCTGCGGCTGATCGTGCTGTATTTCTTCCTGTTCGGCGCTCGCGCCCGCCGTGGCATCCGCGAGTACCAGCAGCGCCTGGCAGACTGGAGCGGTCGCTCCGATTTGCAGCCCAGCTGGCGCAGCGGCTATGCCCAGTTCATGGCCTTCGCCGAGGCCCTGCTGGACAAGCTCGACGCCTGGAACGGTCGCCTCGGCCTGGATCAGGTGCGCTTGCACGATGAGGATCAGGTGCACAGCCGCATGCACGGGCCGCGCGGCGAAATCCTGGTCACCGCCCACCTGGGCAACCTGGAGGTCTGCCGTGCCCTGGCCCAGCTGGGGCGGCGGGTACGGCTCAATGTGCTGGTGCACACTCGCCACGCCGAGGCCTTCAATCGCCTGCTGGAAGAAGCCGGCGCCAGCGACCTGCGGCTGATCCAGGTCAGCGAACTGGACCCGGCGGTGATGCTGCAGCTGAGCGAGCGCCTGGAGCGTGGCGAATGGCTGGCCATCGCCGGCGACCGGGTGCCGCTGCACGGCGGGCGCACCGTCACAGTGGATTTCCTCGGCGCCCCGGCGCCCTTTCCCCAGGGCCCCTGGCTGCTGGCCCACCTGTTGCGCTGCCCGACCAACCTGCTGTTCTGCCTGCGCGAAGCCGACGGCTACCACCTCTACCTGGAAGACTTCGCCCCGGCGCCGGCCTGGCGCCGCCAGGAGCGCGCCGCCGGTATCCAGGGCCTGGCCCAGGCCTATGCTGAGCGCCTCGCCGCCCATTGCCTGAAGGCCCCACGGCAGTGGTTCAATTTCTATCCCTTCTGGAGTCGCCATGAAGCTTGAGGCTGGTCGAAACAGTTGCTGGAGGCGCCATGCGTAAGACCGGTGCCCTGCAGGTCGAGGTGGAGATCGACATCCCCTTCTTCGACGTCGACATGATGGAGATCGTCTGGCACGGCCATTATGTGAAGTACCTGGAGGTGGCGCGCTGCGCCCTGCTCGACCGTCTCCAGCACAACTACCTGCAGATGCGCGATTCCGGCTATGGCTGGCCGGTGATCGACCTGCAGATCCGCTACATCCGTCCGCTGCTGTTCCAACAGCGCATCCGCGTGCGGGTCGACCTAGTGGAATGGGAGAACCGCCTCAAGCTCCATTACCTGATCAGCGACGCCGCCACCGGCGAACGCCTGACCCGCGCCAGCACCGTGCAGGTGGCCGTGGACCTGGGCAGCCGCGAGATGCAGCTGGCTTCGCCCCGGGTCTTCGTCGACGCCGTGGAGAGGGCCCTGGCATGCGCAAGCTGATCGCTCTGCTACTCGCGCTGGCCGCGCCCCTGGCCCAGGCCTTCGACCTCGACGACCTGGCCACCCAACTGGCGCGGCCGACGGTGGTCGCGGGCAGCTTCGTCCAGCAACGCTATCTGCGCGCCCTGCCGCAGCCGCTGACCAGCAGCGGCCACTTCACCCTGGCGCGCGGCCTGGGCCTGCTCTGGCGGCTGGAAAAACCCCTGGCGCAGACCTATCGCATCACCCCCGGCGCCATCGCCAAGCAGACGCCGGCCGGCTGGACGCCGTTGCCTGGCAGCGACCTGGCCGCCCGCCAGAGTGCCCTGTTCCTCGCCGTGCTCGGCGGCGATCGCAGCGGCCTGGAGCGCGACTTCGAGCTGGCCCTGAGCGGTGACGCCAGTCACTGGCAACTGCGCCTGACCCCGCGCGGCGCCCTGCTCAAGCAGGTGTTCGATGGCATCCGTATCCAGGGCAGGGCCCTGGTGGAGCAGGTGGAAATCCGCGAGACCCAGGGCGACCGCAGCCTGCTCACCCTCGACGGCCAGGCCAGCGACGCCGTGAGCGCCGATCAGCGCGCGGCCTTCCAGTGATCCGCCTGCAGCGCCCCTTCCTGCTGTTCCTGCTCGCCCTGCTGGCGCTCAGCGCCTGGCAGTGGCGGCATGGCCCGCCGGTGGCAGCCGACCTGCTGGCGCTCCTGCCCCAGGGCGCCGGCGATGCCCTCACCCTGCAAGCCGAGGCGCGCATGGCCGAGCCGCTCAACCGCGAGGTGCTGCTGCTGGTGGGCCATCCCCAGCGCGAGCGACTGCCGGCCCTGGCCGAGCGTCTGGGCCAGGCCTGGTCGCGGGAGCCGCTGTTCGAAAGGGTGCAGTGGCAACTCACCCCTGACCTGCCCGGCCTGCGCCGGCAACTCCTGGCCAGTCGCCTGGCGCTGGCACCGGCGCCAGCGCGCGACGAGTTGCTCAAGACGCCCGACGCCTATCTGCAAGCCCGCGCCGCGGCCCTCTTCGATCCCTTCGCTGGCGCCGGCGCCCTGCCCCTGGAGCAGGATTGGTTCGGCCTCGGCCTGTTGGTGCAGCGCCAGCTCACCCCGGCCAGCAAGGTCGACTTCGACGCCGGCAGCGGTCTGCTGCTGGCCCAGGGCGACGGCCTGACCTGGGCGCTGATCCGCGCCCGCACCCGCGCCGATGCCTTCGACTTCGATGCCCCGCCGCAGGTGGAAGCCCTGATCGAGGCCGCCCGCCGCGAGGTGGTGGCCGACGGCGGTCAGTTGCTGGCCGCCAGCGGCCTGAGATATGCCGCCGCCGGCCAGGCCACCGCCAGTCGCGAGATGTCGCTGATCGGTGGCCTCGCCACCCTGGGCACCCTGGCCCTGCTCTTGGGGCTGTTCCGCCGCTGGCGGGTACTGCTCAGCCTGCTGGCGGTGGGCGTGGCCCTGCTGGCTGGCAGCGCCGCCTGCGTGCTCTTGTTCGGCCAGATCAACGCCCTCACCCTGATCCTTGGCGCCAGCCTGACCGGGGTGGCCGCCGACTATCCGCTGCACTATCTCAGCAAGAGCTGGAAGGGCGGCCCCTGGGACGCCGAGGCCATCCTGCGCGAGACCCTGCCCGGTCTGTCCCTCAGCCTGGCCACCAACCTGCTCGGTTATCTGGCGCTGGCCTGCACGCCCTTTCCGGCGCTGACCCAGGTGGCGGTGTTTTCCGCCGCCGGCCTGATCGGCGCCTACCTCACCACCGTCTGCCTGTTGCCGGCCTGGTGGCGCCGCCTGGACCTGGCGCCCCCGGCCGCGCCGCTGCGCCTCATGCAGCGCCTGCTGGACCTGCGCCTGCGCCTGCTGGCCCGCACCGGCAGCCTGCCGCTGCTCCTGGCGTTGCTGGCCTTTTGCGGTGCCGGTGCCTGGCAGCTACACACCCAGAACGACCTGCGCCTCTGGCTCGGCCAGGACCCGGCGCTGACCCGGGAAGCCCAGGACATCGCCCGCCTCACCGGCCTGCAACCCACCAGCCAGTTCTTCCTGGTTCGCGGCGCGGATGCCGACGAGGTGCTGCAGCGCCAGAGCGCCCTGGGCCAGCGCCTGGAGGGATTGGTCCAGGCGGGTCAGCTACAGGGTTATCGCGCCCTGAGCGGCCTGGTAGCGCCCGCTGCCGCCCAGGCGGAACTGCGTCAGGCCCTGGCCGGCTGGAGCGAGCGCCTGCAACCCCTGCTGGCCGTCGGCATTCCCGCCGAGGCCTTGCAGGCGGAGCTGAAACGACTGCAACAGCTGCCCGACGTGACGCTCGACCAGGCCCTGGCCGGCCCCTTGGGCGAACCCTGGCGCCCGCTCTGGCTGGGCCGCACAAGCGACGGCGGCGCGGCCGGCCTGGTCAGCCTGCAAGGCCTGGGCAACGCCCAGGTGCTGCAACGGGTGGCCGACGGCCTGCCCGGCGTGCAGCTGGTGGACCGCCTGGGCGAATTGAGCGGGCTGTTCGTCCATACCCAGCGCCTGGCAGTGGAACTCAAGCTGCTGGCCTCGGGCGCCATCTTCCTGCTCCTGCTCTGGGCCTTCGGCCGCCGGGCGGCGCTGCGCATCGTCTGCCTGCCGCTGCTGGCCGCCCTGGCGGCCCTGGCCTGCCTGGGCTGGCTGGGCCAGCCGCTGACCCTGTTCAGCCTCTTCGCCCTGCTGCTCATCACCGCCATCGGCGTGGACTACGCCATCCTCATGCACGAGGCCATCGGTGGCGCGGCGGTGAGTCTGCTCGGTGGCCTGCTATCGGGCGTCGGCAGCTGGCTATCCTTTGGTCTGCTGATGCTCAGCAGTACCCCGGCCATCGCCAACTTCGGCCTGGCCATCAGCCTGGGGCTGGTGTTCAGTTTCCTGCTGGCACCCTGGGCCTCGCCGCCCGTCTCCCACGAAAAGGAATTTCGTCATGGTTGAACATCATCCCCTGGTGGTCATTGGCGCCGGGCCGGCCGGTGCCGTGGTCGCCGCCCTGCTCAGGCGTCGCGGCCATCCGGTGCTGGCCTTGGAAGCCCAGCACTTCCCGCGCTTTTCCATCGGCGAGAGTCTGCTGTCCCACAGTCTGGACTTCATCGAGGAAGCCGGGATGCTGCCGGCCGTCGAAGCCGCAGGATTCCAGACCAAGGTCGGCGCGGCCTTCGCCTGGGGCGAGCGCTATACCGATTTCGACTTCCGCGATACCTACAGTGGCGGGCGCAGCACCTTCCAGGTCCAGCGCGGCCCCTTCGACAAGCTCCTCGCCGACGACGCCGCACGCCAGGGCGTGGAGATCCGCTATGGCCAGCGCGTGACCGCGGTGACCCTGGGCGAAGGCGGTGAGAAAACTCGGATCGAGGTACAGGGCGACGACGGCCAGGCCTATCGGCTGACCACCGACTTCCTGCTCGATGCCAGTGGCTACGGCCGGGTGCTGCCACGCCTGCTGGACCTGGAAGCCCCGTCCGACTTCCCCGTGCGCCGCGCGCTCTTCACCCATGTGGAGGATCGCATCGACGATCCCGCCTTCGACCGCCAGCGCATCCTCATCACCACCCACCCGACATGGCGCGACGTCTGGTTCTGGACCATCCCCTTCAGCGACGGCCGCGCCTCGGTCGGGGTGGTCGCCGCCGCCGAGCGCTATGCCGGACGCGCCGCCGATCTCGCCACCGGTCTGCGCGACTGGGTCGCCGAGACCCCGAGTCTGGCCCGGGTGCTGCACAATGCGGTCTGGGATACCCCGGTGCGTGAACTGGGTGGCTACGCCGCCAACGTCAAGCGACTGCACGGCCCCGGCTTCGCCCTGCTGGGCAACGCCGCCGAGTTTCTCGATCCGGTGTTTTCCTCGGGCGTCACCATCGCCCTGCGCTCCGCCAGCCTGGCCGCGCCCCTGGTGGATCGCCAGTTGCGCGGCGAGCCGGTGGACTGGGAGGCCGAATTCGCCCGGCCACTCAAGGCGGGCGTCGATACGTTCCGTGCCTATGTGGAGGGCTGGTACGATGGCAGCTTCCAGGATGTCATCCATTTCGAACACGCCGATCCCGAGATCCGCCGCATGATCTGCGCCATTCTCGCCGGCTACGCCTGGGACGTTCGCAACCCCTTCGTCAAGGAGCCCCGGCGGCGCCTGCGCCTGCTCGTCGAGCTCTGCCAGCTGAATTCGGTCCACCCTGCATGACCCTCCCCCGTCCCTTCGTCTTCGCGCTGGCCTGCCTGCTGCTGCTCGCCGCCTGCGCCAGCCAGCCGCCGCTGCCCAGCACTCCGCCGCCGCTGACGCACGCCCTCGTCTACCAGGTGGAACGCCAGACCGCCGAGGGCAACGACGCCCTGCTGCTGGCCATCCAGCCGGAGGGCGCGGCCCTGCGCTTTTCGCTGTTCGATCCCCTCGGGGTGCCCCAGGCCCGCCAGGTGCTGGTCGACGGTGCCTGGCACGCCGACGGCCTGCTGCCGCCCAATCCCCGGGCACGCACCTTCTTCAGCGTGCTGCTGTTCGCCATGACCCCCGCCGACCAGCTGCCACGGTCCTATGCCGCGGCCGACTGGCACAGGGCCGCCGACGGCAGCCGCACCCTCAAGGACTGGCAGGTGCGCTATCCCGCCGCCGACCGGCTGGAGCTAGAGGCGCCGGACGCCTCGCGCTATCGCCTGACGCTCTTGCCGGAGTCCGCGCCTTGAGCGCCTACCTGAATGCCCTGGGCCTGCTCTGCGCCCTGGGCCAGGGCAAGGCCGAGGTAGCCCGCGGCCTGTTCGCCGGTGACACGACCGGCATGCAGCCGACCCCGGGCTGGATTCCCGAGCGCCAGCCGCCGGTGGGCACCGTCACCACCGCCCTACCGGCCTGGCCCCCGGAGTGGACGCCCTTCTTCAGCCGCAATAACCAGCTGCTGCTGGCGGCCCTGAGCGAGATCGAGCCGCAGGTGCGCCAGGCCATCGACCGCCATGGCCCCGCGCGCATCGGCGTGGTGCTGGGCACCAGCACCTCGGGCATCCACGAGGCCAGCCTGGGTATCGCCGTGCACCAGCGCAGCGGGCAGCTACCCGAGGGCTACCAGTACGCCCAGCAGGAGCTGGTGGCACCCGCCGATTTCCTCGCCCGCTACCTGGGCCTGAGCGGCCCCTGCTACGGCTTGTCCACCGCCTGCACCAGCAGCGCCCGTGCCCTGCTCAGTGCCCGCCGGCTGTTGGTCCAGGGCCATTGCGACGCCGTGCTCTGCGGTGGCGTGGACAGCCTCTGCGGCCTGACCCTGAACGGCTTCGCCGCCCTGGAAGCGGTCAGCGAATCGCTGTGCAATCCCTTCTCGGTCAATCGCTGCGGCATCAACATCGGTGAGGGCGCGGCGCTGTTCCTGCTGACCCGCGAACCCGGCCCCATCGCCCTGCTCGGCGGCGGCGCCAGTTCCGATGCCCACCACATCTCCGCGCCCGATCCCAGCGGGCGCGGCGCCGTCCAGGCCATGCAGGCGGCCCTGCGCGCCAGTGGCCTGCAGGCGGGCGACATCGGCTATCTCAACCTGCACGGCACCGCTACGCCACACAACGACGCCATGGAAAGCCACGCCACCCAGGCGGTGTTCCCGGCCGGGGTGCCCTGCTCCTCGACCAAGCCGCTGACCGGCCACACCCTCGGCGCCGCCGGCGCCCTGGAAGCCGCCTTCGCCTGGCTGACCCTGGACCCGACCTTCAACCCCGCTGGCCAGTTGCCGCCGCAGCGCTGGGACGGCCAGCCCGACCCGGCCCTGCCACGCCTGGCGCTGACGGATGCCGATAGCCGCCTGGACGGTCGCCGCCACGCCATGAGCAACAGCTTCGCCTTTGGCGGCAGCAACGTCAGCCTCATTCTCGGAGCCACGCCATGATCCCCTGGCCCCTCGCCGAGCTGGTGCCCCATGCCGGCGACATGCTGCTGATCGACGAGATCCTCGCCTGCGACGACCAGGGCATCGAGACCCGCCTGGTGGTGCGCCCCGGCCTCTTCACCGATGCCGAGGGTGACCTGCCGGCCTGGATCGGCGTGGAGCTGATGGCCCAGAGCGTGGCCGCCTTCGCCGGCTGCCAGGCCCGCCGGCGCGGCGAGGCCCCGGCCCTGGGCTTCCTGCTCGGCACCCGCCAGTTCACCTGCGACGTGCCGGCCTTTCCCGCCGGCGGCGAATTGCGCATCCGCGCCCAGCCGGCGCTGGAAAACGACGATGGCATGGCCATCTTCGACTGCCACCTGCAGGGCCCTGGCTGCCAGGCCAGCGCCCGCCTGAACGTCTATCGTCCACCCCAGGTGGATCTGTATCTAGAGGAGCCCGCGCCATGAGCGTCGCCCCCGCTCCGGTCCTGGTGACCGGTTCCAGCCGCGGCCTGGGCCGCGCCATCGCTCTGCGCCTGGCCGCCGCCGGCCATGACCTGGTGCTGCACTGCCGCAGCCGCCGCGAGGAAGCCGAGGCCGTGCGCGCCGAGGTCGAGGCCCTGGGCCGCACGGCGCGGGTGCTGCAATTCGACGTCGGCGACCGCGCCGCCTGTGCCGCCATCCTGGAAGCCGACACCGAGGCCCACGGCGGCTACTACGGGGTGGTCTGCAACGCTGGCCTGACCCGCGACGGCGCCTTTCCGGCGCTGACCGGCGAAGACTGGGACGTGGTCCTGCGCACCAACCTCGACGGCTTCTACAACGTGCTGCATCCGGTGGTCATGCCGATGATCCGCCGCCGCGCGCCGGGGCGCATCGTCTGCATCACCTCGGTCTCCGGATTGATCGGCAATCGCGGCCAGGTCAACTACAGCGCCTCCAAGGCCGGCCTGATCGGCGCTGCCAAGGCGCTGGCGGTGGAGCTGGCCAAGCGCAAGATCACCGTCAACTGCGTCGCCCCGGGGCTGATCGACACCGAAATCCTCGACGAACACGTGCCGGTGGAGAAGATCCTCGAGATGATCCCGGCCGGGCGCATGGGCACTCCCGAGGAGGTGGCCCACGCCGTGGCCTTCCTGCTCACCCCGGAGGCCGGCTACATCACCCGCCAGGTACTGGCGGTCAACGGAGGACTGTGCTGATGGGCGGCCGTCGCGTCGTGATCACCGGGATGGCCGGCGTCACCGCCCTGGGCAGTGACTGGCCGACCATCCGCGCCAACTTCCTCGCCGACCGGAGCGGCATCCGCCGCATGGACGCCTGGGACCGCTACAGCGAGATGAACACCCGCCTGGGCGGACCCATCCTCGACTTCCAGGTGCCGGGCCACTGGACCCGCAAGCAACTGCGCAGCATGGGTCGCGTCTCTCAGTTGGCGGTGGCCGCTGGCGAACGCGCGCTGACCGATGCCGGGCTGCTGGATGACCCGCGCATCAGCGACGGCCGCATGGGCGTGGCCTGCGGCTCCTCCACCGGCAGCACCGACGACATCAAGGCGCTAGCCAACATGCTGCTCAGCGACGCCGCGGTGGGCCTCAACGCCAACACCTATGTGCGCATGATGCCGCACACGGCGGCCGCCAACCTGAGTCTGTTCTTTGGCCTCAAGGGCCGGCTGATCCCCACCTCCAGCGCCTGCACCAGCGGCAGCCAGGGCATCGGCTATGCCTACGAGGCGATCAAGTTCGGGCGCCTGCCGCTGATGCTGGCCGGCGGCGCCGAAGAACTCTGCCCCAGCGAGGCCATGGTCTTCGACACCCTCTATGCCACCAGCCTGCGCAACGACGCGCCCCACACCTCGCCGCGGCCCTACGACCGCAGTCGCGACGGCCTGGTGATCGGCGAAGGCGCCGGCATCCTGGTGCTGGAAGAGCTGGAGCACGCCCTGGCCCGCGGCGCCCATATCCACGCCGAGATCGTCGGCTTCGGCAGCAACGCCGACGGCCAGCATTCCACCCGCCCCGAGCAGGCCACCATGCAGCGCGCCATGGAGCTGGCCCTGGAAGATGCCGGGCTGGCGCCGGACGCCATCGGCTACGTCAACGGCCACGGCACCGCCACCGAGCAGGGCGACATCGCCGAGACCCGCGCCACCCAGGCGCTGTTCGGCGCGCGGATGCCCATCAGCTCGCAGAAGAGCTACCTGGGCCACACTCTCGGCGCCTGCGGCGCCCTGGAATCCTGGTTCAGCATCGCCATGATGAACGAGGCGCTGTTCGTGCCCACCCTCAACCTCGACGACCTGGATCCCCAGTGCGGCGAGCTGGACTATCTGCGCGGCGCGCCGCGGCAGCTGAATACCGAGTTCGTGATGAACAACAACTTCGCCTTCGGCGGGGTGAACACCTCGCTGATCTTCCGCCGCTGGTCCTGATACCCACCCCAGGAGGTTCTTCCATGTTGCGTCGCCTGTTTCTCGTCTTCGGCCTGCTGTGCCTGGCCGCCTGCACCCATGCGCCCTTGGTGACGCCGCAGGAAGTCTTCCCCACCGACCAGGTGCATAACGCTGCCGACGTGCGCCGTGCCATCGTCGAGACCCTCGAACGCCGCGGCTGGACAGTAGGTGACGAGAGTCCCGGCCTGGTGGTCGCCAGCATCCTGGTACGCGGCCGCCACCAGGCCTGGGTCGACATCCCCTACAGCACCAAGGGCTACCAGATCCGCTACCGCGACAGCGCCGGCCTCGACTACGACGGCGAGCACATCCATCGCAACTACAACAAATGGGTGCAACTGCTCGACGCCGATATCCGGCGCCAGTTGCAGTTGCCGGCCGCTGCCGCTGCGGCCCAATAACCAGCCCGGCGCGAGAGCGAGAGCGAGAGGGCGAACCGGGCGCGGGCCGGAACGGCGGAGCGCCCGGCTAGGTCTGTCCTAGACATCCCGCCCGAGGCCGCCACCATGCCCCTTTCGCTCATCCACTACCGCAAGGACGGCGAAGCCCGCCAGCTCGAGGTCGAGCACGCCGAAGTCACCCTCGCGCCGCACCAGGCCGCCCTCGAACTGCTGGAACGTCTCCGCGCCGACGCCGAGAACAGCCTGGCCCTGCCCCCCGCCGATGCGCAGCCTGCAGCCATCCTGCGCCAGGCTGAAGTGCATGGATTGACGGCTATCGAGGTCGAGGCCCTGCTCTCGTAGGTTGGGTTGAGCGCAGCGAAGCCCAACAGATTGGCTTCTGGCGTCTAGTCGCCCTCACCCCAGCCCTCTCCCGGAGGGAGAGGGGGCGCTTAGGCTCCGTAGCGTGGAAAACCGCGTAGCGTTTGCCACTGACAGGATCCACTGCCAATGGTGGATAAGGCTTCGCCGTTATCCACCCTACCCGGATACCACCTTAGGTTGGCGCTGAGCACAGCGAAGCCCAACACCCCACCACATCTCACCCCAGGAACAACCGGTACGCCGGATTCTCCGTCTCATCCCAATAGCGATAGCCGATGGCATCCAGGGTCACCAGCAGCTCGGGACGCTCGGCCTGGCTGGCCTCCAGCGCCGCGAACACCCGGCCATCCGCTGCGCCATGGTTGCGGTAGTGGAACATGCTGATGTTCCAGCGCCCGCCCAGGCGTTCGAGGAAATCGAACAGTGCCCCGGGACGCTCGGGGAATTCGAAGCGGAAGACCTGCTCCTGGCCGACCCGCGCCGCGTGGCCACCCACGGTGTGGCGGATATGCAGCTTGGCCAGTTCGTTGTCGGTCAGGTCCAGTACCGGGAAGCCCTGGTCGCGCAGGCCCTGCAGCAAGGCCTCGCGCGGATCGCGCTGGGGATGGGTCTGGACGCCGACGAAGATATGGGCCTCTTCGCCGGTGTGGTAGCGGTAGTTGAATTCGGTGATCTGCCGCCGGCCCAGGGCTTCGCAGAAGGCGCGGAAGCTGCCCGGCCGCTCGGGGATGGTCACGGCGATGATGGCTTCGCGCTGCTCGCCCAGTTCGGCGCGCTCGGCTACGTGCCGCAGCCGGTCGAAGTTGATATTGGCACCCGAATCGATGGCCACCAGCACCTGGCCAGCCGAGCCCGCGCGCTCGGCGTATTTCTTGATCCCGGCCACGCCCAGGGCGCCGGCTGGTTCGGTGATGGAGCGGGTGTCGTCGTAGATGTCCTTGATCGCCGCGCAGATCTCGTCGGAGCTGACGGTGATCACCTCATCGACATGGCGCCGGCAGATCTCGAAGGTGTGGTGACCGATCTGGGCCACGGCCACGCCATCGGCGAACAGCCCTACCCGCGGCAGCACCACACGCTCATCGGCGGCCATGGCCTGTTGCAGACAGTTGGAATCGTCCGGCTCGACACCGATGACCTTGATCTCGGGGCGCAGGTATTTCACGTAGGCCGCGATGCCGGCGATCAGGCCGCCGCCGCCCACGGGGACGAAGATGGCGTCCAGGCGACCGGGATGCTGGCGCAGGATCTCCATGGCCACGGTGCCCTGGCCGGCGATGACGTCGGGATCGTCATAGGGCGGCACGAAGGTATAGCCCTGCTCCTCGACCAGGCGCAAGGCCTCGGCCAGGGCATCGGGAAAGGCGTCGCCATGCAGCACCACCTCGCCACCGCGCGATTGCACGCCGATGACCTTGAGTTCGGGGGTGGTCCGCGGCATGACGATGATCGCCCGCACACCCAGCTCACGGGCCGCCAGGGCCAGGCCCTGGGCGTGGTTGCCGGCGCTGGCGGCGATCACCCCGCGGGCCTTTTCCGCGGTCGAGAGGCTGGCCAGCTTGGTGTAGGCGCCGCGGATCTTGAAGGAGAACACCGGCTGCAGGTCCTCGCGCTTGAGCAGCACCTGGCAACCGAGCCGCTCGGACAGCGCCCGCGCCGGTTGCAGGGGCGTTTCGATCGCCACGTCGTAGACGGGGGCGAGCAGGGTCTTCTTCACGTACTGTTCGAGCATCGGCGGGGCGATCCGGTGGGTGCGGCGGGGGCGAAAAGTCTACTACGGGCACCCCTGGGTAGGTTAGCCAAGCCGTCCGAGCGGCTATAATCGGCGACCCTCCACCCGTTTCTCTGCGGATACCCCCCATGAATCAGGACCAGCTCAAGCAGGCCGTCGCCCAGGCCGCGGTCGACCTCATCCTCCCCCAGCTCTCCCGCGACAGCGTGGTCGGCGTGGGCACCGGCTCGACCGCCAACTTCTTCATCGACCTGCTGGCCAAGCACAAGCTGGAATTCGACGGCGCCGTGGCCAGCTCCCAGGCCACCGCCGACCGGCTGAAGAGCCACGGCATCACCGTCTATGACCTCAATGGCGTGAGCGACCTGGAATTCTACGTGGACGGCGCCGACGAGGCCGACGGCCACCTCAACCTGATCAAGGGCGGCGGCGCGGCCCTGACCCGCGAGAAGATCGTCGCCGCCGTGGCGCGCAAATTCATCTGCATCGCCGACGCCAGCAAGCGCGTCGACGTCCTCGGCGAATTCCCGCTACCGGTGGAAGTCATCCCCATGGCCCGCAGCCACGTGGCCCGCGAGCTGGTGAAGCTGGGCGGCGACCCGGAATACCGCGAGGGCGTGGTGACCGATAACGGCAACGTCATCCTCGACGTGCACAATATGCACATCGTCGACCCGGTGGGCCTGGAAGCCAGGATCAACAACATCGTCGGCGTGGTCGCCAACGGCCTCTTCGCCGCCCGCCCGGCGGACGTCCTGCTGCTGGGCACCGCGCAGGGTGTGGAGCGGTTGGAGCGAAGCTAAGCAAAGCCGTAGCGTGGAAAACCGCGACAGCGTTTTCCACAGGTGAGCTCATGCACGGCCAGTGGATAAGGCTGCGCCGTTATCCACGCTACGGCGTTTATCGCGGCCATGGGCCGCTCCTACAAAAGTATCACCCCTGTAGGAGCGGCCCATGGCCGCGATGAAACCTCAGCCAGCACGAAAGCAAAAAAGCCCCGGTCAGGCGAACCCGACCGGGGCTTTTTCATGCAACCTCGAGGCTTAGAACAGCACGCGGCAGCGGATGGTGCCCTTGACGTTCTGCAGCTTCTCCTGAGCCAGGTCGGAGTACTCGGCGTCGACGTCGATCACCACGTAGCCGACCTTCTCGTCGGTCTGCAGGTACTGGCCGGAGATGTTGATGCCGCTCTCGGAGAAGACGCGGTTGATCTCCGACAGCACGCCCGGCACGTTCTGGTGGATGTGCAGCAGGCGGTGCTTGCCCGGGTGCGACGGCAGGGCCACTTCGGGGAAGTTGACCGAGGACACCGAGGTGCCGTTGTCGCTGTACTTGACCAGCTTCTCCGCCACTTCCAGGCCGATATTGGCCTGCGCCTCGGCGGTGGAGCCGCCGATGTGCGGGGTGAGGATGACGTTGTCCAGGCCACGCAGCGGCGAGACGAATTCGTCGTTGTTGGAGCGCGGCTCCACCGGGAAGACGTCGATGGCGGCGCCGATCAGATGCTCGTCCTTGATAGCCGCGGCCAGGGCGTCGAGATCGACCACGGTGCCGCGGGCGGCGTTGATCAGGATGCCGCCCTTCTTCATGGCGCGGATCTCGCGCTCGCCGATCATCAGCTGGGTGGCGGGGGTTTCCGGCACGTGCAGGGTGACGATGTCGCTCATGCCGAGCAGCTCGGTCAGGGAGCCGACCTGCTGGGCATTGCCCAGGGGCAGCTTGGTGATGACGTCGTAGAAGAACACCTGCATGCCCAGGCCCTCGGCCAGCACCGACAGCTGGGTGCCGATGGAGCCGTAGCCGATGATGCCCAGCTTCTTGCCGCGGATCTCGAAGGAGTTGGCCGCGCTCTTGATCCAGCCGCCGCGGTGGCAGGAGGCGTTCTTGGCCGGGATGCCGCGCAGCAGCAGGATGGCTTCGGCCAGCACCAGCTCGGCCACCGAACGGGTGTTGGAATAGGGCGCGTTGAACACGGCGATGCCGCGCTCGCGGGCCGCTTGCAGGTCGACCTGGTTGGTGCCGATGCAGAAGCAGCCGACGGCGACCAGCTTCTTGGCGCAGTCGAACACCTCTTCGGTGAGCTGGGTACGGGAGCGGATGCCGATGAAGTGGGCGTCGGCGATCTTCTCCTTGAGCTGGGCGTCCGGCAGGGAGCTGACGACGTACTCGATGTTGCTGTAACCCGCGGACTTCAGGATATCCACGGCGGACTGGTGGACGCCTTCCAGGAGAAGGAAGCGGATCTTGCTCTTGTCGAGGGAAGTCTTGCTCATCTGCGTTGAATCCAGAGTTTCCAGGGAGAAGGATGCCGCCGCGCTGCAGGCCAGGGCAGCCAGCGGCGAAAAGGGTCGCCATCTTAACATGCGTCGCCTGTTGCAGGTCCGATTGCGACCTGAAGCTTTCTCAGCGCGACCATGAGCGCCTTGCGACCAGCAACGCCCCGCGACGGCCGCTTTTGGTTAAGATCGCCAGCGGACGCCACTCACCAGGAGCACAAGATGGCCTATCAGCACCAGTACCTCGACGGCACCAAGATCCACTTCCCCCTGGGCAAGGTCGTCTGCATCGGCCGCAACTATGCCGAGCACGCCAAGGAGTTGAACAACCCGGTTCCCACCGAGCCCCTGCTGTTCATTAAGCCGGCCAGCTGCGTGGTGCCGGTGGCGGAGGGTTTCCCCATCCCCACCGACCAGGGCTCGGTGCACTACGAGGCCGAGATCGCCGTGCTGATCGGCAAGCCGCTGTCGAAGAAGCCCTCCGCCGAGGAGGTAAGCGATGCCATCTCCGGCTTCGCCCCGTCCCTCGACCTGACCCTGAGAGACGTACAGAGCCGGCTCAAGGAAAAGGGCTATCCCTGGGAAATCGCCAAGAGCTTCGACGGCGCCTGCGTACTCGCGCCCTTCGTGCCGGGCGATACCTATGCCGACCTGGCCGACATCCCGGTGCGCCTGACCATCAACGGCGAGGTCCGCCAGGACGGCAACAGCCGCGACATGCTCAACCCCATCCTGCCGCTAATCCAGACCATCGCCGGGCACTTCTCCCTGCAACCGGGCGACGTCATCCTCACCGGTACGCCGGTAGGTGTCGGACCGCTCAACGTGGGCGATGACCTGGTGCTGGAGCTTCCCGACGTTAGCCGCTTCGAAACGCGCGTGCTATAAACCCGGCTCCCCACCGTCGCTTGGCAGGTGCCAGGCGACGGTGCGTCTGGTCCGCGGCGACTCTCTAACAAGAAGCCGTCCGAGCCAGCATGTCCAGACTCCCCCGCCTCCTCCTGTTCCGCCTGTTACCCGCCTTCGTCCTGCTGGTACTGGTCGTCCTCAGCGTTCTCTGGCACTGGAACGACCGGGCGCTGCTCTGGTGGCAGGAATCGCGAACCCCGGCGGAGGTGCGCGCCCAGTCCGTCTGGCTGCCGGACTACCAGGCGGTGATCCAGGGCAAGCCGCTGCCGGGCCTGGCCGAGGCCGAGACCTCCGACCTCACCTACGATCCGCGTACCCGCACCCTCTTCACCGTCACCGGCAGCACCCCCTACCTGGTGCAGCTGAGCCTGACCGGCGACATCCTCAGGCGCCTCCCGATCCGTAACGTGTCCAACCTCGAGGGCGTGACCGCCCTGGAAGACGGTCGCCTGGCCATCGTCGACGAGCGCCAGCGGCGGCTGTCGCTGTTCAGGCTCGCGGATGACGCCCAGGAACTCGATGCCGCTACCTTCGAACACCATGACCTGGGCTTTCCCGACGCTGGCAACAAGGGCTTCGAGGGCATCGCCTGGGATCCCGCGCGGAAGCGGCTGATCCTCAGCAAGGAACGCGATCCGGCCGCCCTCTTTACCCTGGCCAGCGACGGCCGCGGCATCACCGGCAAGCTCGAACCCTTCCCGGCCAAACAACTGGTGATCGACTACTCCGCGGTGGCGGTCGACCCGCGCACCGGCCACCTGCTGGCCCTCTCCGACCAGTCCCACACCCTGGTGGAACTGACCGCCGACGGCCAGCCGGTCAGCTTCATCAGCCTCAGGCGCGGCCTGCACGGCCTGGAGGCGACGATGGAACAACCGGAAGGCGTGGCCCTCGACGAGGCCGGCAATCTCTACATGATCGGTGAACCCAATCTCTTCCACGTGTTTCGCAAGGTGTCCAAGCCGGCGCAATGAGCGGCTATTCAGCTTGAATTCAGGGTGGCCCCCTTAGGCTGCGCGGCATTCCTGTCAAAGGATCCTGACGATGCTTCCGCTGTTTCCCCTCCGCCTTATCGGTGCCCTGCTGGGCGCTGCCCTGCTGCTGGCCCTGACGCTGGTGGCCCAGCAGCACCGCCTGTTCGAGCGACTCTGGTTCAACGTCCAGAGCCAGCTGCACGCCGAGACCCGCCAGGCCCGGTCGCTGTGGTTGCCGGCCTATCGGGTCACCATCGAGGCGCGGCCCATCGGCGAGGGCATCACCGATGTCTCGGCGCTGAGCTTCGATCCGGATCGCCGCACCCTGGTCAGCGTAACGAACAAGCCGGCGCGCTTTCTCGAACTGGACCTGGACGGCAAGCTGCTGCGCAAGATCGATCTCAAGGGCTTCAGCGATCCCGAAGCCATCGAGTACATCTCGCCCGGCGTCTACATGATCAGCGAGGAACGACGCCAACGCCTGGTGCGCGTCCGCATCGGCGCCGACACCCGCGAGGTCGACATCGACGACCGCAGCGTCAGCCATCCCTTCAGCCTCAGCGACGTGGAAGGCGACAACCGCGGCAACGAGGGCCTGGCCTACGACGCCGCCCGCCAGCGCTTCTTCGTCGCCAAGGAGAGCGATCCGGTACGCATCTACGAGATCGACGGCCTCGGCAGCGAGGCCTTCGAAGGCCTGCAGGCATTGTCGCTGCGCAGCGATCCCCAGCGCGATCGAAGGCTGTTCGTGCGCGACCTCTCCAGCCTGCAATTCGACCCCGGTACCGGCCACCTGCTGGCCCTTTCCGACCAGTCGCGACTGGTGCTGGAACTGGGCGACGACGGCCAGCCGGTCAGCTCGCTGTCACTGCTGCGCGGCCAGCACGGCCTCACCCGCAGCGTACCCCAGGCCGAAGGCGTGGCCATGGACGACCAGGGCCGCCTCTACGTGGTCAGCGAGCCGAATCTGTTCTATCGCTTCGAGAAGCCGTGAGGTAGATGCTCACTGGTCGCCAATTGGAGCCAAAAGTCTGCTCGGACAGCCCCCTCTCCCTTGGGAGAGGGTCGGGGTGAGGGCGCGCCTGGCACGAATGCCAGGGCGCTACACCTGCCCTGTAGGTTGGGCTGAGCGATAGCGAAGCCCAACAAGCTTGGACCTGAGCGGCTTTACCCTCACCCCAGCCCTCTCCCGGAGGGAGAGGGGGTGTTCCGGCGCAGACGGTGGCGAGGTGCCTCCTGATTGCGAACCCACCTGCGCAAAGGGAGCCAAACGCCTGCTCAAATGGCCCCCTCTCCCCTTGGGAGAGGGTTGGGGCGAGGGCACGCCTGGCACGAAGCCATGGCTCCCCATCTCTCCTGTAGGTTGGGTTGAGCGATAGCGAAGCCCAACAAAACTGAGCCACTGGAGCGGCGTTACCCTCACCCTAGCCCTCTCCCTGAGGAAGAGGGGATGGTCCGGCGCCAGCGGATGGGGGACGACAGCTGATTACGAGCCTGCCCGAGCCACTGGAGTCAAAAGACTGTGCGGACAGCCCCCTCTCCCCTTGGGAGAGGGTTGGGGTGAGGGCACGCCTGGCACGAAGCCACGGCGCCCCATCTCCCCTGTAGGTTGGGCTGAGCACAGCGAAGCCCAACAAACCTGAGCGACCTGAGCAGCTTTACCCTCACCCCAGCCCTCTCCCTGAGGGAGAGGGGGCGTCCCGCTGCCCTTCCTATCACCTCCGCCAAGCGCCCCCCCTACTCCCCCTGCTCGAACAACTCCTCCAGGTAGCGCCGTGCATTGGCCACGTAGACCTGGGCATTGGCCGCCAGCTGCGCCTGCTGGGCCTCGCTCAGGGTGCGGACCACCTTGGCCGGCGAGCCGAGCACCAGGGAGCCGTCGGGAATCACCATGTTCTCGGTGACCAGGGCGTTGGCGCCCACCAGGCAGTGACGGCCGATACGCACGCCATTGAGCACCACGGCGTGGATGCCGATCAGGCTGCCGTCGCCGATCTCGCAGCCGTGCAGCATGGCCTGGTGGCCGACGGTCACCCCGCGGCCCAGGGTCAGCGGCGAACCGGGGTCGGTGTGCAGCACGGCGCCGTCCTGCACGTTGCTGTCCGGGCCGATGTGGATCAGCTCGTTGTCGCCGCGCAGTATCGCGCCGAACCAGACGCTGGCGCCTTCGTCCAGGCGGACCTTGCCGATCACCGCGGCGGTGGGCGCGACCCAGCTTTGGGGATGGGCCTCGACTCGCTGTTCTCCCAGGCGGTATTTCATGCTGCTCGTCCTCGTGTTGTTGTCATTGGCGGAACGCCTGATTGTTCGCCGGGCCGAGCCCCGGGTGCAATCCAAGGCGACGAGAGCCCGCCTGGTTGTTGCAAGTCATTCTCGATAGCGAAAGAATGGCGCGGGAACCTAAGGGCGCCAGGCTGCGACGAATGACCACGGCCAAGGCGCTGGGAAAGCCGTCCGGCCTTTGCAAAGCTTGCTGCCGCTGACGGCGCCAAGGCAGGGAGAGCGACGCGCGAGGCCACGGCTGACAGGGACATCACGCCAGCCGTCATTCGTCCCCGGCCACGGCCGGCGTCCCCAGACCACCGGAATCTGCGAGAGCCCGATGCGTACCACCTGGAAATTCCTGCTACCCCTCGCCGTCACCGGCCTGCTGGCGCTGCTGCCCGCCCCGGACGGCCTGCCCGGCCATGCCTGGCTGTACTTCGCCCTCTTCGCCGGGGTGGTGGTGGGCCTCATCCTCGAACCCCTGCCCGGCGCGGTGATCGGCCTGATCGGCGTGGCCCTCGCGGCGCTGCTGGCGCCCTGGGTGCTGTTCAGCCCGGCGCAACTGGCCACGCCGGGCTTCCGTGCGCCCCAGGAGGCGCTGAAATGGGGGCTGGCAGGCTTTTCCAACAACACCGT
The DNA here is from genome assembly GCF_054558395.1 of Pseudomonas sp. No.117. Taxonomy (NCBI): domain Bacteria; kingdom Pseudomonadati; phylum Pseudomonadota; class Gammaproteobacteria; order Pseudomonadales; family Pseudomonadaceae; genus Pseudomonas; species Pseudomonas sp. No.117. Next base: position 267,958 of record NZ_BAAJNP010000003.1, read on the forward strand.
CTGGCTGATCTTCAGCGCCTTCATGTTCGCCCTGGGCTACGAGAAGACCGGCCTCGGCCGACGCATCGCCCTGCTGCTGGTCAAGGCCATGGGCCGCCGGACCCTGACCCTGGGCTACGCGGTGATGCTGGCCGATCTGGCCCTGGCGCCCTTCACCCCGTCCAACACCGCACGCAGCGGCGGCACTGTCTACCCGGTGATCCGCAACCTGCCATTGCTTTACGATTCCAAGCCCAACGACCCCAGCGCGCGGCGCATCGGCTCCTACTTGATGTGGGTGGCGATCTCCTCCACCTGCGTGACCAGCACCCTCTTCCTCACCGCCCTGGCGCCCAACCTGCTGGCCGCCGCCCTGATCGAGAAGACCGCCCAGGTGCACATCAGCTGGGGCCAGTGGTTCATCGCCGCCGCGCCCATGGGCATCCTGCTGCTGGCCCTGCTGCCGCTGCTGGCCTACTGGCTGTATCCGCCGGAGATCAAGCGCAACGACCAGGTGCCGCTGTGGGCGGCCAAGGAACTGGCCGAACTCGGTCCGCTGACGCGCAACGAGAAGCTGCTGCTGGCCCTGGTGATCGGCGCCCTGGCACTGTGGATCTTCGGCGCCGCCTGGGCTGACCCGGCGCTGGTAGGCATCCTGGTGATCGTGCTGATGCTCCTGCTGCGGGTCATCACCTGGGATGACGCCTTGGGCAACAAGGCTGCCTGGAACACCTTCGCCTGGTTCGCCACCCTGGTCGCCCTCGCCGACGGCCTGACCCGGGTCGGCTTCGTCGCCTGGTTCGGCCAGTGGGTCGCCGGCCACCTGGGCGGCTTCCATGCCGGTACCGCCATGGTGGTGCTGGTGGTGGTCTTCTATCTCGCCCACTACCTATTCGCCAGCTCCACCGCCCACACCACCGCGCTGCTGCCGGTGATGCTGGCCGCCGGCATGGGCATCCCCGGCATCGACCTGCCGGTGTTCGCCCTGCTGCTGGGCACGTCCCTGGGCCTGATGGGGATCATCACCCCCTACGGCACCGGGCCCAGCCCGGTGTACTACGGCAGCGGCTATCTGCCCAGCGCGGACTACTGGCGGCTGGGGACGATCTTCGGGGCGCTGTTCCTGCTGGTACTGCTGGGGATCGGGGTGCCGTGGATCCTGATGGTGGCGTGAGGGGTAGTTGGGCTTCCGATGCCCAACGCCCGGGTCGTGGTGATCCGGGCGGATCGGCGTAGGTTGGGTTGAGCGATAGCGAGGCCCAACGGATTAGGGTTATGGGTGCCCTAGCTGTTTATCGAGTGCTCTGAGGGCTTTTGTTTCGCCCACCCGGGCGAGTTACTTTTTGCATTCGCCAAAAAAGTAACCAAAAACGCTTGCCCCACGTTTCGGCCCTCCGCTGCGCTCCGGGTCCCCTCGTTCCGGCGCCGCTCCGGGGGCCCGGCACGAAGGGGCCTCCTGCCCCTCGCGCCTTGCTCGGCGTCCTGCCTCGCATACCCCCTCCGCGACACCTGCACTCGGCCTCACTGACGGGGCGGGGCGCAAGCCTGGGAATTACGAGTTCAGAGGTCGTAGCGTGGAAAACCGCGCAGCGTTTTCCACTGGCGCGTAATGCCGATCCCTGTGGACAAGGCTTCGCCGTTGTCCACGCTACGGGTTACGGGTTACGGGTTATTCAACCAACACTTTCAGGCTGGCGAATCGCCCCGTTCAGGAGGGCGAACGCCAGTGTCGTGGAGTGGGTCGAGCCGCAGGGATGCGGCGAGAGGCCTAACGGGCCATGGACGGCCCGTGTAGGCCGACCCCGGAACGGCGCTGGCGTGAGCGAATCTGGAGCGAAGCGGAAGGCCGGATGATTGGGGCAAGCGTTTTTGCTTACTTTTTTCGCGACTGAAAAAAGTGAGTCGCTCGGGAGAGCGAAACAAGAAGTGCCAGCAAAACTCGATAATCATCTGGGACACCGAGAAGATGGTTGGCTTGGGCAATGTTGGGCTTCGCTATCGCTCAACCCAACCTGCAAAACTGGTAATCCGCCTAGGGATTGATAAAAGCCCAAAGCGTTGGGCTTCGCTATCGCGCAACCCAACCTAAGCCCCACTCCCCAAAATTTTTCCCCACCACCCGACCTTTTGCTTAGGGACCTAAGCATCCCTTCGGCGTAGAATCCACATTCTTAGTGTGCTTTCGATAACACCCGCAGAGGTCGTCATGTCCCACCGTATTAGCCACCCCGGCTTCGCTGCCAAACGCCAGAGCGCCGAGCAGGCCGCCCAATTCATCCGTCACGGCATGACCGTGGGCATGAGCGGCTTTACCGGGGCCGGCTATCCCAAGGCCGTGCCCGGCGCCCTGGCCCAGCGCATCACCGCCAGCCACGGCGCCGGCGAGCCCTTTCGCATCAAGGTGCTGACCGGCGCGTCCACCGCACCGGAGCTGGACGGCGCCCTGGCGCGGGTCGATGGCATCGAGTTGCGGGTGCCCTTCCAGTCCGATCCGGAGCTGCGCAGCCGCATCAACGCCGGCGGCCTGGAATACATGGACATCCACCTGGGCCAACTGGCGGAAAAGGTGCGCTACGGCTTCTTCGGCAAGATCGACGTGGCGGTGGTGGAGATCGCTGCCATTCGCGAGGACGGCCGGCTGGTGCCCTCCTCCTCGGTAGGCAACAACAAGACCTGGCTGGACATGGCCGACGCGGTGATCCTCGAGGTCAATCGCTGGCAGCCCGATGCCCTGGACGGCATGCACGACATCTACACCGACGGCGCCTTGCCGCCCCGGCGCACGCCCATCCCGCTGGAACACCCCGGCGACCGCATCGGCTCGCCCTACCTGGAGGTGCCGCTGGACAAGGTGGTGGCCGTGGTGGAAACCGACGCCCCCGACCGCAACAGCCCGTTCAAGGCACCGGACGCCGCCTCCCAGGCTATCGCCGGGCACCTGCTGGATTTCCTCAGGTTCGAGGTGCGCCAGGGCCGCATTCCCGCCAACCTGCTGCCGATCCAGTCGGGCGTCGGTAATATCGCCAACGCCTTCATGCAGGGCCTGGCCGCGAGCGAGTTCGAAGGCCTGACCGCCTTCACCGAGGTCATCCAGGACGGCATGCTGGAGCTGCTCATCAGCGGCAAGATGGAACTGGCCTCGGCCACCTCCTTCTCGCTGAGCCCGGTGGGCATCGAGCGCTTCCTCGAACACGCCGAGTCGCTGCGCACGCGCATCATCCTGCGCCAGCAGGGGGTGAGCAATCATCCGGAACTGGTGCGCCGCCTGGGCTGCATCGCCCTGAACGGCATGCTCGAAGCCGACCTCTATGGCAACGTCAACTCCACCCATCAGATGGGTACCGGGATGATGAACGGCATCGGCGGCTCCGGCGACTTCGCCCGCAATGCCTATCTGTCGGTGTTCATGGCGCCGAGCACGGCCAAGAACGGCCTGATCTCGACCCTGGTGCCCATGGTCAGCCACGTCGACCACACCGAGCACGATGTCGCGGTGATCGTCACCGACCAGGGCCTGGCCGACCTGCGCATGCTCAGTCCCAAGCAGCGCGCCCGGGCCATTCTCGAGCACTGTGTCCACCCGAGTTTCCGCCCGGCGCTGGAGGATTACTTCGAGCGCGCCCTGGCCGGCAGCCACGGCAAGCATACGCCGCACCTGCTGCCCGAAGCCCTGGCCTGGCACGAGCGCTACCTGGTCACCGGCAGCATGCTCGGCCCCGCTGCCCAGGAAGCCCACGACTGAAAACAAGGCGCCCGAGGCCTCTCGGGCGCCCTTTCGCTCCGCCATCCCTGCCGTCCGTCGCCCATCTGCAACTAATTGTGACTTTTTGCCAGCGTGCTGTGTAAAAAGCTGCCTTGTCGGATTCCCAGCCGACAATTCGGGTGATAAAAGACGTGAAATCTCTGCGCAATGTCCTTGATCTGCAAGGCGCATTGCCGTTCGCGGTTGTTCTAACCCCGCCCCTTTCCTGAGAGCTGCCACCGTGAAGATCTGTCATCAACTTGCCGGCCTGTTGCTGGCTGGCTTGGTCGGGCTGAGTCCGGCCGTCCTGGCCCAGACCCCACCGAAGGTCAAGGCCGCGGCCGCCGCCACCGCCCAGCGCCTGGCCTCCAACCACGCCCTGGTCGTCGACCTCAAGACCAACCAGGTGCTGTTCGCCCAGAATCCCGACCAGGTCGCCCCCATCGCTTCGGTGACCAAGCTGATGACCGCCATGGTGGTGCTCGATGCCCGGCTGCCGCTGGAGCAGACCATCGACATCGACATCAGCGAGAACCCGGCCATGCGCGGGATCTTCTCGCGGGTGCGCCTGGGTAGCGAGCTGACCCGCCGTGACATGCTGCAGCTGGCGCTGATGTCTTCCGAGAACCGCGCCGCCACCAGCCTGGCCCATCACTATCCAGGCGGCCAGAAGGCCTTCGTTGCCGCCATGAACGCCAAGGCCCGCGCCCTGGGCATGAAGAACACTCGCTACGCCGAGCCCACCGGCCTGTCGCCGCTCAACGTCTCCACCGCGCGTGATCTGGTCACCCTGCTCAAGGCCACCGAGCACTATCCGCTGCTCGGCCAGCTCAGCACCACCCCGGAAAAGACCCAGGCCTTCCACAATCCCAACTATGTGCTGGGCTTTCGCAACACCAACCACCTGGTCTACAACACCGACTGGAGCGTGCAGCTGACCAAGACCGGCTACACCGACAAGGCCGGTCACTGCCTGGTGATGCGCACCGTGATGGCCGGTCGTCCGGTAGCCTTCGTGGTGATGGACGCCTTCGGCAAGTTCACCCACATGGCCGACGCCACCCGCGTGCGCCGCTGGCTGGAAAGCGGCGAGCTGAGCCCGCTGCCGGGCGCGCCCAAGGGCGCGCGCAGCACGGTGCTGGCGCGCAAGTAAGGCCTGCCCGAACTGGAAAAAGCCGCGTCCCCGACGCGGCTTTTTCATGTCTGGCGATTGCGCGGGCCGAGGGGCGAACGCAAGCGACCCGTGGAAAACCGCCGCAAGAAGGTCTTCGACGTCTAGCCTGGGCACCCCAGGCGCCGCTTGCGGTCTAGCCCTCTAATGACCGCCTGGAATGACCCCATGAACAAAGATGCGATCGCCCATGAGTACTACGAGGTCGTCACCGGTCGCTGCTGGCTGGATGACGTCCGGGAATGGCGCCGGCTGCAGGCGGAGGCCCAGGGCGCGGCCGACCGCTACCTGGCCTGTCCGGAAGACCTTGGTACGCCCGAGCGCGAGCGGCTGGAACAACGCTGGCGTGCCAGCAACGAAGAAGCCGGCGCCTTCTGGCAGCGGATGTGGGCGAATCTGGATCGTCAGTGAGCGCCGGTGGGTGGGCGCTGCAAGGTCAGGCTGAAGGGCGCGAAGCCCAGCGCTGCCCAGAAGGCCCGACCGGTCTGGTTGCCGGCCAGGACGTTGAGCTGCACCGGCAGGTCCGCGGGCCAGAGCCTGTCGCGCAGTTGGCCGAAGAAGGCGCGCCCCAGACCCTGGCGACGCGCCTCGGGCGCCACATAGAGATGGCGCAGATAGATCCTGGCCGTCTCCAGCCGATACAGCGCGTAGCCCAGGGGCTGGCCGTCGCGCTCCACAAGGATGGCCTGGTACTCACCGCGACTCAGCCAGTCCGCCAGACGCTGCCGCAAGGCCGCCTCGCCGAGCGGCTGCGGACTACCCTCATCCCGCTGCAAGCCAGCATTGAAGCCCGTCAGCACGTCCAGATCGGCCAGGCTGGCGGAGCGGTAACGGACCGCCAGCTTCAGACCAGCCCCTCCGCCTTCAACTCGCTCTTGAGATAGGCGTAGTAGACCGGCGCCGCCACCAGGCCCGGCAGGCCAAAGGCCGCCTCGAACACCAGCATGGCCACCAGCAGCTCCCAGGAGCGGGCGCTGATCTGGCCGCCGACGATGCGGGCATTGAGGAAGTATTCCAGCTTGTGGATGGCGATCAGGTAGCCCAGCGCCGCCACCGCGACCCAGATCGACAGCGACAGCCCGGCGATGAAGATCAGGGTGTTGGACATCAGGTTGCCGATCACCGGCAGCAGGCCGAGGATGAAGGTGAGGATCACCAGGGTCTTGGCCAGCGGCAGGTGGACGTCGAACAGCGGCAGCACGCCGAGCAGGAAGATGCCGGTCAGGGTGGTGTTGAGCAGGGAAATCTTGATCTGGGCGAAGACGATGTTGCGAAAGGCCTGGGCGACCAGGCCCAGGCGCACCAGCAGGACACCGCTCAGCGGACGCAGGCGCTCGGGATCGGGGGCCGGCTGCAGGGCGACGATGGCGCCGAGGATCATGCCGATGAGTACGATGACGAAGGTCCGCGCGGCGTCGCGCCCGAACAGCTGCAGTTGGGCCACGTGGGCGCGCACCCATTCCACCAGTTCGCGCTTCATGCTGTCGGCGTTGGCCGGCAGGTAGGCGTCCAGCGACGGCGGCAGCTGGGCCCGGGCGCGTTCGGTGAGCACCATGAACTTGTCCAGCAGGCGCCCGGGATTCTGCACCTCCTGGATGATGAAGCTGGTGAACCAGACGAAGAACAGCGTCAGCAGGCTCACCACCAGAGCGCCGAGCAGGGCCACGGCGAGCCAGCGCGCGCCGCCTCCGGGCAGGTGGCGTTGCAGGCGACCGGCGAGGGTGTTGACCAGTTCGTACACCAGCAGTCCAGCCAGCAGGCTGGGCAGCAGCTTGAGCGGGAGAACCAAATAGAGCGCGGTGAAGACGATGATCCAGCTGGCCAAGATGGCCTGGCGTTGCGTGAAGGCGTACATAGATTACCGGCGGCAGAATCCCTGCCCGCAGTCTGCCAGCCCGCCGCCTCGCCGCCCAGCCTGGGCGACGAAGAAAGCCGCGGCCTCTGTTACCCGGCGTTACCTGAGCGGTCCTCGCTCAGCCGGTGAGTTCCGCCGCGCAGACGCGGGCGCGGCCCTGGTGCTTGGCCGCATAGAGCTGGGCATCGGCGGCGGTGATCAGGGCCGCCGGATCGACGGCGGTCGGCGGGAGCGCGGTGGCCACGCCCAGGCTCAGGGTGACGTAGCCGGTCACCGAGGAGTACGCATGGGTCAGGCGCTGGTCGCGCACCTGCTGCAGCAGCCGCTCGGCGACCTGGGTCGCGCCCTCCAGGTCGGTTCCCGGCAACAGGCAGCCGAATTCCTCACCGCCGTAGCGCGCCAGCAGGTCGTAGGGACGGAACAGCCCCTGGCCGAGGGCCTGGGCCACCTGCCGCAGGCACTGGTCCCCGGCCAGGTGGCCATAGTGATCGTTGTAGGCCTTGAAGTGATCGATATCCATGAGGATCAGCGAAAAAGGCGTACCTTCGCGCTGGCTCTGGCGCCAGCCGCGCAGCAGCGCCTCGTCGAACTGGCGGCGATTGGCGACGCCGGTGAGGCCATCGACCAGGGCGATGCCGCGCAGCACGTCGCGTTGCGCCTTGAGCGTGAGCTGGGTGCGCACCCGGGCGCGGACGATGACCGGATTGATCGGCTTGCTGATGAAGTCCACCGCGCCCAGTTCCAGGCCCGTGACCTCTTCGTCCGGGCCCTCCTGGCCGGTGACGAAGATCACCGGGATGGCGGCGGTGGCCGGCTCGGCCTGCAGGCGCCGCAGCACCTCGTGGCCGTCGAGCTGCGGCATCATCACGTCGAGCAGGATCAGGTCCGGCTGCTGGGCCAGGGCCAGTTGCAGGGCCTGGGCGCCGCTGGTGGCCATCAGGGTCTCGCAATCCTGGCGAAAGAGTTCGTGGAGGATGCGGATGTTCAGCGGTTGGTCGTCGACGATCAGCAGCTTGGGCTTGCTGCGCCGCCCGGCGGCCTCGGCGGTCGGCGGAGTCATAGGGCTTCCTTCAGATCAGGCAGGGTGGAGAGCGCCGCAGCGAAGTCGAGGGTCTCGACCTGGGCGCGAAAGAGGTCATAGCGCACCTGGACTTCGGCGCGGCAGTGCACGGGCAAGGCGGCGATCAGCTCCAGGGCATCGAGGTTGCCCTGGCTGAGCAACTGTTCGAGTTCGTCCAGCCGTGCACGCCAGTCGACCTGGGGGGCGGTGTCGGCTTGAGTTTCCGCTGCGGCAGGCGCGGGTGGCGGCAGGACCTCGGCCAGGGCGCCGCGCAACGCGGCCAGGGCCTCGTCGAGCAGCTGTCGCAGGATCGTCAGTTCCATGGCCACCTCCGGGGGGACACCGGCCCCGGCCTTGCCGGCGCGTTCGCCCTCGGCGGCGCGCGCGGCCAGGCGCTGGGCACCCATGGTGCCGGCGCTGCCCTTGAGCGAGTGTAGTACGGCCACCGCCGCCTCGCTGTCGGCGGCGTGCCAAGCCCGGGCGAGTCCCTCCAGCAGGCTGACGGAATCCTCGGCGAAGCGTTCCAGCAGCGCACCGAACAGCCGGGCGTCGCCGCCGAACCGGCGCAGGACCAGGCTCAGGGGTTCCACCTGACGATCCTCGTCCAGCGGCGCGACCACCGGTGCGGCACTCACCTCCTGGCCGGTCAGGCGCTGCAGGCGGGCGACCAGCAACTCCAGGTCGATGGGCTTGCCGACGTGGTCGTCCATGCCGGCGGCCAGGCAGGCGTCGCGGTCGGTATGGGAGGCGTTGGCGGTCATCGCCAGGATTGGCAGGGTGGCGAAACGGCCATCGGCACGGATGCGGCGGGTAGCCTCCAGGCCGTCGATATCGGGCATCTGCATGTCCATGATGACCACGTCCAGGGGGCCACCGGCGAGCACCCGCTCGACCCCTTCCAGCCCGCCCTCGGCCAGTTCCACCTGGGCGCCCTGGGCCAGCAGCAGCTCGGCGGCCACCTGGCGGTTGAGGGCATTGTCCTCCACCACCAGCAGGCGCAGACCGGCCAGCCGGCGGCTCTCGTCCACCACCGCCGCGGCATGGATCCCGGCCGGGACCTCGGCGCCCAGAGCGCGCTCCACCACCTCGACGATCTGCGCCGGGGTCACCGGCTTGGTCAGGTAGTCGTCGAAGGGCGCCTCGGCGTTCTGCTGGGTCTCGGTGAGGAAGTCGCGGCCGAAGCCGGTGAGCATGATGACCTTGGGTCTACTGGCCTGCGGCTGCTCGTGCAGGCGCCGGGCCGTGACCAGGCCGTCGCCGTCGGGCATGCGCCAGTCCATGAGCACCGCCTCATAGGGCTGCTCCTGCTGCCGGGCCTGGGCGATGCGGTCGAGGGCGGCGCTGCCGCTGGTGACCAGATCGACCTGCCAGCCAAGGGCCGCCAGGGTCTCCACCAGCACCTCGCCGACCAGGGTATTGTCGTCGGCCAGCAGTACCCGACGCCGCACCGGCGCCAGCTGCGTCTCGACCGCGGCGTCCACTGCCAGGGCGGCATCGAACCAGAAGCGGCTACCCACCCCCAGCTCGCTTTCCACCTGCAGCTGGCCGTCCATCAATTCCACCAGGCGCTTGCAGATGGCCAGGCCCAGGCCGGTACCGCCGAAGCGCCGGCTGATCGAGGCCTCGGCCTGGGTGAAGCCCTGGAACAGCTGCTCCTGATGAGCCGGGCTGATGCCGATACCGGTGTCCTGCACCGAGAATTCCAGGCGCAACTGACCGTCCGCCCGGGACAGCTGGCGCACACTGACCAGCACCTGGCCCGCCTCGGTGAACTTGAGGGCATTGCCGGCCAGGTTGATGAGGATCTGCTGCAGCCGCAGGCTGTCGCCGATCAGCGCGGTGGGCAGCCCGGCCTCCAGGTGGTAGTTGATCTCGACGTTCTTCTCGCCGCTGTTGCCGGACAGCACCACGCCCAGGTTGCGCAGCACCTGCTCCAGGCTGAAGGGGTGGACGTCCAGCTGCAGCTTGCCGGCCTCGATCTTGGAGTAGTCGAGGACGTCGTTGAGCAATCCCAGCAGCGAGCGCGCGGCCTGCTGGGCCTTGATCAGGTAGTCGCCCTGGCGCGCATCCAGGGCGGTGCGCTGCAGCAGTTGCAGCATGCCCAGCACGGCATTCATCGGCGTGCGGATCTCGTGGCTCATGTTGGCCAGGAAGGACGACTTGGCCTGGCTGGCGGCGTCGGCGCGGGTGCGCTCCTCGCGCAGGCGATGCTCGAGCTGCAACTGCTCGGTGATGTCCCGGTTGATGCCCACCACCCGCAGCACCCGGCCGCGCGGATCGCGCTCGGTACGGGCGCCGGCGAGGACGTGCCGCAGCGAGCCGTCCTGGCGACGGATGCGGAACACCGGATCGAACACCGCGCGCCCGGCCATCGCCGCACCGAGGCGCTCCTCGGCATCGTCCAGGTCCTCGGGGTGCACGCGGCAGCGCCAGTCGTTGTAGGTGATGCCCGCCTCGCGCTGCGCCTCGGTCCATTCGTAGAGTTCGAACATCCGGTCGTTGCACTGCACCTGGCCGGTGTCGGGTTGCCAGCACCAGATGCCCAGCTCGGCGACATCGGCGGCCATGGTCAGTTGATCGCGGGTCTGCAGCAGCACCTGGCGCTGACGACTCTGCTCGGTGATGTCGGCGATGATGGCCACCGCCAGGCGCTCGCCGTCGGTCCACATCACGCCCAGGCTCAGGGTGATGGGGAAGACGCTGCCGTCCGCGCGGCGGCCTTCGGTTTCCTGGCCCTGCTGGGTCGCCTGCTCGTTGGGGATCTCCTGTGGACAGCTGAACAGCGCCTCGTAGCCGGCCAGGTAGCCGGGAATCAGGCGGCGGATGGGCTGGCCGATCACCTCGTCGGCGCGATAGCCGAAGACGCGCTCGCCCGCCGGGTTGAAGGAGCGCACCAGGCCGGCGCTGTCCACGGTGACGATGGGGCTGACCGCGGTGTCCAGGATCGCCCGGGTCAGCGCCAGGCTGGCCGCCAATTCCTGCTCGGCGGCCTTGCGCTCGGTGACGTCCGAGGCGATGCCCAGGTAGCCGCTGATCTGGCCCGCGGCGTCGCGCATGGTGGTCACCACCAGGCTGACGTCGCGATGCTCGCCGTCGCGGCGCACATAGGTCCATTCCCGGGCCTCGGCACCGGCGCGCTCGGAGCGCTCCACCAGCACGCGGAAGCCCGCGACCGGCGCGCCGTACTCGGCCTCCAGGGCGGCGCCGCGGGTTTCCAACTCTTCCGGCAGATGGAAGTCGCTGGCCTGCCAGAGGCCCACCACTTCCTCGGCGCGGTAGCCCAGCAGCCGCTCGGCGCCGGCGTTGAACAGGGTGATGCAGCCCCGGCGATCAGTAGCGATGATGCCCACCTCGGAGGCCGAGCGCAGCACATCGCCGAGCAGTAGATTGGTCTGGCTGAGCTCGGCGGTGCGCTGGGCCACCTGCTCTTCCAGGCGGGCGTTCAGCGCCAGGATCTCGGCCTGGGCGGCCTTCTGCACCGAGATGTCGCGCACCGTCTTGGACGCGCCGACGACCCGGCCATCGCGGCCACGCATGGGCGAGACGCTGACCAGGACATCGATGAGGTGACCGTCACGGTGCTGGCGGCGGGTCTCGAAGTGCGGCACCGGCTCGCCCTTGCCGATCCGCTCCAGCACCCACCACTCCTCATGCTCCAGCTCGGTGGGCACGACGAGGTCGAGCAGGCGTCGGCCCACGGCTGCGCTGGCGGGATAGCCGAACAGCTCTTCCGCAGCGTGGTTCCAGCTCAGCACCACGCCGTTGAGGTCCTTGCTGATGATGCCGTCGGAGGAGCTTTCCACCACGGCGGTGAGGTTGGCCTGGTCCTGCTGGTACTGCCGGCGCCGCTGGCGCGTGGTGAGCAGCGCGAAGGTGAGTCCGGCGCCCAGCAGGCTGAACAGCTTGCCGAACAGATGCACCAGGGGCACCGATACCAGGTTCTGCGCCGCGACGAAGGTCGGGGTGGCGGTAAAGGCCAGCTGCCATTGCCGCCCATAGACGTCCTGGATCAGGCGCCGCTCGGATACCTCCTGGGCGCCCTCCTCGTCGTCACCCTGGCGATAGAACAGCCGGGACGCCGCGGGCTCGGTCACGTCGCTCACGCGGATGATCAGCCCCGGAATGTTCAGCCGCAGGCTACCGAACATCTCCTCGATGCTCAGGGGGACATAGGACCAGCCCAGGGTGGCGGCCTCCCGCGCGTTGGGATCGGCGGGCGGCCGTCCCCCCTGGTAGATCGGCAGCAGCATCAGGAAGCCGGGCTCCGGCGGTGAGGATGCCTGCAACTGCAGCGGCCCGGTGAGGTGGATGTCGGCGTGCCGCATGGACAGCACCGCGGCCTCGCGGCGCGCCGGATCCGACGCCGCGTCCATGCCGATGGCCTTCAGGTTGCGCCAGCTGGGCTCCAGGTACTGGACGACATAGCGATCACCCGCGTGCGGGGTGAAGGGCTGGATGCTGAATTCCGGCCAGTCGTCGGCGCTGGCTTCGCGCAGGAAGCGGGCTTCGTCGGCCTGGGGTACCCGGCGGATGAAGCCGACCCCCCGGGCACCGCGGAACTCCTGCCCCAAGTCATGGACGCGACCGTAGTTGCCGAGCAGTTGCCGCGACAGGTTGCCACCGGCGACGACCACCACGTCGCGCATGCCGATCAGGCTGTATTCGTAGATGCGTAGCCGGTCCAGCACCTGGTCGCGAACGTCCTCGGCGGCACTGTCCAGGGCGCTGCGGAGCATCTGGTCATTGCGCTGGACCAGATGGCGCATGGTCAGGCTGGTCAGCACCACGCCACAAAGAAAGACGCCGAGACTCCAGCGTACGCGAGAGGATTTGCACAGCCGCTTGAACATGGAGCCCCTGGTGGCAAAGGTGCCACACCGCAGATTGGCGATGCCAGGGACAGGAAGCGCTGGAAAGCACGGGCCTCCACCAGACCTGGCGGTATGGATAGCCCATCGGCGGAGAAAAAGCCTTTCTTTACACCGTAGATCGCCCGCTCTGCTGATGCCTGGCCGCCAAGTCGACCGAAGCGGCATGCCAGAGCATCTTTGTGCGCTAATTAGTTTTACTTTTTCTGACGAGCGGTTGGGTGGTCCAGGCGTCCGAAAAGCGCCATCACAACTTCAACCAATAAAAAGGGAGGTCAGACGTAACGCCTGGCCTCCCCTTCGATTGCCCGGTCGGAGCCGCTAGATCCGGAAACCACCCACCAGCCGTTGCAGCCGCCCGGCTTCGGCTTCCAGCGCGGTACAGGCCGCCAGGGTGGCCTGGAGGTTGTCCACGCCCTGCTGGTTCAGCAGGTTGATCTCGCTGATGTCCATGTTCAGGGTCTCCACCACCGAGGTCTGCTCCTCGGTGGCGGTGGCCACTGACTGGTTCTGGCCATCGATCTCGCCGATGCGCTCGGTCACGCTGCCCAGCCGCTCGCCGGCGCTCTTGGCTACCTGCATGCTATGGGCGCTCTGCCGCTGGCTCTCCTGCATCAGGGCCACGGCATCCCGCGAGCCGGTCTGCAGCTCTTCGATCATCTGCTGGATCTGCTGCGCCGAACTCTGGGTGCGGCTGGCCAGGGAACGTACTTCGTCGGCCACCACGGCAAAACCTCTTCCGGCCTCACCAGCGCGGGCCGCCTCGATGGCGGCGTTGAGCGCCAGCAGGTTGGTCTGCTCGGAGATGCCGCGGATGACTTCGAGGATCTGGCCGATGTTGGCGGTCTTGCCGTTGAGCGCCTCGATATGTTCGCAACTGGTGCCGATCTTGGCCGACAGCGCCTGCATGGCGTGCAGGGCTTCGTCGAGCACCTCGCGGCCTTCCTCACCCTGGGCGCGGGCCGTACTGGCTTCACCCGAGGCATGGGCGGCGTTGCGGGCGATCTCCTGGGCGGCGGCGCCCAGCTCGTTGATCGCCGCGGCGACGCTGGTGGTGCGCTGGGCCTGTACATCCGACTGCTGCATGGAGGACTGCGAAGACTCCAGCACCCGCCGGGTGCTCTGGTTCAGCTCGCCGGTGGTCTGGGCCACGTCGCGGATCGAGGTATGGATGCGCGCCACGAACTTGTTGAAGGCCTGGGCCAGGGCACCGAATTCGTCCCCGGACTGAACCGGCAGCCGGCGGGTCAGGTCGCCCTCGCCTTCGGCGATGTCGTCCATGGCGCGGGTCAGCTCGTGCAGCGGGCGCAGCAGCACGCGGATCAGCAGGCCGAGCAGCAGGATGATGGCGATGACCGCCACCACCGTGGCGACGATGGCCAGGTTGCGCGCCTGGGCGACCGGGGCATAGGCCTTGGCCTGGTCGATGGACAGCGCCAGGTACCACTTCACCGACGGCAAGCCATTGACCGGGGTGAAACTCACCAGGCGCTCGCTGCCGTTCTGCAGGACGTGATGGAAGCCCGGTGCCAGGGACGGGGTCTGCTCGGGGAAGAGGTCCTTGAGCGACTTCAGCACCTGGTCGGCGTGGCTGCTGACCAGGATCTTGCCATCGGCATCCACCAGGAAGGCCTCGCCCAGGCCACCGGCGTCGAGCGAGGTGATCATCTTCATCAGGCTGTCCATCACCAGGTCACCGGCCACCACGCCGACCAGCTTGCCGTTCTGCAGGACCGGCGCGGCGATGGTGATGCACAGGAAGCTCTGCGGCGGGGCGGTGAGATAGGGCTCGGTGAGGATCAGCCCGCCGGCACTGACCGCCGCCTTGTACCAGTCGCGTTGGCGAGCGTCGTAGCCGGCCTCCATGGGTGTATGGGGACGGTCGGTGAAGGTGCCGTCGACCTCGCCCAGGTAGGTGGAGTCGAAGTTGCTCGTGTAGAGCTTCTGTTCCAACAGGCCGGCGATGTTGCCTGGGCTGCTGTCACGGCTGAGCGCCTGGGCCTGGCTGTCGATGAGCTTGATTCGCGCATCCAGCCAGTAGGCGATGTTGCCCGCGGTGATGCGACCGATCTCGCCCAGCGAGGCTTCGAGACTCTGGGTGATGGCCTGGCGCTGCAGGTAGGCGTTGAAGCTGGCGAAGCCGGCCAGGGCGAGGGTCACGACCAGGGCGGCCGCTAGCAGGATCTTGTGGCTGAATTGGAGCGAGCGTTTCATGGGTACCACGCGTGAGGCTTGGATAGCGGCAGCCCGTCTCGTCGCCGTTCTTGATTGCGATAAGCATCAAGGGGTGGCCGGACTGCGGAGGATTGGCCCGGCACTAATACGCTATGGTCTGACTTTTCGCTGGATACAACCGATAGACGTTCTCACAACGCCGACATCCGGGCCAGGCGCTAGAGCAGGCTCAATCCTTTCA
The DNA here is from genome assembly GCF_054558395.1 of Pseudomonas sp. No.117. Taxonomy (NCBI): domain Bacteria; kingdom Pseudomonadati; phylum Pseudomonadota; class Gammaproteobacteria; order Pseudomonadales; family Pseudomonadaceae; genus Pseudomonas; species Pseudomonas sp. No.117. The sequence goes on from NZ_BAAJNP010000003.1 coordinate 283,049, forward strand.
GCACGAGCAGGCCGAGGTTGGTAGTCAGCATGCCCCCCAGGGTACTGATGACCACGATGGCCGCCGCCAGCTGGGCGTTGCTGCCGGCGGCGCGGGCCATGACGAAGCTGGAGGCCGCGGTCGGGCAGCCCAGGTAGAGGAAGAGGATGCCCAGCGCCGGCCCCTGGATGCCCAGGGCCAGGGCGCCCAGCACGCCGACCAGCGGGATCCAGACGATCTTCCACAGGCTGGCCCCCAGCGCCAGGCGACTGCTCTCGCGCAGCGTGGCCAGCGACAGGGTGGCGCCGATGCACATCAGCGCCAGCGGCAGGGTGAGGCCGGCGAAGTAGCGCGCCGAGGTGTCCAGCCAGAGCGGCAGCTGCCATCGGCAATAGGCGAAGGGAATGGCCAGGAGGATGCCGATGATCAGCGGATTGCCGAGGATGCTGCGCAGCAGGGTGCGCCAGTTGGCCTCGAGGTGCGGGCTATAGATCGCCAGCACGACGGTCGAGAGCACGTTGTAGAAGAGGATGACCATGCCGGCCATGATCCCGCCCACCGAGAGGCCGTAGTCGCCGTACTGGGTGGCCGCCAGGGCCAGGCCGACGATGCCGCAGTTGCCGCGAAAGGCGCCCTGCACGTACACCCCGCGATCCGCTTGCGGGCAGCGCCAGAGGGCCCAGCCCCAGGCGAGCAGGAAGCTCGCCACCGTCGCCACGGCGAAATAGCCCAGCAGCAGGGGTTGCAGGGCCTCGCCGAGGTCCGCCTTGAGGATGCTGAGAAACAGCAGCGTCGGCATGGTGGCGCGAAACACCAGGGCGGACGCGGTGTTGATGAAGGCCGTGTCGATCCAGCCCAGCCGCTTGAGCAGGCCGCCGAGCAGCACCAGGGCGAAGACCGGCGCGGTGACGTTGAAGGTCGCCTGGACCAGGGCAAGGACGTCGGACATAGGCGGGGCGTGCTGGGGAACGGCTGGCGATGGTAGCAGGGCTGGCGCGGCCTGGGGCTGCTTCCGTCCATCATCGCGAAGTGACATCATCAGTTACTTAGCTTACTATCTACCCGCCCGATACAGACGACGCATTCCGAGCCCTCCCACGCTTCGCCTCAGCGCGACCGCGCTGGTTTCCTGCCAGGGAAGCCGGCGAAGGGGTGGAACAATAAGACAGACAACAGGTTCAGACGTAGCAGACGACAGACCCGCATGCGGTTCCGATTTGCGATGTCGTCGATCGAGTCGAAGTCTCTTTTCACGATTGCATTGCGAGCGCTGCCATGACTGTCACTTCCAACGCGAGACCGGGAGGCCTGCCTGCCAGGTTACTCGGCATCCTGTTCATCCTCCTGGGCGTGGCCCTGCTGGGGCTGGGCATCAAACTGGCCACCCTCGGGGGCTCCCTGTACTACCTTGGCGGTGGCGTGCTGCTCGCCCTGAGCGGTTACCTGCTGTGCATCCGGCGCGCCAGTGGCGTCTGGGTCTACGCCTTCTTCCTGGTGGTCTCCACCGCCTGGGCCGTGCTGGAAGTGCAATTCGACTGGTGGCAGCTGGTCCCGCGCCTGGCGCTCTGGTTCGTCCTCGGCCTGGTGCTGCTGATCCCGGTGTTCCGCCGGCCGCTGGACAGCCGTAGCGGTGGCCTGCCGCTGGTCGGCTCCCTGGTGATCGCCGCGGTCGTCGCCCTGGTCGCCCAGTTCGTCAACTACAACCGTCTGGATGGCGACCTGGGTCGTGACACCGCGGGTGTCGAGAGCGCCGCGCCGACCGCTGCCGATGGCGACTGGCCTTCCTACGGCCGCACCGCCTTCGGTGATCGCTACTCGCCGCTCAAGCAGATCGACGCGGCCAACGTGAAGGACCTGCAACCGGCCTGGACCTTCCGCACCGGCGACATCCCCGGCCCGAACGATCCCCAGGAGACCACCGCGGAAAACACCCCGCTCAAGGTCAACGGCATGCTCTACGTCTGCACGCCGCACAGCCAGGTGATCGCCGTGGATCCCGACAGCGGCAAGGAAATCTGGCGCTTCGATCCCAAGCTGAGCACCCAGCACGCCGCCAGCTTCAAGGGCTGGGCCCACATGACCTGCCGAGGCGTGGCCTACCACGACGACGCCACCTACGCCGGCACCACCACCGCCGGCCAGAGCCCGGCCACCGGCAGTGCCGTCCCGGTCGACGAGCAGAGCACCCCGGCCGCCAACAGCTGCCCGCGGCGCCTGTTCCTGCCCACCGCCGACACCCGCCTGATCGCCATCAACGCCGACACCGGCAAGGTGTGCAGCGACTTCGGCGACAACGGCCAGGTCGACCTGACCGCCAACATGGGCAGCTTCACGCCTGGCGGGTACTACTCCACCTCGCCGCCGGCGGTGACCCGCAACCTGGTGATCATCGGTGGCCACGTCACCGACAACGTCTCCACCGACGAGCCCTCCGGCGTCGTACGGGCCTACGACGTACACAGCGGCAAACTGGTGTGGAACTGGGACAGCGGCAATCCGGACGCCACCGCGCCCATCGCCGCCGACGGCATCTACACCCGCAACTCGCCCAACATGTGGTCGATGATGTCGGTCGACGAAAAGATCGGCATGGTCTACCTGCCCATGGGCAACCAGATGCCCGACCAGTGGGGCGGTGACCGTACCCCGGCCTCCGAGAAGTACAGCGCCGGCGTGGTCGCCCTCGACATCGCCACCGGCAAGGTGCGCTGGAACTATCAGTTCACCCACCATGACCTCTGGGACATGGACGTGGGCGGCCAGCCGACCCTGGTGGACATCAAGACCGACGGCGGCGTGAAACCCGCGCTGATGGCCTCGACCAAGCAGGGCAGCATCTATGTGCTGGACCGCACCAACGGTCAGCCCATCTACCCGATCAAGGAAACCCCGGTACCCCAGGGCGCGGTGGAAGGCGACCATACCTCGCCGACCCAGCCGGTCTCCTCGATCAACCTGGCCGCGCCGACCCTCAAGGAAAGCGACATGTGGGGCGGTACGCCCTTCGACCAGGCGCTGTGCCGCATCGCCTTCCGCGAGCATCGCTACGAGGGCATCTACACCCCGCCGTCCACGCAAGGGTCGATCGTCTACCCGGGTAACTTCGGCGTGTTCGACTGGGGCGGTATCTCGGTCGATCCGGTGCGCCAGATCGCCTTCTTGAACCCCAGCTACATGGCCTTCACCTCCAAGCTGATCCCGCGCGAGGAAATCGCCAACCAGCCGGCGCGCAAGAGCGAGACCGAGGGCATCCAGCCCAACAAGGGCGCGCCCTATGGCGTGATCCTGTCGGCCTTCCTGTCGCCCTTGGGCCTGCCCTGCCAGGCACCTGCCTGGGGTTACGTGGCCGGTCTCGACCTGACCACCGGCAAGCTGGTCTACAAGCACAAGAACGGCACCGTGCGCGACAACTCGCCGGTCCCGCTGCCCCTGCCCATGGGCGTGCCCAGCCTGGGCGGCACCGTCACCACCGCCGGTGGCGTGGCCTTCCTCAGCGGCACCCTGGACCAGTACCTGCGCGCCTATGACGTGAAGAACGGTAAGGAACTGTGGAAAGGCCGCCTGCCGGCCGGTGGCCAGACCACCCCCATGACCTACACCGGCAAGGACGGACGCCAGTACGTGCTGGTCTATGCCGGCGGCCATGGTTCGCTGGGTACCAAGCAGGGTGACTACGTGATGGCCTTCGCCCTGCCCGAGAAGAAGTAAGGGCGCCCGCGCCCGAGCTCCCCTCTCCTCCGGGAGAGGGTCCGGGGCGAGGATGCTTCGAGCATTTTTGACATCCTGTTGGAACCCCCCTCGCCCCACCCAAGAATCCCGGCCCCGCCGGGATTTTTTTCGCCTGGGTCTTTCTTGCCATGAAAAGGGCTTTGCTCCTTCTGGAAGAGAGCGGGACGACAGCCCCCTGGCACCCAAGGCCCCAGCGGAAAAGGCTGCGCCGTTTTCCACGCTACGGTGTCGAGACCGCGCCTTGCCCCTAGGGAAAGGGCAAACCCCGCCACCCAACCGCTCTTCCCCCTCTCCCTCGGGGAGAGGGCCGGAGTGAGGGCAAACCCCGGCACCCCAACCGCTCTTCCCCCCTCTCCCTCAGGGAAAGGGCCGGGGTGAGGGCAAACCCCGCCACCCCAACCGCTCTTCCCCCTCTCCCTCGGGGAGAGGGCTGGGGTGAGGGCAAACCCCGGCACCCCAACCGCTCTTCCCCCTCTCCCTCAGGGAGAGGGCTGGGGTGAGGGCAAACCCCGCTCCATCCTCTCCACCGGACTCGGTTAAGCTACCCCCATGCCCACCTCACCACCTGCCCACCACCGGCTGCGCCTGGCCAATGGCCTGGCCGTCGCCCTGCTGCACGATCCCGAGCTACCCCAGGCGGCCGCCCTGGTGCGCATCGGCGCCGGCAGTCACCAGGCCCCGCAGGGCTATCCAGGTCTGGCCCACTTTCTCGAACACCTGTTCTTTCTCGGCAGCCAGCGCTTTCCGGCGGCGGATGGCCTGATGCCCCTGGTGCAGCGCCTGGGCGGCGAACTCAACGCCAGCACCCGCGAGACCACGACCGACTTCTTCTTCGCCTTGGCCCCCGAGCACCTGGGCGCCGGCCTCGCCCGGCTGCTGGACATGCTCGCCGCGCCCCTGCTGGCACTGGACGCCCAGCACCGCGAGCGCGAGGTGCTGCACGCCGAATTCATCGCCTGGTCGCGTAGTGCCGATACCCACAGGGACCTGGCCCTGGCTGCGGGCCTGCCCGCGACCCACCCAGCCAGGGGCTTCCACGCCGGCAACAGATACAGCCTGCCGCTGCCCAGCGCCGCCTTCCAAACGGCGCTGCACACCTTCCAGCAGCGCCACTACCGCGCGAGCAACGCCCTGCTGGTAGTGGCCGGGCCGCAGCCCCTGGCCGAACTGGAGCGCCTGGCCCGCGAACACGGCGCGGTCCTGCCGCCCGGTCCGCCGCCCAACGCCGCGCAGCCCCCGCCGCTCCCCGCCCTGGGCGAGCGCTGGCAGACCAGCGCCGCCGCCTCTCCAGCCCTGGCCGTGCAATTCGCCCTCGACGACCTGCCCCCCGGCAGTTGGGAAGCCGCGGAATTGCTCGAAGCCCTGCTGCTCGGCGAACAGCCGGGCGGGCTGCTGGCGACCCTGCGCCAGGCGGGCCTGGCCGAGCGCCTGGACCTCGCCTGGACCTATCGCCAGGAGCGCCAGGGCCTGTTGCGCCTGGCTGTCGTACCCGGCCCCCGGGCCACGCCGGTCGGACTGACCACCGCCCTGTTCGCCTGGTTGGCAGCCCTGCGCCAGGTACCCCTCGCCGCCCTGGAGCAGGGCCACGCCGCCAAGGTCCAGCGCCAGTGGGCTACCCTGCCCGCCCTGGCACTGGTGCGCCGCCTCGGCGAGCGACTCTGGCTTGACCGTGGCGGCCTGGCCTGGCCGCAACCGGCACTCTCGGCCGTGGCCCGCACCGCCTGGCCCCGACTGCTCGCCCTGCTGATGCCGCAACGACTCAGCGGCTTCGCTGCCGGCCTGCCGGATGAGCAGCTCGCAGAGGTAGCAATCGCCACCCCCTTCGGCCTGCCACCCGCCAATCCCCTGCTAGCCCCGCTGCCCGGGCTGACGACCCCAGGCATCCAGCCCTGGCCGCTCAGCCAGGCACTCGCACCCCAGCAGCGCGACGGGATGCTGTTCCTGCGCTGGCAGTGGCCAGGGCAGGCGCCCGTGGCGCCGGCGGCCACGGTCCTGGGCGCCCTGCCCCGGCTGGCCGCCGAGGCCGGCGTCACGCTACGTTGGAGTCCGCCGGGAGCCCCTTGGGAACTGCGACTACAGGGCTGGGCCGAGGCCTTGCCGAAGACGCTGCAACAGGCGCTCGACAGCCTGGCCGGCGCATTCGATGGCTCAAGCGCAGCCACCCAATCGCCTCCTGAACCCATGCTCATTCGCCAACTGCTCAAGGTCCTGCCGGAGCGTCTGCCGGCCGGCATTCCACGCAGCGATGACGGCGGCCCCGCCTGGCAGGCCCTGGCCTGCGGCCTGCTACCCCTCGCCCAGGCAGCCTTGGCGACGGTCGCCCCACCGCCCCAACCGCGGGCCGTGACGCTCGGCGAACCGCTACGCTTCAGCGGTCGCCATTGGCAGCTTGAGCCCAGCGCCGACGCCCAGCAGGCGCTGCTGCTGTTTTGCCCGCAACCCGATGCGTTGCCCGCCACCGAAGCCGCCTGGCGCCTGCTGGCGGCGCGACTGCAAGCGCCGCTGTTCCGCCGCCTGCGCAGCGAGCGGCAGTTGGGCTACGCGGTGTTTTCCGCCTATCGCCAGCTGGGCGATCACGCGGGCCTACTGGTCGGCGTACAGTCGCCCCACGCCCGTGCCCAGGACATCCTTGCGGAAATCGAGGCCTGCCTCAGCGACGGTCGCGCGGCCCTGGGCGCCGCTGCCGAGGCACTGCCCGAGAGCATCCGGCAATTGGCTCATGACCTCGGCCCGACCACCGCGCAGCGCGCTGCCCTGGCCGAACGCCTCTGGTGGGGCTTCCAGCGCAGCGGCGCCCTGGACCTCGCACCGCTGAGATCCGCCATCGCCGCGCTGGACGAGCCCGCCCTGCTGCAGGCCTGGAGCCAGCTCACCGCTGCGGACGCCCCGCGTTTCGTCCTGGCCAATGCCGCCGCGCCATCCGGCTGGATGTCATAGCTTTCAACATTTTCCCGGGAGCGTCGGCAGCCGGCAGCGGTCCATCTGTTGCAGGATCGGTAAGACAGTTATGTCGACGCCACCCCACCGATTCGCTATCGGCAAAACCCTTAGCTAAGCAACTTTGTTAAACTTGGCGACCGGATCCATCCGGCTTTCGCAGTCAAAGAGGAGACCTCCCATGTGGACCAAGCCTGCCTACACTGACCTGCGCATCGGCTTCGAAGTCACCATGTACTTCGCCAACCGTTGATGCGCCCCACGCCCCGGTCCGCCGGGGCGTACTTTTTCCAGGTTCGACCTTTCCCATGCATATCCAGATTCTCGGCTCCGCCGCTGGCGGCGGCTTTCCCCAGTGGAACTGCAACTGCGCCAATTGCGACGGTTTCCGCAAGGGCACCCTTAGGGCCCAGGCCCGTACCCAGTCCTCCATCGCCCTGTCCGACGACGGGGTGAACTGGATCCTGTGCAACGCCTCGCCCGACATCCGCGCCCAGCTGGCCGGCTTCGCTCCGCTGCAACCGGCGCGGGCCCTGCGTGACACCGGCATCCGCGCCATCGTTCTGCTGGACAGCCAGATCGACCACACCACCGGCCTGCTCAGCCTGCGCGAAGGCTGCCCCCACGAGGTCTGGTGCACCGAGATGGTCCACCAGGACCTCACCACCGGCTTTCCGCTGTTCAACATGCTCGAACACTGGAACGGCGGGCTCAGTTGGCAGCCCATCGCCCTGAGCGGCAGCTTCACCATCCCGGCCTGTCCGAATCTGGAATTCACGCCCTTCCCACTGCGCAGCGCCGCGCCACCCTACTCGCCCCATCGCCACGATCCGCACCCGGGCGACAACCTGGGCCTGCTGGTCCACGACCGACGCACCGGCGGCAAGCTGTTCTATGCCCCGGGCCTGGGCCAGCCGGACGCCGCCTTGCTGGAGATGATGGGCCAGGCCGATTGCCTGCTGGTGGACGGCACCCTCTGGACCGACGACGAGATGCAGCGTCGCGGCGTGGGCACCCGCACCGGCACCGAGATGGGCCACCTGCCGCAGAGCGGCCCCGGCGGCATGCTGGAGGTGCTGGCCGGCTTCGAGCGCCAGCGCAAAGTGCTGATCCACATCAACAACACCAATCCGATCCTGGACGAAGACTCCCCCGAACGCGCCAGCGTCGCGCGCCAGGGCGTGGAAGTCGCCTGGGACGGGATGGCCATCGAGTTGTGACCGCCATGCCCAATGCCCTGACTCCCGCCGAATTCGAAGCCGCCCTGCGCGCCAAGGGCGAGCTCTACCACATCCACCACCCCTATCACGTGGCCATGTACCAGGGCCGCGCCAGCCGCGAGCAGATCCAGGGCTGGGTGGCCAACCGCTTCTACTACCAGGTCAACATCCCGCTCAAGGACGCCGCCATCCTGGCCAACTGCCCGGATCGCGAGATCCGTCGCGAATGGGTACAGCGCATCCTCGACCACGATGGCGAGCCCGGCAGCGAAGGCGGCATCGAGGCCTGGCTGCGGCTGGCCGAGGCCACCGGCCTGGATCGCGAGCAGGTGCTCTCCCAGGAACTGGTACTGCCCGGGGTGCGCTTCGCGGTGGACGCCTACGTCAACTTCGCCCGCCGCGCCTCCTGGCAGGAAGCCGCCAGCAGCTCCCTGACCGAACTGTTCGCGCCGCAGATCCACCAGTCGCGCCTGGACGCCTGGCCGACCCACTATCCCTGGATCGATCCGGCCGGCTACGAGTACTTCCGCACCCGCCTGGGCCAGGCCCGCCGCGACGTCGAGCACGGTCTGCAGATCACCCTGCAGCACTACACCACCTGGGAGTCCCAGCAGCGCATGCTGGAGATTCTGCAATTCAAGCTCGATATCCTCTGGACCATGCTCGACGCCATGAGCATGGCCTACGAACTGCACCGCCCGCCCTACCACAGCGTCACCGCCGAGCGCCGCTGGCACCGAGGAATCGACCTATGAGCTTCGACCGCACCCAGGTGCCGCGCTGGCGCCCCGGCTATCGCTTCCAGTTCGAGCCAGCGCAGAACGCCCATGTGCTGCTCTACCCCGAAGGCATGATCAAGCTCAACGAGAGCGCCGCCGCCATCGGCGAACTGATCGACGGCCAGCGCGACGTGGCCGCCATCATCCAGGTGCTCGACGAACGTTTCCCCGGCGTGCCCGAGCTGGGCGCCGACGTCGAACAATTCATGGAGGTCGCCCGTGCAGAGCACTGGCTCCTGCTCGGCTAGCACCAGCCTGCCGGGCACGCCCATGCAGTTGCCGCAACCGCCTACCGTTGCTGCGCCCAGCGTCGGCCTGCCGCTGTGGCTGCTGGCCGAGGTCACCTACCGCTGCCCGCTGCAGTGCCCCTATTGCTCCAATCCCCTGGACTTCGCCACCCAGGGTCGCGAGCTGACCACCGCGCAGTGGTTCAAGGTCATGGCCGAGGCACGGGAGATGGGCGCCGCCCAGATCGGCTTCTCCGGCGGCGAGCCTCTGGTGCGCCAGGACCTCGCCGAGCTGATCCGCGAGGCGCGCCGGCTGGGCTACTACACCAACCTCATCACCTCCGGTATCGGCCTCACCGAGGCGCGCATCGCCGAATTCAAGGAAGCCGGCCTGGACCATATCCAGATCAGCTTCCAGGCCAGCGACGAACAGGTGAACAACCTGCTGGCCGGCTCGAAGAAGGCCTTCGCCCAGAAGCTGGCCATGGCCAAGGCGGTCAAGGCCCATGGCTATCCCATGGTGCTCAACTTCGTCACCCACCGGCATAACATCGATCGCATCGGCCAGATCATCGACCTCTGCCTGGCCCTGGAAGCCGACTTCGTCGAACTTGCCACCTGCCAGTTCTATGGCTGGGCCGAACGCAATCGCGCCGGTCTCTTGCCGACCAAGGCCCAGCTGGAGCGCGCCGAAGGCATCACCAACGAGTACCGGGCGCGACTCAAGGCCGAGAACCATCCCTGCAAGCTGATCTTCGTCACCCCGGACTACTACGAAGAGCGCCCCAAGGCCTGCATGGACGGCTGGGGCAAGCTGTTCCTCACCATCACGCCGGACGGTACCGCCCTGCCCTGCCACGGCGCCCGGCAGATGCCCATCGCCTTCCCCAACGTGAAGGAGCAGGACTTAAGGCACATTTGGTACGACTCCTTCGGCTTCAACGTCTACCGCGGCTACGACTGGATGCCCGAGCCCTGCCGCTCCTGCGATGAGAAGGAAAAGGACTACGGCGGCTGCCGCTGCCAGGCCTTCATGCTCACCGGCGATGCGCGCAACGCCGACCCGGTCTGCGCCAAGTCCCCGCACCACGACCTTATCCTCGCGGCGCGCGCCGAAGCCGAGACCGCGACCCAGCGGATCGAGGATCTACAGTTCCGCAACGAGCGCAACTCGCGGCTGATCGCCAAGGCCTGAGCGCCCTGGGCCGCAGGTCTGGCCGAGCCCAGCGGCGGCGCCAGGCACGCCGAGGTCGTCGCAGGCATCCCCTCTTCTGCCGCCTGAGCGCAGGCTTGTCGACGGGACTCACCACCCACGGCTCCGAGGCATTTGCCTCCCGACCGGGCAGTGACCATACTGCCCGGCCGGACCTTTTCCCGCCGCCGTCATGCCCTCGATACGCCCGCTGCGCCCTGCCGATCTTCCTGCCGTCCTTACTATCCAGGCGGCCAACTACCCCGCCGACCTGCTCGAAGACCGGGCCTTCTACGCCAACCGCCTGGAGCTCGCCGCCGAGCATTGCTGGGCGGCCGTCGATGCCGAGGGCCGGCTGCAGGGCTATCTGATCGCCTATCCCTGGGACGACGGCCTGCCCCCGGCGCTCGGCGCCCGTCTGGCACGGCTGCCCAGCCGCGCCTCGACCTGGTTCCTGCACGACTGCGCCGTGCATCCCGCGGCCCAGGGCCAGGGCGTGGCCGGGCGTCTCTACCAGCATGCCAGGAGCCATGCCCGGCGCGCCCGCCTGACCCAGGGGCGGCTGGTCTCGCTGGCGGGCGCCATCGGCTACTGGCAACGCCATCGCTACCAACCGGTCCCGGCCGATGCGGCACTCGCGGCCAAGCTGGCCGGCTATGGACCGGGCGCTTGCCTGATGCACCTCAGCCTCGAAGATCCAAGCAGCGAGCTCGCGTAAAAAACGCAAAGCCAAATGCAAATATTTCTCCTTCGTCTTACCATGGGCTAGCCCTGGAGGGCTTCTCCTGCCCGGCGCTCTGGCGCGGGCATTCCATCGCCGCCACAAGGAATCCTCGATGAACAGCTCTCTCGCGTCCTCGGCCAAGGGCCGCGGCGTCCTGTCCCTCACCCTGCTCGCCGGCCTCTTGGCACTGGGTCTGCAAACCGCCGAGGCGCGCTCCGGCTTCGAAGCGCCGGACCCGGACTACCACGGCGAGATCAAGGCCAGCCCCGTCGCCGGCACCGCCATCCTGGCGGGCAGCGAGGTGTCGCTGGAAGGCCGCGGCTTCACCCCTGGCCAGCGGATCACCCTGTCCCGTGCCGGCGTGGCGCTGAATCCCGATGCCGCCTACGTGGCCGACGCCCAGGGCTCCTTCAAGGCGACCCTCCGCATCCCCGCGGACGCCGCTCCCGGCCAGCACCCCATCGTGGTCAGCACCGCCGAGCCCGCGGGCGCGGCGATTTTCCCCTTCAAGGTCTCGCCGGTGGTACCGCCGAGTGGCGCCGACGCCTACAGCCTGACCGCGGTCAAGCTGGTGCCCGGGCTGTATCAGGTCGACATCAGCGCCAAGTCCGGCGCCCTCTTCGTCACCTCGGCCGTGGGCCGGCCGCCGGTCAAGGTCTCGCAGCTGCTCAAGCTCGATCCCAAGGACCTGTCCATCGAACGCCAGATCACCCCCGCCGCCGCACCGGGCGGGGATGCCGGCGTCTTCGCCGTCTATGGCGTCGGCGTGGACGACCGCAACGGCAACGTCTGGACCACCAACACCCGGCAGAACACCGTGGCGGTCTATCGCCAGCGCGACCTGGGCCTGGTCAAGCAATTCGCCCCTGGCGTCGTACCCCATGCCCATACCGTAGTGATCGACGACAAGCTCGACCGCGCCTTCGCCTCGGCCGCCATGACACCGGAAATCGTCTCCTTCGACGCCAAGACCCCAGCCGTGCGCAAGCACATCAGCATCGAGTCGAGCGTTCGCGGCGAGCAGTTCGCCGTGGTCGGCATGCACCTGGACCCGGCGGTGCACAAGCTCTACGCCGTCAGCCTGAAAACCAACGAAGCCGCGGTGATCGACGCCAAGACCGAGCAGGTCGAGAAGGTCTTCCCGATCCAGGGCGCCAAGACCCCCATGGGCGTGGCCCACGATCCCCAGACCGACCGCCTGTTCATCACCGCCCAGGGCAGCGACAACCTGCTGATCGTCGACGCCAAGACCGGCCAGACCCTGCACGACGTGGCCACCGGCGCCGGCGCGCTGAACGTGGCCTTCGACCCGGTCAAGCGCCTGGCCTACGTCACCAACCGCGGCGCCGGCACCCTGACCGTGGTCGACCCGGACGGCAACATCAAGGCCAACCTGGAGCTGGGCACCTTCCCCAACCACGCGGTGGTGGATGGCAAGGGCGTGGTCTACGCGGTGAACAAAGCCAAGGGGCAGGATGATGCCGAGGGGGATCGGATTACGCGGGTAGTGGCCAAGTAACAAGCCTGCAGCCCCTGGCTTGGGCTGGGGGCGGCTTTCGGCTTTCGTAGGTTGGGTTGAGCGGAGCGAAGCCCAACAAAGCGGAGCTGCCTTAGCTGGTTATCGAGTGCTTTGAAGGTTCTTGTTTCGCCCACCCGGGCGACTCACTTTTCTTTGCTTGTGCAAAGAAAAGTAAGCAAAAGAAAGCACACCCCAACAGTTCGGCCCTCCGCTGCGCTCCGGGTCCCCTCGCTCCGGCGCCGTGGCAGGGGCACGGCACGAAGGGGCATCCTGCCCCTCGCGCCTTGCTCGGCGTCCTGCCTCGCATCCCCCTCCGCGACACCTGCACTCGGCCTCACTGACGGGGACGAGGCGCTAGCCTGGGAGTTCGTGTTTTCAGGGAGAACCCATATCGATTCGTAGCGTGGAAAACCGCGCAGCGTTTTCCACTGATGAGCTTGATCATAAACAGTGGACAAGGCTGCGCCGTTGTCCACGCTACGGGTTACGGGTTATTCAACTAAAACTTTCAGGCTGGCGAATCGCCCCGTTCAGCAGGGCGAACGCCAGCGTTGTGGAGTGGGTCGAGCCGCATGGATGCGGCGAGAGGTCCAGTGGGCCATGGACGGCCCATCTGGACCGACTCCGGAACGACGCTGGTGTGAGCGGACCCGGAGCGAAGCGTAGGGCCGGATGGTCGGGGCAAGCGTTTTTGGTTACTTTTTTGGCGACTGCAAAAAGTAACTCGCCCGGATGGGCGAAACCAAAACCATCAAAGCACTCGATAACCAGCCACGGCGCCCACAAAACAAAAGTGAGACTTTGCACCGTTGGGCTTCGCTAACGCTCAACCCAACCTACGCCCAACAACCAACGCCCGCCAAATCCAACCCGGCGGGCATCATCCAAACAGGGGCCAAAGGGGGGAAACTCACCCCTCCAGCGACTCCACCCCCAACTCATCCCACACCGCCTCCGCCAGATGGAAGGTGGCATTGGCCGCCGGGATGCCGCAGTAGATGGCGCTCTGCATGATCACCTCCTTGATCTCCTCCCGCGTCACCCCGTTGCTGCGGGCGGCGCGCAGGTGCAGGCGCAGTTCACCCTCGCGGTTCATGCCGATCAGCATGGCGATGGTGATCAGGCTGCGGGTGTGCCGCGGCAGCCCCGGGCGGGTCCAGATGTCGCCCCAGGCGTGGCGGGTGATCATCTCCTGGAATTCTTCGTTGAAGGGCGTCAGCTTTTCCAGGCTGCGGTCGACGTGGGCATCGCCCAGGACCGCGCGACGGACCTGCATGCCGGCGGCGTAACGTTCTCTTTCGTCCAAGATCGACTCCTTTAGGCGCTGAGGAAGGTCAGCACGCGCTGGGTGAAGGCGTCGCCCATCTGCACGTTGGACAGGTGGGCAGCGGGAAACTCGACGTACTCGGCGCCGGGAATGCGCTCCTGCAGGAAGCGCCCGTCGGCCGGGGTGGTCACGGCGTCGTGGCTGCCAGCGACGATCAGCGTCGGCGCGCGGATGGCGTCCAGTACCTCCCGGAAGTCGGCATCACGCACCGCCGCGCAGTTGGCCGCGTAGCCCTGGGGCGAGGTGCTGGCGAGCATGGCGACGATGCGGTCGACCTTATCCGGTTCGGCGCTGGCGAAGTCCGGGGTGAACCAGCGGCCGATGGAGGCATCGCGCAGGTCGCGCATGGCCTGCTCGCCGCCGGCTTCCACGGTCTGGATGCGGGTGTTCCACACCTCGGGGGTGCCGATCTTGGCGCCGGTGTTGCACAGCACCAGGCGGGTGACCCGCTCGGGGGCGTTGATGCCCAGCCATTGGCCGATGGAGCCACCCATGGACAGGCCGCAGAAAGCGAATTGCTCGATGCCCAGGGCATCGGCCAGGGCCAGGACGTCACGGCCGTTCTGGTCCATGCGATAGGGGCCGGGCGTCACCAGGGAGGCGCCGTGGCCGCGGGTGTCGTAGCGCAGCAGGCGGAATCTCTCGCTGAAGGCCGCGGCCTGGTCATCCCACATGGCCAGGTTGGTGCCCAGGGAGTTGGACAGGATCAGCACCGGAGCGCCCTCGGGGCCCTCCAGCCGGTAGTTCAAGTCGCCATCGGCGAGACGTACGCTGGGCATCAGGCAGTCCTCTTTTCTAGGGATGGGAAAGCAGGGTCTGGTGTTCGGCCAGGGCGCGAGCCACCCAGGCCCGGGCCTGGCCCTGGTAATGGGCGGGGTCCAGCAATCGATCCAGCTCGGCGCTGGAGAGTTCGGCAGTCACCTCGGGGGTGTCGCCCAGTATCTGGCGCAGGTGACGACCTTCCTGGACGGCGCGCTTGCAGCTCTGCTCCACCAGGTGGTGGGCAGCCTCGCGGCCCAGGCGACCGGCCAGGGCGATGCTCACCGCCTCGGCCAGCACCAGGCCATGGGTCAACTCCAGGTTGACCTGCATGCGTGCGGCATCGACCTCCAGCCCGGCGACGATGGTCTGGGCCTGTTGCAGGGCGCCGGACACCAGGCAGAACAGTTCCGGCAGGGTCTCCCACTCGGCGTGCCAGAGGCCGAGACTGCGCTCGTGCTCCTGGGGCATGGCCGAGAGCAGCGTGCTGACCAGTCCCGGCGCGCGGGTGGCGGCGGCAATCAGCACCGCGGCACCGACCGGATTGCGTTTGTGCGGCATGGTGGACGAGCCGCCCTTGCCCGGCGCCGACGGCTCGAAGACCTCGGCGGCTTCGGTCTGCATCAACAGCGAGAGATCGCGGCCCAGCTTGCCCAGGCTGCCGGCCACCAGGCCGAGCCAGGCGCCGACTTCGGCCAGGCGATCACGCTGGGTGTGCCAGGGTTGCTCCGGGAGTCTCAGTTCCAGTTCGCCAGCCAGCGCCTCGGCCACCGGCAGGGCCTCATCGCCCAGCGCGGCCAGGCTGCCCGAAGCGCCGCCAAACTGCAGGACCAGTACCCGCGGCCGCAACTCGGCCAGGCGCTGGCGATGACGGGTGATGGCGCCCAAGACCCCGGCCAGCTTCATGCCCAGGGTCACCGGGGTGGCGTGTTGCAGCCAGGTACGGCCGGCCAGCACGGTATCGGCATGACGCTCGGCCTGGGCCGCGAGGGCCTCGGCCAGGGCTGCCAGATCGGCATCCAGGAGGTCCAGCGCCTGGCGGACCTGCAGCACCAGCCCGCTGTCCATGGCGTCCTGGCTGGTGGCGCCGCGGTGCACATGGCGCTCGGCCTCGGGGTCCTGGGCGGCGATCTGCCGGCCGAGGGCCTTGACCAGGGGGATGGCCGAATTACCGGCGCTGACCACGGCGCGGGCCAGCTCAGCGGCATCGTACAACTCGGCGCGGCAGGCGGCGGCGATGGGCGCCACCGCCGTCAGGGGGATCACCCCCACCGCGGCCTCGGCTCGGGCGAGGGCCGCCTCGAAGTCCAGCATGCCCTGCAGTCGACCCCGGTCGCAGAACACCGCACGCATGGCGGCGTTGGTGAAGTAGGCGTCGAACAGCAGATTGGACATGGGAACTCCTTTTTAGTGGTCGTGGTGCAGGTAGGCTGCCTGACGTGGTAGACGCAGGCTGACCAGGAAGGCCACCGCCAGCATCACCGAGACGTAGATGTAGAAGATTTCCTCGTGCCCCTGGGTCTTGAAGCTCAGGGCGACGAATTCCGCCGAGCCGCCAAAGACCGCATTGGCCACCGCATAGGACAGGCCCACGCCCAGGGCGCGCACCTCGGGCGGGAACATCTCCGCCTTCACCAGGCCGCTGATGGAGGTGTAGAGGCTGATGATGGCCATCGCCAGGCAGATCAGCAGGAAGGCCACGAAGGGACTCTGGACGCTGGCCAGGGCGGTGAGGATCGGCCAGGTGCAGACCGTGCCCAGGCCACCGAACAGCAGCATGGAAGCGCGCCGGCCGATGCGGTCGGAGAGCATGCCGAACAGCGGCTGCATCAGCATGAACACCAGCAGCGCGCAGGTCATCACGGCGCTGGCGGTCTTGGCGTCCATGCCGCTGGTGTTGACCAGGTACTTCTGCATGTAGGTGGTGAAGGTATAGAAAATCAGCGAACCGCCGGCGGTGTAGCCGAGTACGGTGAAGAAGGCCGCCTTGTGATTCCTGAACAGTCCGCTCAGGGTGCCGGCTTCCTTGTTGGCGCGGGTCTCGGCGGTGGTGGTCTCTTCCAGCGAGCGTCGCAGGAACAGCGAGATCACCGCGGCGACGGCGCCGACCACGAAGGGAATCCGCCAGCCCCAGGCGCGCAGGTCGGCATCGCTCAAGACCTGCTGCAGGATCACCACCACCAGCACCGCCAGCAACTGGCCGCCGATCAGGGTGACGTACTGGAAGGAGGCGAAGAAGCCGCGCTGGCCGCGCAGGGCCACCTCGCTCATGTAGGTGGCGGTGGTGCCGTATTCACCGCCGACCGAGATGCCCTGCAGCAGTCGCGCGAGCAGCAGCAGGGCCGGCGCCGCGACGCCGATGCTGGCGTAGGTGGGCAGGCAGGCGATGGCCAGGGAGCCGGCGCCCATCATCAGGATGGAGATGACCATGGAGGTACGCCGGCCGTACTTGTCGGCGATGCGCCCGAAAATCCAGCCACCCAGGGGCCGCATCAGAAAGCCCGCTGCGAATACCCCGGCGGTGCTCAGCAATTGGACGGTGGGATCGCTCTTGGGAAAGAAGGCCGCGGCGAAGTAGATGGAGCAGAAGGCGTAGACGTAGAAGTCGAACCATTCCACCAGGTTGCCGGACGAGGCGCCAACGATGGCGAAGATGCGCTTCTTGCGCTCCTCGAAGCTGTAGTGCGGGTGAGTGCTCATGGAGATCCTTAATTATAGGTATGGATGGACGGGAGACAGCCTACCGCCATTCGGACCAGCAGAGACACACGGGGTTACAGGGAGGTGTGGGCATGGAGATAGGTGAGATTTGGTGATTTGCTTGAGCATGGGCTCTACGATCGGCTTGGAAGATCGCGGCCATGGGCCGCTCCTACGGTGTCATGCTTTTGTAGGAGCGGCCCATGGCCGCGATGGCCCCAGCGACAAAGCCTCAGATCCCGTCCACCCGCTCCACCGCCAGCGCCAACCCCTGGCCGACACCCACGCACATGGTCGCCAGGCCCAGGCGGCCGCCGGTCTTCTCCAGGTGGTGCACCGCGGTGAGCACCAGGCGGTTGCCACTCATGCCCAGGGGATGGCCCAGGGCGATGGCGCCGCCGTTGGGATTGACCTTGGGGCTGTCGTCGGCCACGCCCAGCTCGCGCAGTACCGCCAGCCCCTGGGCGGCGAAGGCTTCGTTGAGTTCGATGACGTCGAAGGCCTCGATGGGGAGGTCCAGTTGCTTGAGTAGCTTGCGCACCGCCGGGGTCGGGCCGACGCCCATGATGCGTGGCGCGACTCCGCCGCTCGCCATGCCCAGCACCTTGGCGCGCGGCCTGAGCCCGTGCTTCTTCACGGCTTCCGCCGAGGCCAGGATGATCGCCGAGGCGCCGTCGTTGAGGCCCGAGGCGTTGCCGGCGGTGACGGTCTTATCCGGTCCGTTGACCGGCTTGAGCTTGGCCAGGCCGTCAGCGGTGGTGTCCGGACGGGGATGCTCGTCGCGCTCCACCACCACGTCACCCTTCTTGCCCTCGATGGTCACCGGGACGATTTCTTCGGCGTAGTAACCGGATTCCTGGGCTGCGGCGGCGCGTTGCTGGCTGCGCAGGCCGAAGGCGTCCTGGTCGGCGCGGCTGACGCCATAGTCGGCGGCGACGTTGTCCCCGGTGACCGGCATGCTGTCGACACCATAGGCCTCCTTCATCGCCGGATTGACGAAGCGCCAGCCGAGGGTGGTGTCTTCCAGCTTCTGGCCGCGCCCGAAGGCGCTGTCGGCCTTGCCCATGACATAGGGCGCACGGGTCATGGACTCCACCCCGGCGGCGATCACCAGGTCCATCTCACCCAGGGCGATGGCGCGGTAGGCCTGGCCCACCGCCTCCATGCCCGAGGCGCAGAGGCGATTGAGGGTCACGCCCGGTACGGTTTCCGGCAACCCCGACAGCAGCACCGCCATGCGCGCCACGTTGCGATTGTCTTCGCCGGCCTGGTTGGCGCAGCCCATGAACACCTCGTCCACGGCGGACCAGTCCACCTGCGGATTGCGCTCCTGCAGCGCCTTGAGCGGAATGGCTGCCAGGTCGTCGGCACGCACCGCGGAAAGACCGCCGTTGAGCCGGCCGATGGGCGTGCGGACGGCGTCGCAGATGTAGACGGCGCGACTCATTCCTCACCCCCCTTCTGGCCGCCATGGGCGGCAGCAGTACGCGCCTGCAGATCGCGCAGGGCGTCGAGTTCGGTGGCGGTGGGCGCCTCGGTGGTGGCGACCTGGTCGGCGAAGCGGATGGCCCAGCCGGTGGCGGCCACCACCTGCTCGCGGGTCACCCCGGGATGCAGGGCGGTCACCACGAATTCGTGGGTGCCGGCTTCCGGCTCCATGATGCAGAGGTCGGTGATGATGGCGGTCGGGCCCTTGCCCGGCAAGCCCAGTTGCTGGCGATGATCGCCACCCTCGCCGTAACCCACCGAGGTGATGAAGGCTAGCTTGTCGACGAAGCTGCGGTGCGACTGCTTGAGGATGATCAGCACCTCCTTGGCCGAGCCGGCGATCTCCGGCGCACCGCCAGCGCCCGGCAGGCGGACCTTGGGCTGGTTGTAGTCACCGATCACCGTGGTGTTGATGTTGCCGAAGCGGTCGACCTGGGCGGCGCCCAGGAAGCCGACGTCGATGCGTCCGCCCTGCAACCAGTAGCGGAAGATCTCGCCGGTGGGCACCACGGTGTCGGCGGTCTCGGCCAGTTCGCCGTCGCCGATGGACAGCGGCAATACCGTAGGCTTGGCGCCGATGGGGCCGGATTCGTAGATCAGTACCACGTCCGGCGCATGGGTCAGGCGCGCCAGGTTCGCCGCGGTGGACGGCAGGCCGATGCCGACGAAGCAGACGCTGCCATTGCCGAGGCGGCGCGCGGCGGCCACGGTCATCATTTCATTGGTGGTGAAGTCGCTCATGATTCAGGCCTCCGCAGCCAGCTTCGCCTGGAAGGCGGCGAAGTCCGCGGTACCGCGGATGTAGGTGTCGATCCACTGGGTGAAGGTATCGCGATCGCGGGCGATTGGATCCCAGGCCTGGTAGAAGCGGTTGTCGCGCTCGTAGTAGCCGTGGGCATAGGACGGATGCGCCCCGCCGGGCACCACGCAGACGGCGCTCAGGGCCCAGGTCGGCAGCACGCAGGCGTTCATCGGCGCCTGGAGGTCATCGACGATTTCCTCAACAGTGACGATGCAGCGCTGGGCCGCCAGGGCGGCTTCCTTCTGCACGCCGAGGATGCCCTGGATCAGTACGTTGCCCTGGCGGTCGGCCTTCTGGGCATGGATGACGGTGACGTCGGGACGAACGCTGGGCACCGCGGCGAGTTTTTCGCCGGTGAAGGGACAGGCGATGAACTTGATGTCCGGATTGACCTTGGCCAGGTCCGAGCCCTGGTAGCCGCGCAACACGGCGAACGGCAGGTTGGAGGCACCGGCGACATAGGCATTGGCCAGGGCCGCGTGGCTGTGCTCGGAGATGTCGAGCTTGTGCGGCCAGCCCTTCTCCACCGCATCGCGCAGGCGGTGCAGCGAGCCGACGCCGGGGTTGCCCCCCCAGGAGAAGATCAGCCGCTTGGCGCAGCCGGCGCCGATCAGCAGGTCGTAGACCAGGTCGGGGGTCATGCGCACCAGGGTCAGGTCGCGCCGGTTCTGGCGGATCAACTCGTGGGCGGCGGCGGTCGGGATGAGATGGGTGAAGCCTTCGAGGGCGACGGTCTCGCCATCGTGGACGAAGCGCTGGATGGCTTCGCTCAGGGACAGGATCTGGGCCATGGATTGTCGACTCGCGTCTTTGTTATCGGCGCCGCCCGGTGCGGCGGTCTGGGGTCAGACTACAAAGCCCCAGCGTCCCGAACAATCCGATAATCGACTAACAGTTCGATTATCGAACGACATTGCTCAGCAGCCTATCGACCACAGCGGCACGCGACCGCGCGCGGCAGCGGCTACACTGCGCCACCCGTGACAGGAACCGAAAGATGTCCGACAAAGCCCGCCCCGCCCTCGAAGGCGTTACCCTCGAAGCCCTGCTCACCCGCCTGGTGGAACACCACGGCTGGGAAGAACTCGGCCGGCGCATCCCGCTGCGCTGCTTCACCCACGACCCCAGCATCAAATCCAGCCTGACCTTCCTGCGCCGCACGCCCTGGGCGCGGGAAAAGGTCGAGCAGCTCTACCAGCGATTGCCAAAGCAGGGTTGAGGCCGGACGTAGGTTGGGTTGAGACGGCTCTACCGTCGAAGCCCACCGAGCCGGGGTCGAGCCCGGGCACCGTTGGGCTTCGCTGCGCTCAACCCAACCTACGGCGGATTCGTAGGTTGGGTTGAGACGGCTTTATCGTCGAAGCCCAACGAGCCGGGGTCGAGCCCGGGCACCGTTGGGCTTCGCTGCGCTCAACCCAACCTACGGGCGGATTCGTAGGTTGGGTTGAAACGGCCTTGTCGTCGAAGCCCAACAAGCCGGGGTCGAGCCCGGGTACCGTTGGGCTTCGCTGCGCTCAACCCAACCTACGGGCGGATTCGTAGGTTGGGTTGAGACGGCTCTACCGTCGAAGCCCAACGAGCCGGGGTCGAACCCGGGCACCCGTTGGCTTCGCTGCGCTCAACCCGACCTACGACGCTTGTCCCTGCTGGAACACCAGCACCTTGAGGCCACCCTCGGGGTCCTCGTCGGCGAACTCCGGGGGATTGGCCAGGCGTTCGACGAAGGCCAGGCTCGGTGCCTCCTCGGCCATGCCGGCGATGAGGAAATCCGCGCCCACACCGGGGTCGTTGACGCAGGCCAGCACCCGGCCGCCCGGGGTGAGCAGTTCGGGCAGCCGGCGCAGGATGCGGGCGTAGTCCTTGGTCAGGGCGAAGCTGCCCTGCTGGAAACTGGGCGGATCGACGATCACCAGGTCGTAGGGGCCCAGCTTGCGCACCTTGCCCCAGGACTTGAACAACTCGTGGCCGAGAAAGCTGACCTTGCCCAGGTCATGGCCATTGAGTCGGTGATTCTCGCGACCGCGGGTAAGGGGCCCGCGGGCCATGTCCAGGTTGACCACCTGGGCCGCGCCGCCGGCCAGGGCGGCTACCGAGAAGCCGCAGGTGTAGGCGAACAGGTTGAGGATGCGCAGATCGGCGGCCTGCTCGCGCACCCAGCGCCGGCCCAGGCGCATGTCGAGGAACAGCCCCATGTTCTGGTGGCGGGAAAGATCCAGGCCGAATTTCAGCCCGTCCTCGTGGATGACGTGCTCCCCCACCGGAACACCGATCAGCGTCTCGCTGGCGGCGTCCAGGCGATAGCGATGCTGCAGCAGCAGGCTCTGTGCGCCGCTGGCCGCCCAGGCCGGGCTATCGGCCAAGGCCATCAGCGTCGAGCGCAGGGCCGCCAGCTCATCCGCGGGCAACTCACGGAATACGCCCACCCGTACCACGCCCTCCAGCCAGTCGACGGTGAGCTGCTCGAGCCCCGGCAGCAGCCGGCCCCGGCCATGGACGAGGCGCCGCGCCTCGGTCGGCGGCGACGCGAGGGCGGAGGTGAGCAGATCGACGAGCTGGGCAAGGGTGGCGGTATTCATGGACGGTCGCTGGCACAAAGGGATCGGCATGCTACGCCAAATGGCCGGGGCGCGGCGGGACTAGCGGGTGCGAAGGACTCGTCGGGCCTTGCAGGAGTCCACTTCCAGGCATCCGACCAGCAAACCGAAATACCTCTCAAGTGGTAACGAAACGCAGTTGTATCCACTTTGTAAACCGCTCTAGAATCCGCCTCCCCGAACTCCAGGACGATAATAAATGCGCCGGCTGGTCCCTGCTCTGTCCCTGCTTCCCCTTTGCGCCCTGCCCCTCCATGGCTTCGCCCAGACGGCTGACGAGGCGCCCCAGGCGTTGTCCGATCTCACCGTCACCGGGACCGCCGAATCGGCCACCGGACCGGTGCAGGGGTATCGCGCGGAACGCTCCAGCAGTGCCACCCGCACGGACACCCCGCTGCATGAAACGCCGCAATCGGTCAGCGTGGTCTCGCGCGAGGCCCTCGACGACCTCTCCGCCACCCGCCTGCAGCAGGCACTGGACCAGGCCGGTGGCGTGGGCCGCGGCAACAACTTCGGCGGCCAGGGCCTGACCAGCTACACGGTGCGCGGCTTCACCAGCTCCGAGTACTTCCGCAACGGCTTCCCCATGAACCGCGGCTACCCCAACGCACCGGATGCCGCCACCCTGGAGCGGGTCGAGGTCCTGCGTGGTCCGGCGGCGACCCTCTATGGCCGCAGCGATCCGGGCGGTACCTTCAACGTGGTCACCAAGCAGCCCCTGGGCGAGCGCAAGACCACCCTCGGCAGCCAATTCACCGACCAGGGCCTGAGGCGCGGCACCCTGGACACCACCGGCCCGGTGGACGAAGACGGCCGCCTGGCCTATCGCCTCAACCTGATCGCCGAAGGCGGCGACAGCTTCCGCGACGATGTGGAGCACGAGCGCTACGAGGTCGCCCCGGTGCTGAGCTGGCAGGCGACGGATGCCACCCTCATCACCTTCGAAGCCGACATCATCCGCAACAACGCGCCGCTGGATCGGGGCCGGACCAACTACCTGGCCCAGCGCGCCCAGGCCAGCCGCTCCACCAACGCCTGGGAAAAGGGCACCACCAACTTGCTGCACAACGACAACGAGGCCTACCAGCTGCGTTTCGAGCACCAGTTGAACGACGCCTGGACCCTGGCCGGCGGCTTCCAGTACCTCGACGGCAGCCTCAAGGGCAATGCCGTGGAAGCCAACGGCGTGCAGGCCAATGGCGTGGTCCTGGGCCGCAACTTCAACTACCGCAAGCTGGAGTGGAGCGACCGCGACCTGCAGCTGAACCTGACCGGCCACTTCGACACCTTCGGCCTCGGCCATACCCTGGTCACCGGGGTGGAAGTGGAAGACTACGACTACCGCTCCATCATCCGGCGCTCCGCCGGCGGCGCCGGCGTCTATACGGTCAACTTGGTCGACCCGGTGCTCGGCCAGCCGCGCCCGGCGCTGACCCGTACGCCGACCCACGACCACGAGACGCTCAAGACCTGGGCCGCCTTCGTCCAGGACCAACTCGCCGTCACCGACCGACTCAAGCTGCTGGGCGGCCTGCGCCTGGAGCGCTTCGAGCACGACTACGACAACTTCGTCGCCGGCGGCCTGAGCTGGACCAACGACGACACAGCCGTCACCCCGCGCCTGGGCGCCAGCTACGACCTCACCCCGGACCTGGCGCTCTACGCCAGCGCCTCCAAGTCGTTCAAGCCCAACACCGGCGCGGCGCGCCAGGGTGGCGGCTTTGATCCCGAGGAAGGCAAGGCCTACGAGCTGGGCCTGAAGTGGGCGGCGCTGGGCGGTCGCCTCAGCGTCGACGCGGCGATCTTCCACACGGTCAAGGAAAACGTCCTGACCCTGGATCCGGTCGATCCGAACTTCAACGTCGCCGCCGGCGAAGTCCGCAGCCGCGGCTTCGAACTCAACGTCGCCGGCGACCTGACGGCCAACTGGCGCATCCTCGGTGGCTACGCCTTCACCGACGCCGAGGTGACCAAGGACAACAGCCTGCCGCGCGGCACCCGCCTGACCAACATCCCGCGCAACGCCGTCAACCTGCTCAACGTCTACGAATTCCACGACGGTGTGCTACGCGGCCTGGGGCTGGGCGCCAACGTCAAGTACGTGGGTGAGCGCGAAGGCCAGAAGACCGCGGTCAGCGACTACAAGATGGACAGCTACACGGTCACCGACCTGCTGAGCTTCTACAAGATCGACGAGCACCTGCGGCTGAACCTGGACGTGCGCAACGTCTTCAACAAGGGCTACGACGAGAGCTCCTGGAACGCCTACAGCTATCCGGGCGAACCGCGCACCGTGCAGGCCGGCTTCACTTACACCTTCTAACAGCACCCAACGAAACTGCATGCGTCCGCCAGGCGGGCGCGTGCAATGCTCGGTCTCCTCAGGTACTCCCTCCTCCCCCGCGCGCGAGCCTGGTCCGGTTCCTGCGCGCCGCGCACAGCCGCCTGACAGCCACCCGCCTGGTTTCGTTAGCCGCTTCGCGGCTCCCTGCGGTCAGGCCTCGTTGAAGGCCTGACCCGCCAGCGGCTGGACCACCGGGCGGCCCTGGCGGTCGTGGAGGATGTCCACCGCCACGCCGTAGGTGGCCTCCAGCAGGTCGGCGGTGACGATGGCGGCGGGACGTCCGGCGGCCAGCAGCCCCCCGTCGACCAGCACCAGCAGCGAATCGGCGTACTGGCAGGCCAGGTTGAGGTCGTGCAGCACCACCACGGTCACCCGGCCGTGCAAGCGGGTCTCGTGGCGCACTCTATCCAGCAGGTTGATCTGGTGCCGCAGATCAAGGGCGCTGACCGGTTCGTCCAGCAGCATCACCGCGGGCTCGCGCATCAGCACCTGGGCGAAGAACACCAGTTGCCGCTGGCCACCGCTCAGGGCGCCCAGCTGGCGCGAGGCCAGGTGGGCGATGCCCACCTCCTCCAGCTTGCCGAGGGCGCGCCGCAGCAGGTCATCGTCCAGATGCAGGGTCAGCCGCTCCAGGCTGCCCATGGCTACCGTCTCCAGCACCGACAGCGCCGCCTCGGCATGGGAATCCTGTGGCATATAGGCCACGCCCTGGCGCCAGCCGTCCCTTTGGCTGCGGGCCGAGGCGCCGGCCACCAACCGCCGCTCGCCCCGCTCGATCCGGCCGGCGGCCAGCGGCAGGTCACCGGCCAGGGCACGCAGCAGGGTGGTCTTGCCGGTGCCGTTGGGGCCGAGGATCACATGGACCTGGCCGGGGTGCAGTTCGGTGGACAGCCCGGAGATCACGGTACGGTCGCCGCGCTTCAGCGCGAGGTCGTGGAGGCGAATCATAGGCTGGACCTGCGCGGGGCGAAGATGAGCCAGAGCAGGAAGGGCACCCCGACGATGGCGGTGACGATGCCCACGGGAAACAGCGCGCCCGGCAGGATGGACTTGGATAGCACCGAGGCGAAGGACAGCATCAGGGCGCCACAGATGGCCGACAGCGGCAGCAGGAAGCGCTGGTCCTCACCGACCTGCCAGCGGGCGATATGGGGGGCGACCAGGCCGACGAAGCCGATCACCCCGACGAAGCTGGTCGCCGTGGCGGTCATCACCGCCACCAGGATCAGCACCTTGAGGCGCAGGCGGCGGATGTCCACGCCCAGGCTGGCGGCGCGGGCCTCGCCCAAGCGCAGGGCGGCCAGCTTCCAGGCATCGCCCAGCAGCAGGCCACAGCACAGCAGGGTCATCCCGGTGACGATGCCCAGGGTGGTCCAGGTGGCGCGGCCCAGGCTGCCGAACAGCCAGAACAGGATCTGCTGCGACAACTCCGGCGAGGACAGGAACTGCACCAGCGACAACAGCGACTGGAAGAGAAACAGCAGGGCGATGCCACCGAGGATGATGGTGTCGCTGCCGGTGCGCTTGAGCGACGCCAGGGCGAAGAGGAACAGCGCCGCCAGCATGGCGAAGACGAAGGCGCCCAGCGGCACCCCGATCAACGCGCCCAGGCCGAAGCTGTCCAGCGCCAGGCTGAGGGCGGCGCCGCAACCAGCGGCGGCGGCCATGCCCAGGGTGTAGGGGCTGGCCATGGGATTGTTGAGCAGCGTCTGCATCTGCGCCCCGCCGGCGCCGAGGGCGGCGCCCACCGCCAGGGCCATCAGGGCCACCGGCAGGCGCAGGTCGCGGACGATGGCGTCGGTCATCGGCTGGCGCTCACCGAGTCCGGTCAGGGACTTGAGCACCTCCAGCGGCGAAAGCAGCGAAGGGCCGGTGGCGATGTCCAGCACCAGACCCGCCAGGGTCAGCAGCAGAAACACCCCGCAGGCCCGCCAGCGGCGGCGCTCCCGCGCGCGTTGCTCGGCGATGGCGTTCCCGTGGCTGGCGCTCGAGGCCTCGCTCATGGCGTCAGGCCTATGGCAAAGGTGCCCTCGGGCTGGATCGGCATGTAGCGGCGGTAGTACTCACGATAATTAGCCACCGGATCCACGTCCTGGAACAGATCCGGATAGAGCTGCTTGGCGATGAATTGCAGCATGGCGAAGTCTTCCAGGCTGCGCGAGGCGCCCTGGTAGACGCCATAGAGGCGGCCATCGCGGATCGCCGGCAGGTTGGCCCAGCCCGGTCGCTGCATGAAGGCACGCAGGTGGCTGCGAGCGTCGTCGGCGGTGACCCCGGGCCCCATGGGCAGCGCGGTGGGATTGCTGTTGTCCTCGCGGCCGGAGATGAAGATGACCTGCGGCTGGGCCATGAGCACCTGCTCCGGATTCATCACCCCCCACCATCGCACGAAGGGTGCGGCGATGTTGTCGCCACCGGCCAGGGTCACCATGGCGCCCCACATGTTCTGCCCATAGGTGAAGGAGTATTCGGCCGGACCCTTGTTGCCGAATTCGACGTAGACTCGCGGCTTCGGCCTATGGGCCGCCGCGATGCGGGTCTGGATGTCCTGCACCGCCTTGGCATAGAAGTCGGCCAGCTCGGCGGCGCGTGCCTCCTGCCCAGTGATGACGCCGAGCAGGCGGGTGGAAGCCAGGTGGCGCTCCAGGGTCTGGGCGTTGTAGTCGATCGCCACCACCGGAATGCCGAGCTGTTCGAGACGCTTGACCTCGCTGTCCAGCGCCTGGAATTGCCAGGCGGCTAGCACCACCAGATCCGGCTTGAGGGCGAGGACCTTTTCCACGGAAAAGCTGTTGTTTTCCGTCTCGCCCACATCGGGAAGGCTGGCCAGGGAGGGTCGGTGGGCGACATTGAGCGCCCAGTTGGCCGGCACCTTGCGTTCCCAGGCGCCGCGGGAGACACCGACCACGGCGTCGAAGGCCTGCTCGCCCCCCACCGCCAGGTAGTCGCCATAGTGGAAGCCCAGCACCACCCGCTTGGCAGGGACCGAGAGGGTCACCGTGCGACCAAGGACGTCCGTGACCTGGCGGGTGTCGGCGAAGGTCGGTGCAATCAGAAAGCAAGCGATAAGCGTTATCAGCCGTGCAGCCCACCGCCGGCCGTGATGGAAACCTGTCATGGAAGCCCTTGAGACGTCTGCGCCCGCTCTAGAGCGGGCCACTACGAAGCGATCGAAGGGTGCAACTTTACGCGGTGGCAGCGCCCTCGCCTAGCGCTGCCACCCGCAATGGAGCAGGCATGCGTTCAGGTGGCGTCGGCGTGGCTGACCACGCCCTTGATCAGCACGGCCAGGGCGGCGAGGGCCGCGGGCAGCAGCAATGCAGTGAGCACCTGGGTGAAGGTCCAGCCCAGGCCTAGCAGGGTCGCCCCCATCCAGGCACCGGTGATGGCGCCGAAGCGACCGATGCCGAGCATCCAGGACACCCCGGTGGCCCGGCCGTGGGTCGGGTAGTAGCGCGCCGCCAGCGAGGGCATGGCCGATTGGGCGCCGTTGATGCACATGCCGGCCACCAGCACCAGGGTGGCGACCAGGGCGACCTGGCCCAGGCTCTGGCCGACGCAATAGGCGAAGATACCCGCCAGGACATAGAACAGGCCGATGACCCTGTGCGGATTGAACCTGTCCATGGCCCAGCCGACGAAGACCGCGCTGAGCACCCCGCCGAACTGGAACAGCGCCCCGATCAGGGCGGCCTGCTCCAGGCTGGCGCCGGCGTCGCGCATCAGGGTCGGCAGCCAGCTGGTGAGCAGATAGACGATCACCAGGCCCATGAAATAGGTCAGCCACAGCAGTAGGGTGCCGGCGCTGTAGCTGCGGTTGAAGATCACCGCGAAGACGTTGCCGGTCTTTACCGATTTCTGCTCCGGCACCACGAAGTGCCGCGCCTCGGCGGCCTCGCGGCCGATGGGCGCCAGCACCCGGCGGATGCGCTCGGCGCTCTTGCCGTGCACCACCAGATAACGTGCCGACTCCGGCAGCCAGAGCAGCAGCACCACCGCCAGGGCCAGCGGCATTACGCCCCCCAGCACCAGCAGGCTGTGCCAGCCATAGGCCGGAATCATCCAGGCCGAGACGAAACCGCCGCCAGCCATGCCCAGGTTGAAGCCGCAGAACATGCTGGTCACCAAGAGCGACTTGAGCCGTTCGGGGGTGTATTCCGACAGCAGCGTGGTGGCGTTGGGCATGGCCGCGCCGAGGCCCAGGCCGGTGAGGAATCTCAGGATCACCAGTTGCTCGAGGTTGGCACTGAAGGCCGACAGCAGGCTGAAGCCGCCAAAGATGAAGGTGGCCACCACCAGCACGCCCTTGCGGCCGAAGCGGTCGGCCAGCGGCCCGGAGCCGAGGGCGCCGAACACCATGCCGCCCAGGGCGGCGCTCATCACCGGGCCCAGGCTGGCGCGCGGCACCCCCCAGTCCACCGACAACGCCGGGGCGATGAAGCCCATGGCGGCGGTATCCAGGCCGTCGAGGAAGACGATGAGGAAGCACAGGGCGACGATGCGCCACTGGTAGGCCGAGAGGGCCTGGCGATTGATGAACTGCTGGACGTCCAGGGTGCCGGCCACGGCCGTGGCGGGGCGATCGGCCAGGGGCGCGGCGCCCGCGTCGAGGATTTGCGTCATGGTGGTCTGCTCGTGTTGTTGTTATCGGCGTATTGCGCCACTGCGCCGACGTTAAGCCCAACCACAAGAGACTGACAATTCGATTATCGGCGAGGTGGCCGATAATCGACCGGATTCGCTAGTGGAACAGCCGGGTGCTCAATTCCTGGCTGGCCGCCAGCAGCACCGGCAGGAAGCGGGTCTCCAGCTCCTGGCGGCTGACCCGGCTGGCATGGGTGCCGACGTTGAGCGCCGCCAGCACCTGGCCGGCGGCATCCCTCAGGGGCACCGCCAGGGATCGCAGCCCGACCTCCAATTCCTGGTCGACCACCACGTAGCCCTGCTGGCGTACCTGGCCCAGGCAGTCGATCAGCGCTGGCGGCTGGTAGAGGGTGCGGCTGGTCTTGGCCTGCAGATCGGCGTGCTCCAGGTAGTCGTGCAGCGCGGCATCGTCGAGGGCGGCGAGCAGGATGCGGCCCATGGAGGTGCAGTAGGCCGGCAGCCGGCTGCCGACGCTGAGGTCCACCGAGATCAGCCGCTGCGGGGTGGCCGAGCGGGCGATGTAGAGGATCTCGTCGCCTTCCAGGGTGGCCATGGAACAGGCCTCGTGCAGCTGTTCGCTGAGGCGATCGAGCACCGGCTGGGCAGTGACCGCCAGCGGCGTGGACGACAGATAGGCATGCCCCAGGGTCAGCACCTTGGGTAGCAGCGAATAGGTGCGGCCATCGGTGGTGACGTAGCCCAGCTTCATCAGGGTATGCAGGCAGCGCCGCACCGCCGCGCGGGGGATCTCGGTGCGATGGCTGATTTGGGCAATGGTCAGCTGGCGCTTGCGCTCCTGGAAGGCATGGATCACCGCCAGGCCACGGGCCAGGGAGGTCATGAAATTCGGGTCGCCGGCGAAGGCCTCGATGCGTTTGGCCGGTGAGGCGATGATCGGCGGTGCCGCCAGCGGCGGCAGGCCCGTGGCATGAGCGGTGCGGTTATCGTCCATCGACCCTATCCTCGGCAGGCTTTTGGCCGATTATCGAGCGAAGGGGCGATCACCGCAATGCCGACCCTCGCAGGTCAGGCAGACAGCACGACCGTCCAGGCGCATGCTGGACCTCCTACCAGCCGTGTGGGCAGCCTGCCGATGAAGACCCTGGAAGATCATCTCAGCCAGTACGCCAGCTATCATCGCGATCCGCGCAACATCGCCAGCCATTTTCCCGGCATCCTGCTGATCGTCCTGGCGGTGGCCATCCTGCTGTCCCGCCCGACGCTTAGCCTGGCAGGCTGTCCGCTGTCGCCCGCGGTGGCGGTCGCCGGCGCGGTGGCGATCTTCTATCTGCGCCTGGATCGTCCGCTCGGTTTGCTGATGACCGCCCTGCTCGCGCTGGCTCTCTGGCTGGGCGCCCTGCTGGCAGCCCAGAGCACAGCGTTATGGCTGGCCTGGGGCCTGGGCCTGTTCGTGGTGGGCTGGGCCATCCAGTTCGTCGGGCACCACTACGAAGGACGTAAGCCGGCCTTTCTCGACGATCTCGCCGGGCTGGCCATCGGCCCGCTGTTCATCGCGACCGAAGCCGTGTTCCTGCTGGGTGGCCGCCCGGCCCTGCGGCGGACCATCGAGGAACGGGCCGGCCCGGTGCGCCGCCGTCAGCCCAGCCGATAGCGGATCGTCGGCCGGGCCTCGGGACCGTGCGGACTGACCTCGGCTCTCACTCCCCATACCTGCTGGATCAGCTCCGCCGTCAGCACCTCGGCCGGCGTGCCCTCGGCGACCAGGCGACCGTCGCGCAGTACCGCCAGGCGATCGCAGAACAGCGCGGCCAGGTTGAGGTCATGGATGGCCAGCACGCAGGTGGCCGGCAGGCGGCGCACCAGGTCGAGGATCTCCAGTTGGTGCTGGATATCCAGGTGGTTGGTGGGTTCGTCCAGCAAGAGTTCGCTGGGCTCCTGGGCCAGGGCACGGGCGATCTGGGCGCGCTGGCGTTCACCGCCGGAAAGACTGTGCCAGCGGCGCCCGGCCTTGGCAGCCAGCCCCACCTGGGCCAGGGCACGCTGGCAGACCTCGGCGTCGCGGGCGCTCCAGGCATCGAGCAGACCGCGATGGGGCGTGCGGCCCAGGCGCACCACCTCGGCCACCGAGAGGTCGGCCTCGGTGCCGGCCTGCTGCTCCACCAGGGCCACCCGACGGGCCAGGTCGCGGCGGCGCAACTGATTCAGCGGGGTCTCGTCGAGGCTGACGGCACCTTCCTCCGCTCGCCGTAGTCCGGCCAAGAGTCGCAACAGGCTGGACTTGCCCGAGCCATTGGGACCGAGCAGACCGAGCACCCCACCTGGCGGCACCTGCAGGGTCACCCCGCGCAGGATCGGCTGGCCACCGGCACTCCAGGACACGTCGCGGGCGGCCAGGCTCATCGGACTTCCCGCGCGCGATAGAGGATGAAGGCGAAGGCCGGCGCCCCGACCAGGGCGGTAACCACGCCGATGGGCAGGGTCTGCTTGGCCACCAGGGTGCGGGCGACGATATCGGCCAGCACCATGAACAGGGCGCCGATCAGGGCACAGGTGGGCAACAGGCGACCGTGGCCGGGACCGACCAGGAAGCGCGCGACATGGGGAATCACCAGGCCGACGAAGCCCACCGCCCCCACCAGGCTGACCAGGCAGGCGGTGATCAGGCCGGTGACCGCCAGCAGCAGCAGGCGCAGCGGACCCACCGCCACCCCTAGGCTGGCGGCGGCGTCCTCGCCGAAGGCGAAGGCATCCAGCGCCCGGGCGCAAGCGAGGCAGACCAGCAGGCCACCCAGGACCACGGCGCCGGCCAGCCAGACATCCGGCCAGCGCACCCCAGACAGGCTGCCGAGCAGCCAGAACATGACGCTACGCGCCTGCTCGGCGTTGGCCGCGGTGGCGACGATATAGGCGGTCAGGGCATTGAACAGCTGGGAGGCGGCAACCCCGGCGAGGATGATGCGGGTGCTGCCGCCGCTGCCGAGAAAGGGCAGCACCACGGTGAAGGCCAGCATGGCGCCGAGGAAGGCGCCCAGGGACACCCCGAGCACCCCGCCGCCGACGCCCAGCAGCATCACCAGCACCGCGCCGGTGGAGGCGCCGGCCGACAGCCCCAGCACATAGGGTTCGGCCAGGGCGTTGCGCAGCAGCGCCTGGAGGATGGCGCCGGACACCGCCAGGCCCGCGCCGCAGCAGGCCGCTACCAGGGCGCGGCTGAAGCGGTATTCCCAGACGATACCCTGGACGATGCGCTCCACCGGATAGGGGCCCAGACCGAGACCATTGGCGATGGCCTGCAGGCTGGTGAGGGGGGCGATGGGCATCTCGCCGAAGGAGGCCGCGAACACCACGCTGGCGGCCAGCGCCAGCACGGCGGCCAGGCCCAGCAGCCAGCGCCAGGGCCGGGCGCCTTCGGCCGCCAGGGGCAGGCTCATGGTTTGGGCTTGGCCAGGGCGCTGGCCAGGGCCTCGACGCCATCCACCACCCGCAGCGAGGGGTTGAGGGTCGGGGCGTCCACCACCAGCAGGTGGTTCTCGCGCACCGCGCGCAATTCGCGGGTCAGGGGATCGCTGCGCAGGAAGGCCAGTTTCTTGTCGACGTCGTCGGCCGGGTACAGGCGGCGGTCCATGCGCGCCACCACGATATAGTCCGGGTCCAGGGCGGCGACGCGCTCCCAGCTCACTGCCGGCCATTCCTCGGCGCTGTCCACCACGTTGCGCAGCCCCAGGGCGCGCGCGATCCAGGCGGGCGCACCGAGGTTGCCGGCTACCCAGGGATCCCCTTCCAGGCGGGTACTGGAGAACCAGAACAGCACCGAGCGCCCCTGCACCCCGGCAGCCTTGGCTTGCTCGCCAGCGGCGGCGATACGCCGGTCCAACTCAGCCGCCAGGCGGTCGCCGGCCGGCTGCACATCGAGGATGGTCGCCAGCTCGTGCACTTCACGGGTCACCAGCTGCATGTCGAAGGGCGCGCTGCGACTGCCGTCGCTGTTGGAATCGGCGGTCACCGCCTTGCCCTCGCAATCGCTGGGCGCCACGTAGGCGGCGATGCCGAGGTCGGCGAAGCGCGGGAAGTCGCCCACCTCGCCACCGGGGCCGACATGATAGGTGTACTGCGCCGCCACCAGGTCCGGCCGGGTACCGACCACGGCCTCGAAGCTGGGCGCGTTGTCGGCCAGGCGCGGGACGCCCTTGCCCTCTGCCTGCAGATCCACGGGCAAGCCACCGAACCAGACGCCAGTGCCCACCATCCGCGGGGCAACGCCCAGGCGCAACAGCAGCTCGGTGCTGGCCTGGCCGATACTGACCAGACGTTGCGGCGTGTGCTCGAAGACCAGGTCGCGACCGCAGTTGTGCACGGTCAGCGGATAGTGGGTGGCGGCCTGAGCGGTGAAGGACGAAACGGACAGTGCCGCAGCGGCTAGCAGCGGCGAAAGACGGCGAAGCATGGACTCTCCTTGGGATGACGCGTCCCTTGTGGATGGTTGGTGTCCCCTGGCAAGGTCTGGCTCATCTCCCGAAGGAGACTCACAGTGGCGCGACCGCGCCGGATTTGCACCGGCTTCCCGCCAGCGGATCTGAGGTGTCGCCGACGGTGAACCAGCGGCGACCAATCTTCAAGCACCGGTTTCGCCTGGAAAGTGCCCGCGCTCGGCCGGCGACTTCTCAAACGCGCCAGAATGTTACTTTATAACAATTCAGAATCATACCAGCGTGGCGTATAGACCCATTCGCCACCATCGGCCCGCGGGAAACGCCGGGTATGGCTGGAGCCGAGGATCACCAGGGTGCGTGAATCCACCCTATCGCTGCGCAAGGCGCCGAGGCTGGTGTATTCGAGACCGCCACCGGGCCGGCCGACATCGCGGCCGAGAATTACCGGAGTGGTCGCCGGGCGACAGCTGCGCAGGACGTCCAGGGCCCGGTCCAACTGATGCGGACGGGCCTTGGAGATGGGGTTGTAGAAGGCCATCGCCAGGTCCGCCGCGGCGGCCTGGCGCAGCCGCTGCTCGATCACCGCCCAGGGCTTGAGGTTGTCGGACAGGGAGATCAGGCAGAAGTCGTGGCCCAGGGGCGCCCCCGCCAGGGCGGCGCTGGCCATGGCCGCGGTGATGCCCGGCAGGATCTCCAGCTCCACCGCTGCCCAGCGCGGATCCGCAGCGCCTTCCAGCACCTCCAGCACCGCCGCGGCCATGGCGAAGACCCCCGGATCACCGGACGACACCATGACCACGCGCCGACCGCTGGCGGCCAATTCGAAGGCGTGACGGGCGCGCTGCAGCTCCTCGCGGTTGTCGCTGGCATGGGCCAGCTGGTCGGGTCGCAGGGGACCGGCCATGTTCACGTAGGTGGCATAGCCGAGCACGTCCTGGGCCTGGTCCAGGCTGCGGCGCACCACCGGGGCCATGAGTTCGGCCGCGCCGGGGCCGAGGCCCACCACGCTGAGGCGACCACGGCGTTGCCCGAGCCGATCGGCGTCCAGCGGCGTCGGGTGCAGGTGCAGGGCGATGCCACGCTCCTGGGCGCGGTCGACGGTCGCCTGGGCGAAGTCCGGGGTGCCGGCGTCGACGAATCTCAGCGGTACGTCCAGCGCCTGGCTCAGCTCGGCCAGGGCGGGCGTGGCCATGTCTTCCGCCCGCGCCAGGAGCACGGCGACGGCGCCTGGCGCATAGCCGGTACTGGCGAGCAATTCGCTGACGGCAGTCGCGGTGGCATCGGCGCGTACCGCCACCAACACCGCGCGGGGATGGATCAGCAGGGTGTGATCGTCGGTGCTGGCCAGTGGCGAGACCAGGATGCGCTGTCGCGCGGCGGGATCGCGGGCCAGGGGCACCTCGTCCAGCCAGGGCGCCTCGCCCTCGATGCGCACCGGCTCACCGGCCAGCAGATCGGCCACCCGGTGCTTGGCCACGTCGACATCGGCCAAGGCATAGCCGGTAGGCGGATCGAGCAGGCAGGTGCCGAATCTCAGTTCGCCGCTGGTGGTGATGGCCGGGGCCACGCCCAGTAGCGTACCGAGCTGACGGGCCAGGCGATTGGCCCCGGCCAGGCCGCCCAGCAGCGGCACCACGGCGCTGCCGTCCTCGGCCACCGCCAGCACCGGCGGCTCGGCGGTCTTATCGTCCAAGAGCGGCGCCAGGGTACGGATGACGATGCCGGCGGCGCAGAGCACCACCAGCGGCCGCTGCTGCCGATAGAGCTCACGCAGCTGGTCGCCGAAGGCATCGTAGCTGACATCGCCCTCGACCCGTCCGGCGAGGCCGTGCACCTGGCTACCCGGCAAGCCGGCCTGCAGGCGGCGGGCGGTGGCCAGGGCACCGGGGCCGAGGATGACGATGGCCGGGCTCAACCCTTCCATTTCACCCCCGGCACCACCACCAGCGAGAAATACGGCGAGGCCATGGGCTCCACCTCGTCCAGCGGCACGATGCGCTGGTTGCTCATGGTGGCGCGCTCGATATAGCGGGCGCGCGCGTCCAGGCCCAGCTCGCGCAAGACCTGGCGCACCTTCTCGAAGTTACGGCCGAGCTTCATCACCACGGCGGCGTCGGCGCTGGCCAGGCGCGCCTTGAGTTCCTCGGCGGAGAGCACCCCGGAGAGCACCGTGAGGGTCTGGTTGCGATAGACCAGCGGCAGACCGAGCATGGCCACGCCGCCGAGCATGGAGCAGACCCCCGGTACCACCTGGGCTTCGTAGCGCTCGGCCAGGCGATCGTGCAGGTACATGTAGGAGCCGTAGAAGAAGGGATCGCCCTCGCAGATCACCGCCACGTCGCGGCCGGCATCCAGGTGGTCGGCCACCTGGGCGGCGGCGGTGTCGTAGAAATCGGCGATCACCGTCTCGTAGGACAGCGGCGGCGCCAGCTTCTCGGTGGTCACCGGATAGACCAGCGGCAGGCGCTGCTGGCCATCCAGCAGATAGCCCTCGATCACGCCATAGGCATTGCCGCCCTGGCCGACATTGGCCTTGGCCTTGGCGACGAAATAGGCCACCACCGGCGCGCCCTGCAGCAGGCGCAGGGCCTTCACGGTGATGAGTTCCGGATCGCCCGGGCCGACGCCCAGGCCGAGCAGGCGGCCGGCCATCACTCCACCTCCGTGGCCAGGGCGTTGACCGCGGCGGCGGCCATGGCACTGCCACCGCGGCGGCCGCGGACGATGACATAGGGCACGCCGCGACTGTCGGCGGCCAGGGCGTCCTTGGACTCCATCGCCCCGACGAAGCCCACCGGCATGCCGAGGATCAGCGCCGGCTTGGGGGCGCCGGCGTCGAGCATTTCCAACAGGTAGAACAGCGCGGTGGGGGCATTGCCGATCACTACAACGCTGCCGGCCAGGTGTGGCCGCCAGCGCTCCAGGGCCACGGCGGAACGGGTATTGCCCTGCTCGATGGCCAACTCGCGGATGCCGTCGTCGTGCAGGGTGCAAATGACCTGATTGTTCGCTGGCAAGCGAGTGCGAGTGACGCCCTCGGCGACCATGCGCGCATCGCAGAGGATGGGCGCACCGGCCGCCAGGGCCGCGCGACCGGCCGCGCCGGCACCTGGGGAAAAGGCCAGGTCCTGGACCACGTCGACCATGCCGCAGGCGTGGATCACCCGCACGGCGAGCTTTTCCAGGTCGGCGGGAATGGCCGAGAGATCGGCCTCGGCGCGGATGGTGGCGAAGGATTGGCGATAGATCGCCTGGCCGTCGCGTTCGTACTCAAGCATCACTAGGGCTCCGGGCTAGCCAGGCGGCGGCCTCGTCGAGAGAAAGGTGGGTGGCGCGCCGCCGGCCCGGACCGGGCTGGGTGGCGTCGCGCACGAAGAGGTCATAGCGGCCGGGGGCCACGGCCAGCAGCGTATGGGGTGCCTGGCCGGCCAGGGCGCAACTGCGCGGGCAGCCGGAGAGATGCACCGCCACGCCGGCCGGTAGCCGTTCGGCCAGGCGCAGGGCATCGCCCTTGGTATCGGCCTGGCCCTTGGCGCAGCCCACGCTGCCGGTGCAGGCGATCAGCCGGGCCAGGGGCGCGGCGGGATCGGTGGTCAGGTCCAGCGCTGCCAGGGCGGCTAGCAATTCGGGCGCCTGATCGACAGATACATCCGGCAGCAACAGGCCCTGCCAGGGCGTCAGGTGCAGTTCGCCATTGCCCAGGCGCTCGGCCAGGTCGGCGACTGCCACCAGAGTCGTGGCCGGCAGGCGGCCCAGGGCAGGTTGGGCGCCGACCCAACACAGGCCAGGTTGGCGCTGAGGATGGTTACCCAGGCGCCTGGCGATTTCCGCTGGCGCGCGTGGGTGGCTCGGCGTCGGCAGCAGATCCAGACCGGCCAGCAGTTCCTCGACCGGCCGTTGCGCCAGCAGCTGTCGCATGCGGCTCTGCTCGGGGTTAGCCAGATCTAGGAAGCGATGCAGCAGGGTCGCCACCGTGGCAACCTCGCGTCCCGCGGGGATCAGGCCCAGGGGTGCGTCCAGCGGGGTGCCGGCGAGACCGAGCACATAACCCTCGGCACGGGCCGACAGCCAGACATCATGGGGATGGTCGAGCCGCGCCAGGGCCTCGCCACCGTCCAGTTGCAGGGCGAACTTGGCCGACAGCCCATGCAGGCGGCGGTCGCCTTCCAGGAGGGCGAGCAGTTCGGCGGCCAGGGGGCGGACGTCCTGCAGCTGCTGCGGATCGCGGCCGGCAGAGGGGCTGAGCAGCAGATTGCGCACGTCGTCGGCGGCGGGATCGCCAGGGCCGAGGCCGGCGGCCTGCAAGGCAGCCACCAGGGCATCGGCGCCGTCCGGACGCACGCCCCGCAGTTGCAGGTTGGCCCTGTTGGTCAGCTCCAGCACACCGCTCGCCCAGCGCTCGCTGGCGGCAGCGATGGCCCGCGCCTGGTCTGCCGCCAGCCGACCTCCCGGCAACTTCACCCGGCACAGGCCGCCATCGCGCGCGGGCACGATGCGCAGCAGGCCCGGACAGGCCGAAGGCCGCGGGACGGTGGCGGAGGGAAGCGAAGGATTCACGGCGGAAGGTCGGGCTGGACGGGAAAGACGCTATTATGCCCGCTTTGCCCGACCCCTTGAAAACGCCCGGTCGGCCGACGTTCGATGAGGTTTGTTCATGATTCCCTGGCTGACCGTGGTGGGTATCGGCGAAGACGGCTACCCCGGCCTCGGCAAGCAGGCGCGCCGCGCCCTGCTGGAGGCAGGGGTCGTCATCGGTGGCCCGCGCCAGCTGGCGCTGCTGCCACCCTGCATTCGCGCCTCTCGCGAGCCCTGGCCGCAGCCCTTCGCCCTGGCCCCGGTATTGGACCGGCGCGGCACCCCGGTCTGCGTGCTGGCCAGCGGCGATCCCATGCTGTTCGGCGTCGGTGCCAGCCTTGCGCGCCAGCTGTCGGCCGACGAATTGCAGGTATTGCCGGCGCCCTCCTCCTATTCCCTGGCCGCGGCTCGCCTCGGCTGGCCGCTGCAGGACGTCACCCTGCTGTCGGTGGTGGCCCGCCCCCTGGCCGCCGTGGTACGCCATCTGCACCCGGGCGCCCGATTGCTGGTCTTGAGCAACGACGGTAGCAGTCCCGCCGCCCTGGCCGAGCTGCTGGTGGAACAGGGCTTCGGCGCCAGCCAGCTGCAGGTGCTGGAGCACCTGGGCGGCCCGCTGGAACGAAGGGTTGCCGGTCGTGCCCAGGACTGGTCGCTGGTCGAGGCGGCGGCGCTCAACCTGGTCGCCATCGAGGTCCTGAGCGAAAGCGGCGCGGCAGGTCTGCCACTCACCGTCGGTCTGCCAGACAGTGCCTATCGCCACGACGGCCAGTTGACCAAGCGAGACGTGCGCGCCGTGACCCTGGCGCGCCTGGCGCCGCGCCCCGGCGAGTTGCTGTGGGACGTGGGCGCCGGCTGCGGCTCCATCGGCATCGAATGGGCGCGCAGCCATCCCAGTTGCCGGGTGCTGGCCATCGAGGCCGACGCCGGACGCCAGGCGCATATCCTCCACAATCGCGACCAGCTCGGCGCCCCGGCGCTGCAGCTGGTGGCCGGCCAGGCGCCGGAGGCCCTGGCCGGCCTGGCCACGCCGGACGCCATCTTCATCGGTGGCGGCCTTACCGCACCCGGTGTGCTGGACGCCTGCTGGGAGGCCTTGAAACCCGGCGGCCGCCTGGTCGCCAATGCCGTGACCCTGCAGACCGAAGCCGCCCTGGTGGCCTTTCGCGAACGCCACGGCGGCGACCTGACCCGCCTGCAGGTGGCCCAGGCGCAACCACTGGGCGCCTTCGACACCTGGCGCGCGGCGCTGCCCATCACCTTGCTGGAGGTGGTGAAGCCGTGAGTGTTGGACGTGGCCCCCTCACCCCAACCCTCTCCCCGAGGGGAGAGGGGGTGGCTTGGCATGGCCCTTTAATCCGCGGCGGTAAGCAGCGCCTCGCCCCCTCACCTCAGCCCTCTCCCTTTAGGTGCGAGGGGGTCGTTCGGCGGCGGGTCGCAAGTCTGGCATGCGGGCTAACGCCCACTACTTTTTCTGAGCAAGCTGCAATGACCAGCGGGAATGCTGCCTACGGGACCCAGACCCCTGTTC
Source organism: Pseudomonas sp. No.117 (assembly GCF_054558395.1). Taxonomy (NCBI): domain Bacteria; kingdom Pseudomonadati; phylum Pseudomonadota; class Gammaproteobacteria; order Pseudomonadales; family Pseudomonadaceae; genus Pseudomonas; species Pseudomonas sp. No.117. The sequence continues at coordinate 322,507 of NZ_BAAJNP010000003.1, forward strand.
CGCAACTCAACCCAAGGCACCGGCTTTGCTCCCCTCTCCCCCTGGGAGAAGGGCCGGGGGTGAGGGTGCACGCCCACGACAGCGTCGGAGCGATCCCATGAAGATCCTCCTGCTCGGCGGCACTACCGAAGCCCTGGCCATCGCGCATCGACTACCGGCGGACGCCCTCTACAGCCTCGCCGGCCTCGGCCGGGTGCCCCAAGATCTGCCCTGCCAGGTACGGGTCGGCGGCTACGGTGGCGCCGCAGGCCTGGCCGCCTTTCTCCGGGCGGAAGGCATCGAGCTGCTGCTGGACGCCACCCACCCCTATGCGGCGCAGATCAGCCACAACGCTGCCCAGGCGGCGACCAGTGCCGGTATCCCCTGCTGGGCGCTGCGCCGCCCCGGTTGGCAAGCGGGCCCGGAAGACGACTGGCGCGAGGTTGCGGACTGGCGCGAATTGCAGACAGCCCTGGCGCCCTTCGCCCGCCCCTTCTTCACTCTTGGTCGCGAACCCCTGGAGCATCTGGCAGAGATCCCCGCCCACCAGTTCTGGACCCTGCGCCTGCTCGACGCTCAGCCCAGCAACAAACGAGCTCGGATCATCGCCGACCGCGGCCCCTTCGCCCTGGAGGCCGAGCGCACCCTGTTCGCCCAGGGCAACTTCGATGTGCTGATCAGCAAGAATAGCGGCAGCGCCGCCACCCAGCCCAAGTTGCAAGTGGCACGCGAGCGCGGCTTGCCGGTGCTGGTCCTGAGTCGCCCCGCCCTGCCCGCCGTCGACCGCGAATTCGCCAGCGTCGCCGAGCTGCTCGCCGCCCTCGCCGAGGAAATCCCATGACCGTCCACTTCATCGGCGCCGGCCCCGGCGATCCCGACCTCATCACCGTCAAGGGCCAGCGGTTGATCCGCCAGTGCCCGGTGATCCTCTATGCCGGCTCCCTGGTGCCACCCGCGGTATTGGAAGGCCATAGCGCCGAGACGGTGATAGACACCGCCCACCTGGATCTGGATGCCATCGTCGGCCACCTGGCCGCCGCGCACGCCCGCGGCCAGGACGTGGCCCGGGTGCATTCCGGCGACCCCTCGCTGTACGGCGCCATCGGCGAGCAGATCCGCCGCCTGCAGGCGCTGGGCATTCCCTACGAGATCGTCCCCGGCGTGACCGCCACCGCCGCCTGCGCCGCCCTGCTGGGCTGCGAACTGACCCTGCCCGGCGTCAGCCAGACGGTGATCCTCACCCGCTATGCCAGTCGCACCGCCATGCCGGAAGGCGAGGCGCTGGCCGATCTGGCCCGGCACCGCGCCACCCTGGCCATCCACCTGGGCGTCGGCCAGTTGGAGCGCATCGTCGCCGACCTGCTACCGCACTACGGTCCCGCCTGCCCGGTGGCCATCGTCCACCGTGCCAGCTGGCCGGACCAGGACAGCGTCCAGGGCACCCTGGCCGACATCGTCGAACGGGCACGCGACAAGGACTTTCGCCGCACCGCGCTGATCCTGGTCGGCGAGGTGCTGGCGCCGGGGGACTTCAGCGATTCCAAGCTCTATCGGCAGGGGCCGGGCTAACCCCGTAGGTTGGGCTGAGGCGGCCTTATCGCCGAAGCCCAACACACCCAAGGTTCGACGCAGCACCGTTGGGCTTCGCTGCGCTCAACCCAACCTACGTTCGTCCTGCCCTAATACCCCGCCTCACCCTCGCTACCGGTGACGATGGCCACCCCCGAACTGGTCCCCAATCGGGTCGCACCCGCTTCCAGCATGGCCAGAGCGGTGGCGCGGTCGCGTACCCCGCCGGAAGCCTTCACCCCCATCTCCGGCCCCACCTCCTCCCTCATCAGCCGGACGTCTTCCAGGGTCGCGCCGCCGTGACCGAAGCCGGTGGAGGTCTTGACGAAGGCCACCCCCAGTTCACGACAGAGGCGGCAGGCCTGGCGCTTCTGGGCCTCGTCGAGCAGGCCGGTCTCCAGGATTACCTTGAGCGGCACCTCTCCGCAGGCGGCCAACACTTCAGCGATGTCGACAGCGACCTCGTCCAGCAGCCCGTCCTTGAGCCAGCCGATATTGAGCACCATGTCGATTTCTCCCGCCCCGGCGGCGATGGCGCTCTCGGCCTCGAAGGCCTTGGCCGCGCTCAAGCCGGCGCCCAGCGGAAAGCCCACCACGGCGCAGACCTTGACCGGGTTGCCAGCCAGTTGCGCCGCCGCATAGGGGACCTGGGCTGAATTCACGCACACCGAATAGAAGCCGTGGGTCACGGCCTCCGCACAGAGCTGGGCGATACGCGCGCGACTGGCATCGGCGGCGAGCAGGGTGTGATCGATATGGGCTGCGAGCGAAGGGGCATCGGGCTGCATGGAAACCTCCAGGGACGAGAGGCCGCAGTATGGACGCCTGGCCCCGGTACGGCGACCGGAGCCAGGGAGGTCATCAGTGGAACAGCTCGGCGATGCACACCGCCCCGATGAAGGTACCGAAGCCAGCGGTCAGGGACACCACCACGATGCGCCAGCCGAGGCGGCGGAAGGCGGGGATGTCCTTGGCGATGGACAGGCCGGCGAAGGCCAGCATGGGCGTGATCACCGCCAGCACACCGACGCTGTTGGAGGCGGCGGTGATCTGCGGCGCCCAGGGGCACCAGGGCGAGGTGAGGAACATGGCCACCAGCGACACCCAGCACACCGCAGGCACCTTGCGGCGCAGCAGCTGGCAGAGCAGTTCGCCGACGAAGGCCGCGGCGATCATCAGCGCCACCGCGGTGAGAGCGGCGGCCGGCAAGGCCTTGGTGGCGACGAAGGTGCCTAGCAGGGCTAGGGCCGCGGCGGCCAGCCAGGCGCTCAGGCGGCCCGACCAACCCAGCTCCACCGGCTCGTCCACCACCGTCTGGTCCACCGCGCTCTGGGTGAAGGAGGCCTTGGTGGTGCGGCCGATACGCGGCTCCAGTACCCGATAGCCCCAGACCGCCAGCGGCAGGGAAATGAACAGGGTGAAGTAGGTGCCCAGGGTGGTGGTGATCAGGTTGGCCGCGGCGGCCAGCGCCATGACCTCCTTGGCCACCTCGGGGGTCTGCTGGGCGGCCACCGCACCGGCCGCGGCGGCCATGATGCTGCCCGAGCCGATGCCGGCGCCCATGGCCAGGGAATAGGGATGGAAGATGTTCAGGCTGGCGATGAAGCCGGCCACGATGGCCATGAACACCGCGCCGATCAGGGTACCGGTGAGGTATTCGGCGAGTACGCCGCGGCCCTCTGGAGAGTCCATGCCGTAGCGCTCGCCGATAATCGCCAGGCTCGGTTCGCGGCCCACCGAGAAGGTGGCGCCTACGGCCTCGCGCTTGATGCCCAGCAGCAGAGCCACCGGCAGGCCGAGTAGGATGGTGCCGACGAAGTGTCCCAGCTCCTGGAAGGCCAGCGCCCAGCCCGCGGCGATCACCGTGGGCAGCGAGCCCCCCACCACCAGGCCGAGCTTGGCGATGAAGATCAGCAGGGCGTATTGCAGGATGGCCGCCGAGCGCACCTGGGCGCTGCGGCTGACGCTCAGGCCCTGGGGCAGGCGCGGACCGGCGAGACCGATAGCGGCCCCCAGCAGCAATGCCCAGATCATCGGCAGCAGGACCACCTTGCCCGGCCCCAGCGGGATGCTGATGGCGCCGACCAGCTCGGCGATCAGCAGCACCAGGGCTGCCCAGATGTAGAGTTTGACGGTATCGCTGACCGCGCGGTCCTGGCCGACGGCTAGAGTCGGATTGGCACTCATTCTTCCCCCTGCGGCCCACTCGCGGGCTCGGTTGTTGGTATGTTGGCAGACGCGAGCGGCGAGGCTCGCTGGGCAGAAACGAAGGCTCCGCGAGGGAGCGTGACCCGGCTGTTCTAGGAGGGCTGGTCGAGGTCGCACGGATGTCCGGAAGCGGGAGTGCCGGGAAGAACGCTGTTTTCCAGGAGTTGTTCCGCCGCTCCGGCCCTCTGGGTCGCGGGCCTCGGCCAGGCCGGGGCGGCCGTGGTCTTGGGCCGAGTATGGACAGCGCCTTGTTCTCTCTCCAATACTGGAAATGGCCTTTTCCGTTGCCTTTACGAGAACACAAGGATGCGTGGGATTCACGAACAGCGTTTGCATTATTTCGTCGAGGCGGTGCGCCTGGGCAGCGTGCGCGCCGCTGCCGACGCCTTGGACATCGCCCCTTCCGCGGTCAGCCGGCAGATCGCCCAGGTCGAGGCGGAACTGGGCGTCGATCTCATCGAGCGACACCGCCGCGGCATCACTCCGACCGAAGCCGGCCGCCTGGTGCTGGACTATTTCCGCCAGCGCCAGACCCAGCTCGACGGCCTGAGAGATGCCATCGCCGACCTCCAGGGGTTGCGTACCGGCAACGTGGCGCTGGCCATCGGCGAGGGTTTCATCGGCGATCTGTCGCGCAGCCTGGGCGAATTTTCCGCACGGCATCCGGACATCGAGGTCAGGGTCAACGTGGTGGGTACCAACGAGGTGATCCGCCAGGTGATGGAGGACGAGGCGCACCTGGGGCTGGTATTCAATCCGCCGCGCGATCCGCACCTGCGGGTGCATGGCAGCCGGCCGCAGCCGCTCTATGCGCTGGTAGCGCCGGAGCATCCGCTGGCCGCGACCGCGGGTCCCATCGCACTGGCTGAACTGGGCCGGCACCGCCTGGCGCTACCGGACATCTCCTACGGTATCCGCCAGATGCTCGATGCCGTGGAACAGGCCGCCGGCCAGCGCCTGGCGCCGACCCTCACCTGCAACACCTTCACCCTGCTCAAGCACTATGCCCAGCAGGGCGGCGTGACCCTCTTACCGCTGTTCGCCGCGACCCAGGAACTGGACAGCGGCGCCTTGCGCGCCCTGCCCCTGGCCGATCCGGGCTTCGCCCGCGCCCACGTTGAGCTGGTCACCCGCCTGGGGCGCAAGCTCAGCCGTGCGGCGGACGAGTTGCGGGCGAGCCTGGTGCAGCAGATGACCGCCTTTCGCTGAGCACCTGCCCAAAGCCCGCTGCGCGTCGGCCAAATGGCGTTGAAAAGGCCTCGCTTGGCTCTAGCTCGCAAGCCTTTGAACAGACGCTAAAGGCGTCTCAGGCCGGCAACTCCTGCCGCACCAGCTCCGCCCACAGCTGCACCGCCGGTTCGATGATGGCGTCGTTGAAGTCGTAGGCCGGATTGTGCAGCGGCGCCGAGGGCTGGGCGCCATCCACGCCGAGCCAGAGATAGGCCCCCGGACGCGACGCCAGCATGAAGGCGAAATCCTCGGAGGCCATGGACGGCGGTACGCCGTCGCTGACCCGTTCGGCACCAAAGGCCTTAACCGCCGCCTCGCGCACCCGCGCCGCCTGGGCGGGATGGTTCTGGGTCACCGGATAGCCACGGGTGAACTCCAGTTCGCCGCGCACACCCTGGGCCAGCGGCGCCTGGGCGACGATCTCGCCGATCAGCCGCTCCACCTCGGCCCGTACCGCGCCGTCCAGGCAACGCACCGTGCCCCGGAGTCGCGCCACCTCGGGGATGACGTTGATCGCCTCCCCTGCTTCCATCATGGTCACGCTGACCACCGCGGACGCCAGCGGCGAGATGCGGCGGGCGACGATGGTCTGCAACTTGAGGATCAGGTCCGCCGCGGCGACGATGGGATCGCGGCCGCGCTCGGGCATGGCCGCATGGCAGCCCTTGCCGGTCAGGGTGATGGCGAAGGTGTCCAGCGAGGCCATCATGGCCCCCGGATTGACCACCACTTGGCCGGCCGGCAGCCCCGGCCAGTTGTGCAGGCCGTAGATGGCGTCCATCGGGAAGCGCTCGAACAGGCCGTCCTCGATCATCTGCTGGGCGCCGCCGAGATTTTCCTCGGCGGGCTGGAAGACGAAATAGAGGGTGCCACGGAAGTCGCGGTTCTCGCTCAGGTGGCGGGCCGTGGCCAGCAGGATGGCGGTATGGCCGTCATGCCCGCAGGCATGCATGCGCCCGGCCGCGGTGGAACGGTGGGGCAGGTCCCCCACCTCCTGCATCGGCAGGGCGTCCATGTCGGCGCGCAGTCCCAGGCTGGGGCCCTCGCCCTGGCGCAGTACCCCGACCACCCCCGTCCCGCCAAGGCCGCGATGGACCTCCAGGCCGAAGCCCTCCAGCAATTCGGCGACCCGCGCCGCGGTGCGGTGCTCGGCGAAACCCAGTTCGGGATGGGCGTGGAAGTCGCGCCGCCAGGTGCGGGCATCGTCCAACAGGGATTGGTGAATGGTCATCGGTTACTCCAGGCTGGCGCCATAGCCGAAGCCGGCGGCGGGCACCGCGGCGGTCTCCACCCAGACGCTCTTCACCTCGCTGTATTCGCGCAGGGCGTCGAGGCCGGAGGAACGGCCATAGCCGCTCTCGCCATAGCCGCCGAAGGGCGAGCTGACGTGGATGGTCTTGTAGCCGTTGACCCAGAAGGTGCCGGCGCGCACGCCGCGAGCCACCCGGTGGGCTCGACCGACGTCGCGGGTCCAGACCGCCCCGGCCAGGCCGAAGCGGCTGTCGTTGGCGATGCGGATGGCGTCGGCCTCGTCCTTGAAGGGAATGGCCACTACCACCGGCCCGAAGATCTCTTCCTGGGCGCAGGCCAGGCCGTTGTGGCCGGCCAGCACGGTGGGATTGACGTAGTAGCCGGTCCCAGCCGGCAGCGGCTCGACGCCATTGGCCACATGCCGCGCGCCTTCGCCCAGGGCACCCTCTACCATCCGGCGCACGTGGGCGAATTGCTTGGCGTTGTGGATCGGGCCGATCTGGGTCTCGGGATCGCTGGGATCCCCTACCTTGAACTGGCTGGCGGCGCGGGCTACCGCCTGGATGAAGCGCTCGTAGATGGACTCCTGCACCAGCAGCCGCGAACCGGAAACGCAACTCTGGCCGGCGCCGGAGAAGATCGCCGCCTGGGCGCCGCGCACGGCCAGATCCAGGTCGGCGTCCTCGAAGACGATGTTGGCCGACTTGCCACCCAGCTCCAGCACCGCCGGGATGCAGCGCTGGGCCGCGGCGGCGGCGATGTGGCGGCCGGTGGCCGGCGAGCCGACGAAGACCACCTTGCGGATGTCGGCGTGGGCGATCACCTGCTGGCCGACGGTATGGCCCTGGCCGGCGAGGACGTTGACCAGGCCCTTGGGCGCGCCGGCGCGCTCCACCAGTACGCCGAGCAGCAGCGAGGTCACCGGGGTCAGCTCGGAGGGCTTGAGGATCACCGCGTTGCCGGCGGTGATGGCCGGGGCGATCTGCCAGCCGCCGGTGAAGATGGGCGCGTTCCAGGGGGTGATCTGCAGCACCGTGCCCAGGGGTTCGTAGGTCACGTAGTTGAGGTGGCTGGTGGGCACCGGGATGACTTCGCCGTGCAGCTTGTCGGCCCAGCCGGCGTAGTACTCGAACATCTCGGCGACCTTGAGCACCTCGACGCGGGCATCGCGGATCGGCTTGTTGGCGGTCAGGGATTCCAGCTGCGCCAGGGCCTCGGCTTCCTCGCGGATCAGGGCGCCGACGCGATAGATGATACGTCCGCGGGCCTGGGCGGTCAGCGCCCGCCACTCCTCGCGCGCCCGGCGGGCGGCGGCATCGGCGCGCTCGACCACGGCCAGGTCGGCATCGGGGTAGCGGTAGGCGAGGCTGTCGTCATGGGCGTTGCGAACCTCGACCTGCTCGCCGCTGCCATCGATGAATTCGCCGTCCACAAAGCTTGCGACCTGCTGGCGGTCGCCCCAGTAGGGCTTGAGCAATTCCAGAGTCTTGGCGTTCATCATGATCATTCCCCCTTGCCGAACAGGTCTTCGCTGGTGCGTCGCGCGATGGCGCAGAAATCCTCGCCATCGGCCAGGGTCTCGGCACTGGCCGCCCAGGCCTGGGCCGTAGCTGCGGCCAGCGGCAGGTCGAGGCCGAGCTCGGCGATGAGGTCACAGGCCAGGCCCACGTCCTTGCGCATCAGGCCCATGGTGAAGCCGGAGTCGTAGGCCTTGTTCAGCACCCAGGTGGGGAACATGCCCTGGCTGGCGGCGCTGCGCCCGGAGCCGGCGTTGATGCCTTCGATCAGCTTTTCCGGGGCGACCCCGGCACGAGCGGCCATGGTGACGGCTTCCGCGGTGGTGATCAGGTGCGCCGCGGCGAGCAGGTTGTTGGCGATCTTGGCGATGTTGCCGGCGCCCACGGCGCCGATGTGCACCCGGGTCGCGCTCATGGCCTCTAGAGCCGGCAGCGCCTTGGCCAGGGCCGCTTCGCTGCCGCCGATGACCATGGTCATGGTGCCGGCCGCGGCACCGGCCGGACCGCCGGAAACCGGGGCATCGAGGAAGTCAGCGCTGACCTCGGCGAAGGCCGCCGCCACCCGGCGGCTGGTCTCGGGGGTGGAGGTGGTGGTATCGACCACCACGGTGCCCGGTCGCACGCGACCGACCAGCCCCGCCTCGCCCAGGCACACGGCTTCGACATGCTCGGCCTTGGGCAGCGACAGCACGATCACCTCGCTGGCAGCGGCCAGGGCCGCCAGATCGCCGGCGATGGCCACGCCCTGGGCAGCGACCCGCTCGCAGGCGGCGTTGGAGGGGTCCAGCCCAATGACCGGTACGCCCTTGCGCGCCAGGGTGATCGCCATGTTGCCGCCCATGTTGCCGAGTCCGATGACCCCGACCTGCCTGCCCATGCCCTGCTCCTCTGCGTGCGAATGACTGGCGACCGGCCCAGTGGCCAGCCTGTGAGGATCGAGTATGGGAGGCCCCAGGCATCACTACCAATACGGCATTCGGTCTTTCATGTTGCGTAAAAGGCAACGGCAGACGGGCTGGCCTGACGGCGACAGCACCAGCATCGTGCATGCCCTTATTCGCCCGCTCGCGCCCGCCCCATCCTGGTGCAACGGCAGAATCCTGAGCGATCGGTCAAGCGGCCCGAGCCCAGTAACCATGCGGCCCCAGCCCCCCTGGCACAAATCCTGAAATGACGATCGCCGGGCCCAGAGCCCAGCCCAACAACAGCGCACGTTCGCCAGGAGCCATTCGCATGAAGCGCCGCCCTCTTCTCAAGACCACCCTCGCCGCCAGCGCCCTGCTCATGAGCGGCCTGTTCCCCTGGAGCGCCGCCCACGCTGCGGACACCATCAAGGTCGGCATCCTGCATTCGCTCTCCGGCACCATGGCCATCTCCGAGACTTCGCTCAAGGACATGGCGCTGATGACCATCGACGAGATCAACGCCAAGGGCGGGGTACTGGGCAAGAAACTCGAACCCGTGGTGGTCGACCCGGCCTCCAACTGGCCGCTGTTCGCCGAGAAGGGCCGCCAGCTGCTGACCCAGGACAAGGTCGCGGTCACCTTCGGCTGCTGGACCTCGGTGTCGCGCAAGTCGGTGCTGCCGGTCTACGAAGAGCTCAACGGCCTGCTGTTCTACCCGGTGCAGTACGAGGGCGAAGAGATGTCGCCGAACGTCTTCTACACCGGCGCGGCGCCGAACCAGCAGGCCATCCCGGCGGTGGAATACCTGCTGAGCGAGGAAGGCGGCGGCGCCAAGCGTTTCTTCCTGCTGGGTACCGACTACGTCTACCCGCGCACCACCAACAAGATCCTGCGATCCTTCCTGCACAGCAAGGGCATCCAGGACAAGGACATCGAAGAGGTCTACACCCCCTTCGGCCACAGCGACTACCAGACCATCGTCGCCAACATCAAGAAGTTCGCCGCGGGCGGCAAGACCGCGGTGGTCTCCACCATCAACGGCGACTCCAACGTGCCCTTCTACAAGGAACTGGGCAACCAGGGCCTGAAGGCCACCGACGTACCGGTGGTGGCCTTCTCGGTGGGCGAGGAAGAACTGCGCGGCATCGACACCAAGCCGCTGGTGGGCCAGCTCGCCGCCTGGAACTACTTCGAGTCGCTGGATAACCCGGTGAACAAGAAGTTCGTCGAGGCCTGGAAGGCCTACGCCAAGGCCAAGAACCTGCCCAACTACCAGACCGCCGTGACCAACGATCCCATGGAAGCCACCTACGTCGGCATCCACATGTGGGCCCAGGCGGTGGAAAAGGCCGGCAGCACCGACGTCGACAAGGTCCGCAAGGCCATGGCCGGCCAGACCTTCGCCGCACCGGACGGCTACACCGTGAAGATGGACGAGAAGAACCACCACCTGCACAAGCCGGTGATGATCGGCGAGGTCCAGGACAACGGCCAGTTCAACGTCGTCTGGCAGACCGAAGGCCCGGTGCGTGCCCAGCCCTGGAGCCCCTACATCCCTGGCAACGACAAGAAGTCCGACGAGCCGGTGAAGGGTGGCAAATAACAGCTGACCCTCACCCCCGGCCCCTCTCCTGGAGGGAAAGGGGCGCAAAGCGCCAGTCAGCGTGCAGCTCTTACCCCCTCTCCCCTTGGGAGAGGGCTGGGGTGAGGGCAAGAGGCGCGCCGAGGCCAACCGCTCTTCCCCCTGTCCCTTTGCGAGAGGGCCGGGGGTGAGGGCCAAGGCGCCTCCCGCCAACACCGGAAGCGCCGCAGCACCACCGCTCCGCTCTGCCCCCCTCTCCCCCTGGAAGAGGGCCGGGGTGAGGGCCCGCCAGCGCACCTGGCCACACGGCCCGGTGCCCGGCACCAGAAATGAGGCCACGTACGCCCGCTCTCGAGCCGGCGCGCAGGAGCCTTTACCCACCGACGAGGCCGAGCATGTCCCTACGTCTTTTTCTTCTGCCCCTGCTGTCGCTGCTCGCCGGCCTCGCCCAGGCCGGCCCCGCCGCCGACCTGGCCGCCGCCAGCCCCAACGACCAGGCCAAACTGCTGCAGGACTGGGCCGCAGCGCCCGCTCCGGCCCAGCTCCCGGTGCTCCAGGCGCTGCAGGACGGTCGCCTCTACACCGACGACACCAAGCGCCCCTTCTACAAGACCGGCGAGACCTATACCGCGGCCGAGGGTGAAGCCAGCGCTCCCAGCGGCACCCCCAAGCCGATCCGCCTGAACAATCGCCTGCGCATCCTCATCGGCGCCGCCCAGGCCAGCGGCCAGTTGCTCTCCGCCGATGCCGGCGTCCGCCTGGGCGCCGCCCAGGCCCTGCGCCAGGACGCCAAGCCGGAGCAGCGCCCCTTCCTGGAAAAGCGCCTGCAGACCGAGGCGGACAAGGACGTCAAGAGCGCCCTCACCGCCGCCCTGGCCAATCTCCAGCTGACCGACCCCGATCCGGCGGTACGCCTGGCCGCGGTCCGGCTGCTCGGCGAGTCCGGCGAGCCCCAGGCCAAGACTCGCCTGCAGGCCCTGCTCGATCCGGCCGTGGAAGCCAACGAAGAGGTGCGCAAGGCCGCCGCCACCGGGCTCGCCCAGGTGGACCGCAAGCTGCTGCTGGGCGACCTGCTCGGCCAGGCCTTCACCGGCCTGTCGCTGGGCTCCATCCTGCTGCTGGCCGCCCTGGGCCTGGCCATCACCTATGGCCTGCTCGGCGTCATCAACATGGCCCACGGCGAGATGCTGATGCTCGGCGCCTACACCACCTACGTGGTGCAGCTGACCCTGCAACGCCTCGCCCCCGATTGGCTGGCCTGGTATCCGCTGCTGGCCTTGCCGATGGCCTTCCTGGTCACGGCCGCCATCGGCATGGCGTTGGAACGCACCGTGATCCGCCACCTCTATGGCCGGCCGCTGGAAACCCTGCTGGCCACCTGGGGCATCAGCCTGATGCTGATCCAGGCGGTACGGGTGCTGTTCGGCGCCCAGAACGTCGAGGTGGCCAACCCGGCCTGGCTGTCCGGCGGCATCCAGGTGCTGCCCAACCTGCTGCTGCCCTGGAACCGGGTGATCATCCTCGGCTTCGTGGTCTTCGTGCTGATCCTGACCTGGACCCTGCTGAACAAGACCCGCCTGGGCCTCAACGTGCGCGCCGTGACCCAGAACCGCAACATGGCCGCCTGCTGTGGCGTGCCCACCGGCCGCATCGACATGCTCGCCTTCGGCCTCGGTTCCGGCATCGCCGGCCTCGGCGGCGTGGCCCTGTCGCAGATCGGCAACGTCGGCCCCGACCTCGGCCAGAGCTACATCATCGATTCCTTCCTGGTGGTGGTGCTGGGCGGCGTCGGCCAACTGGCCGGCAGCGTGCTGGCCGCCTTCGGCCTGGGCATCGTCAATAAGATCCTCGAGCCGCAGATCGGCGCCGTGCTGGGCAAGATCCTCATCCTCGGCCTGATCATCCTGTTCATCCAGCGCAGGCCCCAGGGCCTGTTCGCCCTCAAGGGGAGGGTCATCGATTGAACCAGCCACTCGCCCTCACCGCCGTGCAGAAAGTCGGTCCGCGCCTGAGCCTGGCCGTGCTCGGCCTGGCCCTCGCCCTGCTGCTCGCGCTGCCGCTGCTGTCCCTGCTGCCGGCCGACAACCCCTTCCAGGTCTCGGCCTATACCCTCACCCTGGTGGGCAAGATCCTCTGCTACGCCATCGTCGCCCTGGCGCTGGACCTGGTCTGGGGCTATGCCGGCATGCTTTCCCTGGGCCACGGGCTGTTCTTCGCCCTCGGCGGCTACGCCATGGGCATGTACCTGATGCGCCAGGCCGCCGGTGACGGCCTGCCGCCCTTCATGAGCTTCCTTTCCTGGAGCAGCTACCCCTGGTTCTGGGCTGGCACCGACCACTTCCTCTGGGCCCTGTGCCTGGCGATACTGGCGCCCGGCTTGCTGGCCCTGGCGTTCGGCTTCTTCGCCTTCCGCTCGAAGATCAAGGGCGTCTACTTCTCGATCATGACCCAGGCCCTGACCTACGCCGGCATGCTGCTGTTCTTCCGCAACGAGACCGGCTTCGGCGGCAACAACGGCTTCACCGGCTTCACCACCCTGCTGGGCTTCCCGGTGGCCGCCCAGGGCACCCGCGCGGTGCTCTTCCTGCTCACCGTGACGCTGCTGGTGGCCAGTCTCTGGCTGGGCTGGCGGCTGGCGCAGAGCAAGTTCGGCCGCATCCTCACGGCGATCCGCGACGCCGAGAACCGGGTGACCTTCTGCGGCTATGATCCGCGCGGCTTCAAGCTGTTCGTCTGGGTGCTCTCGGCGGTGCTCTGCGGCCTGGCCGGCGCCCTCTACGTGCCCCAGGTAGGCATCATCAACCCCAGCGAGATGGCCCCGACCAACTCCATCGAAGCGGCCATCTGGGTCGCCCTCGGCGGACGCGGCAGCCTGATCGGTCCGGTGCTCGGCGCCGGCATCGTCAACGGCGCCAAGAGCTGGTTCACCGTGGCCTTTCCCGAATACTGGCTGTTCTTCCTCGGCGCCCTGTTCATCGTCGTCACCCTCTATCTGCCACGTGGCGTGATCGGCCTCATCAAGAAGGAGCGCGACGTATGAAAGCCGCCCCCGTCCCCCCTCTGGCCGCCGAGGTGCTCGACCCCGGCATCGGCGGCGAAGCCAGCGGCCTCGGCCATCGCGCCAGCAAGGGCCTGGATACCCGCCACGGCACCATCCTCAGCCTGGAAGGCATCGAGGTCAGCTTCGACGGCTTCAAGGCCCTGCGCGACCTCAACCTCTACATCGGCGTCGGCGAATTGCGCTGCATCATCGGCCCCAACGGCGCCGGCAAGACCACCATGATGGACGTCATCACCGGCAAGACCCGTCCCGACCGCGGCACGGCCTGGTTCGGCGAGACCCTCGACCTCACCCGCCTGCAACCGGTGGAGATCGCCCAGGCCGGCATCGGCCGCAAGTTCCAGAAACCCACGGTGTTCGAGGCCCTGACCGTCTGGGAGAACCTGGAGCTGGCGCAGCGCACCGACAAGTCGGTGTGGGCCAGCCTGCGCGCGCGCCTCGCCGGTGAACAGCGCGATCGCTTGGAGGAGGTGCTCACCACCATCCGCCTGCAGGAGTCGCGCGGCCGCACCGCCGGCCTGCTCTCCCACGGCCAGAAGCAATTCCTCGAGATCGGCATGCTGCTGGTGCAGGAGCCCCAGCTGCTGCTGCTCGACGAACCGGTGGCCGGCATGACCGACGCCGAGACCGAGTTCACCGCCGAGCTGTTCAAGTCGCTGGTGCCCCGGCACTCATTGATGGTGGTGGAGCACGACATGGGCTTCGTCGGCAGCATCGCCGATCACGTCACCGTGCTGCACCAGGGCCACGTCCTCGCCGAAGGCTCGCTGGACCAGGTCCAGGCCAACGACCAGGTGATCGAGGTGTATCTGGGGCGCTAGCGCGCGCCGAATTAAATGCACATCGCGGCCATGGGCCGCTCCTACCTGGAGCGGTCACAACGGCAAACCGCCATGGCCGCGAGCGACACCCTATCCGTAGGAGCGGCCCATGGCCGCGATAGAACCCGCCCGAGGCCCCCATGCTCCAGGTCAACGAACTCCATCAATACTATGGCGGCAGCCACATCCTACGTGGCCTGTCCTTCGAGGCGCCCATCGGCGAGGTCACCAGCCTGCTCGGCCGCAACGGCGTCGGCAAGACCACCCTGCTGCGTTGCCTCATGGGCCTGATCCCGGCCAAGCGCGGCAGCGTCACCTGGGAAGGCCAGGACATCACCAGTCGCAAGCCGCACCAGCGGGTGCACGCCGGCATCGCCTACGTCCCCCAGGGCCGCGAGATCTTTCCGCGCCTCACCGTCGAGGAAAACCTGCTCATGGGCCTATCGCGCTTTCCCGCGCGGGAGGCGCGCGAGGTGCCGGAGTTCATCTACGAACTCTTCCCGGTGCTCCGGCAGATGCGCCAGCGCCGCGGCGGCGACCTCTCCGGCGGCCAGCAGCAGCAACTGGCCATCGGCCGCGCCCTGGCCAGCCGCCCACGCCTGCTGATCCTCGACGAACCCACCGAAGGCATCCAGCCCTCGGTAATCAAGGAAATCGGCACCGTCATCGCCCACCTGGCCAAGCGCGGCGACATGGCCATCCTGCTGGTGGAGCAGTTCTACGACTTCGCCAGCGAACTGGCTGACGGCTACCTGGTGATGTCCCGCGGCGAGATCGTTCAGCGCGGCCGCGGCGCCAACATGGAGGCGGAAGGCGTCCGCGGGCTGGTGGCGATCTAGTCGGCAAGGGCCGATAATCGAACGTTTCCGCAGCCTGCCCCGGCGCCAGCCCAGCCGAGTCGATTGACGAAATTAACCGGCTGGTACATTTTCTCTCCAGCGCCGGGCAGCGCCTGCCCGGCAAGACAACAAGAGAGAAAGCTGTTATGTCCTCCCGTCGTATCCTGGTGCTCAACGGCCCCAATCTCAACCTGCTCGGCACCCGCGAACCCGCCACCTACGGCCACGAGACCCTGGCCGACGTCGCCCGGCTGTGCGAGCGGACCGCCGCCGCCGACGGCTACGAGGTCGACTTCCGCCAGACCAACCACGAAGGTGAATTGCTCGACTGGATCCACCAGGCCCGCGGCGCCTACGCCGGGGTGGTGATCAACCCCGCGGCCTGGACCCATACCTCGGTGGCCCTGCGCGACGCCCTGGTGGCCAGCGAACTGCCGGTCTACGAGGTGCACCTGTCCAACGTGCATCGCCGTGAGGCCTTCCGGCATCATTCCTATGTCTCGGGCATCGCCGTCGGCGTCATCTGCGGCCTCGGCAGCCAGGGCTATCGCGCCGCCATCGCCGCGCTCATCGCACACCAGGGGAATTGAGTCCATGACCGCACCCAAATCCGTTCTCGCCGGCCTGATCGGCGCCGGCATCCAGGCCTCGCTGACACCCGCCATGCACGAGCGCGAAGGCGACGCCCAGGGGCTGAGATACCTCTACCGCCTGATCGACCTGGACGCGCTCGGCCTCTCCGCCGACGCCCTGCCCGAACTGCTGCAGGCCGCCCGGCGCACCGGCTTCACCGGCCTCAACATCACCTTTCCCTGCAAGCAGTCGATCATTCCGCTGCTCGACGACCTCTCCCCCGAGGCCCGTGGCATCGGCGCGGTGAACACCGTGGTGCTGGCAGACGGCCGCGCCGTGGGCCACAACACCGATTGCCTGGGCTTCGCCGAAGGCTTCCGCCGCGGCCTGCCGGACGTGGCCAAGCGCCTGGTAGTCCAGCTGGGCGCCGGCGGCGCCGGTAGCGCCGTGGCCCATGCCCTGCTCGCGGAGGGCGTCGACCAGCTGTTCATCTTCGACGTCGAGGCCGAGCGTGCCCAGGTCCTGGTGGACAACCTGACCCGCCACTTCGGCCCCGGCCGCGCCGCGGTCGGCACCGACCAGGCCGCCGCGGTGGCCGCCGCCGACGGCCTGGTCAACACCTCGCCAGTGGGCATGGCCAAGCTCCCCGGTCTGCCGCTGCCGGCCGAGCTGCTGCACCCCGGCCTGTGGGTCGCCGAGATCATCTACTTCCCGCTGGAAACCGAACTGCTGCGCCACGCCCGCGCCCTCGGCTGCCGCACCCTGGACGGCGGCACCATGGCCGTGTTCCAGGCGGTCAAGGCCTTCGAACTCTTCAGCGGCCGCACCGCCAACGCTGAGCGCATGCAGGCCCACTTCGCCGAATTGCGCGGGTAGTCCTCAGCGTTGGGCTTCGCTACGCTCAACCCAACCTACGCCACCCGTAGGTTGGGTTGAGACGGCTCCACCGTCGAAGCCCAACAACCCCGCGCCTGATCTAACACCCATAAAAAAGGGGAGGCCTTGGCCTCCCCTTTTCTCATGCCCTCGCCTCAGCGCGGCATGTTCGGCTGGCGCCGCGACTTCTTGCGCGGACCGCCCTTGGCGTAGCCGGCGGCCTGGCCTTCCTGGCCCTTGTCCCAGGCCTTGCTGCCATCGCTGGCGCGGGGCGGCAGGCCAGTGTGCTGGGTGAGGATGCGCCCAGCGCCGGTGCCGGCCTTCTTGCTGCCCACCGGGGTGGAATTCTTGCGCCGCGCACTCTGGTAGCCCGCGTCGCCCACCGGCTGGGTGGCCGGGATCAACTGGTGCTTGCCCGGCCCGATCAGGTCGGCGCGACCCATCTCCTTGAGCGCCTCGCGCAGCAGCGGCCAGCCCTTGGGATCGTGGTAGCGCAGGAAGGCCTTGTGCAGGCGGCGCTGCTGGTCACTCTTGACGATGGTCACGCCGTCGCTCTTGTAGGTGACCTTGCGCAGCGGGTTCTTGCCCGAGTGGTACATGGCCGTGGCGGTGGCCATCGGCGAGGGATAGAAGGCCTGCACCTGGTCCGCGCGGAAGCCGTTGCGCTTGAGCCACAGCGCGAGGTTCATCATGTCCTCGTCGGTGGTGCCCGGGTGCGCGGCGATGAAGTAGGGGATCAGGTACTGCTCCTTGCCCGCCTCCTTGGTGTACTTCTCGAACATCTGCTTGAAGCGGTCATAGCTGCCGATACCCGGCTTCATCATCTTGTCCAGCGGACCGCGCTCGGTGTGCTCGGGAGCGATCTTCAGGTAGCCGCCGACATGATGGGTGACCAGTTCCTTGACGTACTCGGGCGACTCCACGGCCAGGTCGTATCTCAGCCCCGAGGCGATGAGGATCTTCTTCACCCCCGGCAGCGCCCGCGCCTTGCGGTACAGCTCGATCAGCGACGAGTGATCGGTATTGAGGTTCTCGCAGATGCCGGGGAACACGCACGACGGCTTGCGGCAGTGGCGCTCGATCTCCGGGTCCTTGCAGGCGATGCGGTACATGTTGGCGGTCGGGCCACCCAGGTCCGACACCACGCCGGTGAAGCCCGGCACCTTGTCGCGCATCTCCTCGATCTCGCGGATGATCGAGTCGTGGGAGCGATTCTGGATAATCCGGCCTTCGTGCTCGGTGATCGAGCAGAAGGTGCAGCCACCGAAGCAGCCGCGCATGATGTTCACCGAGAAGCGGATCATCTCGTAGGCCGGGATCTTCTCCTTGCCATAGGCCGGGTGTGGCACCCGCGCATAGGGCATGCCGAACACGTAGTCCATTTCCTCGGTGGTCATGGGGATGGGCGGCGGCGTGAACCAGACGTCCACGTCGCCATGCCGCTGCACCAGCGCCCGGGCGTTGCCCGGGTTGGTTTCCAGGTGCAGCACGCGGTTGGCGTGGGCATAGAGCACCGGGTCGTTGCGCACCTTCTCGAAGGACGGCAGGCGGATCACCGTCTTGTCGCGGGTCATGCGCGGGCTTTCCAGCAGCTGCACCACCTTGGCTTCGTTGGGATCCTCAACCTCACCCTTGGCTTGCTCGATGGCGCAGGCCTCGGTGTCCTGGGTGTTCACATAGGGATTGATGATCTTGTCGACGCGACCGGGGCGATCGATGCGGGTCGAGTCGACCTCGAACCAGCCGTCGGGGGTATCGCGACGGATGAAGGCGGTGCCGCGCACATCGGTGATGGACTCGACCTGCTCGCCGCGCGACAGGCGCTGGGCGATCTCGACCACCGCGCGCTCGGCATTGCCGTAGAGCAGGATGTCGGCGGTGGCGTCCATCAGGATCGAGCGCCGGACCTTGTCCTGCCAGTAGTCGTAGTGGGCGATCCGGCGCAGCGACGCCTCGATGCCGCCGAGCACCACCGGCACATGGCTGTAGGCCTCCTTGCAGCGCTGGCTGTAGACCAGGCTGGCGCGATCCGGACGCTTGCCGGCGACGTTGCCCGGGGTATAGGCATCGTCCGAGCGGATCTTCTTGTCGGCGGTGTAGCGGTTGATCATGGAGTCCATGTTGCCCGCGGCCACGCCGAAGAACAGATTCGGCTCGCCGAGCTGCATGAAGTCGTCCTTCGACTGCCAGGCCGGTTGGGCGATGATGCCCACGCGGAAGCCCTGGGCTTCCAGCAGGCGGCCGATGATGGCCATGCCGAAGGACGGATGATCGACGTAGGCGTCCCCGGTGACGATGATGATGTCGCAGCTGTCCCAGCCGAGTTGGTCCATTTCCGCCCGACTCATGGGCAGGAACGGCGCCGGACCGAAGCACTCGGCCCAGTATTTCGGATAGTCGAACAGCGGCGTGGCGGCTTGCATGGCAGCTTCCGGGAAAGGGGTGTTTTGGAGGGCGCGCAGGATAGCACAAAAAATGACCAATTCAGCCCCCGGACATCGATTGCCTTTGGCTATCGGGCGGCGGCTCTGGCCCCACCCTCACCCCAACCCTCTCCCTGAGGGAGAGGGGGCAAAAACAACTCCGTGCCCTGGGTCTTCCCCTCCACCTTCAGGAAAGAGTCGGGGTGAGGGAAGCCCACCGGCAATGCCCTTCAGCCGTAGGGTGGACAACGGCGCAGCCTGGTCCGCGCGCAGTCGCCCCTTTCTCCCAAGAGAGGACCGAACGAAGACTCCCTGCCGCAGCACGCTCTTACCCCTCTCCCGGAGGAAAAGGGCCGGGGTGAGGGAAACCCACCGGCAATGCCCTTCAGCCGTAGGGTGGACAACGGCGCAGCCTTGTCCACGCGCAGCCGCCCCTTTCTCCCAAGAGCAGACCGAGGAAAGATACCCAACGGCAATTCCCACCCGCAGCACGCTCTTCCCCCTATCCCTCCGAGAGAGAACCGAGGTGAGAGAAACCCATCGGCAATGCCTTTCAGCCGTAGGGTGGACAACGGCGCAGCCTTGTCCACGCGTAGCCGCTCCTTTCTCCCAAGAGAGGACCGAGGAGAGATACCCAAGGGCAATTCCCTGCCACAACACGCTTTTCCCCCTCTCCCTCAGGGAGAGGGCCGGGGTGAGGGAAGGCCCCCGCAGCGGCCTGACTCGACAGGAGTGCTACCATAACCCCCCGCTCCCTCCCCACCACCGAGACACCCCCGTCCATGTCCCAGCCCCAACCCGCCGCCGGCCAGTTGCAGCGCGGCCTGAAGAATCGTCACATCCAGCTGATCGCCCTCGGCGGGGCCATCGGCACCGGCCTGTTCCTCGGCTCGGCCGGGGTGCTCAAGTCGGCCGGTCCGGCGATGATCCTCGGCTACGCCATCGCCGGCTTCATCGCCTTCCTGATCATGCGCCAGCTCGGCGAGATGATCGTCGAGGAGCCGGTGGCCGGCTCCTTCAGCCACTTCGCCAGTCGCTACTGGGGCCGTTTCCCCGGCTTTCTTTCCGGCTGGAACTACTGGGTGCTTTATGTGCTGGTGGGCATGTCGGAACTCACCGCGGTGGGCAAGTACGTGCAGTACTGGTGGCCCGAGGTGCCGACCTGGGCCAGCGCCCTGGTGTTCTTCGTACTGGTCAACGCCATCAACCTGTTCAACGTGAAGGCCTTCGGCGAGACCGAATTCTGGTTCGCCCTGATCAAGGTGGTGGCCATCCTCGGCATGATGGCCTTCGGCCTCTGGCTGCTGATCAGCGGCGCCGGTGGCCCCGAGGCGTCGGTGAGCAACCTCTGGAGCCATGGTGGCTTCCTGCCCAACGGCTGGAGCGGCCTCTTCGCGGTCCTGGCGATCATCATGTTCTCCTTCGGCGGCCTGGAGCTGGTGGGCATCACCGCCGCCGAAGCGGACCAGCCACGCACCGTCATCCCGAAGGCCATCAACCAGGTGGTCTGGCGCATCCTGATCTTCTACGTCGGCGCCCTGACCATCCTGCTCTCGCTGCACCCCTGGGACGAACTGGTGCGCAGCATCGGCGCCGGCGGTGACGACTACGCCGGCAGCCCCTTCGTGCAGACCTTCGCCCTACTCGGCAGCGACACCGCCGCGCACCTGCTCAATTTCGTGGTCCTGACCGCAGCGCTGTCGGTCTACAACAGCGGTGTCTATTGCACCAGTCGCATGCTCTACGGCATGGCCGAGCAAGGCGACGCCCCGCGCGCCCTGCTGCGTACCAACCGCAGCGGCGTGCCACTGCTGGGCATCGCCGTGTCCTCGGCAGTGACCCTGCTGTGCGTGGTGGTGAACTACCTGCTGCCGCAGAATGCCCTGGAGCTGCTGATGTCGCTGGTGGTGGCTTCGCTGGTGATCGCCTGGGCGCTGATCAGCCTGACCCACCTGAAATTCCGCGCCGCCCAGCGCCAGGCTGGCCGCACCTCGCACTTCCCGGCGTTCTGGTCGCCCTTCGCCAACTGGCTGTGCCTGGCCTTCGTCGGCATGATCCTGGTGCTGATGCTGCGCATCCCCGGCATCGCCGTGTCGGTCTATGCCATCCCGGTGTGGCTGGCCTTCCTGTTCCTCTGCTTCAAGCTGCGCCGGGGCTGATCGAAACTTAGGTTGGGCTGAGACGGCTCCATCGTCGAAGCCCAACGCTGTGAGCTAGACCCTGGCCTTGTTGGGCTTCGCTACGCTCAGCCCAACCTACCCGCCCGCCCCTACTCGAAGGGCACCCACGGCGGCTGCGGCTTCATGATGATGCAGCCGTCCTCGCCCACCGCCCAGATGTCATAGAAGCGATTGTCGACCAGCCGCGTCGCCGCGCCAGGTACCGCCACGCGCTGGGTGCAGCTGTCGCTGTCGGCATCGTCGATCACCCCCAGGTCCTGCAGGCGTTCGGCGATCATGAAGTTGCCCGGCGACAGTCCGAGGATGAAGGGCAAGGCCGGCAATTGCTCGAAGGTCTTCTGCGCCAGCGGCAACCAGGCCACTTCCAGGGGCCCGCCGGTCCAGAGGATGCGCTGGAAAGCGCGCAGCTCCGGGCGACTGCTGAGGTCATGGTGCAGCTCCTGGACGAAACCGCGCTCGAAGGTCTTCTGCGCCGACAGCACCTGGCCATAGGCATAGGCCAGCGACAGCATCCACAGCAGCGGCAGCACCAGCAGCCAGGTCAGGCGCGGCTGCAGTCGCTCCAGCAGGTCGTGGGCCAGCAGCAACGCCAGGCTCAGCACCACCGCCAGGCCCATCAGGGTGCGGGCCTCGAGGATGAAGTCGCTGAACAGCAGGGTAATGCCGGCGACGCAGAAGGCCAGCACCGGCAGGGTCACGCCGTACAGCAGCAGCGGCAATAGCGCCCGCCGGCCATAGGCGCGCGCGTAGCTCAGGGCGCCCAGGCCGTAGCCGAGGGCGGCCAGCCCGCCGAACAGCCACCACAGCCAGAGATTGCCCAGGGTGACCAGCAGGCCGACGCTCTGCGCCACCTCGCCCAGGCGCTGCCAGAGCACGGGCAGCAGGTCGCCCCCCAGGCCGGCATGCCGGGTGGTCGCCACCAGCTGGTAGGCCGTCAGGTAGTAGAGCACGCCGCCCAGCAGCAGCTGCAGGCCCTGGCGCAGGACCAGGCGCAGGGCCTGTGCCGGCGCCTCGCGCCGCTGCACCGCGCGGATCAGCTCCAGGCAGCAGAGCCCGAGGAAGACATTGAGCGCCACCTGGTAGAAGGCGATGGCCGCCGCCAGCAGCAGCGCCGGCACCAGCAGCGCCAAGGCCGTATGACGACTGCGGAAGATCACCGCATAGATCACCGCCACCAGGCTCAGGGCCATGGTCGGGCCATCGTACTGGTAGGTCAGGTTGCCCAGCCAGAACGGCGAGAACCACAGCGGCAGGATCGCCAGGCACTGGGTCGGGCGCGGCGCGCCGAAACAGTGGCGGGCCAGGTCGGTCAGCGCCCAGGCCGCTGCCGCGCAGGCGATCAGCAGTGGCAGGGGAAACAGATTGAGGGTGCTGCCGCTGAAGGTCAGCAGCCGGTAGAAGGCCTCGGTGAGCACCCGCCCCTGCTGGCGCCACTCCGGGCCGTTCTGCAACTGGATGCGCCAGTTGTCATCGACATAGGGGAAGTCGACCAGGATGAAGGGCAGGACGAACAGCAACAACGCGGAGAAGAACAGCGCCCGGGTCTGCACCGGGGTCAGCGTCTGGGGCATGGCGGCGGGTCCGCATCTGGCTTCGGCACGGGACGCAGCCGCCACCGCCCGAAGCGATAGCGGCGTCGGCTGCGGAGGGTCAGGCCTGCAGGGCCAGCCGGCAGATGCATTCGCAGAGCTCGTCGAAGTCGATGCCGACGGCGGCGGCCGATTGCGGCAGCAGGCTGGTGGCGGTCATCCCCGGCAGGGTATTGACCTCCAGGCACCACAGCCGCCCTTCGGCGTCCAGGCGGAAGTCGGCGCGGCTGTAGCCGTCCAGCTTGAGCGCCCGATGCGCGGCCAGGGCCAGGCGGCGCGCTTCCTCGGCGATCTCCGCGGAGACCTCGGCCGGGAATACCTCGACCGCGCCCTGGGGCTGGTACTTGCTGGTGTAGTCGAACACGCCGCTCTGGCCGAGGACGATCTCGCCCACCGCCAGCGGCTGGTCGCCCAGCACGCCCACGGTCAGCTCGCGTCCGGCGACGAAGCGCTCGATCATCACCTCACGGTCATACCGCAACGCCAGCTCGATGGCCGGTTGCAGGTCCTCGGCGCGGCTGACCTTGCTCAGGCCCACGGTGGAGCCCTGCTGGCTAGGCTTGACGATCACTGGGAAGCCCAGGGTCTCGGCCACGGTGGCGGCATCCACCGGCGCCATCAGCCAATCGGCGGTGGGCACCCCGGCGGCGCGGAACAGCCGCTTGCTGAGGTCCTTGTCCATGGCCACGGCGCTGCCCACCCGGCCGCTGCCGGTGTAGTTCAACTCGGCCAGGTCGAGCAGAGTCTGCAGGGTACCGTTCTCGCCGGTCCCCCCGTGCAGGGCGAGGAACAGCAGGTCCTGGTCACCCAAGGCGGCGCGACTGAGCACGGCGCCGGCATCCTGGCCGCGCATCCGCACCAGGGCGGTCCGCTCCGGCGGCTCGAGGCCGACCCGGGCCTCCAGCAGCGCCCGCTCGGCGTCCTCGTCGAGCAGACCCAGGGCGGTGTCCACGGTCACCACCTGGTGCCCGCGCCGGCGCAGGGCCGCCACCACCTGGGCACCGCTGGCGATGGACACATCGCGCTCCTCGCTGGTGCCGCCGAGCAGGACCGCGATCTTCAGCTTGTCCTTGACCATCATTCGTCCTCGAAAACGTAGCTGCCGGGCGCGAGATTCTCGAACCGGGTGTATTTGCCGATGAAGGCCAGCCGCGTGGTGCCGATCGGGCCGTTACGCTGCTTGCCGATGATGATTTCCGCCACGCCCTTGTACTCGGTCTCCGGGTGGTACACCTCGTCCCGGTAGACGAACATGATGACGTCGGCGTCCTGCTCGATGGCGCCCGATTCGCGCAGGTCGGAGTTCACCGGGCGCTTGTTCGGCCGCTGCTCCAGCGAGCGGTTGAGCTGGGAGAGCGCCACCACCGGGCAATTGAATTCCTTGGCCAGGCCCTTGAGCGAGCGGGAGATCTCGGAGATCTCGTTGGTGCGGTTCTCGCCGCTGCTGCCGCCGATCTGCATCAGCTGCAGGTAGTCCACCATGATCAGCGCCAGGTCGCCGTGCTCGCGCACCAGGCGACGGGTGCGGGCACGCATTTCCGAGGGGCTGATGCCGGCGGTATCGTCGATGAACAGCTTGCGGTCGTTGAGCAGGTTGACCGCCGAGGTGAGCCGCGGCCAGTCGTCGTCGTCCAGCTTGCCGGAGCGGACCTTGGTCTGGTCGATGCGGCCGAGGGACGAGAGCATCCGCAGCACGATGGAGTCGGCGGGCATTTCCAGGGAGAACACCAGCACCGCCTTGTCGGTCCGCAGCACCGCGTTCTCCACCAGGTTCATGGCGAAGGTGGTCTTGCCCATGGACGGGCGGCCGGCGACGATGATCAGGTCGGCCGGTTGCAGGCCGCTGGTTTTCTCGTCCAGGTCAGCGAAGCCGGTGGAGACGCCGGTGATGGCGTCGCTGGAGTTGAACAGCGTATCGATGCGGTCGATGGCCTTGGTCAGGATGTCGTTCACCCCGACCGGGCCGCCGGACTTGGGGCGGGCCTCGGCGATCTCGAAGATCTTGCGCTCGGCTTCGTCGAGCAGTTCGTTGGCGCCACGGCCTTCCGGGTTGTAGGCGCTGTCGGCAATGTCGGCGCTGATGCCGATCAACTGGCGCAGGGTGGCCCGCTCGCGCACGATCTGCGCGTAGGCCTTGATGTTGGCGACCGATGGCGTGTTCTTCGCCAGCTCGGCCAGGTAGGCCAGGCCGCCCACCTGGGGCAGTTGGCCTTCGTTGTCCAGCTGCTCGGACAGGGTCACCACGTCGAACGGCTGGTTGCGCTCGGCCAGGCGGGCCACGGCGCGGAAGATGAGGCGGTGATCGTGGCGATAGAAGTCGCCATCGGACACCTGATCGAGCACGCGCTCCCAGGCATTGTTGTCCAGCATCAGACCGCCCAGCACGGCCTGTTCGGCCTCGATGGAGTGCGGCGGCACCTTGAGGGCAGCGGTCTGCAGATCGTACTGCTCGGGCAGGGAAATCTCGTTCATGCGCAGGTCTTGGGCCCCCGTTGCGGGTGGCGAAATGATTTTCGAAAGGGCAGAAAAGACAAAGGGCACGTCACTGCCTTGGCAATGACGTGCCCGATTGTCGGCAGACCGGCGCCGGGGCGCAAGTCCGCCAGTCAGGCGACGGCGCGCTTATTCAGCGACGACGACGACCTTGACGGTGGCTTCGACGTCGGTGTGCAGGTGCACTTCGACATCGTATTCGCCGGTGTTGCGCAGGGCGCCGTTGGGCAGGCGAACTTCGCTCTTGTCCAGCTCGACGCCAGCGGCGCTGACGGCTTCGGCGATGTCGCGGGTGCCGATGGAACCGAACAGCTTGCCTTCGTCGCCGGAGTTGGCGGCGATGGTCACGGTCAGTTCAGCCAGCTTGGCGGCACGGGCGTCGGCCTGGGCCTTCTTCTCGGCAGCCTGCTTCTCGAGCTCGGCGCGACGAGCTTCGAAAGCCTCGACGTTGGCAGCGGTAGCTGCGGTGGCCTTGCCCTGCGGCAGCAGGAAGTTACGGGCGTAGCCGCCCTTGACGTTCACTTTGTCGCCCAGGTTGCCCAGGTTGGCGATCTTTTCCAGCAGGATGACATCCATTGAGTCTTTCCTCTTAACTTTTAACCTTCACCGTCCGCGGGCCCCTGCGGCTCTTGCGCGGACCGCCCACGGAAATCGAACACGCTATCGATCACAGCCAGAATCACCAACAACGGATAGATCAGTTGCCCGAACAGCAGCAGCGTCACGTACAGCCCCACCAGCCAGAAGCCCGCTAGGCGCTTGGCCGCCACCAGCCCATGCAGCAGGGCGATGCCGGCGAACGCCAGCGGCACGCTGCACAGCGGGGTCAGCAGGCCAAGCCCACTGCCCAGGTTCGGCGCCAGCACCAGCAGGGCCAGCAGGCCGAGCGCGATGGCCGGACGTAACCTCAGGGCGCGGAACTCACGCCCGAACCCCTGGGGGTTGTACAGCGCCGCCTGCCAGTAGCGCCCCAACATCAGGCACAACAGGCAGGTGATCTGGAAGAACGCCGCCATCAGGCCGGTCAGCATGGGCAGCAGCAACAACTGCAACTGCGCCTGCTTTTCCGGCGGCAACTGCGCTGCGCTCGGGCCCAGCACCTTGGGCAGCAGCTGGCGGATTTCATCCGCCAGCTGCGCGATACCCTCGGCGTAGACCTGGCCCAGCACCAGCGCGAAGACCAGTCCCAGGGGGACACTGGCCAGCAGCACCCGCGTCCAGGACCGGCTCTGGCGCAATATGGCCGCCAGCAGCGTCGAACCCAGCAACACCAGCAGAATGCTGGCATCGCCCAGATACAGCCAGAACAGCGCCGGCAACAGGGCCCAGACCAGCACCCCGGCCGCCGCGGCAGGTCCCCGGCGCAACAGCACCAGGCTGCCACCGGCAGCGGTCATCCAGTACAGCAGCGGCACGATCGCGCCCAGCACCACCACCAGGGTGGCCTGAGTACGGCCGCGCATGATGAACTCAGCCAGAGGCCGCATGCCGTGTTTATCCGTTATCCGTGCTCAGGCGTCGATTAACGACCGTGGCTGTCGGTGTAGGGCAGCAGGGCCAGGTAACGGGCACGCTTGATGGCGGCGCCCAGCTGACGCTGGTACTTGGCCTTGGTGCCAGTGATACGGCTCGGGACGATCTTGCCGGTTTCGGAGACGTAGGCCTTCAGGGTGTTGAGATCCTTGTAGTCGATCTCTTTCACGCCTTCGGCGGTGAAACGGCAGAACTTACGACGACGGAAGAAACGTGCCATGACAATGATTCCTCGCTAGATCCAGATTACTCGGCGCTGTCGGCGTCGTCGGAGTTGCCATCGGCGGACTCGGACTCGGCGGGACGCTCGCGACGCTCGCGACGCTCGTTGCGGTTTTCTTCGGCCTTGAGCATCTCGGATTGACCGGTGACGGCCTCGTCACGGCGCAGGATCATGTTGCGGATCACGGCGTCGTTGTAGCGGAAGTTGTCTTCCAGCTCGGCCAGGGCCTTGGCGCTGCACTCGATGTTCATGAGTACGTAGTGAGCCTTGTGAACGTTGTCGATGGCGTAAGCCAGCTGACGACGGCCCCAGTCTTCCAGGCGATGGACTTTGCCACCGTCTTCTTCGATAGCCTTGGTGTAGCGCTCGACCATGCCGCCCACCTGTTCGCTCTGGTCCGGATGAACCAGGAACACGACTTCGTAATGACGCATTTAATGCTCCTTACGGGTTGCAGCCTGCCGCGCAGACGCGGTCAGGCAAGGAGTGAATAGTTCGGGTGACTTGCCCGGTGGAGTGCGGACGCACTCCGGGCAAGGGGCGACATTCTAGAGAAGGGCGCCCGGGGGCGCAACCGTGGGCACGACCGGCACGACCGCCGGCCCGCACCGGGTACTCAGCGTCGCACGTCGGCCAGGGCCTGGCGGATCTTGTTCAGGTCGTAGGGCTTGATCAGCACCCCGACCCGCGCCTCCATGCCCGGCTCGGGCTCGAAGGCATAACCCGAGGCGACGACGATGCGCAGCGTCGGATCCATCGCCAGGGCGCGTCGGGTCAATTCGACCCCGGACATGCCGCCGAGGCCGATGTCGGTGAACAGTACATCGTGTTCGCGTTGCGGCAACAACTCGAGGGCAGCCTCCGCCGAGGCGACGGCCGTGACCTGGTGGTCCAGCTCTTCGATGACTTCCGTGGTCAGCATGCGCAAAGTGGCATCGTCTTCGACAAGCAGCACTCGCAAGCCGACCGGCTCTTGGATCTCCTGACTCACGCGGGCATCCTCTCGTTTACCTGCCTCACCCAGGGGTTTCCCAAGGCTAGCCTGGTATTTTGCGCATTGCAGCGCGATTCGTATAGTGCGATACGCACTGCCCAGGCGCCCAGGCGTTTCCTCATGTTCCGATCAGGACGACGAGGCGCGCCGCTGGCGCACGGCTTCGAACAGGCAGACCCCGGTCGCCACCGAGACGTTGAGGCTACTGACACTGCCGGCCATGGGCAGGCGGGCCAGGTGATCGCAATGCTCGCGGGTCAGCCGGCGCATACCCTTACCTTCGGCCCCCATGACCACCACGGTCGGACCACTCATGTCGACGTCGTAAATCTCCTGGGTCGCCTCACCGGCGGTACCCACGATCCACAGGCCGCGCTTCTGCAGCTTTTCCAGGGTGCGCGCCAGGTTGGTGACGGCCACCAGCGGCAACACCTCGGCCGCGCCGCAGGCCACCTTGCGCACCACAGCGGTCAGGGTGGCGGACTTGTCCTTGGGCACGATCACCGCCAAGGCCCCGGCGGCATCGGCGCTGCGCAGGCAGGCGCCAAGGTTGTGCGGATCGGTGACGCCATCCAGCACCAGCAGCAGCGGCGGACCCTCGGCCCGGTCGAGCAGCTCCTCGAGCATGGCCTCGCCCCAGACCTGGCTGGGGCTGACCTGCGCCAGCACTCCCTGGTGCACCCCCTCGGCCAGCTCGTCGAGCTGGGCACGGGGCTTGGTTTCCACCGCCAGGCGCTGGCCGGCGGCCAGCTCCAGCAGGGCCTCGACGCGTGGCTCACGGCGTCCTTCGGCGATCCACAGCTGCTTGACGCGGCGCGGATGGAAGCGCAGCAGCGCTTCCACGGCATGGATACCGTAGACGGTCTCCAACTGGCTCATGCGTCATCCTTGGGGCGCGACTGACCCTTGCGATGAGGCTTCTTCGCCTTGGCCTTGGTTCTGGCCTTGGCGGCGGCCGCGGCCTGCCCCTCGTCCTTGGGCTGGCTCGCCGTCTTCTTCTTGGCAGCGACGGCCTTGGCCTTCTTGACCTTGGCTTCCACCGCCGCCGCGCCTTCGGCCGCGGCACTGGACGCCTTGGACTGACGGGCCGCCGGAGCGGTACGCGCCTTGGCCGTGGCACTGGCCTTGTTCTTGTCGGTCTTGCCCTGGGTGCTGGCCTTGCTCTGAGTACTGGCCTTGCCCTTGCCACTGGACTTACCCTTGGCCGGGGGCTTGCCGCCCTCGACCTTGGCTTCCGCCAGCAACGCCTGCTTCACCGCGCGACTGCGCTTGACGTCGGTGTTGCCCAGCAGCTTGTCGGCCTGTTCCAGCAGTTCCGGCGACACCGAGGTGGCCGGCGCTTCCGGCGTCGGGGCGACGGCCTGATCTTCAGCCGGGGCTTCGCGACGGCGACCGCGATTGTCACGCTTGCGGCGTGGCTCGCGCTCTTCACGCACTCGTGGTGCGCCAGCACTGGCCGGCAGCACGAAATCGATCTTGCGCTCGTCCAGGTCGACGCGCGCCACCACCACCTCGAGGGGATCGCCCAGGCGATAGCTGCGCCCGCTGCGCTCGCCGGAAAGGCGATGATGGACGCTGTCGAAGTGGTAGTAGTCGTCCGGCAGCGCGGTGACGTGCACCAGGCCCTCGACGAAGACCTCGGACAGCTCGACGAACAGGCCGAAGCCGGTCACCGCGGTGATGACGCCCGCATAGGTCTCGCCGACGCGATCCTTCATGAACTCGCACTTGAGCCAATTGGAGACGTCACGGGTGGCTTCGTCGGCGCGGCGCTCGGTCATGGAGCACTGCTCGCCGAGCTGATCCAGACGCAGTTCGTCGTAGGGATAGATCCGCGCCTTGGCCATGCTCGTCGCGCCTGCGCGCTTGACGTGCTTGGTCTCCAGCTTGGAGCGGATCACGCTGCGAATGGCGCGATGGATCAACAGGTCCGGATAACGGCGGATCGGCGAGGTGAAGTGGGTATAGGCCTCGTAGTTGAGACCGAAGTGCCCGTTGTTGTCCGGACTGTAGACCGCCTGGCTCAAGGATCTCAGCATGACGGTCTGGATCAGGCGGAAATCCGGACGCTCGCGGATCTGCTGCAGCAGCGCCTGGTAGTCCGAGGGCACCGGATTGGCCTTGCCCTTGGTCAGCGACAGGCCCATCTCACCGAGGAACTGGCGCAGGTTGGTCTGCTTTTCCAGGGGCGGCGCGTCGTGTACCCGATACAGGGCGGGAATCTTGTGCTTCTCGAGGAACTTGGCGGTGGCCACGTTGGCGCACAGCATGCACTCCTCGATCAGCTTGTGGGCATCGTTGCGCTGGGTCGGGCGGATTTCCGAGATCTTGCGGTCGGCGCCGAAGACGATGCGCGTCTCCTGGGTCTCGAAATCGATGGCACCGCGCACGTGGCGCGCGGCCAGCAGCACCTTGTACAGCCCATAGAGCTGCTCGAGATGCGGCACCACGTCGCCCAGCTGCTTGCGCAACTGCTTGCCTTCGACCGACTTGGGCTGTTCCAGCACCGCGGAGACCTTGTTGTAGGTCAGCCGCGCATGGGAATGGATGACCGCTTCGTAGAACTGGTAGCCGGTCATGCGGCCGGAGGCGGCGATGGTCATCTCGCAGACCATGGCCAGGCGATCGACCTGGGGATTCAGCGAGCAGAGGCCGTTGGACAGGGCCTCCGGCAGCATGGGAATGACCCGCTCGGGGAAATACACCGAGTTGCCGCGCTTCTCCGCCTCGGCGTCCAGCGCCGAGCCGACCTTGACGTAGTGGGAGACGTCGGCGATGGCGACGTAGAGGCGCCAGCCACCGGACTTCTTGGACTCGGCATAGACGGCGTCGTCGAAGTCGCGGGCGTCTTCGCCGTCGATGGTGACGAAGGGCAGCTGGCGCAGGTCGATGCGCTTCTGCTTGTCCTTCTCCTCCACCTCGGGCTTGAGCTTGGCGGCCTCCTTCTCGACGGCCTTGGGCCACTCGTTGGGGATGTCGTAGCTGCGCAGCGCGACTTCGATCTCCATGCCCGGCGCCATGTAGTCGCCGAGGATCTCGATCACCTCGCCCTGGGCCTGGCGGAAGGTGGTGGGCCATTCGTCGATGCGCACCTGCACGAACTGACCATGGGCGGCACCACCGTGCTTGCCCTCGGGCACCAGCACCTGCTGACCGATCTTGGGATTGTCCGGCACCACGTAGGCCAGCCCGCTCTCCTGGAAGAAGCGACCGACCAGGGACTCGTGGGCCCGATTGACC
This sequence comes from Pseudomonas sp. No.117, assembly GCF_054558395.1. Classification (NCBI taxonomy): domain Bacteria; kingdom Pseudomonadati; phylum Pseudomonadota; class Gammaproteobacteria; order Pseudomonadales; family Pseudomonadaceae; genus Pseudomonas; species Pseudomonas sp. No.117. The sequence goes on from NZ_BAAJNP010000003.1 coordinate 353,593, forward strand.
ACTTCCACCAGTCCGCCTTCACGGCGACCGCGGCGGTCATGGCCGGCGACCCGCGCCAGGGCGATGTCGCCATCGAACACCAGGCGCATCTGCGCCGGGCTGAGGAAGAGATCGTCGCTGCCGTCGTCGGGGATCAGGAAGCCGAAGCCGTCCCGGTGGCCGGCGATGCGGCCTCGCACCAGGTCCAGCTTGTCGATGGGCGCATAGGCGCCACGACGGGTGTAGATCACCTGACCGTCGCGCTCCATGGCGCGCATGCGGCGTCGCAGGGCTTCGAGCTGGTCTTCGGTGACGAGGCCGAATTCCTCGGCGAGCTGCGGCCGAGTGGCCGGAGCGCCGCGGTCGGCGAGGTGAGCCAGAATGAGTTCGCGACTCGGAATGGGGTTATCGTACTTTTCCGCTTCCCGGGCGGCCTCGGGATCGAGGGATTGCCAATCGGCCATCAGTCTGGGGTTACCTTCTATGTCGATGTACGGTAGGAGATGCCATGAAGCCTATTGAAACGTGAAAACCGCGCAATAGTTAGTCTGGCATGCTCAATAAAAATATTTTTCACAGCAGGGGTTTACAAGCAAACGACCCCTGAGTAAAGTGCCGCCCCACGACGCCGTGAGCAGTTGCGACGTCGGAGCCGATGAGCGATCATCGCATTGAGTGCCCAGGTGGCGGAATTGGTAGACGCACTAGGTTCAGGTCCTAGCGGTGGCAACACCGTGGAAGTTCGAGTCTTCTCCTGGGCACCACTCATTATAGTCGATCGATTTGCAGATCGGTCGACGAAAAGCCGGCGCTAGCCGGTTTTTTAATCCCGAACCCCGCAAGGGCGACGGGAAGCGACCAGAAGTCGCACTGCAGGCCCAGGTGGCGGAATTGGTAGACGCACTAGGTTCAGGTCCTAGCGGTGGCAACACCGTGGAAGTTCGAGTCTTCTCCTGGGCACCAATACCAAGCGGACGATCCCTGATCGGACGTACTGAAAAAACCGGCTTCGGCCGGTTTTTTCTTGCCCGCGAAAAAGCGCAGCCCGCGGGCTACGCCTTGAATTGCCCGAGGCTGCCACGCAGCTGCGCGGCCAGCTCCGCCAGGGTACGCCCGCCGCGCGCGGTGGCCGCCATCGACTCGGCCGCCTTCAGGGCTTCGCCATGGATCACCTCGACGCGCAGGCGCACGGCCGCGGCGCCCTCGGCCTGGCGACGAGCCGCCTGGGCCGCGGTGCTCATGCTGGCGTGCACCTGATCCACCGCGAGGTGGACGTCCTGCTGGATCCGATTGCTGTCGCGCAGGACGGCCAGCCCGCTGCTCGCCTGCTGGCGCGCCTCGCCGATGGCCGCCACCGCTTCGCGGGCGCCCTCCTGCAATCCCGCGATATGGGTGCGGATGCTGCCGGTGGATTCCTGGGTCTTGCTGGCGAGGGCACGTACCTCGTCGGCGACCACCGCGAAACCGCGGCCACTCTCGCCGGCACGGGCGGCCTCGATGGCGGCATTGAGCGCCAGCAGGTTGGTCTGCTCGGCGATCCCCCGGATCACGTCCAGCACCACCTCGATCTGCTCGCTCTGGGCCGCCAGCCGCTCGATCACCTGGGCGCCGGACTCGACCTGGGTCACCAGGCCTTCGATGCCCTGGGCCACCTGGCTGGCGATCCGGGCGTTGCTCTGGGTGGAGCTGCGAATGGCTTCCACCTGCTGCAAGGCGCCCTGCATGGCGGCGCTTTCACCCTCGGCTTCCGCGGCGATACCGGACAGGGCCTCCAGGCTACGGGCCACCTCTTCGCGCTGCCGCTGCGCCGCGGCCTCGGCGGTGGCACTGCTGCCAGCCAGGCCACGGATCTCCTCGCCGGTGCGCGCGGCGACGCCATGGGCCTCGCTCACCAAGGGCTGCAACTTGGCGATGAAACGGTCGACCGCCCCGCCCAGCGCCTGGATCTCGTCGCCCTGCCCCAACTGCAGCCGCCGGGTGAGGTCCCCCTCCCCCGCCGCCAGGTCGTCCAGCGCCCGCTGCAGCAGGCCGATCCGACGCAGCACGCGCCGCCCCAGCACCAGGGCCACCGCCAGCACCATCAGCACCCCGACCAGGATCAGCCCTAGGGCGATCTGCCAACGCAGCGCCCCGGCCAGGGCGGCGACCGTATCGCTGGCGTTGCGACTCATCGCCAGGGCCGTCTGGCGGGTCCCTTCCAGACGCGCCGACAGGGTCGCCGCACTGCCCTTTGCCGCTGCCGCCACACTGCTGGACACCAGGCCACCGGCATCCTCGATGAGGGTCTTGAAGCTCTGATCCAGGGCGACGCCGGCGCGGTCGATGGACTGGGTGGAGAAGCCCACCACCACCTTGCCGATCTCCACCCCATTGGGATTGATGGAGGCGTCCACCCGATAGACCGAGGGATCACGGGTCGCCGCCTCCAGCACCTTGGCCAGGGCACCCTCGCCCTGCCCAGCGGCGAGCAAGCGGGAAACCCGCTCGTCCTGGCGATTGAGGTAGCGTGTCAGGTTCTGCCCCTGGGCATCCTGGAAGACCACGAAGAGCACGTCGGGATTGCTCTGCGCCCGACGCGCCAGGTCGGACAGCGCCGGGACGTCGGCATCCCACATCGCCTTGGGCGCGACGCCCGCCAGCAATTCGGCGAGGTTCCGGGCATTGCTCTTCAACGTAGCGGTCAGGGTCTCGCCCACCTGCTGCCGCTCCCGGGTGAGGCGCTGCGACAGGCCCTCGGCGAGGCGCGTGCGGGTCTGACCCGCCAGCTCGGCCAGGCTGCCATCCACCTCGCCACCGGCCTGCCGCAGGGTATCGGCCAGCCGCTCGGACTCGCCCGACAGCCGCTCGGCCAGCCCCGACTGCAGACCCTTTACCGCATCCTGGGTGAGCCACACCGCCAGGGCGACCTGGAGGACCACCGCGAGCACCAGACTGACGAACACCGGCAGCAACAGGCGACTGCGCAGCAAGGACAAGAGAAACGACATGGGGGTCTCCAACGGCAAGGGACAGTGACAGGCTGTCGGCCGACCTGCGAAGAGCTGGAGCCACAACCTTGAATAGTCATAGCAATATGCTGGCCATTCCGGACCAGCGGTTGCCCTGGATCAACCAGCGTCGCTCCCACCCCAGAATGCGAAAAGCCCCGCGGGGCGGGGCTTTTCAGGCTGCATCCTTTTGGCGCACTCAGGCGAAGGGATGGCGCAGCACGATGGTTTCCTTGCGATCCGGACCGGTCGAGACGATGTCGATCGGCGCCTCGACCAGCTCGGCGATGCGGCGGATGTAGGCCTGGGCATTGGCTGGCAGCGCCTCTAGGCTCTGGGCGCCGACGGTGGACTCGCTCCAGCCCGGCATGTCCTCGTAGACCGGCTGCAGACCGGTGTAGCTGTCGGCGTCGGTGGGCGCCTCGGTCAGCAGGTTGCCGGCGGCGTCCTTGTAGCCGGTGCAGATGCGCACGGTTTCCAGGCCATCGAGCACGTCCAGCTTGGTCAGGCACAGACCGGAGATGCTGTTGATCTCGATGGAACGCCGCAGGATGACGGCGTCGAACCAGCCGCAACGGCGCGGACGACCGGTGACGGAACCGAACTCGTGCCCCTGCTTGGCCAGGTAGGCACCGGTCTCGTCGAACAGCTCGGTCGGGAAGGGACCGGAGCCGACACGGGTGGTGTAGGCCTTGGTGATGCCCAGGATGTAGTCCAGGTACAGCGGACCCACGCCGGAACCGGTCGCCACGCCACCGGCGGTGGTGTTGGAGCTGGTGACGAAGGGATAGGTGCCGTGGTCGATGTCCAGCAGGGTGCCCTGGGCGCCTTCGAACATCAGGTTCTCGCCGGCCTTGCGCAGCTCGTGCAGGCGACTGACCACGTCCATGACCAGCGGCTGCATGACCTTGGCGTGCTCCATGGCCTCGTCGTAGGTCTTCTGGAAGTCCACCGGCGGTTCGTTGAAATAGTTCTGCAGGACGAAGTTGTGGTAGTCCAGCACTTCCTTGAGCTTGGCGGCGAAGCGCTCGGGGTGGAACAGGTCGCCGACCCGCAGACCGCGACGGGCGATCTTGTCTTCGTAGGCCGGGCCGATGCCGCGGCCGGTGGTGCCGATTTTGGCTTCACCGCGGGCCTTCTCGCGGGCCTGGTCCAGGGCCACGTGGTAGGGCAGGATCAGCGAGCAGGCGGAGCTGATACGCAGCCGCTCGCGCACCGGCACGCCGCGGGCTTCCAGCTCGCCGACTTCCTTGAACAGGGCTTCCGGCGACAGCACCACGCCATTGCCGATCAGGCACTGGGTGTCGGCGCGCAGGATGCCCGAGGGAATCAGCCGCAGGATGGTCTTCTGACCATCGATGACCAGCGTATGGCCGGCGTTGTGGCCGCCCTGATAACGCACCACGGCAGCGGCCTGGTCGGTCAGCAGGTCCACGATCTTGCCCTTGCCCTCATCACCCCACTGGGTGCCCAGGACGACGACGTTCTTACCCATAACCTTATCCCCTGTCAGGAAGATTTCTGTCGGCCAGGCCGACGATGCTCACGTTCACCCGGATGCCAGATCCGGTGTTTAGGAATTCAAGGGCACTACCGCCCAGACGCCCTGCCGCTCAACCAGCTGCCGATCGCAGCCGGCGGTGCGCAGCTGACCTTCGTCGTCGTGGCGGGTGGCCTGGACCACCCGCTCGCCGGCGGCGCGCAACTCGCGCACGGCCTGCCAGAGCGCCGGGGCATGGCCTGCCGGTGCCCAGATGCCGCGACGCGGCTCGTCCAGCACGGCGGTGCCCAGCTCGACGAGGGTCTTGAGGTCGGTGGAAAAGCCGGTAGCCGGCCGCGAACGACCGAAGTCGGCACCGATGTTGTCGTAGCGCCCGCCTTGGGCGATGGACTCCCCGGTACCGGGTACGAAGGCGGCGAAGACCACCCCGGTGTGATAGTGGTAACCGCGCAGCTCACCCAGATCGAAATACAACGGCACGCCCGGGAAGCGACCCGCCAACGACTCGGCCAGGGCCTCCAGCTCGTCCAGCGCCTGGGTCACCGTCGCCGGGGCACCCGCCAGGCGCTGCCGGGCCTGGCCCAGCACCGAGGCATCGCCACTCAGCTCGACCAGGGCGCGCAACCAGCCACGTTCCGCGGCGGGCAGGGCGGCGGTCAGCTCGGCGACCTCGTCGACCGCCTTGCGCTGCAGGGCGTCGAACAGCTGCTGCTCGCTGGCCCCCGAGACGCCGGCGACCTGGCACAGCCCGCGATAGATGCCGACGTGGCCGAGATCCATGTGCACATCGGCCACCTGGGCCTGCTCGAGCACGTCGAGCATCAGGCTGATGACTTCCAGATCCCCTTCGCTGCCGGGGACACCATAGAGCTCGGCGCCGACCTGGATCGGACTGCGCGAGGTGGACAGCGCCCGTGGCCGGGTATGCAGCACGCTGCCGGCGTAGCACAGCCGGCTCGGGCCGTTCTGCTTGAGGCTATGGGCCTCCATGCGGGCCACCTGGGGCGTGATGTCGGAACGAAAGCCCATGAGGCGGCCGGAATTGGGATCGGTCACCTTGAAGGTGCGCAGCTCCAGTTCCTTGGCCGCGCCGGTGAGCAGCGATTCCAGGAATTCCAGGTGCGGGGTGATGACGAACTCGTAGCCCCAGCAGTGGAACAGCTCCAGCACCCGACGCCGGGCGGCCTCGATGCGCGCCGCGTCGGGCGGCAGGATTTCCTCGATACCGTCAGGCAGCAGCCAGCGGTCTACCGTAGCCATTAGGCCTCTTCTCCATGTCATGGATCGGCACGCGGCTGCCAAGGTCGATGCAGCGAACTCCCGGGGAAGTCCTGCTGCCGAAACGAGCCGCTCTGCCGTGGATTGCTACCCGGATCAGCCAGGGCGTTGCCCTTCCACGGGTTTCGTACGGACGCAAAAAAGCCGGGGATGGCCCCGGCTGATTCATGATAACACGAAAAAATCGGCGATCGGGGATGAACGACGAGTGAAGCCTAGCTGCCGTTCATCCCGCCCCTCACTGCCCCGGACTCTGGAAATACTTGAAGAAATCGCTCTTCGGATCCAGCACCAGGACGTCGCTCTTGCTGGAGAAGCTGGAGCGATAGGCCTGCAGGCTGCGATAGAAGGAGAAGAACGACGGATTCTTCGAGTAGGCCTGGGAATACACCTGGGCCGCCTGGGCGTCGCCTTCACCACGGGCCTGTTCGGCCTGGCGATAGGCTTCGGCCAGCAGCACGCGGCGCTGACGATCGGCATCGGCACGGATGCCTTCGGCCAGCTCGCGACCCTTGGCACGATGCTCGCGGGCTTCCCGCTCACGCTCGGTGCTCATCCGCTCGTAGACACTGCGGCTGACTTCCTTGGGCAGGTCGATGGCCTTGACGCGCACGTCCAGCACCTCGATACCCAACTCCTGGTTGGCCATCTTGTTCAGCGCGGCGGTCAGCGAGCCGACCATGGCGTCACGCTCGCCGGACACCACCTCGTGCAGGGTGCGACGACCGAACTGGTCGCGCAGACCCGCTTCCAGACGGCGCAGCAGGCGCTCGTCAGCGATCTGCTTGAGACCCGAGGTCGCGGTGTAGTAGCGATCGGCGTTGAAGATGCGCCACTTGGCGTAGGCATCCACCATCACCGCTTTCTTTTCCAGCGTCAGGAAGCGCTGCGTCGGGGTATCCAGGGTCTGCAGGCGGGCATCGAACTTGCGCACCCGGTTGACGTAGGGAATCTTGAAGTGCAGGCCGGGCTCCAGATTGGGCTCGACCACGCGACCGAAGCGCAGCATCACCGCGCGCTCGGTTTCCTTCACCACGAACAGACTGCTCCAGGCAGCGAGGCCCAGGACGACCACGACGATCAGCGCGGCCAGCGATTTATTGCTCATCAGCGGCTCTCCCTCGTACGCGCTTCGGTGGACTGCGGCAGATTGCGAATGACCGAAGCGGCCGTGTCGCTCGACGCCGCGGGGGCAGCGCCACTGCTGATCGCCGAGGTCGGTGCCGGGGCACGGTTCTGCATCAGCTTGTCGAGCGGCAGATAGAGCAGGTTCTGGCCGGCCTGGGTGGTGACCATGACCTTGCTCGACTGGCCAAGCACTTCCTGCATCGTCTCGATGTACAGACGCTCGCGGGTCAGCTGCGGATTGACCGCGTACTGGACCGCCAGCTGGCTGAAGCGCGACGCATCACCCTGGGCACGAGCGACGACTTCATCGCGGTAGCCGTTGGCTTCCTCGATGATGCGCTGGGCCGCACCGCGGGCCTCGGGAATCACCCCGTTGGCATAGGCCTCGGCCTGGTTCTTCTCGCGCTGCTCGTCTTCACGGGCGCGGATGACGTCGTCGAAGGCTTCCTGGACCTCGCGCGGCGCCGAGGCGCTCTGGATGTTCACCTGGGTCACGGTGATGCCGGTGCCGTAGGTGTCGAGGAAGCGCTGCAGGCGCTCGCGGACGCTGGTGGCGACCTGCTCGCGGCCGTCGGTCAGCAGCTGGTCCATGGTCGAGGAGCCGGCCACGTGACGTAGGGCGCTGTCGGTCGCCTGCTGCAGGCTGACCTCCGGCTGGTCCACGTTGAGGACGAAGTCCTTGAGGTTGGTGATGCGGTACTGGACGGTCAGCGGCACCTCGACGATGTTCTCGTCCTGGGTCAGCATGGCGCCCTGCTTGCTGTAGGCCCGCTCACGGGTGACGTTTTCCTGGTACTTGGTCTCGAAGGGCGGGAAGTAGATGTTCAGGCCGGGCCCTACCGTCTCATGGTATTTGCCCAGGCGCAGCACCACGGCCTGCTCCTGCTCGTCCACCACGTAGACGGCGTTGTACAGCCACAGCGCGCCGACCAGCAGCACGCCGAGCAGCAGCAGACCCTTGCCACCCCCCGAGCCGAGACTGTCGCCGCCGCTGCCGCCGGACCGCTTCTTGCCACCTACCAGGCGGTTGATGCGGTCCTGAAACTTACGCAAGGCTTCGTCGAGATCCGGCGGCCCCTTGCGTCCACCATTGCCGCCGCCGTTGTTGTTGCGGCCGCCCCAGGGGTCTTGATTGTTCGAGTTGCCACCGGGCTCGTTCCAAGCCATAGCGCTCTCCCTACTGATAACGCGAAAACGCGCCGAAATGGCGCGTCGACCAATGCTACCGGATGGTCCCTGCCCGGACAAAAGCGCCGAGCAGGGGTTTATTGCAAAACATGTTGCTGGATAAAGACTTCCGGCTTTTCACCGGCCCGGCTGAGCAGTCGATTGAGTTCGGCGCGGGGTACTCGTACAGACAACAGGATATTGCCTTCGTCATCGTGATCGTCCTGCTGCACCACGCCCAGCTCGAACAGCTGGGCGCGCAGCCGGGCGTGGCGCTGGGGCAGGCGCAGCACCCCGACGAAGAGGTCTTCGCCGAGCAGCTCCGCCACCGCCTGGCCGATCAGGTCGAGCCCCTTGCCGTCCCGGGCCGAGACCCAGACCCGGATCGGGCGGCCGGTCTCGTCGTCGCGCTGGATGTGGGGCTCGACGCCCTCGAGCAGGTCGATCTTGTTGTAGATCTCCAGCATCGGCAGCTCATCGGCGCCGATCTCGTGCAGCACCGCCTCGACCTGCTCGATCTGCAGCTGCCGATCCTCTTCGTGGGCATCGATCACGTGCAGCAGCAGGTCGGAGTTGCTGGATTCCTCCAGGGTCGCGCGAAAGGCCTCGACCAGCTTGTGCGGCAGGTGGCGGATGAAGCCCACGGTATCGGCCAGCACGATCGGCCCCAGGTCCGGCAGCTGCAAACGGCGCAAGGTAGGATCGAGGGTCGCGAACAGCTGATCCGCCGCATAGACGCCGGATGCGGTGAGGCTGTTGAACAGGGTGGACTTGCCGGCGTTGGTATAGCCAACCAGGGAAACCGCGGGGATCTCGGCGCGACGGCGGCCGCGGCGTGCCTGTTCGCGCTGGCTCAGCACCTTGTCCAGGCGCTGGCGGATCTGGCGGATGCGAATCCGCAGCAGGCGGCGGTCGGTTTCCAGCTGGGTTTCACCCGGGCCACGCAGGCCGATACCGCCCTTCTGGCGCTCGAGGTGAGTCCAACCGCGTACCAGCCGGGTGCTCATGTGCTCGAGCTGGGCGAGCTCCACCTGCAGCTTGCCCTCGTGGGTACGGGCGCGCTGGGCGAAGATGTCGAGAATGAGGCCGGTACGGTCCAGGACGCGGCACTCGAAGGCTTTTTCGAGGTTACGTTCCTGGCTGGGCGTGAGGTCATGGTTGAAGATGACCAGGTCGGCGCCCTTGGCGTGCACCTGATCGTGCAGCTCTTCGACCTTGCCGGTACCGATGAGAAAACGCGCGGTCGGCTGGCTGCGATTCACCGTGATAAAGGCCACGGTCTCCGCACCCGCCGACCGCGCGAGTTCGAGAAACTCCTGAGGATCTTCACGCGCCTCCGGATGCAGGCCTTCCAGATGGACCAGAATGGCCCGCTCACCACCTTCGTGACGCTCGAAGAACAACAGGGCGCTCCTCTCGTTATTTATTCGCTATCCGACTCACCGGTCTCGGAGCTGGGCAGGCGAACCGGGCGGCTGGGCACCACGGTGGAGATCGCATGCTTGTAGACCATCTGGCTGACGGTGTTCTTGAGCAGGATCACGAACTGGTCGAAGGACTCGATCTGACCCTGCAGCTTGATGCCGTTGACGAGGTAAATGGAAACCGGAACGCGCTCTTTACGCAGGGTGTTCAGGTAAGGGTCTTGTAGCGAGTGCCCTTTTGACATCGTGTCGCTCTCCTAAAGAAATGAAAATACCGGTCTGGCGACATGCCAGCTTCCGCTGCCCACCATGGACACGCGGACAAAAACGATTCAGCTGCGGGGCGATATGGAGTCGCCGGCGAGGCATTTCAAGATCCGCGGCAGATTGTCACAAGCCAGGCTGTCGAACGTCTGCGCGGCGGGCCAGCCACGCAACCAGGTCAACTGCCGCTTCGCCAACTGCCGCGTGGCTGCCACGCCACGCGCCACCATCTCTTCCCGCGTGCATTCCCCTTCCAGGAATTCCCAGACCTGACGATAGCCTACGGATCGCATGGACGGCAGGCCAGGATGCAGATCGGGACGCTCCCGCAAGGCTGAGACTTCGTCGATGAGACCCTGTTCCAGCATGAGCTCGAAGCGCTCGGCGATCCGCGCATGGAGCACCTCACGCCGGCCGGGTGCCAGGATCAATTGGGCGACAGTATAGGGCAATTGTGTCTGGGGCGCCCCGTTCGAATCGGCAGTGGCACGCATTTGCAGCGCGCGGTGCTCGGTCATCGAGCGACCGCTGACGCGAAACACCTCGAGGGCCCGCAACAGCCGCTGGGGATCGTTGGGGTGGATGCGCGCCGCGGACACCGGATCGACCTCGGCCAATTGCCGATGGATCTCGCCCCAGCCGGCGGCCGCCGCCAGGGCCTCGATCTCGGCCCGTACCGCCGGATCGGCGCTGGGCATGTCGGCCAGGCCGTCGAGCAGGGCCTTGAAGTAGAGCATGGTGCCGCCGACCAGCAGGGGGATGCGCCCGGCGGCGGTGATCTCGGCCATGGCCGCCAGGGCATCGGTACGGAAGTCGGCCGCGGAATAGCTTTCGGCCGGATCGCGGATGTCCACCAGCCGGTGCGGATAGGCCGCCAGCAGCTCGGCGCTGGGCTTGGCGGTGCCGATGTCCATGCCGCGATAGACCAGCGCCGAATCCACGCTGATCAGCTCGATGGGCAGTAGCCGGGCCAGCTCGATGGCGAGATCGGTCTTGCCGGAGGCGGTCGGCCCCATGAGGAAGATGGCGGGCGGCAGGGGGGCGGTCATGCGGGATTCTCGAAGGGCGCCGCGCGGGACGCGGCGGGGCGGTCAGCGACCGCGCAGGAAGAGTTTGTCCAGGTCGTCCAGGCTGAGCTGGGCCCAGGTCGGACGACCATGGTTGCACTGGCCGCTGCGCTCGGTGGTTTCCATGTCGCGCAGCAGGGCATTCATCTCCGGCAGCGTCAGCCGCCGGTTGGCGCGGACCGAGCCGTGGCAGGCCATGGTACCGAGCAATTCGTTGAGGTGCGCCTGGATACGGTCGCTGGTGCCGTACTCCAGCAGATCGGCCAGCACGTCCTGCACCAGCCGCGCGGCCTGGGCCTGCTTGAGCAGCGCCGGGATCTGGCGGATCGCCAGGGTCTCGGGGCCGAGCCGCTGCAGCTCGAAGCCGAGGCGCTCGAACCACTGGCCGTGTTCTTCGGCGCAATCGGCCTCGCGCTCGCTGACGGCCAGGGATTCGGGCACCAGGAGCGGCTGGCCGCGCAGGCCTTCGCTGGCCATGGCCACCTTGAGACGCTCGTAGGTGATGCGCTCGTGGGCGGCGTGCATGTCCACCAGGATCAGCCCCTGGGCGTTCTCGGCGAGGATGTAGATGCCCTTGAGCTGGGCCAGGGCATAGCCCAGCGGCGGCACGTCGCCCTGCTCCGCCGGCAGCGGAGCGCTGGCAGCACCCTCCGGCAGCGGGGCGAAGAACGCCTGGTAGGCGCTCTGCACCTCGGCCACGGGGGCTCCGGAATAGGGCTGTGGCGTGGGACTGTAGCGTGGGGCGCCACCTGAGCCGCCACCACTGGCGTAGGGCTGCGCAGGCGGCGCAGGGCTGTCGTGCAGCACGGCAGCGGCCAGGCGCATCTCGCCCTGGGGGCCGAATTCACCGGCGGCGGGGCCGCTCAGCGGCGCCGGGGTGGCCGGCGCCACCACGGCGAGCTGGTCGTCGGGGCGGATGTCGCCCAGCGCCCGGTGCAGGGTGCCGTAGAGAAAGTCGTGTACCTGGCGGCTGTCGCGGAAGCGAACCTCGTGCTTGGTGGGGTGGACGTTGACGTCCACCGTCGCCGGATCCACTTCGAGGAACAGCACGAAGGCCGGATGGCGACCGTTGTAGAGGACGTCGCGATAGGCCTGGCGCACGGCATGGGCCACCAGCTTGTCGCGCACCATGCGGCCGTTGACATAGAAGTACTGCAGGTCGGCCTGGCCGCGCGAGAAGGTCGGCAGGCCCACCCAGCCCCAGAGGCGCAGGCCGCCGCGCTCGATGCCCAGCGGCAGCGCCTGCTCGAGGAAGGCCGGACCGCAGACCGCGCAAACCCGGCGCCCCTGGCTCTGCGGATCGCCGGCCGGGTGCAGGGCGAGCACGCTCTTGCCGTTGTGGCGCAGGTGGAAGCCCACGTCGAAGCGGGCCAGCGCGAGGCGCCGCACCACTTCCTGCAGGTGATCGAATTCGGTCTTTTCGGCGCGCAGGAACTTGCGCCGCGCCGGGGTATTGAAGAAGAGGTCGCGCACCTCCACCGAGGTGCCCTGGGGATGAGCGGCGGGCTGCACCCGCGGCTGCATCTCGCGGCCCTCGGTCTCCACCTGCCAGGCCTGGTCTTCACCGAGGTGACGGGAGGTCAGGGTGAGGCGCGACACCGAACTGACCGAGGCCAGGGCTTCGCCGCGAAACCCCAGGCTGGCGACGCTTTCCAGCTCGTCCAGGTGGTAGATCTTGCTGGTGGCATGGCGTGCCAGGGCCAGGTGCAGGTCGTCCGCCGGAATGCCGTGGCCGTCGTCGCGCACCCGCAGCAGCTTGATGCCGCCCTGCTCCACCTCGACGTCGATGCGCCGGGCACCGGCATCCAGGCTGTTCTCCAGCAGTTCCTTGGCCACCGAGGCGGGGCGTTCGACCACCTCGCCGGCGGCGATCTGGTTGGACAGCCGCGGACTGAGCAGCTGGATGCGCCGGGGTTCAGTCATTGCTGGCCGCCAGTTCGTGGGTGGGGATGGTCAGCACCTGACCGGAGCGGATGCGATTGCCGCGCAGCCCATTGGCGGCGCGCAGGGTGGACAGGTCGACGTCGTAGCGCCGGGCGATCAGGCTCAGGCTTTCGCCGGGCTGCACCCGGTGCTGGTCGATGCCCCGTACCACTCCGACCTTGTCGCCGCGCTGCTCGCGCTGCCAGGCCAGGTAGGTACCCGGCGGCGGACGATGCTGGAAATACTGCACGATGCCCGACTGGATCTGCCGGGCGAGCAAGCCCTGGTGCGCGGGGCTGGCAAGCTTGGCCGATTCGTTGGCATTGGTGATGAAGCCGGTCTCCACCAGGATCGAGGGGATGTCCGGCGACTTCAGCACCATGAAGCCGGCCTGCTCCACCCGCGAATGGAGCAGCTTGGTGGCGCGCCCGACCTGGCTGAGGATGGTCTGGCCGACTTCCAGGCTGGACGCCACGGTGGCGGTCATGGACAGGTCCATGAGCACCCCGGCGAGCATCGGGTCCTTGTTGTCCAGGGCCTCGGAGACGCCGCCGACCTGGTCGGAGCGGTTTTCCGAATCGGCCAGCCAGCGCGCGGCCTCGGAGGTGGCGCCGCGCTGGGACAGGGCGAAGACGGTGACGCCCTCGGCGCTGGCGCTGGGCGCCGAATCGGCGTGGATGGAGATGAACAGGTCGGCGCCCTTCTTGCGGGCGATGACCTGCCGCTGGCGCAGCGGGATGAAGTAGTCGCTGGTGCGGGTCAGCTCGGCGCGAAAGCCCTTCTGCCGGTTGAGATTGGCCTGCAGCTGCCGGGCGATGGCCAGCACCACGTTCTTCTCGTACAGCCGGCCGCGGCCGATGGCGCCGGGGTCTTCCCCGCCGTGGCCCGGGTCGATCACCACCACCACGTCGCGCTTGCCGCTGGGGCCGGCCGGCAGACGGGTCGCCGGCTGGGCCGGGGTCACCGGGGTCGCCGGCAGGTTGGGCGTGACGGTGGCCGGGATATCGCTGGTGGCTGGGTCGGTGCCCTGGTCGTAGAGATCGACCACCAGGCGGTTGCCGTACTCCTTGTTGGGCGCCAGGGTGAAGCTCTTGGGCGTCAGGGCGCCCTTGGTGTCCAGCACCAGGCGCACCTCGCCCGGCGAGCGCTGGGCCGCCCGCAGGCCGGTGATGGGGGTGTTGCGCAGCGGCTTTTCGTTCAGCCCGCCGTCGAGCTGCGCGCCGGACAGGTCGATGACAATGCGGTCCGGGGCGCTGAGGGTGAAGACGCTGGCCTTGACCGGGCCGGTGAGATCGAACACCAGCCGGGTATTGTCGGGTGCACGCCAAACGCGCATGCCCTTGATCTGGGTGGCGGCCAGCAGCTGACTGCTGAGGATCAACAACAACAGGCCGAGTCCCGACCTGAGAAAACGCTTGCGCATGCCTGCGACCGTATAGCTGGAGAACGGGGATCGGCGTCCTAGGACGCGAGGGCGGCGCACCAGGCCTCGCCATGAGCCCCCTGGCTGACCAGGCGGAGATCACGGCCGTCGGCGCGTGGCGTAATGGTAATGTCCAGGTCCGGCTTTGGCAAAAAGCCCTGGCCGCGTTCGGGCCATTCCACCAGGCACAAGGCCTCGGGTGTGAAGTAGTCGCGAATCCCCATGAATTCCAGCTCTTCCGGATCGGCCAGGCGATAGAGGTCGAAGTGGTAGACCGCGCCGCTGGCCAGTTCATAGGGCTCGACCAGGGTGAAGGTGGGGCTCTTGACCGCCCCGGCATGGCCGAGGCCGCGCAGGATGCCGCGCGACAGGGTGGTCTTGCCGGCGCCCAGGTCGCCGTGCATATAGAGCACGCCGCGACCGCCACTGGCCTGGGCCAGGCGGGCGCCCAGGGCATACATGGCGTCTTCGTCGGCGGCGTGCAGGGTCAGTTCAGGCATGGCTGGAGTTCCTCGAGCAACTGGCGGGCGACCGGGGGCAGATCGCTGGCGGCCAGGCCGCGGCCCTGGCGACCCAGCTCGGCACCGGCGCGACCGTGCAGCCAGGCGCCCAGGCAGGCGGCCTCGAAGGGTGGCAGCCCCTGCCCCAGCAGGGCCGCGATGATACCGGTGAGGATGTCTCCCAGGCCACCGGTGGCCATCGCCGGATGGCCCTCGCCGCACAGCGCCATGCGCCCGTCAGGATGGGCGATCAGGGTACCGAAGCCCTTGAGCAGGGCCACGCCGCCGTAACGCCGGGCCAGTTCGCGGGCGCTGCCGGGGCGATCGGCCTCGATGTCCTTGATCGAGACCTCCAACAGCCGCGCCGCCTCGCCCGGGTGCGGCGTCATCACCCAGGGCCCGCGCGGCGCCTCGACCACCCCCGCGGCCAGCAGATTGAGCGCATCGGCGTCCCACACCTGGGCCACGTCCAGCGTCGCGGCCGCACTGGCCAGCGCCTTGCCCCAGGCGCCCTGCCCCAGCCCCGGTCCGACCGCGAGCACATCGGCCTTCTTGGCCAGTTCCAGCACGGCGAAGCTGGAATGCACCCCGGCGACCATGACCTCCGGCCGCCGAGACAGTACCGCACTGACGTTGGACGGCCGGGTCGCCAGGCTGAGCATGCCGGCGCCGCAGCGCAGCGCTGCCTCGCTGGTCATGATGGCCGCGCCACCAGTGCCCTCGTCGCCGCCGATCACCAGCAGATGACCGTATTGTCCCTTGTGCGCATTCAGCGGGCGCGCCGCCAGCCGCGGCAGGTTGCCGGGCGCCAGGCGCTGCGCGGTGGCGTGGGCGGGATTCTGCGGCTCCTCCATCAGCGGCTCGAACACCAGGCTGCCGACATGATCCGGCCCCTTGCCGGTGAACAGACCGAGCTTGAGCCCGATGAAGGTGATGGTCAGGTCGGCGCGCACCAGGGCACCCGCTGCCGCCCCGGTGTCGGCGTCGAGCCCGGACGGGATATCGATGGCCACCACCGGCAGCTCGCTGGCGTTGATCCGTTCGATGGCCGTGGCATAGGGCTCGCGCGCCGCGCCCTTGAGCCCGGTGCCGAGCAGGGCATCGACCACCAGGCCTTGCAGCGGGGCATCCGCGCGCCAGGGCTGGACGTCCACCCCGGCGGCCAGGGTTTCGGCATGGGCCAGGGCGGCATCACCCTTAAGACCGGCCGGATCGGCCAGGTGCCAGACCTGCGCCTGCCAGCCGGCCTTGCGGGCCAGAGCGGCGACCAGATAGCCATCGCCGGCGTTGTTGCCACCGCCGGCCAGCACGCAGAGAGCGCCGGCATGGGGCCAGCCGTGGCGCAGCGAACGCCAGGCCGCGGCGGCCGCGCGTCTCATCAGCTCGAGCCCGGGCAGGCCGCCGGCGATCAGTTGGGCGTCGAGATCCCGTACCTGCTGGGCGCTGTAGAGCTGGAACGGCAGTTCGTCGTGCATGCTGGGAAAGCCTCCGGAGTCTGGCAAAATAGGCGGCCCTCCTGCCTGTGCGTTCCCGTCGATGTCCGCTGTCGCCCTCGATCTCGCCGCCCTGGCCGACCTCATCAAGACCTGGGGTCGGGAATTGGGCTTTCAGCAGACCGGCATCGCCGGCCTGGATCTGGCACGTCACGAGGAACATCTGGAGCGCTGGCTGGCCGCCGGTTTCCACGGCGAGATGGACTATATGGCCGCGCACGGCAGCAAACGTTCGCGACCGGCCGAACTGGTGCCCGGCACCCTCAGGGTGATTTCCCTGCGCATGGACTACCTGCCCGGCGATACCCGCATGAGCGAGCGCCTGGCCGATGGTAGCGCCGCCTATGTCTCGCGCTACGCCCTGGGCCGCGACTACCACAAGCTGATCCGCAAGCGCCTGCAGCACCTGGCCGAGCGCATCCAGGGCGAGATCGGCCCCTTCGGCTATCGCGCCTTCGTCGACAGCGCCCCGGTACTGGAAAAAGCCATCGCCGAACAGGCCGGCCTGGGCTGGATCGGCAAGAACACCCTGGTGCTCAATCGCAAGGCCGGCAGCTGGTTCTTTCTCGGTGAACTCTTCGTCGACGTGCCTCTGCCAGTGGACGAGCCCACCCCGCGTGACCACTGCGGCACCTGCCGTGCCTGCCTGGACATCTGCCCGACCCAGGCCTTCGTCGGCCCCTACCAGCTCGACGCCCGCCGCTGCATCTCCTACCTGACCATCGAGTTCAAAGGCTCCATTCCGCTGGAGCTGCGCCCACTGATCGGCAACCGGGTGTTCGGCTGCGACGACTGCCAACTGGTCTGCCCCTGGAATCGCTTCGCCAAGCCCAGTGCCGAAGGGGATTTCCAGCCGCGCCATCGTCTGGACAGCGCCAGCCTGGCCGAACTCTTCCGCTGGACCGAAGCCGAATTCCTCAGCCGTACCGAGGGTTCGCCGCTGCGCCGCGCCGGCTACGAGCGCTGGCTGCGCAACCTGGCGGTTGGCCTGGGCAATGCGCCGACCAGCATCCCCGTGGTGGAGGCGCTACGGCTGCAGCGCGAGCACCCGTCGCCGCTGGTGCGCGAGCACGTCGACTGGGCACTGGAGCGCCATGGCGAGCGCTAGTGGGGCTCGTCGTCGTACCTGAAGGTCGGCATCTGCCAGTTGAACCTCAGCGCCAGCAGGCGTAGCAGTAGCCCGGCACTGAGGGTGATGAGCAGCGCCTGCTCCTCGCTCAGCCACTGGCGGCAGAGCAGGTAGCAGCCGGCGGACAGCACCGCCACGCTGGCGTAGAGTTCGCGCCTGAGGATCAGCGGCACGTCGTTGCAGAGGATGTCGCGCAGGATGCCGCCGCAGGTGCCGGTGAGGGTACCGCTGACGATGACGATGACCGGACTCAGGCCCATCTCCAGGGCCACCTGGCAGCCGATCACGGTGAAGGCCACCAGGCCCAGGGCATCGAGCACCAGGAACAGCTGGCGCAGATGCCGCATGACCCGGGCGATGGCCACCGTGGCCAGGCCCGCGCCCACGGTGAGCGCCAGGTACTCGGGATGCCTGACCCAACCGAGCGGGTAGTGCCCGAGCAGGACGTCGCGCACCGAGCCGCCGCCCAGGGCGGTGACGCTGGCGATCAGCGCCACACCGAACAGGTCCATGCCGCGCCGCCCGGCGGACAGCGCGCCGGTCATGGCCTCGGCGGTGATGGCCACCAGGTAGAGGATGGACAGCAGCACGGCTGCGGGGCCGTCAGACCTTGATGAAGTGCTCGCGGTAGTGGCGCAGCTCGGCGATGGAATCGCGGATGTCGTCCAGCGCCAGGTGGCTGCCGCTCTTCTTCACGCCGTCACGCACATGGGGCGCCCAGCGCGCGGCCAGTTCCTTGAGGGTGGAGACGTCCAAGTTGCGGTAGTGGAAGTAGGCCTCCAGCTCCGGCATGCGTCGGTAGAGGAAGCGACGATCCTGGCAGATACTGTTGCCACAGATCGGCGACTTGCCCTTGGGCACCCACTGCCGCAGGAATTCCAGGGTCAGGGCCTCGGCCTGGGCGGTGTCGATGGTGCTCTCGCGCACCCGCTGGGTCAGGCCGGAGCCGCCGTGCTGACGGGTGTTCCACTCGTCCATGCCGGCCAGGATCTCGTCCGACTGGTGGATGGCCAGCACCGGGCCCTCGGCCAGGACATTCAGATCGCTGTCGGTGACGATGGTGGCCATCTCGATGATCACGTCCCGATCCGGATCCAGGCCGGTCATTTCCAGGTCGATCCAGATCAGGTGCTGCGGATTGGGGGTGGGCATGGTGAACTCCTTGATGATGGCACCAGTGTAGCAGCGCGCCTGCCGCGTACCTACCGACGCCAGAGCAGCAGCCGGCTGCCGCGCAGGTCACCCACGTCAAGGATCGCATCCGCCGGCTCGCCGGGGATCTCGAAGGTATTGCTGATCAGCCAGCTGCCGGGACGCAGTTCCTGCCGCGCCTTCTCGCCCAGGCGCGGCATGGGTGCCGGCGAGAGAAAGCAGTAGACGACCTCGAACTCGCCCAGCTCCACCCGCCAGAGGTCGCGGTAGCGTACCTGGCAGTTGCGCCTGGGCAGGCAGCGCAGCCAGGCCAGGGCGAAGCTCAGCGGCGCCGTCTCCACGCCGACGAAACTGGCCTGTGGAAAGCGCCGGGACAGGTCGACCAGGGTATCGCCCAGGCCACAACCGAGGTCGACGAACCTGAAGGTCGGCTCCCGCTCGGCGAGCAGCCCGGCCAGCCGATCGCGGGTCTGGCGGCCGGTGAGATAGAGCGGTACCCGCTCGCGCAGGCTGTTCCAGTTCAACAGGAGCAGCAGCAGGAAGCCCAGCGCGGCGATGCCCGGCGAGAGGCCGCGCCCGCTGACCAGGTAGAGCGCCGGGGCGAACAGCAGATTGATGAACACCCACCAGCGCGCCAGCCCGAGCACTTCGCCCAGCAGGGCCGCCAGCACCGCCTGCAGGCAGACCAGCGCCAGCAGCGAGGGGCGCTGGCCGGCGAAGCTGGCCCACAGCCGCAGGCCGACGACGGCGACCACCAGGGCGGCCAACTGCACCAGGACGGCCAGCAGCAGGGGATAGCGCGAGGCGAGATGGGCCAGCATGGGGGCTCCAGGGCGACGAGGTGCGCCAAGTTTAGGTAATCCGTCGCGGGCGGCCAATGCTAGACTCCTCGCCCCTGAAACCCGCGGACATCCCATGGCCAAACGCCACCTGACCCGTCGCCAGAGCTGGCGGATCGAGAAAATCCAGACCGAGCGCGCCGCCCGTGCGGAAAAGCGCGAGTCGAAGCTGATCGAGGAACTCGAGGGCGGCGATCTGGGACCCGAGCAACAGGGCCAGGTGATCGCCCACTTCGGCGTCCAGGTCGAGGTGGAGGATGGCGACGGCCAGCTGCAGCGCTGCCACCTGCGTGCCAACCTGCCGACCCTGGTCACCGGAGACCGGGTGGTGTTCCGTGCCGGCGTCCAGGGCAATGGCGTTATTGTCGCCCAGTTGCCGCGCCGCTCGGAGATCTGCCGGCCGGACATGCGCGGCCAGCTCAAGCCGGTGGCGGCCAACGTCGACCGCCTGGTGATCGTGTTCGCCCCGCTGCCCACGCCCCACGCCAACCTCATCGACCGCTACCTGGTGGCGGCCGAGCACGCCGGCATCCAGCCGCTGCTGCTGCTCAACAAGGCCGACCTGATCGACGAGCACAACGGCCCGGCGCTGGACGAATTGCTGGGCATCTACCGCGAGCTGGACTATCCGCTGCTGGAGGTCTCGGCCCACAACGGGCTGAGCATGGACCAGCTCAAGAGTGCCCTGGACGAGCACGTCAGTGTTTTCGTGGGGCAATCAGGGGTGGGCAAGTCGTCGCTGGTCAACGCCCTGCTCCCGGGCGTCGATACGCGCGTCGGTCCGCTGTCCGAGCTGACCAACAAGGGCACTCACACCACCACCACCGCCCGTCTCTTCCATTTCCCCGACGGCGGCGATCTGATCGACTCGCCCGGCATCCGCGAATTCGGCCTGAGCCATGTGAGTCGCGACGACGTCGAGGCGGGTTTCAAGGAATTCGGCGAATTCATCGGCCACTGCCGCTTCCGCGACTGCCAGCATGAACGCGAGCCCGGCTGCGCCCTGCTCGCCGCCCTGGAACGCGGCGACATCCATCCGCAGCGGATGGCCAGCTATAGGCACATCCTGGCCAGCCTGGAAGGCGAGTCGCGCTACTAGAGCCTGTTAAAAGGCTGCTGTGCGTCGGCCAAACGGCGTTGAAAAGACCCTGGATCGCCAGCCCGGCCGGAATGCTCATTTACCCTCTGTAAACCCGAGCGCGGGTCCGACCCGCTTCCTCAGGTCTTTTCGCGGGGCCGCCCAGGCCTTGGTTGGCTCTAGCTCGCGAGCCTTTTAATAGGCTCTCTAGAGAAAACGCCGGGCGAGCCCGGCGTTTTCCATTATCAGCCAAAGACGCGGAAGCGCTCGGCGTCGTCCATGAAGGACTTCTCGGGGAAGTCACCCTCGTTGGAGCCGAAGGGCATCTGGGCGCGCAGGTGCCAGGTCTCCGGCAGTTTCCATTCGGCGGCGGCCAGGGCGTCGGGCAGCGGATTGTAGTGCTGCAGGCTGGCGCCGATGCCGGCGTTGGCCAGGGCGGTCCATACCGAGAACTGGGCGATGCCGCTGGCCTGCTCCGACCAGATGGGGAAGTTGTCGGCGTAGGCCGGATACTGGTCCTGCAGCGCGGAGACCACGTGGCGGTCCTCGTAGAACAGCACGGTGCCGGCGCCGGCGGCGAAGCTGTTGATCTTGCCTTCGGTGGGGGCGAAGGATTCGGCCGGCACGATCTGCCGCAGCGCCTGCATGACGAAGCCCCAGAACTTTTCGCTCTCGGCGCCGAACAGGATCACCGCGCGCGAGCTCTGGGAATTGAAGGCGGAGGGCGACAGCTTGACCGCGTCCTGGATCAGCGTGGTGACCTGGTCCTGGGCCAGCGGCAGGTTCTTGCCCAGCGCATACTGGCTGCGACGGCGCTTGATGGTGTCGATAAAGGCGTTGCTCATCGGAAGGCTCCTGCAGAGGGTTCGGAGATCGAGAGACCGCGCGCCAGGGCGCAAGGTGCCCGATCGATCATGAAACCCCTGCAGCATAGCCAGCCGCGCTCGCGTCAACGGACGAAAAAACCGAACGCTGACAGCGAATTTTCCTATCGATCGAGGCCGCCGCTCAGGGCTTGCCCTGGATGACGCCGGCGTCGAAGGCGTTGATCTGCTGCTTGAAGGCCGCATCGTTGATGGGTTGCGCCAGGTTGCCGGTGGCGGAGACGCCACCGCTGGACACCCCGCCGCGACTGGCCCCCGGCGCATCCTTGGCCGCCGGCTTGGGTGCCTGGTTGCTTCCGGCCCGCCCTTCGATGGCCTGTTGCGCCTTCTTGGTCAGCACGATGATGTCGATGCGCCGGTTGATCGGATTGAGCGGATGGTCGCGATCGAAGGGCGCCGACGAGGCATAGCCGACGATCCGTGCCACCTGGTCTTCCGGATAACCCCCGGCGACCAGCGCCCGGCGCGCCGCGTTGGCCCGGCCGGCGGACAGCTCCCAGTTGCTGAAGTCGCCTTTGCCGTTGTACCGCGCCGCATCGGTGTGGCCGCTGATGCTGATCTTGTTCGGCACCTGGCGGATGGTGTCGGCCATGGCCAGCAGGATGTCCTCGAAATAGGACTTCAGCCGCGGACTGCCGGAATCGAACATCGGCCGGTTGTCGGCATCGACGATCTGGATGCGCAGGCCGTCCTGGGTGATCTCCAGCAGGATCTGGTCCTTGAACTTCTGCAGCTCCGGATTCTGCTCGATCTTGTTCTGCAGTTCCTGCAGCAGCAGTTGCAACCGCTCCTTGTCCACCTGCTCGGCGATCTTTTCCGCCTGGCTGGCGTCCATCTTCTGCGCCTGGCTGGCATCGGTCTTCGACGCCGCCTGGCTCTGGTCCTTCTGCTGCTGCGCGGTATCGTTGGGCTGGCGCTTCTCGGAAGGATCCAGCGCCTGGGTCGGATCGGGCGCCACGCGGTTGGATTCGTTGGGGTCGGCGCGCTCCTGCATGTCCGGATTGACCTTGTTCTGGGTCGAGTCCGGCTGCGCCTGGATCTCCGGATTCAGGGTGCGGTCGGGCGCCGGCGTCGGGGTGCCGCCCAGGTCGATGACATAGGGACTGGCGCTTTCGGTGAAGCCGATCGGATCCTGGAAATAGCCGGCGATGGCCTTCTTCTGCTCCGGGGTGGCCGAGGACATCAGCCAGAGCACCAGGAAGAACGCCATCATGGCGGTCGCGAAGTCGGCGAAGGCGATCTTCCAGGCGCCGCCGTGGTGGCCGGCGGCGCTCTTCTTGACGCGCTTGACGATGATCGGCTGGTTGTTGTCCATCAGCTGCCCCGCATCGCCTGCTCGAGTTCACTGAAGGACGGCCGGTGCGCGGGGAACAGCACCTTGCGGCCGAATTCCACGGCGACGGTGGGCGGCATGCCGCTGGCGGCGGCCACCAGGCAGGCCTTGATGGCCTCCAGCACATTGAGCTCTTCCTTGGCGTCGTGCTCCAGGCAGGTCGCCAGCGGACCGAAGAAGCCATAGGCCGCGAGAATACCGAGGAAGGTCCCCACCAGGGCCGCGCCGACGTGGCCACCGATGGCCGCCTGGTCGCCCTCGCCGAGCATGCCCATGGTGATCACGATCCCCAGCACCGCGGCGACGATGCCGAAGCCGGGCAGGCCGTCGGCGACCCGCGACACGGCATGGGAGGGGTGCTCCAGCTCTTCCTTGATGCCCGCCAGCTCCATGTCGAACAGGCCCTCCAGCTCGTGGGGCGCCATGTTGCCGGAGGACATCAGCCGCAGGTAGTCGGCGATGTAGGCGGTCATCTGCTCATCCTTGAGGATGTTCGGGTACTTGCTGAAGATCGGGCTGGCCTTGGGGTCCTCCACGTCCGCCTCGATGGACATCATGCCCTCGCGCCGGCTCTTGTTGAGGATCTCGTAGAGCAGCTTGAGCACGTCCATGTAGAAGGCGTGGGTGAAGCGATTGCCGAACATCTTCAGCGACTTCTTAAACACCTGCATGAAGGTGCTGCCCGGGTTGGCCTGCAGGAAGGCCCCCAGCGCCGCGCCGCCGATGATCAGCACCTCGAGCGGCTGGATGATCGCCGCGATCTTGCCATGCGCGAGGATGTAGCCGCCGAGGACAGCCGCGAATATCACGATGATGCCGATGATTTTTGCCATGGTTGGGAATACTGTGTGCTAAGGAAAATTGAGCCGGGGATCTACCCTCACGCCCCCTTTATCGGACCCGGCGTCCCGGACTGAAGGCCTTTCATCAAATTTCAAGGCGACCGTCGTATGTCCAGCCGCCCGAACACCGTCGAAGACTGGGTCAAACACCTGGAAGGCGTGCGCCTGCCGGTGGCCACCGCCACCGCGGATCGTCTGCGCCGCGCCCTGGCCGATGGCCGCCTGGCGTTGCATGAGATCGCCGAAAGACTCTGCGAGTCACCTCCGCTGGCGCTGGCCCTGCTGCGCGAGGCCAATCGCGGCCATGCTAGCCTCGGCGACCCCGCCGCCAGCCTCGAAGCCGTGCTCGGACGGGTCGGCCTCGGCCCGGCGGAATACCTGATCGCCCGCCAGCCCAGCCTGCCAGAAGAGCGCCTGCCACGGCCACTGCGACAACTCTGCCTGGTCAGCCAGCACGCCATGACCCTCGGCCTGGGCCTGTTCGGCGTACCCCTGGCGCGCCTCTGGCCGGACATCCGCCTGGCCGCCCTGCTCTTTCTGGCACCGCTCTGGCCGCTGGTGACGCGCTATCCGGAACTCTTCGAGGAGTGGGAGCGCCGGGTCCTGGGCGAAGGCGAACCAGCGCTGCAGGTCGAGCGCGAATTGCTCGGCGTACCGGCCGTCCGCCTGTGCCAGGCACTGGCCCGCCACTGGCAACTGCCCGACTGGATCGTCGAAGGCTATCGCCTGCTGGACCAGGATCGCCGCCAGCTGGTCAAGGCGCTGCACATCGCCCACGGCGAAGATCCCCTCGAACAGCAGCAGCGACTCGACGAGGATCCCAACCTGCGGCGCTGGCTGACCCATCCTGGCAACACCATCCTGCTGGCCAACGGCCTGGCGCTGGCCAGTCACCATGCCTGGGACGGCCCCCACACCCTGCGCTGGCAACGCCTGAGCGCCCTCTACCTGCAGCTGCCGCTGGCGCGGGTGCAGGGTCGCAGTCACGAACTCGCGGTCCAGGACGCCCAGCGCCATGCCCGGCCGGGTCTTTGGCACCCTGCCGAGGGCCTGCTCTGGCCGCCGGGCGCGCGGCGCCTGCAGCCGGTGCCGCGGGTGCAGGTCGCGAGCCAGAGCCAGGCGCAACGCTGGCGCGGTCTCTGCGAGCAGCTGCTGCACACGCCCAGCGCCTTCGCCACCCTGCCCCAGCTGTTCGACTGCGCCCGCCAGGCGCTGGTGGCCTGCGGCCTGCCCCGCCTGCTGCTGCTCACCCCCGATCGCAACGGCCAGAAGGGCAATGTGCAGTTGCATCACGGGCTGGAGGAAGCCCCCGGTCTGCAGCTGGACATCGCCAGCCAGCCGCTGCTGGCCAGGCTGTTCGGCAGTCCGGGGCAGCTGCGCATCGATGCCGGCAACCGGACGCGTTTCGCGCCGCACCTGCCCGCCGACCTGCGGCGGCTGTTCGCCAACGAACGGCTCTGGTTCCGCAGCCTCGGCTTCGGCGAGCGAGTGGTCCTGCTGGTGGTGCTGGACAGCGAGCTGGAGCCGGCGGACCCGCGGCGGACCGCAGCGCTAGACAAGACCTTCACCTGTATCGAGCGCGCCATCGGCAGCTTCGCCAATCGGCCGCGGGCACGGCCGACCTGACGCTGGGCCGCCAACCTCGGTACACTTCAGCTTTGCTACGGACCGACGGGAAATCCGCGATGCCCTTTTCCGCCCTGCCCCTGGTGATTGAGCCCGCCGATCTCGCGGCGCGCCTGGACGCGCCCGAGCTGATCCTGGTGGATCTCAGCAGCGCCGCCCACTACGCCGAAGGGCATCTGCCCGGAGCGCGCCACGTCGCGCCCGCCCGCACCCAGCTGGGAACCAAGCCGGCGCCCGGCCTGCTGCCTGCCCAGGCCGACCTGGAGCTGCTGTTCGGTGAACTGGGGCATCGCCCCGAGGCCGTCTACGTGGTCTATGACGACGAAGGCGGCGGCTGGGCCGGCCGCTTCATCTGGCTGCTGGACGTCATCGGCCACGCCAACTATCACTATCTCAACGGCGGGCGCCAGGGCTGGATCGCCGCCGGCCTGCCGCTGGTGACCGACGTCCCCGCTCCCGCCGGCATCTCGGTGCCGCTGACAGTGCACGAAGAGCCCACCGCCACCCGCGCCTACCTGCAGAGCCGGCTGGGCGCCGAGGACCTGGCGATCTGGGATGCCCGCGGCGCCGACGAGTATCGTGGCGAGAAGGTGCTGACCGCCCGCGGCGGCCATATCCCCGGCGCCATCAACTTCGAGTGGACCGCCGGCATGGACCGCGCGCGCCAGCTGCGCATCCGCGACGACCTCGCCGCCGAGCTCGAGCGCCTGGGCATTACCCGCGACAAGGAAATCATCACCCACTGCCAGACCCATCACCGATCCGGCTTCACCTACCTCGCGGCCAAGGCCCTGGGCTACCCGCGTGTGAAAGCCTATGCCGGCTCCTGGGGCGAATGGGGCAATCACCCCGACACGCCCATCGAATGATCGCCAAGGACCTCCCATGAAACTGCAAGACCGACTGTTCATCCTGGCCCAGCATCTGCTGCCGCACCACCTGCTGTCGCGGGTCGTCGGCGGCTTCGCCGAGTGCCGCGCGCCCTGGTTCAAGAACCTGCTGACCCGCTGGTTCGTCCGTCACTACGACGTGGATATGCGCCAGGCCCAGGTGGAGGACCCCACCGCCTACGAAAACTTCAACGCCTTCTTCACCCGCGCCCTCAAGCCCGGCGCCCGCCCGCTGCCGGCCACGCCCGGCGTGGTGGTCAGCCCCAGCGATGGCGCCATCAGCCAGCTGGGGCGCATCGAGCATGGTCGCATCTTCCAGGCCAAGGGCCACAGCTACAGCCTGCTGGAGCTGCTCGGCGGCGACGGTCTGCGTGCCGCGCCCTTCATGGGCGGCAGCTTCGCCACCATCTACCTGTCGCCCAAGGACTACCACCGGGTGCACATGCCGCTCACCGGCACCCTCAAGGAAATGGTCTACGTGCCCGGGCGCATCTTCTCGGTCAACCAGCTCACGGCCGAGAACGTGCCGGAGCTGTTCGCCCGCAACGAGCGGGTAGTCTGCCTCTTCGACACCGCCGTGGGGCCCATGGCGGTCATCCTGGTCGGCGCCATGATCGTCGCCAGCATCGAGACGGTCTGGGCCGGTCTGGTCACGCCGCCCAAGCGCGAACTCAAGACCTTCGCCTACGACGCGGCGGCGCGGGCGCCCATCACCCTGAATACCGGTGACGAGCTGGGGCGCTTCAAGCTGGGTTCCACTGCCATCGTGCTGTTCGGACCGGAAGCGGTGAACTGGTCCGCTGAACTCGGCGCCTTGTCGACCGTCAACATGGGGCAACTGCTCGGGGTTCCGACCACGCCGGCCCCCGTGACCACCGTTTCCGAGCCAGGGCCTCTCGCCTAGATGCGCGGTTCATTGCCCATCGAAACAGGAGTGCGTGCGGCGAATGGATAGCAAAAGGCCACAGCTCATGTTACGGGTACCGACGCCCGATCAGCGCAGCCTGACGTTTTGTGACGCCACCCCGGCCGGCCTCAAGCGCTGGCTGGAGCAATTGCCACGGGCCAAGCTGGGCGAATTCGCCCGGCTGCTCTACCAAGGCCTGCTCGAAATCAACCGGCTGATCCTGACGCCCGAGGCGCGGCTGCGCCTGCTCGAGGCCCTGCGCCCGGACGTGCAGCGGGTCTGCCAGCTGCTCGAACGCCATGTGCTCAATCAGGCCATCGTGCTCGACGAGCGCTCGCGCAAGGTGGCCAATCTCTGCCAGGCGCTGCAAAACCTGCTGGCCGCGGGCTACAAGCTGATCGTGGTGGAGGAAAGCGAGCGCGGCGAACGCAGCACCCTGCTCGCCACCGCCATCCAGCGTGCCCTGCGCGCCCTGTTGGGGCCGCTGATCCGCGCGGCCCAGCTCTATACTCCGGTCCACGACAACCTCTGGCTGGAGCTGCACCAGCTCTATCGCCTGGCGGTGACCAGTGGCCTGCACAACCAGAAGATCCGCGACGAACTGCTGCCCGGCGACGGTAGCCAGACCATCACCCAGGCCTATGGCGCCGCCCTGCTGTTCGGTGCCGCCCGTTGCAACCAGCTGCGCCAGAGCCATATCGCCCAGCTGACCCTGCACCTGGACGACTGGGCCAACCTGATCCGCCTACAAGGTCCCGAGCAGAACGGCACCCTGATGGTGGTGGCGCCCCAGATCGACGCCCCGCCGCGCTATCGCTCGCTGCTGCGCGAGGCCAACCTCAGCGGCCTGCTCGGCCTGGCTCCGCAACAGCTGGTCCAGGCCATCGAGGACTACCTGGCGCTGGCCCCGGAACAGCGCGCCCGCGCGCGCCTGCCGGTCCATGGCGACCTCTCCCTGGACCTGCTGCAACACCTGGTCGGTGCCTGGGGCCAGGAAGCCGATCGCGCCTTCCAGCGCATGCCCGGCCAGGGCCAGGTCCAGGTCTGCATCGGCATGAGCGCCCTGCACTACCAGCTCGCCGGCGGTCAGGTGTTCGCCGACACCCTGCGCCTGTCGGCCGTGGCGGTTCCCGAGACCTTCGCGCCCAAGCCCAAGGAAGACGTCTGGTCGCTGGCCTTCGATGCCGAGACCCGGGCGCCGGACGCCCTGGACTGGAATGCCGAGGCGCTGGAGGAAATCCACTACGACAGCCTGCCCGGTGACAGCGAGGCGGCCAGCCCGGCCTTTCCGATCCATGCGGTGCAGGTGGTCAACCACAGTCCGGGCGGCTATTGCCTGAGCTGGAGCGGCGAGGTGCCCGAGCAGCTGCAGGCCGGCGAATTGCTCGGCGTGCGCCTGCCGGAGGATCGCAACTGGGGCCCGGCCGTGGTGCGTTGGGTTCGCCAGGTGCCCGGCAGCGGCACCCAGATGGGCGTCGAACTGCTGGCACCCACCGCGCGCCCCTGCGGCCTGCAACTGCTGCGCAAGGCCGAGCAGAACAGCCAGTATTTGCGGGCCTTGCTGTTGCCCGAGATCAAGGCCATCGACCAGGCCCCGACGCTGATCGCCCCGCGCCTGCCGTTCCAGGAAGGCAGCAAGGTGCAGATCAACCAGCAGGGAACCGAGCAGCGTGGCATGCTCGACCGGCGGCGCAGCATGACGGTCAGCTTCAGCGTCTTCGAGTATCACCTGCTGGAGCAGAGCGGCACGCCACCCAAGGGCGGCCCGGCCGGCGGCGGCGCGCGCCAGGAAGAAGACTTTGACTCGCTGTGGAAGTCTCTGTAGCTTCCAGGGTTTGTCGTTATCGCCAGGGTGCGAGTAGACCATGGCTGCCGAACACAGCGCGATCCGCCTGTTGCTGCTCGAAGCATCGCAGAACGAGGCGGAACGTCTGGTAAGCCTGTTCCGCAATGCCGGACGGGCCGCGCGCGCCCAGCGCTTCGCCGATCCCGCCGGACTGGACGAGCTGCTGTCACAGTCCTGGGACCTCGCCATCCTCGCCCCGCCCACCGCGGACCTCGATAGCCACGCCGTCCTCCGCCAGCTGCGCCGCCAGGTGCCGCATCTCGCCGTCATCCAGCGGGTCGCGCCGGACGATGCCGGCGCGGTGGTCGAGGCCCTGCGCCAGGGGGCTCGCGACGCCATCGCCAGCGACAACGACGAACACCTCCTGCTGGCCAGCCTGCGCGAACTCGGCAATCTCGCCGAGCGCCGCGAGCGCCGCCGCCTGGAGCAGGCGCTGGCCGAGGCCGAGCAGCGTTGCCAGTTGCTGCTGGCCAACGCCGTGGATGCGGTCGCCTATGTCCACGACGGGCTGCACATCCATGTCAATTCCGCCTATGTGCAGCTGCTGGGCTACCCCTCCGCCGAGGACCTGGAAATCACCCCGCTGATGGATCTCATCGCCCCGGCCGACCAGCCGGCGCTGCGCGATGCCTTCCGCCAGCTGCGCGACGATCCGAATCCCTTGGAGCTGGATTGCCAGTGCGTCCGCCACGATGACCACCTTGTCGCGGTCCGCCTGCGCCTGACGCCGGCGATCTATCAGGACGAGCCCTGCGTGCAGCTGCACCTGCGCGAGGCCCGCGCCGTCCCCGAGGCCCTCGAGGAACAGCTGCGCGAGGTACGCTTCCAGGACATCCTGACCGGCCTGCTCAATCGCAGCCGCATGCTCGAGCTGCTCGAGGATGCCCTGGAGCGTGCCCGGCTCGGGGCCCCGGCCAGCTTCGCCTACCTGAGCATAGATCGCTATCCGACGCTGCTGGCCGAACTGGGCATAGGCGCCATGGATGAGCTGCTGGTGGCCCTGGCGGAGCGCCTGCGCGAACACTTCGGCAGCCTGGTTACCCTGTCGCGCTTCGCCGACGACGCCTTCACCGCCCTGCTGCCCCAGGCGGCCGACGCCAGCCTGGATACCGCCTTCGAGCGCCTGCTCGGCCGGCAGGAGCGGCAACCCCTGAGCTTGGCCGGCCGCAACCTGGCCATCAGCTATTCCATCGGCCTGGTCGGCCTGGACACCCACGTCAAGAGCGCCGGCGACCTGGTGGACCGGGCGCATCGCTCCGCCCGCCAGGTCGCCCAGCGCGGCGGCAATGCCTGCAAGCGCTACGATCCCGAGGAAGAATTGGCCGCCGCGGCCAATCGCGGCAACCTGGTGGCCATGGTCAAGCAGGCCTTGCAGCAGAACGGCTTCCGCCTGCTGTTCCAGCCGGTGATCGGCCTGCGCGGCGGCAGCCACGAGTACTATGAGGCGCTCTTGCGGCTGATCAATCCCCAGGGCGAGGAGGTCTCGCCCGCGGAATTCGCCCGCACCGCCCGCGACAGCGGCCTGAGCGGCCAGATCGATCGCTGGGTGATCCACCAGGCGGTGCGCCAGCTCGGCGAGCATCGCGCGCGCGGCCATGGCACCCGGATCTTCGTACACCTGTCCGGGGCGACCCTGGGCGACCTGGAACTGCTGCCCTGGCTGACCACCACCCTGCAGGCGCAGAGCCTGGACGCCGACGCGGTGATCTTCCAGCTGAGCGAAGAAGACCTGCTGGCCCAGCCGGAGCAAGCCCTGGGCATGGTGCACCGGCTACGCCGCCAGGGTCATCCGATCACCCTCAGCGGCTTCGCCGGCGGCCCCCAGCCGCTGGCCGCGCTACGCCTGCTGGTGCCGGACTACGTCAAGCTGTCCGGCTCGCTGATCAAGGACCTGGGGCAACCGGAGCACCAGGAGCGCCTCAAGGCCATGGTCGCCGAACTCAGCGCCCAGAACGTCCAGAGCATCGCGCCCTTCGTCGAGAGCGCCAGCGTGCTGGCCCAGCTCTGGCAGGTCGGGGTGCACTTCATCCAGGGCTACTACCTGCAGGAGCCCAGCCAGGCGATGGACTACGAGTTCCAGGCCGAGTAGCGGCGATCCAGCCAGGGACGGGTTCCGCACGGCGATTGTGGTCCGCCGCGGCGGTCGACCAGGATGGGTTTGTCGCGGCCGTCTCAGCCCAGGGTGTGACGGTCTTCCACGCCGAGCAGATAAAGCACCCCATCCAGGCCCAGCACGCTCACCGACTGCCGTGCGGACTGGCGCACCAGCGGCTTGGCGCGGAAGGCCACGCCCAGGCCGGCAAGGGCCAGCATCGGCAGGTCATTGGCGCCATCGCCCACAGCGATGGTCTGCTCCAGCTCCAGCCCTTCGCGACTGGCCAGCTCGCGCAGCAGGTCCGCCTTGCGCTGGGCATCGACGATGGGCTCGATGGCGCGACCGGTCAGCTTGCCGTCGACGATCTCCAGCTCGTTGGCGTAGACGTAGTCGATCCCCAGCCGCGCCTGCACCTGGCGGGCGAAATAGGTGAAGCCACCGGAGAGGATGGCGGTCTTGTAGCCCAGGCGCTTCAGCTCGGCGAACAGCCGCTCGGCGCCCTCGGTCAGGCGCAGCTGGGCACCGATGTCCGCCAGCACCTCCTCGGACAGGCCCTGCAGCAGCGCCATGCGCTCGGTGAAACTGGCACGGAAGTCGATCTCGCCACGCATGGCGCGCTCGGTGATGGCCGCCACGCGCTCGCCGATGCCAGCGGCCTTGGCCAGCTCGTCGATGACCTCCGCCTGGATGAGGGTGCTGTCCATGTCGAACACCGCCAGGCGGCGATGCTGGCGCTGCAGGTCGTCGGGTTGCCAGCCGATGTCCGCCTGGCCTTCCTGGGCCAGGGCCAGCAGGCCGGCGCGCCAGGCCTGGGCATCGTGCGGCTCGCCCGCCACCCGCAACTCCAGGGCCGCTCGCGTGGTGGCGCCCGGCTCGCTCAGGGAGCGGATCGCCTGGATGCCCAGCCCCTGCTCCCGGCACAGCGCGGCCAGCCGGGTCAGCGGCAGGTCCGCCAGGGTCCGGCCCATCAGCGTCAGGACGTGCGACACGCCGCTGTCCGGCGCGGGCTGCGCCAGCGGCGCCACCTGCAGACCCAGCGCCTGCAGGGCCTGGCCCAGCGCGGCCCCGGCGGCGGCCGGGCTGATCAGCAGGGTCACCGCGGCGCCATTGTCCAGGCCCTGCTGCTGCAGGGATTCCAGCCGGGCACCGGCGGCGGCCAGGGCGCCGGTGAGGGCAGCCAACCAGTCGGCGGGCAGCGTACCCACGGCCTGGAGTCCGATAACGTCTTGCATGGCGATCCCCTCGACGAAAAGCGCGCAGTCTACCCTTTCGCTCCGGCGGTGCCGAGCCATGGCCACCGGCTGGCGGCAGGAGCCCACCGCCGGCCTCTTTTGCGCGCAAGGACCCGCATTCGCCGTTTTCGCACCCCGACCCGCTGGTTATACTGGCCGCACACTTTTTGTCCAAAGAAACGATTTCTGTGACCCGCCCCGCGACCGTCAAGCCCGATAATTTCTTCCTGCTGATCTACCGAGCCCTGCGCCAGCGTCGTGTGCCGGTGGCCTTGCGCATCGTTTCCCACAGCCTGCTGCTGGTGGCCGCCGCCCTGGTGATCTATGCCGGCATCATGAGCGTGCAGTTCCGCCATGCCATGCAGCAGCAGGCCGACGCCGTCGGCCAGAGCCTGGTGACCCAGACGGCCAACTCCGCCGCCGAGTTGCTGGTGGCCAACGACAACCTCAGCCTCAACGTGCTGCTGAGCAACCTGGCGCGCAATCCGCTGGTCGCCCATGCCGCGGTCTACAGCCCGGACAACCGCGTGCTGGCCGAGTCCGGCACCCGCCCGAGCCAGGGCCTGCTGACCGCTACCGACGGCATCTACAGCACGCCGATCCGTTTCCAGGACGTCACCGCCGGCCAGGTCCGGCTGGCGCTGGACATGGACCAGTTCCAGCAGCCGATGATGATCAGCCTGCAGAACATGGGCCTGCTGGGGCTGATCCTGCTGGCCCTGACGCTGATCCTCAGCCTGCGCCTGGGCCGGCAGCTGTCGATCCCGTTGCTCGAACTGCGCGTCTGGCTGCGCGATCCGGACGATCCGGCGCCGGGCGCCGGCCGGCTCGACGAACTGGGCGACCTGGCCCGCCAGCTGCAAAGCCGGCTGGTGCCACCCAAGCCGCCCAAGGCGGAAACCGCCGAGGACGACGACCCCTTCGCCGACGAGCAGGGCGGCCTCAGCGTCAAGCCGCCGCCCGCACGCAAGGCCGCCAGCGCCAAGCCGGCCGCCCGCAAGCCAGCCACGACCGCACAGCCGGACGCCGACGCCGAGCTGGATGCCGATGCCTTCGCCGACCTGGTCCCGGATTCCTTCACCGAGCCGCCGGCCACCCCGGCCCCGGCGCTGCCCACCGAGCCCGACATCGTCACCTCGGCGGTGCTGGCCATCCAGCTCGGCGCCCAGGACCAGCTCAGCCGCCTGCCACGCAGCCGCCTCGAACAGCTGCTCGAGCGCTATCGCGACTGCCTGCAGCAGGCCACCGAGCTCTATGACGGCGAACTGCACACCCTCAAGGACGGCGGCAGCCTAATCCTCTTCCACGAGCGCAGCGACGACGACGACTACCTCACCCGGGCGCTCTGCTGCGGCGAGATCATGCGTGCCCTGGGCCATGCCCTGCAGGTGGAAGTGGTGGGCAGCGGTGCAACCCTGCAGCTGCAACTGGGTCTGACTCAGGGCGAACGCCTCGCCGGCCTGGAGCTCGCCCAATTGCTGGACAACACCACCGTACGCAATGCCCAGGCGCTGAGTCGCCACAGTCGCAACCTGCTGCTGGTCGAACACAGCATCGCCGAGGACGAGCTGCTGCGTAAACGTGCCCGTATCCGCACCATCGCCAGCCCGGCCGGTGCCAGCTGCGTGGAGCGCCTTCTGGAGCCCTACTCCGCGACGCTGGAGCGTCACCTGGTCCGGCTCGAGGCGCGTTAAAGCGCCCGCCGACCCCACCTATGAGCACCCTCTTGCGTCGTCTCGCCCTCGCCGCTTTCCTGCTGGCGACCTGCGTCGCCCAGGCAGCGCCCAATGCGAGCAGCGTGAGGTTGCCCGATGGCGGGGTCTATACCGGCGAGATCGTCAGCGGCCTGCTCAACGGCAGTGGCCGCATCGAGTGGCCCAACGGCAACTGGCTCAAGGGCCGTTTCAAGGACGGCCTCGCCGAAGGTCCGGGCGAACAGCAATTCGCCGACGGCACCTACTACCAGGGCACCTTCCGCCGCGGTCTCTACCATGGCCAGGGCAATCTCATCAGCAGCGCGGGCTGGGAGTACCACGGCAGCTTCGTCAACGGCCGCATGCAGGGCCAGGGCTCCAAGCTCGACAGCGACGGCACCCAGACCATCGGCACCTTCAACGACGGCCACCTCAATGGCGTCGGCCAGTGGCAGGAGCCAGGCGGCGATCGTTACGACGGTGAATTCGTCGACGACCAGTTCGAGGGTGCCGGCGTCTACCGCAGCGCCAGCGGTGACCTCTGGCGTGGGCGCTTCACCGCCGGCGAGCTGACCGGCAACGGCGAATTCGTCGGCAGCGACAGCAGCCAGTACCGAGGCGCCTTCCGCAACTGGAAGTTCGACGGCCAGGGCGTGCTCACCAACAGTGACGGCAGCGTCTATCGCGGCACCTTCGCCGACGGCGTCTATGCCGGCATGGGCGTGCTCACCCGTGCTGACGGCCAACTCGAACGCGGCCTCTGGGAGGGTGGCAAGCGCATCCGCGACGACCAGGGCCAGTACATCGCCGATCCCCTGGAACGCGCCCTGCTCGACCAGGGCAAGGTGCTCGACCAGGAACTGCAGCAGATCCCGGCCTCCACCCCAGCCACCGAACTCTACGGCCTGGTCCTGGCGGGCGATGGCAACCAGGGCGTGTTCCAGCGGGAAGCCAATTATGTCGCCAACTTCCTGACCACCACCTGGGGCGCGCGCGACGTCGTGCGCCTGATCAACGCCAAGGACATCCGTAACGACCATCCGCTGGCCACCCGCGAGAATCTCTATCAGAGCCTGCAGGCCCTGGCCCAGCGCACCGGCCCCGAGGACCTCATCCTCATCTACCTGACCAGCCACGGCTCGGCCGACCACCAGCTGGTGCTCGACCAGCCGGGCCTGGATCTCTCCAGCCTGCCCGCAGCGGAACTTGGCCGCCTGCTCGCGCCGCTGCGCGGACGCGACAAGCTGGTGATCGTCTCCAGCTGCTACAGCGGCGGCTTCATCCCGCAACTGCAGGACGACCACACCCTGGTGATGACCGCTTCCAAGGCCGACCGCACCTCCTTCGGCTGCACC
This sequence comes from Pseudomonas sp. No.117, assembly GCF_054558395.1. Lineage (NCBI taxonomy): Bacteria > Pseudomonadati > Pseudomonadota > Gammaproteobacteria > Pseudomonadales > Pseudomonadaceae > Pseudomonas > Pseudomonas sp. No.117. The sequence goes on from NZ_BAAJNP010000003.1 coordinate 388,629, forward strand.
GACGAAGCCGACTTCACCTACTTCGGGCGGGCCCTGTTCGCCGAGGCGTTCCAGCACACCGACGATCCCGAACAGGCCTTCCAGCGCGCCCGCGACACCGTGTCCGTGCGCGAGAAGACCGAAGGCTTCGAACCGTCCGAGCCCCAGCTCTGGGCACCGCCCGCCGTGCTGCAGAAATGGCGCGCCTGGCGAGCGAGCCGCTGAGTGCCGCGCGTGCCTGCGAGGCTGACGAACAACCGGAACGCCCGCGGTCCAATCCGACATCAGCGGCCGCCGCTACCTAGGAGAGCCCCGTGTACCTGACGCCTCAGCATGCCCTCATCGCCGGCGCCACCGGCCTGACCGGCGAACACCTGCTCGACCGTCTCCTCAACGAGCCGACGGTACCGCGGGTGCTGGCGCCGACGCGCCGCCCCCTGGCGGAGCACGCTCGCCTGGACAACCCGGTAGGCGACCTCAACAGTCTGCTGCCGACCCTGGAAGGCCCGCTGGACGTGGCCTTTTGCTGCCTCGGCACCACTCTGAAGCAGGCCGGCTCCGAGGCGGCCTTTCGCGCCGTGGACTATGGCCTGCCCCTGGCGGTCGGTCAGCGTGCGCTCGAACTAGGCGCTCGCCACTACATCGTGGTCAGCGCCATCGGCGCCGATTCGCAATCTTCGATCTTCTACAACAAGGTCAAGGGCGAGCTGGAGGAAGCCCTGCAGGACCAGGGTTGGCCGCAACTGACCCTGGCGCGGCCCTCGCTTCTGATCGGGCAACGCCAGGAAGAGCGTTTGGGCGAACGCCTGGCCGCCCCGCTGTCCCAGTGGCTGCCGGGCAAATGGCACGGCATCGAAGCCACGGTCCTGGCGCGCGCCCTGTGGCGCCTGGCCCTGGAGGAAGGCAAGGGCGTGCGCGTGGTGGAGTCGGACGAACTGCGCAAGCTGGGACGTTGAAGGCGTAGAGCCAAGGGCTGGGTTGCCGCCCTCGCGGTCATGGCGGTCCGCCGGTGCGGCCGCTCCTATGCCTAGGCCCCGCATGGGTCCATCAAGCGTTTCCAAGACCTATTACCGCCACTCCCCGCTCGGATACTCTGGGAGAGGCCTGGGGTGAGGGCGCGCCTCACGACGAAGCCACCAGTGGAAAAGGCTGCGCCGTTTTCCACGCTACGGAGCCTGCAAACGCTCGGATAAGCCCCCTCTCCCTCTGGGAGAGGGTTGGGGTGAGGGCACGCCTCACCACGAAGCCACCGGTGGAAAAGGTTGCGCCGTTTTCCACGCTACGGAGGCTGCATAAGCCCCTTCTCGCTCGGACAGCCCCCTATCCCTCTGGGAGAGGGTTGGAGTGAGGGCGCGCCTCACGACGAAGCCACCGGTGGAAAAAGCTGCGCCGTTTTCCACGCTACGGAGGCTGCACAAGCCCCTTCTCGCTCGGACAGCCCCCCTCCCTCTGGGAGAGGGCTGGGGTGAGGGCACGCCTCACGACTAAGCCACCAGCGGAAAAGGCTGCGCCGTTTTCCACGCTACGGAGCCTGCACAAGCCCCTTCTCGCTCGGACAGCCCCCTCTCCCTTTGGGAGAGGGCTGGGGTGAGGGCACGCCTCACGACGAAGCCACCGGTGTAAAAGGCTGCGCCGTTTTCCACGTTACGGTGCGCAAGGCTTGGTCGCCTGCAGGAGCAGCCTTCTTGGGCGAAATCAATCGTAGGTTGGGCTGAGACGGCTCCATCGTCGAAGCCCAACATCACCGGTGCCGAGGCAGGCGCTGTTGGGCTTCGCTGCGCTCAACCCAACCTACGCCGGACGCCAGGATCAGCCACGTCTGCTGACCACCCTGGTCGCGATCAGACAGTGGCTCCTACGCCGGCTGCGCCAGCACCATCTGATCGACCTCCTGCACCAGCCAGTCGTGCAGAGCGCGCAAGCGTGGATCGGCCAGGGCGCCCTGGGCATAGAGCAGCATGTACCTCTTGTGCGCCGGCACCGAACGCCCGAAGGGCGGCACCACCAGCACGCCACGCGCCAGCTCGTCGGTGATCAGGGCACGCCGGGCGATGGCCACCCCCATGCCGGCGATGGCCGCCTCGATGGTCAGGTGGTTGCGGTTGAAGGTATGGCCGCGACGCACATCCAGCGCCGGCGCGCCGATGCTGGCCAGATAGAACTCCCATTCGGCGTATTCGTAGCTGCCGCGCCAGGCGGTGATGTCGTGCAGCAGCGGATAGCACTCCAGGTCCTCCGGCCGCTCCAGCGGTGGTCGCCCGGCCAGCAGGCTGGGCGCGCAGACCGGAAAGATCTCTTCCTCCATCAGCGGAGTCGAGGCCAGGCCCGGATAGCTGCCGTCGTTGAGGTCGATGGCCAGGTCGAATTCGCCCTCGCGCAGCGACCAGCTGCTGTCTTCCGCCACCAGGCGCAGTTGCAGATCGGGAAAGCGCGCCTGCAGGCGCGGCAGGCGCGGGGTCAGCCATTTGCCGAGGAAGGAGGGAATCGACCTGAGCCGCACCACCCCGCCGAATTGCCCGGCGTTGAGCCGGCGCAATTCGGCGTCGATCAGGCCATAGGCCTGATTCAGGGTGGTCGCCAGACGCTGGCCTTCGGCGGTCAGCTCCAGGCCACGGGCCACCCGGTGAAATAGCTTGAAGCCCAGCCGCTCCTCCAGCTGGCGCATCTGCTGGCTGATGGCGCCGGGCGTCACGTGCAGCTCTTCGGCGCAGCGCGTGAAGGACAGGTGCCGGGCGGCGCAGGCGAAGACCTGCAGCCAGGCCTGGGTTTGGGCGTTGAGGATCCGGCTCATCGATGAGTTCCGCTAAAGGATCGCTTAGAAGCTTTCGTTTGTGCGAGCTGAGGGCTTATCACCACTATGAGCCATCCGCCGGCACCTTGTCTGGCGCCCATTCAAGCTCAATCAGAGATCATCGTCATGGCCATCAGCGTCTTCGACCTGTTCAAAATCGGCGTGGGTCCGTCCAGCTCCCATACCGTGGGCCCGATGCGGGCCGGCGCCCTCTTCGCCCAGCGCCTGGTCGACGAGGGTCTGCTGGAGCAGGTCAAGCGGGTCGAGGTGCGCCTCTATGGCTCGCTGTCGGCCACCGGCGTCGGCCATGGCACCGACCGCGCCACCCTGATCGGCCTGATGGGCGAATGGCCGGATCGCGTCGACCCCGCCGCCGTGGAGCCGCGCATCGAAGCCCTGCGCAACGAGCGCCAGCTGCTGCTGGCTGGGCGCCAGGCGATCCACTTCGACTGGCAAGAAGACATGCTGCTGCTGGACGAAAGCCTGCCCTATCATCCCAATGCCATGACCCTGACCGCCTTCGGCGCCACCGGCGAGGTGGCCGAGGCGACCTACTACTCCATCGGCGGCGGCTTCGTGGTGGACGCTGCCCAGGCCGCCAGCGGCGTGCTGGACAACGACACCACCGAACTGCCCTACGAATTCTCCAGCGGCGCCGAGCTGCTGCAGCTGTGTCGCCGTCATGGCCTGGGCGTGGCCGAGCTGATGCTGGCCAACGAGAAGAGCTGGCGCGCCGAAGACGAGATCCGCGGCGGCCTGCTGCGCATCTGGGGCGTGATGCGCGAATGCGTCCAGAACGGACTGACCAACGAAGGCATCCTGCCCGGCGGTCTCAAGGTGCGCCGCCGCGCCGCCCGCCTGCACCAGAGCCTGCAAGCCATCGGCAAGCCCAACGTCATCGGTTCCACCCTCTCCGCCATGGAGTGGGTCAATCTCTTCGCCCTGGCGGTGAACGAGGAGAACGCCGCCGGCGGGCGCATGGTCACCGCGCCCACCAACGGTGCGGCCGGGATCATCCCGGCGGTGTTGATGTACTACATGAAATTCAATCCCGACGCCTGCGACGACGACGTGGTGCGCTTCATGCTCGCTGCTGCCGCCGTCGGCATCCTGTGCAAGAAGAACGCCTCCATCTCCGGTGCCGAGGTGGGCTGCCAGGGTGAGGTCGGCTCGGCCTGTGCCATGGCCGCGGCCGGTCTGGCCGAGGTGCTGGGCGCCAGCCCGGCGCAGCTGGAGAACGCCGCCGAGATCGGCCTGGAACACAACCTCGGCCTGACCTGCGACCCGGTGGGCGGCCTGGTGCAGGTACCCTGCATCGAGCGCAACGCCATCGCCGCGGTCAAGGCGATCAACGCCGCCCAGATGGCCCTGCGGGGCGACGGTGAACACTTCATCTCCCTAGACCAGGTGATCCGCACCATGAAGGAAACCGGCGCGGACATGCACGACAAGTACAAGGAAACCTCGCGTGGCGGCCTGGCCGTGACCTTCGTAGAGTGCTGAGTCAGCCTTGACGCGGGCGGTACAGATTGCCGAAAGTCGGGGTTTACCTGCACGGGAAGCCCCATGAGCCTCGACTCCGTTCGCCAGCACCTCGCCCGCATCGCGCCCGACCTCGAGATCCTCGAAGCCCAGACCAGTACCGCGACCGTCACCCTGGCCGCGGCCGCCCATGGCGTGGAACCGGGGCGGATCGCCAAGACCCTGGGCCTCAAGGTCGGCGAGCAGCAACTCCTGCTGGTCGCCCGTGGCGATGCCCGGCTGGACAACCGCAAGCTGAAGGCGGCCTTCGGCGGCAAGGCCAAGCTGCTCGATGCGGCGACCGTGGAAGGCCTCACCGGACATCCGGTGGGCGGCGTCTGCCCGTTCGGGCTGGCCACCCCGCTGCCGGTCTATTGCGACGAATCGCTGAAAGCCTTCGACGAGGTGCTACCCGCGGCGGGTGCCATCCACAGCTGCGTGCGCCTCACCCCGGAGCGGCTGGCCGCCCTCAGCGAGGCGCGCTGGGTGGATGTCTGCGAGGTAGGCGATCAGCGCAGCTGATCGTTCTTTTCCACGTCGCGGCGGTCCTTGTTCAGCATGACGCAGGCGTAGTAGCCGCTGCCGAGCAGGATGAGCGCCAGCAGGCTGAAGAGAATCATGAAGATGCCATCGTTCATGGCGGCCTCCGGGGATGCCAGAAAGGGATGAGTAGAGCTTAGGCTCCAGGGCTAGGGCTTTACAGCAGCAGGTAGCCGCCGGAAAAACCGGATCAGATGGCCCGGACTCGCTATAGTGATCGTCTCCCCTGCTCCGGCCTCGCATGAAGCGCTACGAAAGATTCGCCGACCAGCTCGCCACCCTGATGACCACCGGTGTCCTCGCCCCGGGCGATCGCCTGCCGTCGGTACGTAGCGCCAGCCAGACCCACGGCATCAGCCCCTCCACGGTGTTCCAGGCCTATTACCTGCTGGAAAGCCGCGGCCTGATCGAGGCCCGCGAGCGATCCGGCTATTTCGTCCGCGAACCGGCGCGGTCGCGCGAGGCGGCACCGCTGCTGGCGCCGCTGGAAGGCACCGAGGTGGCGGTCAGCGACCTGGTCTATTCGGTGCTGCAATCGCTGCAGGATCCGGACATCGTGCCCTTCGGCTCGGCCTTTCCCAGCCCGGATCTCTTTCCCCTGGCCCGGCTGGCGCGCAGCATGGCCCATGGCCTGCGCGACCTGCCCGCCCAGGACCTCACCAGCTACGTCACCCTCGGCCATCCGGAGCTGCGTCGGCAGATCGCCCGGCGCTATGGCCTGGCCGGCATGCCGGAGGTTGGTGAAGAACTGGTGATCACCCACGGCGCCCTGGAGGCGCTGAACCTGGGCCTGCAGAGCCTGACCCGGCCCGGTGACCTGGTGGCGGTAGAAAGCCCGGCCTTCTATGCCAGCCTGCAGGTACTGGAGCGGTTGCAGCTCAAGGCGGTGGAGATCCCGGTCGATCCCGAGCACGGTCTGAATCTGGATGCCCTGGAAGAGGCCCTCGCCCGCCTGCCGATCAAGGCCTGCTGGTTCATGAGCGGCCTGCAGAATCCCACCGGGGCCAGCCTCGACGATAGCGCCCAGCAGCGCCTCTATGGCCTGCTGCAACGCCATCAGGTCCCGTTGCTGGAAGACGACGTCTACGCCGAACTCTACAGCGGCGGCGAACCGCACCGGCCGGTCAAGCGCTTCGACTGCGAAGGCCTGGTGCTGCACTGCGGCTCCTTTTCCAAGTGCCTGGCACCAGGTTATCGCGTCGGCTGGATCGCTGCCGGCCGCCAGGCCGGCGCCGTCGCCCGACTGCGCCTGATGACCACCATCACCCCCTCGATGCCGGCCCAGGCCGCCCTGGCGGACTACCTGCAGCACGGCGGCTACGAGCGCCATCTGCGCCGGCTACGGCTGAAGCTCGACCAGCAGCGCCAGGCCATGCTGGCGGCGGCGCGACGCTACCTGCCGGCCGAGACCGGCGTCACTCGCCCCCAGGGTGGCTACTTTCTCTGGTTCGAATTGCCCCCGCGGGTGGACAGCCTGGTGCTCTATCGCCAGGCCCTGGCCGAGGGCATCAGCCTGGCGCCAGGGCCGATCTTTTCCGCGCAACAGGGGTTTCGCCACTGCATCAGACTCAATTGCGGCCATCCCTGGGACGCCCGCAGCGAGGCGGCCATGGCCAGGCTCGGTGAGCTGCTGAAGGCATTCTAGAGCCCGCCCCGCATACTGCCGCGCCCACCAATGGCCGCCGGCAGCGACAGCGGCAGCAAGAGGGTATCGAGCAGGGCGCTGCCGGGCAGGTCCAGCGCCGGCCAGGCCGGGGCCTCGGCGCCGAAGCGATCCTGGGCGCAGCAACCGCCCTGCAGGGCATAGAGATCCAGCCGGGTGCCGGCATAGACCACCGGCGCACCGGGCTTGGCCGCGTCCAGGGTGCGCGCCGTGGCGCAGCCGCCGAGGGCCAGGACGGCCATCAGCAGCAGACCGAGGCGCGCGGCCCTAGTCATCGTTGCCAGCCAGGTGATGTTCGCCCCAGCGCGGCAGCATGTCCTGGGGAATGCCCAGGGTATTGAGGATGCGCGCCACCACGAAGTCCACCAGGTCGTCGAGGGTCTGCGGCTGGTGGTAGAACCCCGGCGAGGCCGGCAGGATGGTCACGCCGAGGTTGGACAGCTTGAGCATGTTTTCCAGGTGGATGCTGGAAAACGGCGACTCGCGCGGTACCAGGATCAGTTGCCGCCGCTCCTTGAGCGCCACGTCGGCGGCGCGCTCGATGAGGTTGTTGCTGGCCCCGGTGGCGATGGCCGAGAGGGTGCCGGTGGAACAGGGGCAGACCACCATGGCCGCGGGGGCACTGGAACCGGACGCCGGCGGTGCCATCCAGTCGCTCTGGCCGAACACTCGCACCTGGCCGGGGGCCGCGCCGGTGTATTCGGTGAGGAAGGCCTGCATGGCCTGGGGCTTGGGCGGCAGCACCACGTCGGTCTCGGTGGCCATCACCAGTTGCGCGGCCTTGGAGATGAGGAAATGCACCTCGCGCTCCTCCTGCACCAGGCAATCCAGCAGGCGCAGGCCGTACTGGGCACCGGAGGCGCCGGTCAGCGCCAGGGTGATGCGTTCCGGGCCGGCCATCATGCCTGCTCCAGGGCGGCGGCCAGCTTGCCGTGCAGGCCGCCGAAGCCACCGTTGCTCATGATCACCACGTGGGTGGGGCCGTCCAGCTCGGCCTTGACGCGCTCGATGATGGCCTCCAGGGAGTCGCAGACCACCGCCGGCACCTGGCAGGCGGCGGCGGTGCCGGCCAGGTCCCAGCCCAGATTCGGCGGGGCGTACCAGACCACGCTGTCGGCCCCGGTAACGCTGTCCGGCAGACCGTCACGATGAGCGCCCAGCTTCATGGAATTCGAGCGCGGCTCGATCACGGCGATGATCCGCTCGCGGCCGACCCGGGCGCGTAGCCCCTGCAGGGTGGTGGCAATGGCGGTGGGATGGTGGGCGAAGTCGTCGTAGACGGTCACCTCCTTCACCTCGGCGACTTTTTCCATGCGCCGCTTGACGCTGCGGAATTCGCTCAGGGCGGCGACGCCCAGAGCGGGCACCACACCGACGTGACGAGCCGCCGCCAGGGTGGCCAGGGCATTGGCCACGTTGTGCTGGCCGGTCAGCTCCCAGGCCACAGTGCCCTGGACTTCACCGGCGAACAGCACCTCGAAGCGCGAGCCGTCCTCGGCCAGCAGGCGCGCCTGCCATTGGCCGCCTGCGCCGGTGGTCTGCACCGGGGTCCAGCAACCCATCTTCAGTACCCGCACCAGCGCCGTTTCGTCGGTGGGATGGATGATCAGGCCGCTGCTGGGGATGGTCCGCACCAGGTGATGGAATTGCCGCTCGATGGCCGCCAGGTCCGGGAAGATGTCCGCGTGATCGTATTCCAGGTTATTGAGGATAGTGGTGCGCGGTCGGTAGTGGACGAACTTGGATCTCTTGTCGAAGAAGGCACTGTCGTATTCGTCGGCTTCCACCACGAAGAAGGGCGTGCCACCTAGGCGCGCCGAGATGCCGAAATTCTGCGGCACCCCACCGATGAGAAAGCCCGGACTCATGCCGGCATGCTCCAGCACCCAGGCCAGCATGCTGGTGGTGGTGGTCTTGCCGTGGGTGCCGGCGACCGCCAGCACCCAGCGGCCCTGGAGCACGTGCTCGGCCAGCCACTGGGGGCCGGAGACATAGGGCAGACCCTGGTCCAGCACGTATTCCACCGCCGGATTGCCCCGCGACAGGGCATTGCCGATGACCACCAGGTCCGGCGCCGGATCGAGTTGTTTGGGATCGTAGCCCTGGGTCAGCTCGATGCCCTGGGCCTCGAGCTGGGTGCTCATGGGCGGATAGACGTTGGCGTCGGAGCCGGTCACGCGATGGCCGGCTTCCTTGGCCAGCACCGCGAGCGACCCCATGAAGGTGCCGCAGATACCGAGGATGTGGATGTGCATGACAGGCGGGCTCCGCTGCAGATTGAACGGCGGCAAGGTTAGCACGGGGGGCCAGGGCGCCGGAGCCATGACCCATGCCGATGTCCAGGTGTCGCCGGGTGCGTCACGCCCAGGAGAATTCCCAGGCGGCCCGGACCACAGGACAGGGCTGGTCCAGCACGGCGCTGGAATACCGAGCTTTCCACTCCCGCCAGACCAGCTTATCTATGCGATCAATCTATATTTTCAAATCATTCATTTCTAATGATAAGTGCCTTTTCATAGGCTGGAGGCCTTCCTTTCCGGAGCACTCCCGATGCCCCTCGCCGATGCCCTGGCCCTGCGCCAGGGCCGCAAGCCCCTCAGCCAGCTCGACCGTCCGCTGGAGGTCATCCGCCAGTTCACCCCCAACTGGTTCGCCGTGACCATGGGCACCGGCATCCTGGCTCTCGCCCTGGCAGCCTTCCCGCTGCCGATCCCAGGGCTGCGCCTGGTCGCCGAGGGTCTCTGGCTGCTCGACGTCCTGCTGTTCACCCTGTTCGCCGGGCTCTATGCCGCCCGTTGGCTGCTGTTCTTCGACGAAGCCCGGCAGGTATTCGCCCACGCCACGGTGTCCATGTTCTTCGGCACCATCCCCATGGGCCTGGCGACGCTGATCAATGGGCTGCTGCTGTTTGGCCTGCCACGCTGGGGCGCGGCGGTGCTGCCCCTGGCACTCGGCCTCTGGTGGCTGGATGTGGCCATGGCACTGGCTTGCGGGGTGCTGATTCCCTACCTGATGTTCACTCGCCAGGAGCACCGCATCGACCAGATGACCGCCGTCTGGCTGCTGCCCGTGGTGGCCGCGGAAGTCGCCGCCGCCAGTGGCGGGTTGCTGGTGCCGCACCTGGCGGCTGGCGAGCAATTCACCGTGCTCATCGCCAGTTATGTGCTCTGGGCTTATTCGGTGCCCGTCGCCCTGAGTCTGCTGGTGATCCTGCTGCTACGCCTGGCGCTGCACAAGTTGCCGCCGGCCAGCATGGCGGCCTCGAGCTGGCTGGCGCTCGGGCCGATCGGCACCGGCGCCCTGGGCCTGCTGGTGCTGGGCACCGATGCGCCAGCGGTGTTGGCCGCCCAAGGCCTGGCGGTGGTCGGCGAGGTCGCCCAGGGCCTGGGGCTACTGGGCGCGGTGCTGCTCTGGGGCCTGGGTCTCTGGTGGTTGGCCCTGGCCGTGCTGGTCACCGGGCGCTATGCCCGCCAGGGCATGCCGTTCAACCTGGGCTGGTGGGGCTTCACCTTTCCCCTGGGCGTCTATGCCCTGACCACCCTGCGCCTGGGCGAGGCCCTGGCGGCGCGCTTCTTCACCGGCCTGGGCGCCGTGCTGGTGGTGGCGCTGGTCCTGCTGTGGACGCTGGTCGCCAGCCGTACCCTGGCCGGCGCCTACCGGGGCAGTCTGTTCGTCTCGCCCTGCATCGCCCACCTGTGCAAGAAGGTGAGCTAACCCTGCGGGCGCTGCAGGCCATGCTGATGCAGCCAGCGATAGAGGGTGTTGCGACTCACCCCCAGGCGCTTGGCGGCGCGGGTCATCTGCCAGTGGCAATCGTCCAGCACCGCGCGCAGCTCTTCCCGGGCGCTGTCAACGGGTGCGGTACTGGTGCTGGCCCGAGGTGCCGGGGCACGGCATTCGGCCGGTAGCTCGTCCAGGCCGATATGGCCGTCTTCGCTCAGGGCGACCAGGGTACGCAGCACGGTGCGCAACTGGCGGACGTTGCCGGGCCAGGGCTGGACCAACAGGCAGGCGCGCGCGGCCGGATCGAGGCGGATCGCCTCGCCGCGGGCCTCTTCGGCCAGCAGCTGATCGAGCAATTCGCCACGGTCACTGCGTTCGCGCAGCGCCGGCAGGGTCACCACCAGGCCGCGCAGGCGATAGTAGAGGTCTTCGCGAAAGCTGCCGGCGGCCACCAGGGCCTCCAGATCGCGGTGACTGGCGCTGACCAGGCGCAGGTCCAGGGCCCGCGGAGCACCGCCGCCGAGGGGGACCACCTGGCGCTCTTCCAGCACCCTGAGCAAGCGGGTCTGCAGCGCCAGCGGCATGTCGCCGATCTCGTCGAGAAAGAGGATGCCGCCATCGGCCTGCTGCAACTTGCCGGCCATGCCTTCCTTGCGCGCCCCGGTGAAACTGCCGCCGCGATAGCCGAACAGCTCGCTCTCGATCAGGGTTTCCGGGATAGCCGCGCAATTGAGGGCGACGAAGGCCTGGCCGGCGCGACTGCTGGCGCGGTGCAAGGCGCTGGCGAAGGCTTCCTTGCCGGTGCCGGTCTCGCCGTGCAGCAGTACCGGCACGTCACGTTCCAGGACCTTGAGCGCCCGCGCGAAATCCCGCGCCAGCGCCGGATCGGCCAGGCAGATGCCACTGGGCAGGGGCGCCTTGGGCACCGCCATCGGGGTGACCGGCCGCACCTGGGGCCCGCGCACCAGGCCATGGAAGCCCTGCCCCTGGCGCCCGCGCAGCGCCCAGCAGGCACTGGGTTGCGGGCGGGCACGCTCGAGAAGATCGTCCAGCCGCAGTTCGAACAGGCTTTCCATCCGCTGTCCCAGCACGGCACTACGCGCCAGACCCAGCAGCATCAGGGCGGTCTCGTTGGCGGCCTGGACACGCCCCTCGTCGTCGAAGGCCAGCAGCCCTTCGCTGAGCAGGCCGACGTAGGCCGCCTGGGCATGGAAGCGCAGCAGGTAGCCCTCGGCGTAGCGGTCGAGGAAATAGCAGCTCTCGATCAGCTTGGCCGAGAGATTGACCAGCGCCATGGTGTGGAACTGGCCCTGGCGCGAGGCTTCCTGGCGGGCGGTGGAGACGTCCAGCACCGCCAGCAGCTCGCCCGCCGGATCGAAGACCGGACTGGCCGAGCAGGTCAGCTGGGTATGGCGGCTGCGGAAGTGTTCGTCGCGATGGATGGTCAGCGCCTGGCGCTCCACCACGCAGGTGCCGATGCCGTTGGTGCCTTCGCAGGCCTCGCTCCAGTCGGCGCCCAGCCAGAGACCGGCCTGCTGGAAGATCCCGCGCTCGGCCTCGGCGGTCACGCAGTCGAGGATCAGGCCGCGGGCATCGGTGAGCAGCACGGCGTGGCCGGCACCGCCGAGTTGCTGGTGCAGCGAATTCATCTGGCCACGGGCGATCTGCAGGACCCGTTGCTGGCGCTGGCGATGCTCGTCGAATCGGGCATGCTCCAACACCCAGGGCGCCACGCGGGCAGCCGGGTCTAGGCGGTGCTCATCGAGACAGCGCCGCCAGGAACGGGCGATGGCCGGATCGCTGGCGGGGCCATCGAGGGCGGCGCCACGGGCGAGCTGGAGCACCTGGCTGGCATGACGATCGGACGGGGTGGCGGTCATTGTTGTTGTCCTCCGCTAGGGCGTCTGCGGCCTCCAGCATAGGCCAAATCGGCGGGTCTGGGCACCTTGTCACCCCGAGGTGACAGGCTGTCACGCCAAGGGGTGACACCTCTGTCACAGTGACAGGGTGCGGCGTCCCCCCTCCCGGCGGAAAAGGCTGCGGCCATGCGGGTTCGCCCGACTTGGCCCGCGCCTTGCTCAGGATCGGAGCGCCGCTCTTCCTACAAGAACAAACAGGAGACCCACCATGCGCTACGCAGCTCCCGGCACCCAAGACGCCCTCGTCACCCTGCAGGCCCGCTACGGCAACTATATCGGCGGCGAATTCGTCGCCCCGGTGAAGGGCCAGTACTTCACCAACACCTCCCCGGTGAACGGCTCGGTGATCGGTGAATTCCCCCGCTCCGACGCCGCCGACATCGAACGCGCCCTGGACGCCGCCCATGCCGCCGCCGATGCCTGGGGCCGCACCTCGGTGCAGGAGCGCTCGCTGATCCTGCTGAAGATCGCCGATCGCATCGAACAGAACCTGGAAAAGCTGGCCGTCGCCGAAACCTGGGACAACGGCAAGGCGGTGCGCGAGACGCTCAACGCCGACGTGCCCCTGGCCGCCGATCACTTCCGCTATTTCGCCGGCTGCATCCGCGCCCAGGAAGGCAGCGCCGCCGAGATCAACGACACCACCGCCAGCTACCATTTCCACGAGCCGCTCGGCGTGGTCGGCCAGATCATCCCCTGGAACTTCCCGCTGCTGATGGCCGCCTGGAAACTGGCCCCGGCGCTGGCCGCCGGCAACTGTGTGGTGCTCAAGCCCGCCGAGCAGACGCCGCTGTCGATCACCCTGTTCGTCGAGATCGTCGGCGACCTGCTGCCGCCCGGCGTGCTCAACGTGGTGCAGGGCTATGGCAAGGAGGCCGGCGAGGCCCTGGCCACCAGCACCCGCATCGCCAAGATCGCCTTCACCGGCTCCACCCCGGTGGGCTCGCACATCCTCTCCTGCGCCGCCAAGAACATCATCCCCAGCACCGTGGAGCTGGGCGGCAAGTCGCCCAATATCTACTTCGAAGACATCATGCAGGCCGAGCCGAGCTTCATCGACAAGGCCGCCGAAGGACTGGTGCTGGGCTTCTTCAACCAGGGCGAGGTGTGCACCTGCCCGTCCCGCGCCCTGGTACAGGAATCTATCTACGCCCCCTTCATGGAAGCGGTGCAGAAGAAGATCGCCCAGATCAAGCGTGGTGACCCGCTGGACACCGACACCATGATCGGTGCCCAGGCCTCCCAGCAGCAGTTCGAGAAGATCGTCTCCTACCTGGACATCGCTCGGGCAGAAGGTGCCGAATTCCTCACCGGCGGCAACGTCGAGCAGCTGCAAGGCGACCTGTCCAGCGGTTATTACATCCAGCCGACCCTGCTCAAGGGCCACAACAAGATGCGCGTCTTCCAGGAAGAGATCTTCGGCCCGGTGATCGGGGTGACCACCTTCAAGGACGAAGCCGAGGCCCTGGCCATCGCCAACGACACCGAGTTCGGCCTCGGCGCCGGGGTCTGGACCCGCGACATCAACCGCGCCTACCGCATGGGCCGCGGCATCAAGGCCGGTCGCGTCTGGACCAACTGCTACCACCTCTACCCCGCCCACGCTGCCTTCGGTGGCTACAAGAAATCCGGCGTCGGCCGGGAAACCCACAAGATGATGCTCGACCACTACCAGCAGACCAAGAACCTGCTGGTCAGCTACGACATCAACCCGTTGGGCTTCTTCTAAGAGCGGCCAGCAAGGCGTCAGGCGCAGCCCCTAGACGGCTGCGCCTGACACCAGAGCTGCTCCTACGACGCCGGGATCGCGCGCCCCAGCAGGAAATCGGGGCGCGCCTCCCCCCTGACCTGGATCAACACTCGTTCCCCGTGGGTGGCCGACGCTAGAAGTGCCGGCCGCCCGCGGTGGACCGGTGCGTCCCGGCGCAGGCCTCGTCTGGCTTCATCCACGCATCATGTATCCATGAGGGACTCGTCATGCCTAAAACAATGAAAGCTGCCGTCGTCACCGCCTTTGGCCAACCCCTGGAAATCCGCGAGGTCGAGGTGCCCACTCCGGCAGCCGGCCAGGTACTGGTCAAGATCGCCGCCAGCGGCGTCTGCCATACCGACCTGCACGCTGCCGAAGGCGATTGGCCGGTGAAGCCCAACCCGCCCTTCATCCCTGGTCACGAGGGCGTCGGCCACGTGGTGGCGGTGGGCGCCGGCGTCACCCATGTCAAGGAAGGCGACCGCGTCGGGGTGCCCTGGCTGTATTCCACCTGCGGCCATTGCGAGCACTGCCTGGGCGGCTGGGAAACCCTCTGCGAAGCCCAGCAGAACACCGGCTACTCGGTGAACGGCGGCTTCGCCGAATACACCCTGGCCGACGCCGGCTACGTCGGCCGCCTGCCGGACAACGTCGGCTTCGTCGAGATCGCGCCCATCCTCTGCGCCGGGGTCACCGTCTACAAGGGCCTGAAGATGACCGATACCAAGCCCGGCAACTGGGTGGTGATCTCCGGCATCGGCGGGCTCGGCCACATGGCGGTGCAGTACGCCCGGGCCATGGGTCTGAACGTGGCGGCGGTGGACGTGGACGACAAGAAGCTCGACCTCGCTCGCCGGCTGGGCGCCGAGGTCACGGTCAACGCCCGCCAGCAGGACCCGGCGGCCTATCTGAAGAAAGAGATCGGTGGTGCCCATGGCGCCCTGGTCACGGCGGTCTCGCCCAAGGCCTTCGAACAGGCCATCGGCATGACCCGCCGCGGTGGCACCATCGCCCTCAACGGCCTGCCGCCGGGTGATTTCCCGCTGTCGATCTTCGACATGGTGCTCAACGGCACCACGGTGCGTGGCTCCATCGTCGGTACCCGCCTGGACCTGCAGGAGGCGTTGGACTTCGCCGGCGAGGGCAAGGTCAAGGCCACGGTGAGCGCCGAACCGCTGGAGAACATCAACGCCATCTTCTCCCGCATGCACGAAGGCGGCATCGAGGGTCGGGTGGTGATCGACATGGCGCTCGGATAAAGAAAGCTCACGATCTCGCGAGCTAGAGCCAACCAAGGCGAAACTGCCCGAGGAAGCGGAGTTTACAAAAGGTAAATGAGCATTCCGAGGGCAGTTTCAACGCAGGTTGGCCGACGCGCAGCAGATCGTGACCAGTACGACACTCCCGCGCCGGGAAGGGCGCGGGAGTGAACCTTTGCCCTACCTCGACCTCTGAGCGGCTGGCGTTTTTTCCCGGCACCTATCTCGACCAGGCCACAAAACCCGGTCTCGACTGCCCTTATAATCGCCGCTGGACCCCTCGCAACCTCGGTAGGCACGCCCCATGGAATTCAACCCGATCGACCTGATCCTGCACCTCGACGTCTATCTCAGCGGGTTGGTGACCCAATACGGCACCTGGATCTACGCCATCCTCTTCGCGGTGATCTTCTGCGAGACGGGTCTGGTGGTGACGCCCTTCCTGCCTGGCGACTCCCTGCTGTTCATCGCCGGCGCCCTGTCCGCCCTCGGTGACCTGGACCCCTACCTGCTGGCGGGCCTGCTGATGTTCGCCGCCGTCGCCGGCGACAGCACCAACTACCTGATCGGCCGCTTCGCCGGGGACAAGCTGTTCAGCAACCCTCAGTCCAAGGTGTTCCGCCGCGACTACCTGCTGCGCACCCAGGCCTTCTACGAACACCATGGCGGCAAGACCATCACCCTGGCGCGCTTCCTGCCCATCATCCGTACCTTCGCCCCCTTCGTCGCCGGCGTGGGACGCATGCACTACCCCTACTTCCTCGCCTACAGCGTGCTCGGTTCGCTGCTGTGGGTCGGCGGCCTGGTCAGCCTGGGCTACTTCTTCGGCAACGTGCCCTTCATCAAGCAGAACCTCACCGTCATGGTGCTGGCCATCATCGGTATCTCCCTGCTGCCGATGATCCTCGGCCTGATCAAGAGCCGGCGCGCCGCGGTGCAGAGCGGGGCCTGACGCCTTGGGCTTCTGGCGTGCCTGGCGCGAGCGGCGCCTGCTGGAGCGGGTCGCCATCGCCGACGAACTCTGGGCGCGCCTGCGCCAGCGCCTGCCGATCCTCGATGGCCTGAGCGCCGAGGAAGACCTCTGGCTGCGCGAGCACTGCGTACTGTTCCTCGCCGAGAAGCGCCTCACCCTGCTGCAGGGCCTGGAACTGGATGACGGCGACCGCCTGCTGCTCGCCGCCCAGGCGCTGTTGCCGCTGCTGCACCTGCCGGAAGCGGCGCTCTATCCCAATGTGCGCGAGATCGTCGTCTACCCCGATGCCTTCGTCAGCCCTCAGCGCTATCGCGACGAGGGCGGCCTCGAGCACGAGTGGGACGAGGAACGCGACGGCGAGGCCTGGGACCGCGGCCAGGTGATCCTGGCCTGGCCCGGCGTCCAGGCCAGCGGCGGCTGGGAGGCCTACAACCTGGTCATCCACGAATTCGCCCACCTGATCGACCTGCTCGCCGGCGACCTGTGCAACGGCCAGCCGCCGCTGCACGAAGACATGCCCCAGGCCGCCTGGACCCAGGCCTTGCAAAACGCCTATGACGACCTCAATCGTCAGCTCGACGCCGATCCGGACGCCGAGACCGTCCTCGATCCCTATGCCGCGGAAAGCCCCGAGGAATTCTTCGCCGTCGCCTGCGAGTACTTCTTCAGCGCGCCCGACCTGCTCAGCGAGACCTATCCAGCCGTTTACGGCCAGTTGCAGCAGCTGTTCCGCCAGGATCCGCGCCAGCGTCTCGCCGCCAGCCTGGCGAGCGTGCCACAGCCAGCATCCCCGGGGTCCGAGGCTCGAACCCCGATCTGAAAGCGCCTATACTCCCGGCCACTTTTCCCAACCGACCAGAGGGACCCGTTCATGAGCTACAGCAAGATTCCCGCCGGCAAAGACCTGCCGAACGACATCTACGTCGCCATCGAGATTCCGGCCAACCACGCGCCGATCAAGTACGAGATCGACAAGGACAGCGACGCCCTCTTCGTCGACCGTTTCATGGCCACCCCCATGTTCTACCCGGCCAACTACGGCTACATCCCCAACACCCTGGCCGACGATGGCGATCCCCTGGACGTGCTGGTCGTGACCCCCTACCCGGTCGCCCCCGGCGCTGTGATCCGCGCCCGTCCGGTCGGCGTGCTGCACATGACCGACGAAGCCGGTGGCGATGCCAAGCTGATCGCCGTCCCCCACGACAAGCTGAGCGTCCTGTACAAGGACGTGAAGGAATACACCGACCTGCCGGCCCTGCTGCTGGAGCAGATCAAGCACTTCTTTGAGAACTACAAGGATCTGGAGAAGGGCAAGTGGGTCAAGGTCGAGGGCTGGGGCGATGCCGACGCCGCCCGCGCCGAGATCACCAAGGCCGTGGCCGCCTACAAGGGCTGATCCCGGTCCGCCGCAGAAAAGCCCGGCTCGCCGGGCTTTTTTGTGCCTGTGAGTTGGGCAGCGGACGGGGCGGTCGGCAGGGACAGCGTTATCGCGATAGCGCTTGTCGGAACAATGACGTCGCTCATCCGATTTAACGATAACCGTTATCATAAACGAATAAGATCGCTTCCCACTCGTGACCCTGTCAGCTGTGGTGGGGACTCCGAGCCCTCGCCCCGTCAGTACAGGATCCGCTCGTCATGGCTCGTTCGCGCTCCGCCTTCAAGCTTTCGCCCCTCGCCCTGTCCATCGCCGCGCTCTGCGCCACCGCAGGCACCTCCGCCCTGGCCCAGACCAAGGGCGATGCCCTGCAGCTGGACGCCACCACGGTGACCGCCACCGAGACGCCCAAGGACGCCCCGCCTCCTGCCTATACCGGCGGCCAGGTGGCCACCGGGGGCAAGCTGGGCGTACTGGGCAATCAGGACAACATGAGCGTGCCCTTCAGCGTCACCAGCTACACCGCCAAGCTGATCCAGGATCAACAGGCCCAGACCGTGGGCGAGGTGCTGAGCAACGACGCCTCGGTGCGTCAGTACAGTGGTTATGGCAACCAGTCGCAGAACTTCGTCATCCGCGGCTACAAGTTGACCGGCGACGACATCTCCTTCAACAACCTCTACGGCGTCATGCCGCGGCAGATCATCGCCACCGAGGCCCTGGAGCGCGTCGAGGTATTCAAGGGACCCAATGCCTTCATCAACGGCGTGACCCCCACCGGCTCCGGTATCGGCGGCGCGGTCAACCTGCAGCCCAAGCGCGCCCAGGACGTGCCGACCCGCAGCTACACCGTCGACTACACCTCCGATGGCCGCCTCGGCCAGCACCTCGACCTCGGCCAGCGCTTCGGTGAGGACAATCGCTTCGGCGCCCGACTCAACCTGATGCAGCGCGAAGGTGACACCGCCATCGACGACGAGAGCCAGAGATCCAAGCTGTTCGTTGCCGGCCTGGACTACCGCGGTGACAATTTCCGCCTTTCCACCGACTTCGGCTACCAGAAGCAGGTGGTCAACAACGGCCGCGACAGCCTGTTGCTCGGCAGCGGCCTGACCCGCGTGCCCCACGCTCCTTCATCTGATACCAACTACAACGCACCCTGGACCCATACCCAGCTGGAAGACACCTTCGGCATGGTGCGGGGCGAGTACGACCTGAGCGACAGCTGGACCGCCTACCTCGCCCTGGGTGGCAAGCACACCCGCGAGAACGGGACCTACGGCAGCGCTACCTTGAACGACGAGGCGGGAAATCTCACGGTAGGAGGGTCGAAGATCCCTCACGACGATGATTCCCGCACCGTCATGACTGGTCTGAATGGCACCCTGCAAACCGGCCCCGTCAGTCACCAGATCGCTCTTGGGGCGTCCAGCATCTGGACCGAACAGAAGAATGCCTACGATTTCGCCTTCCCTGCGGGCACAAGTAATAGCAATCTTGATCACCCCGTAAAGGTCGCCTATCCGCGCTTCGGCTGGTTCACGGGTGGGGATCTGCATGACCCGGGTACCACCGGCAAGACGACCAACCAGAGCCTGGCCCTTTCCGATACCCTGGGCTTCTTCGATGATCGCCTGCTGACCACGCTGGGCGTTCGTCGCCAATCCTTTCTGGTCGAAGGCTATGCCTATGGCGACGGCCCCCGTACCTCCAAATACGACCAATCCATCACCACCCCGATCTATGGTGTCGTCTACAAGCTGACCGAGCAGGTCTCCCTCTATGCCAACCGCATCGAGGGCCTGGCGCCCGGGCCGACCGCCGGCAACGGTGCCTTGAACATCGGCCAGGTCTTCTCGCCGGCCCGCTCCAAGCAGACCGAGGCCGGCATCAAGTACGACCAGGGTACCTTCGGCGCCACCTTTGGCCTCTACCGCATCGAGCAGCCTGCCGACGGCTATATCGATGGCCGGGGAATCTTCGTCCGCAACGGCGAACAGGAAAACCGCGGCCTCGAGCTGAACGTCTTCGGCGAACCCTTGGTGGGCCTGCGCCTGCTGGCGGGCGCCACCTGGATGGATACCGAGCTCAAGGGCACCCAGGACGGCAGTAACGACGGCAACCGCGCCATCGGCGTACCGCGCTTCCAGTACAACCTCGGCGCCGACTGGGACGTGCCCGGCCTCGCCGGCGTATCGCTCAACGGCCGCCTGCTGCGCACCGGCGGCCAGTACGCCGATGCGGCCAACAACCTGAGCATCCCGGCCTGGACCCGTGTCGACCTTGGGGCGCGTTATCGCTTCAAAGTCGAGCAAAAAGACGTTACCCTGCGCGCCAACGTCGAGAACGTGGCCAACAAGGCCTATTGGGAATCCGCCTTTGGCGGCTACCTGACCCAGGGCGATCCGCGCACCCTCAAGGTGTCCGCCACCCTGGACTTCTGATCGACAGGCGTCCTGGCTCACCGCCAGACGCCACGCGCGATTGCTGTCGCGCCCCTCCTCTCTGCCCGGCAAGGGCAACCCGGGCGGGCCGGGCTCACCAAAAATCAGCTCAACCCGCCCTCGAAAGCCGGCCACAAGCCGGCTTTTTTGTTGTCCGAAGAAATCCATTGATATCCAAGCAGGCTAGCAACCACGCGGCTTACAGCTTAGCATTCGTCCAAGGACATTCACCGAGTACCTACGAAATCCACACCCAAGGTGTGGGTCAGAATGTGGGTCCAGAGGTGTGGGTTAGAGGAGGAACAATGGGTAAGCTGACCAGTAAGACCGTGGAGTCAATCGTCAAAGCTGCAACGCCAGGCAAGACCAACGATGGCGACGGCCTCTACTTCCAGGTCTCAAAGAGCGGCGGCACAAGCTGGATCTTCCGCTACAAGCTCGACGGCCGAAGCCGCGAAATGGGGTTAGGCCCCTTTCCTGCTGTTACCCTCAGCCAAGCCCGCCAGCTGGCCGCTGACCAGCGCAAGCTCCTTGCCTTAGGGAGCGACCCACTCGCATCCCGCGATGCGGCAAAGGAAGCCAAGCGCGAGGCAGAACGCCAAGCCGCAGCACGTCGCATTACGTTCGAGGATCTGGCTCGCGACTACCAACAAGCACACGGGGGCAGCTGGTCGGAAAAATGGCGGAAAGGCTGGCTACGTAAGCTGGAGCTCTACGTCTTCCCAACCATGGGTAAATTGCCTGCGGACGCCATAGGTACTGACCAAGTGCTGGCTGTCTTGCGTCCCATCTGGGCGGCCAAGACTCGCACCGCCGATGAAGTCCGCGGCCAGATCGAACAGATACTGGATGCAGCCAAAGCCCGGCGTCTACGCGAGGGGGAAAATCCTGCCCGCTGGCGCGGCCATCTAGACAACTTGCTGAGCAAAGCAGAAAAAAAGAAGGCCAGGCAGCGCCAGCACTTTCCAGCATTGCAATGGCAAGACGCACCGAAGCTGATAGCTTCCCTGACCGAAATCGAGACGCGTGATGCCGTTGCCGCTAGGCTGCTGATCCTAACTGGCGCGCGCCACCACATGATCCAACATGCTCAATGGTCTGAATTCGACCTCAAGGCAGGGACTTGGTCACTGCCTGCTGAACGTATGAAGATGCGAAAGCCCTTCGTGATTCCTCTGCCACCCGGGGTAATCAAGATGCTAGAGAAAATAAATAATAATCATTCGATATATCTTTTTCCTGGGCGAGGAAAAAGCGGCGTTATGCATAGCAACGCCATACGCACCCTGCTCCATAAACTTGGACATGCTGACATCACAAGGCATGGATTCCGATCCACTTTTCGGGATTGGGCAAACGAGTGCACGAACTACCCAAGAGAGGTTTGCGAGCTTGCGCTTGCACATGATGAGCGCAACCAAACTGAAGCAGCCTACTCGCGCTCCAATCTTTTAGAGAAGCGCAGAACACTAATGGCGGACTGGGCTGAATTCTGCGCACCTCAACAATGAAATAGAAACCAAAAAAATTTGCATAAAAAAAGCCACTCCAAGCAAAAAATCAATCATAAAAGCATCACCAAGTAAAAAATCCGTTATTCCTCGAGAGAACATTAGCAAGCATGCTCTTACGCATCGCCAAGGAAAGGATATAGCAAACCAATCTTACAAACGATGAAAAGCAAAACTACAAATCCAAAGTATGCATCCCCTTCTTGTAAAACGGGCCTACGCAATAAGGGGCCTTGTTAATCTCAGGGTCAATCATAGAAGTAGTCATGATAACTTGATACTCCTCAACCACCCCCTCGAGCGAGCGCAAAATAAGCCGTTGATAATTCTGGCTGCGCTCAGGCCCCATCCCCTTATCTTCAATGTTATCCATCAAAAGCAATTTAGGATAGCGCATACCCTCGTCTACTAGTGACTGCTGAAGCACAGCGAGATGGAAGCTGTTTTTTATTACAGTCTCGGAACTAGCAGAAAACTTTGTCCTACCGTCCACTCTCATCAAATCCCTGTAGAAGTCATATTGAAATATTTCAGGATCTATAAATGCAGTTTCAAACCCGCCATCCTGCCGCAATAGACTCAAAGTTCTTTCAGAGAGGTCGCTCGCGATTGCGCTCTCTCTGGCCTCGTTCAGTATCATATTTTGTTTAATGGCCTCGCGAAGTTTTTCGGCGTTCGCGCCTAACTCTTCTTTTTTCCCGACAAGGCCACTTACATTTGCAACCAGTTTAGCCTTACTCTTTAAGGTTGAGATTTTCTCATCCAGACTTCCAATCTCCATGGAAATCAAACTCAACTGATGTATCCTATCAGAAGGTATAGTTAGCATAGATTTGTGTTGTAAGCGAAGAGAATCAAGCCTCTTACTCTCAACCGCAACATAGCTATCCGCCTCCAGCAATCGAGTCTTGTACTCTTGCAACACCCTATCACTTTCTTTGAGCTGAAAATTCAGTTCATTAAGCGCAGCCAGATAAGAGTTAGCTTTTTGACTATCATTTTTATCCGCCTTGCAGACATGACATACATCTTTAACAGAAGCGTCTAGCTCACCCAAACAAGAAGGGCAGTACTTGAACGTCACGTCCCCAAAGTATCTAGAGGCTGCTTGCGATTCCTGCAGCGCCTTAATTCTCAGCTTTATCGCTTCTATGAAGAGCTCGGATTCAACAATTTCGTTTACTAATTGCGAACGCCTAGCCGTGCGTATAGACAACTCTTTGGACGCCAAGGATATTTGATCAGCAAGCCGTCCAACCTCCGCCCTGATCTCAGCTGACGAAGATGGGTCCGGCATAAGAGTGATTTCTTCTCGGCGAGCCATAAGAAGCTCCATCCTCGTTGATGCTTCTAAGACCTCCTGCTCTAGATGCTCAACTCTTAAAACGCCTTCTGTAGGAGAAATGAACCTATAAACTGCTTCTAGCTGCCCATTTATCTTGGCATACTCTGATTCGGCTTTCGATAGCTGCTGACGGAGTCTATATGTATCCAGATCATCAATACCAAGCAGAAAATCTCCGATCGCTTTTTTTGTACTAGGGCTATCAAACGAACTCTCAGCCCTCAATATCTTACTTACGGGGGTCTCCTGATCCACATAGATCATGCGAAGGACCTGATGCATGGTAAGATTTTGGCCGTCTTCGCTTTGATGCGCTGGCCAATTTAGAAGTTGAAAGAGTTGCTGAGAGAAGCTAAATTTATTTTCCGTTCTAACTGGACCGTATTGAACCCAGGCACTAGCATTTCGTACCGAATCCTCATAGGAGCCTGAAAACATACTTATTGGCGGCTTCGCCCCAACCTCAACCATTCTACTGATCGTAATCGGCCTACCATTAACAACAAGCTCTAAGATAACTCGATCACATGACGCAGATTCTTTTGTCCAACGCTCAGCCTTTAAATCCCCGCCCAGACCATAAAAGATAAGATCCATTACAGTGGATTTTCCGACGCTGTTTGCGCCACGAATAATATTTACACCAAGATCGAATTTTTGCGCGTAAACTGCTCGCCCATCCTTTACAACAACCAGGCGACGGATAAATAAGGAGGATTTAGCCGACGTCATATACATACTCCAGCAGCCCAGAACGCTTCTTCAATCCATGAGGACCGTTGAACTCCACCTTCGGCAGCGCTTCGACAATCACCTTGAACACATCGCTAGACAAAAAAACATCTTCGGATAAAGCCTCAAGAAAACCAGATGGTACGGCAGAAACATTTGCAACAATATCTCCCAGGTCAAAGCGATCTTTACTGACAACGCCCTTTGCCAAAAGCTCGACTATAGCTGCACGCTGAAACTCTATAAGATCAAAAAGTATACGAGAAGGGTTACTTATATCTTCGTATTGACTTGGTATTTTTTTTACTATCGCCTTATACTCCTTGATCTCTGAAGGCCAGGGAGATATGCTTTTCAGCTGACTTGGGAATAGATAGTAGAAATCCAGAACTCGCAACTGCTCCCAAGTAACTGCAGAGTTGAGGCGAACTAGAAGTGCTGTCAGCCTATAGATACAGTGACTAGCATCAAAGGCGGGATGGTAGATCAACATGCTTCACACCTGCCACTTTAAAACACATTGCCCTGTTAAAAAAAACAACATACCAGATATCAAGTGCTGATCGATTGAGGGGTCCACCTGAACAACCTCCGAATGAATCGTACACACCACTTCTTTATATATTGCCGCATCTACAGAGACGCTATCTAATCCAATCTTTAAGAGCGGCTTAATTTGATAATCAAACGCAGACTGAACTTTTTGCAAGGCGTAGAAATATACATACTGCCTTCTTCGAGCCAGTTGCGTCCTCATAATTTTCTTTGCAAATCGATCTTTCTTTTCGAAAGCTTCTTCGAGAAGATCCTCACGCCCGCCAAGTCGCAACTTCTCTTCAAGACCAATAACGTCTCGACCTGATCTTTGGATCGTATAGTAGCTATATCTCTCTAAGAAATCCTCCAGTTCTTCGTCGTGAACTGACATGGAGACTATCCGCTCGATGGCATTCCGCAATACGTCCGGACTTGTAGATACCGAAGATATATGCACTTCGTATTTACTACCGCCAATCACATCTCCGCCCACTTCCGACTTAACTACCCTAATTTCAGTCATCACTTTTTCCATTGGTAGTTTTATCACCACCAACTACATCACCCCCAACTTTCGACCCTTTGATACTGATAGTGGATGATGCCTGTGTCCGCCCTTTACTCTTAAAGAATATAGCCAAAAGACCGAAAGCAATGAAGAATGTAGAGATAGCGATAAACGCCAATAGCGCGAACAACTGAATCTGAGACAAATCCTTGAACGAAGGAGAGGCCAACAAAGCGGGATATACAACAATAATGAGTGCTGCTGAAACAGCTCCTGCACCCGCATACTTAAGTGCAGCCTTAAAAAATTCGTACATATCGCCTCCTAGCGAAAACAGCAGTATTGAATCCTAAAACTGCCAACTTCTTATCGTATCTCGCCCACCCACAATGTATCATGAGCTATTCAAAAATAAGAAAGGGAGAGCGCGACCTCCCAAAGATGCCATCTAAACTTACGATAAAATCCCGTATTAAACCAACGTGCGCTTTACGCGGACCCTATCCCCACACGCAGCATAGTACCTATGCTCCGTTGAATCAAAAAAGTTTCAGCTCTACATCACAGGAATGACACTCCCACACTGAGGATCATTCTCCTAATGTCATTACAGTGCCCCCGCTGTCACTCCCCAAAAGTTGCATCCCTCCATCCCGCCATGAAAGCCGGCGCCGCCATCGGCACCATCGGTGGCGTAGCACGCGGCGTCAGCGCTGCCCTGGCTGGTAGCCAGACAGGTGCAGCTCTCGGCGCCATTGCTGGGCCAGTCGGTATCACCCTTGGCTCCGTGTCGGGCGCCATCCTAGGCGGCCTGGTTGCCGGCGTGGGCGGCTGTGCCCTTGGCGCTCAGCTCGGTGAGTCGCTCGACCGCCACGTCCTGGCCAACAACCTCTGCCCGCTCTGCGGTCACCGCTTCAACCTGCCGACCTGATCGGCATCTCACCCTTTCATCTCACACGTCCAGTCGGTGCTGCGCCTCGCGCAGCGCTTTATGCCGGTACGCATCCAAAGGAATCGCCCACATGGCACATTTAGTCGACACCATGGCCTACGCTGGCACCACTCCGTGGCATGGCCTAGGCAATCAACTCACCCAGAAACAGCCCATCGAGGTCTGGCAACGCGAAGCCGGGATGGACTGGCAGATCCTCGAAAGTCCTGTGCACTTCAAATCGGACGCGGTCGGTCACCTGGGTACGATCCACTCGTTCCCCGAGCAGAAGGTGCTGTTCCGCTCTGACACCAAAGCGCCGCTCTCTGTCGTCTCCCAGCGCTATCAGACGGTCCAGCCGCGCGAGGTTCTTGAGTTCTACCGCGACCTGACCGAAGTCTCCGGCTACCAGTTGGAAACTGCGGGCGTGCTCAAAGAGGGTCGCAAGTTCTGGGCCCTGGCGCGTACGGGACAAAGCATGACCCTGAAAGGCAACGATCAGGTCAATGGCTACCTGCTCTTGGCCACCTCCTGCGATGGCACCCTGGCGACGACTGCAACGCCCACCACGGTCAGGGTGGTATGCAACAACACACTCAGCATCGCGGTGAACGGCGCCACTCAGGCGATCAAGGTTCCCCACAGCACGCGATTCGACCATATAGCCGTTAAGAAGCAGCTCGGTATCGCCGTCGCTGGTTGGGATGAGTTCATGTATCGCCTGCG
This sequence comes from Pseudomonas sp. No.117, assembly GCF_054558395.1. NCBI lineage: Bacteria > Pseudomonadati > Pseudomonadota > Gammaproteobacteria > Pseudomonadales > Pseudomonadaceae > Pseudomonas > Pseudomonas sp. No.117. The sequence continues at coordinate 414,862 of NZ_BAAJNP010000003.1, forward strand.
GCTGCTCGCTGATCGCAAGGTCGGCGATGCCGAGTCGACGGGCTTTTTCATGCGGGTGCTCTGTGATTCAGCCGGGAGCAGTCATACCCAGGGAGGGCTTCCCAATGAGCGGGCCCTGAGAACGGTGCAAGCCCTGTACGAGGGACGAGGTCGCGGCGCGGTCCTTGAATCCGCCCAGGGAACCGCCTGGGGCCTGCTCAACGCGGTCACCGAGTTCGTGGATCATGAACGGCGGGCGCGGAGCTCTGAGTATCGGCTCGACTCGGCCTGGTTTGGCCAAGGTGGCCAGCTCAAGCAACGGGCACTGTCGGCCGCACTCGACCTGGTTGCCTGACGGCATTCCTCCCCTCGCTACTGGCCACGGCATCCCTCCGGCCGCGCCAACGCCATTCCATATTCGCAGCACTGTTCCCTACTTCCTAACACCTAGCTCAGGCGGCTTCGTGCCGGCTGAGCCTTCTATGCCGCACAGGAGATTGCTCATGAGTCGTTCATCCCTGATCACCACGCTGCAACGCCCTCGTTCACTCCTCCATCTCGTCACCACCGCTACGGACTCTCGCCTCGCAGCTCCTGAAGCTCGACCTGTGAGGCTCTTCAGCCAAGACGCTGCAGCAGCTCTGGGGTTGGATCCGGACAAATCACCACTGGAGCTCTGGCTCGAAAAAACCGGACGGCAAACGGCCTCTCTGGATAACGATCCTCGGAACGACAGCACGCCCGCATTCTGGCAAAGCGTGCTCGAGCCCATCATTGCCTGGCGCTACAGCAGGAGCACCGGCCGCAAGGTTCGGCGCTTCAGCCGGGAGGTGTCCCATGTCTCGCCCGATCTGCCCTGGATGGTTACCCGCGTTGAACGCGAAGTGCTGGATGACGAAGACGTCCAGTTGCTCGTGTGCAGGGCTGTGGGCGCCAGCGAAGTCCAAAGCTGGCAGGAAGGTGTCCCGGTAGCAATGCGTCTGCAGGTCATGCACCTACTGGCAGTGACAGGCAAACACACGGCCGACGTTGCCGTACTGCTGGGTGGCCAGCAGTGGCAGATCCACCGTATCGAACGCGATGAAGCCAGCATCGCGCAGCTGATCGAAGGAGAGCGTCAGTTCTGGCACTACCTGGACACGGATCGTCCGCCGCCAGACGATGGCTCCGCCTCTGCAGGTAAGGGACTCGCGCGCCTGTATCCACAGGACTCAGGCGCGCGGCGTGACTTTCGCCAGCAGGCCGGTCTGCTCGCCATCTATCTGGAGCTGAAGGTGTTGCGCCAAGCACTCCAGGCTAAGCAAGCGCGAGCAGCAGAACTCCAGCAGCGTCTCCAGCAGGCCTTGGGCGACGCCACCTATGGGGATTTCCCGCATGGATCCATTCGATGGCAACGGGGCCAGGACCGCACGGTGCTCGATGTCGAGCGCCTGCTGCGGGACCAGCCAGAGCTGCTGGAGCGCTACGCCAAACATCTGCCAGGAGAGCGGCAGTTCTTCATCAGTTGAAGTCGGCAGCCGTGCCCTCTCTGCCTCAGCTCCCCTTTTTGAAACCTCCCCTTTGTTGCGAGACCTCTCATGATTTCGAGCAAACTGAAGGCTGGCGAAACCGCTGGCAGCTATCTCATCGACTCTCCAGTAACCGAAGCCGACATTCTCGGTATCGCGAGGCAACTCGTGGCCCAGCGATTGAGCAAGGGCAGCAGTTTGACCGAGCCCCAGCAGGTCATTGCCCATCTGCAGACGCTGCTCATCCAACAGGAGCGGGAGGTCTTCGCTCTTCTGCTGCTCGACAGTAAGCACCGAGTGATCTGCTACGAAGAACTGTTCCAAGGCACCCTGAATGCGGCGAGTGTCTATCCGCGCGAGGTGGTGAAAACCGTGCTGCGCCACAACGCGGCGGCGGTGATCCTGGTGCATAACCATCCTTCGGGAGATCCGGAGCCAAGCCAGGCGGATCGTCGTCTCACCCAGACGCTCAAGGAGCTGCTGAACCTGGTGGGTACCCGAACCCTGGACCACATTATCGTGGGACACGAGGGCTGTGTTTCGATGGCGGAACTGGGCCTGTTCTAGCCTTCGATCTGCTCCGCCCGCCTCACAGCCTACCCCGCTGACACCTGGCGCTCCCCGCGCTTTACCAGCACGTCTCTTCCCCTTCCCTCATGACGACTATTGGCTCGACCGCCAAGGCAAGCGCTCGCGTCCTGGTTGCTTGGCCAATCGCCACCTGAAAGGAGACTTCACCATGCCGCTTCTGCGTTTTCTCGCCTCGCTATTCGTGTTCGTCGGGCTACTGGCCAGCAGCCTGCTCGCTGTCGGCCTCTTGGTGCTGATGCTGCGCTTCTGGCCATTGGCCTTAGCCATCGCTCTGGCCTTGGCGCTCTTCGGCGGGCTGCTTCGCCGTTCCGGTACCGCGTTCACTACGCCATCCACGACGGCATAAGGGCAGGCCCCTTGGCCTGCCTTTTCTCATTCTTGATAGCCGTTCTGCCCCTCTCTTCTGACAGGAGCTTTAGCCATGCCCACACCTTGCTTGATCTGTAACTCATCGGTCGTGCTGTCCAAGGAGGCCGCACAGGTGATAGCCAGCCTCATCGGCAGCTTGGACGCCTTTCTAAGGGGTATTCAGCCACAGACTGAGCCTGTTGCTCCCACTCAACTGGGCCAGCGCAGTCCGCTGGAGCAGGCCTTTAATCGCATGCTTCAGGGCATGTCCGCCGTTCACACAAGCTGGCCCGATACCCATGCCTTCATCAAGGACGTTCATCGCCATCAATTCATGGAGTATCAGTGCCTGTGTCTACGCTGTGGCGCCAAGTATGACGAGCCATCGACGTCTACCAGCCAGGAGACGGCGACCTGATCGTAGGTGACCAACCGTCATCCCTGGCGCAGGCGCTCACCCAACCCCTGCACCAGACCTAGCACCAGTTGCCGGTCCGCCTCGGTCAGGGCGTCCAGTAGGCGGCTGATCTGGCGCGCCTGATCATCGCTGCGCGGGCTCGCCTCGCTTAGTAGCTCTGCCGCCTCACAATGAAAGATGGACGCGAAGTCGTAGAGCCGGGCGATGTTGGGAATGACCACACCCCGCTCTATCCGGGAGACGGCCTCGTTGCCAATCCCCAGGCGCTCGGCGACTTCCTCCTGCGTCAGGCCCACTCGCAGCCGGTGACGCGCGATCGCCCGCCCAACCGACTCCGCCAAATTCTTCTGATCGATACCGCTCATGCCAAGGCTCCAACCGTCCACCCGGATGGTTGGGTATCCACTCGTTGACATGAAGTGCGTCACAAGTTGAAATCCAACCCAATAGGTTGCCTAACAACTTCTAATCGCTCTTCTGCTTTCCCCTTTCCCTCCTTAAAAGGATGTTCCTGATGAGCACAAAAACCCTCTGGCTTCCCCTGCTATGCGGACTGGCCTGCAGTCCTGCCTTTGCAGGCACCTATGAATGGTCAGCCGGTTACGCCCAAGGCGTTGCCGAGCACCTGGTCGATGATGGCAATGGTAACGAGCTGAACATCTCCTGCCCGGATGACGGTGAAACCGCGGTGACGGCCTACGCCACCATCGCCGGCAAGGCCTACGCCTCTGAGAAGGATCCGGGCTTCGATGTGATCGTCGATGGCGAACGCTACAGCAATCCGTTCTTCACCGACTGCAACGTCTGTAGCCAGAACTTCCCGGCCTTTTGGAAAGCACTGCGTAACGCCAACAACCTGCAGATCAGTGCGGGAGGCAAGACCGTAAAGCTGCCGACCAAGAATCTGAAGCTGGTGTTGAAGCCGTTCGACAGCAAAACCAATCAATGCCGCGTCACCTGGTAACCGCGCGGCGTTCATCCCGAATCATTAGCCTTAAAGGAATACTTCATGAATGGTCCCAATCAACCTCAGCATTCCCCCCCTGAAGAAAGCTTCCCATCCTTCAATCCAGGACTGATCGGCTGGGGGATCGCGGCGCTAGCGCTCGGAATACTATCCGTGACGTTCAATACCTCCGCCATGGTTTTGGGAGCGGGCTTACTGGCCAAATGCTTCGCGGTCGTGGCGGGCACGGTATTGGGCTGGATCGGCGCAGTAGTCGGCGATGCCATCCGCAAGTTCGCACATCCCGATGTCGTCTTTACCACCGGCGGGCTGCTCAGCCTGCTGTGGATCAAGATCTTCTGGCGAGTAGGGCCGCAACTGATTGGCCTGGTGGGCGGCGTAATGGTGGGCTGCGCACTGGTGCTGCGCTAAGAGGGCTTGGATATGAAAAAGTACCTGGCACTACTGGCTTCTCTGCTGCTGATCACTGCCTGCTCGGATGACAACTCCAAGATCCGCGGTGAGTTTATCGCTGGCTGCCTGAATGGGGGCTCGAGCAAGGCCGTATGTACTTGCACATTCGAAAAGCTCGAAACGAAGTACAGTCCATCAGAAATGCGAGGGATCAATCGTTTAGCCGCGCCTCCTGAATCATTCCTAAAGGAGGCCATTCAATCAGCACAAGCTTGTCGTTCTCAGCATAGTTAGGGCCAAGCAAATTAAAATCACCTAGAGACAGCAAAGAAAAATCACAATAAATCGGTAAAAACAAAAGCTATCTAGGAGGGGCTGCCTTGTCGCAGCCCCTCCTTAGAAGATCACAAAGACGCTTTATTTTTTCTTCAAAAAATAGACTTTATCTCACACCGGTCTATCGGCGTCCGCCCAGCAAATTGACCGCGAAGCTCTCACTAGCCCTAGTGCAGCGAGACACCACCCCACGTTGGGGTGATGCTCAATGTACTGCTAGCCTGGCGGTTCTGCTGTTTCCAACCGGAGGTGGTGGTGGATTACCCTCGGCCCCGAGGTACCTTGGCCAGGATCGAAGCAATCTTCGACGAAGACTAGGCTAGCCCTAAGGCGAGGCGCTGATCGAGCTGTGCCGTCAGGAGAAGTCGCTGGGCCGCAGGTGGTGGCCTACCCCGTCTACAACGGCCCCCGGGACACAACAAGTCGGCTCAAGCGCTTGCTCGAGCAGGCCGGTCTGAAGGTGGCGGTACTGCGTGCTTCGGTGGAGACGGCCCGGCGCGAGGATTGGATCCTCGACCAGGTTGACCGCGGCGTCGACGTGCTGATCACCAACCCGGAGCTGGTGAAGACCGGACTGGATCTGCTGGACTTTCCGACCATCGTCTTCCTGCAGACAGGCTACAACGTCTACACCTTGTAGTAGGCGGGACGCCGGTCATGGCGGATCGGGCAGAAGCAAGCGGTACGAGTGCTGTTCTTAGGGTATGCCGGTAGCTCGCAGATCACCTGCCTGCAGCTGATGACCAAGAAGATCGCGGTGGCGCGGAGCACTTTGGGAGACGTTACAGAGTCAGGGCTCGATGCGTTGAACCAGGATGGTGATTCGGTCGAGATTGCGTTGGCTAAGCAACTAGTAAGTGGCTAATCTTCAGCCCATCCATCGCTGAAGGCTTTTTCTTACAGATAAAATCAGCGCGTTAAATAATTAAGCAACGCCAGAAAAGAAGAATGGCAAATCTCCAAAGCTCGCTTTCTTAATCTACCAATCTAAAGTCATATTGAATCATACGCGTGGACCAGACAAAATGTCCATACCAAAATAGTCAACCAAGAATATTGGGAATGCACTGAGAACCAACAACGGATCTCTAGGTAAATTTTCATCCTGCTCATTTAATTGCTTTCTCGCAATAGACGCCTGATCATTTACCGGCCCGAGAGGATTTTCGCTTTCAATTATTAAATTGGCTTTTCGAAGATTTGCTTCTACAAGGAATCGCCACTCTGAATCGGTAATTTTTCTTGCATCTTGAAAAGCCAGCGAGCCTCGTGCTGCAGACATCTTTTTGTATATGCCACCATTAGAATGTTCGATAGCTACACATCTCTCAAGAAACTCTTGCGCATCATCGATATCTCTAATAGCCTCCACCATTGGATAGCTTATAAATAGCTTTCCATGCTCTGTTTCATTATTAAAGCGATTCAACATATCAAGCAACTTACGCCCACCAAACTGCTCGTCAGCTGGCTCAAAATCAAAAAAAAGATAAATTTGCCCGATCTGGTCTCGCCTCAACTGCATCAGCTGGTTATCTTGATTAGCAGAAGGATTTAGTTCCTTAACAAGCTCAACAACGTCCAGATCATCATCCGCAGAAACATTTTTATAAAGCTCGTAAATATCATTTTGAAAAGTTGCAAGCAACCTATTGTTTTGATCTGGAAAAAACGCTCTTTCTAAGCTTGCAAAGTAACGCCTTTCTAATCTTTCACCTTCAAATATAAACAGAGTTCGCTCCATCAGCTGGACAGTCCTTTATAAATTTTCTCAAGATTATGAGCCTTTCGAAGCTCTTTCTCTGTTAGCTGAGTAAGTGGCAGTATTTCCTTATCAAGCACAAAATAGCAATCAGGACGCAAGAGATCGTTACTCATGACGCCGGTATTGTGCGTTGACAAGATTGTCTGAGCATCTGCCTCAGTGATTTTTTCTACAATAGTCGCAGCTAGCGCATGATGATAGAAAGCATCGAACTCGTCGATATAGGCAAACTTGACCTCACCTTTTTTTAACCGCAACCACCAAAAGTAAAATATCCCCAGGGACAATGTTCCTGTAGAGGCTGTTGCGCCAAACTCCAGCTTAAGCCGGCCAAAATCAAAGCAAATCGTTTGATTATCACTAGAGCTTGCACTAGGATTAGTTTCAACAACCAGCTTACATTCTATCCCTGCATCATTAAGGAACCGCTCAAAGTCCTTCACAGACCCGCTATCGATTATACTTTGTGAAAGACGCTTGACTCCGATATCTTTACCTACGTACTCCCCCTTGTTGGTAGCATTTAAAGATCTAAAGAAAACCATACTCTCAATAAATGCTAAAAGCCTCGAAAAAAGATTGTTTTCTCTAGAGTCATCTAAAAGAGAATTACTTTTTATGTATTTAAGCAAAGATATACCCGAATCACCCACATCTTTCTTTAGGTGCTCCGTTCCTTGCAAATTTATTTCTCCTAAAGTCGATTGACGACGATCTATCTGCAAAACAACCTTATCGCTTATGGAGAGCCGCTCATAAACCAAGTTGTTCCATTCTTTTTTTCCATACTCGTATAAAACTTTAGACCCGTCGATACGAAACTCAAATACAAACTCAGCAATAGATACGTCAGACCCTCCGCTGATATAGTTACTAGTTAAGGAAGGGAAATAACTTGGAGAATCCACCAAGTGCAAAACCGGATCAACCATTGCAAGACCCAAATTTGTTTTTCCACCGCCATTGGGACCATAAATCATTGCGTGTCTTACAACACCATCATTGACGGCAAGCTCATTGAACTCATATTGCTGGCTCAGCAAGTCAAAATGCAGCCAATCTGAAAAATTTCGGAAATTTTTGACAGAAAATTTTCTGAGCATTGAATAGCTCCCTCTTGGTTATGCCGCGAGCTTACCACCTTTACGCGCTTCCGTAAAAAAATACGGCTTGGATCTGTCCTGACCAGCAGGGCATCACCACGCTCTGCGAAAAAAAGATGTAAGAAAGCGATTGTCGCTTTAAAAATATGGCTAAATTTAATTCCGGCTGACCGTTTCAATATTAAATTAAAGCCCTCGATATCTTCTAATAAATTATTGATTCAGTTATCAGTTATCAGTTATTAGCTATATGGTAGGTCTCCCGCTCGCGGACCTCACCTACTCTTCTACCGTTCGTCGGCATCAAGCTTGCTGGGAACCCTTTCGCTGATTACTGTTTATCCATACAGTATCCTGAAAGGAGGTCTATCCAATGTTCACTTCGCGCCGCATTCCTCGTCCCTGCCACGGTTGTCCGGGTCGTTCTGTCGAGTACCAGAAGGTCATGGCTTCAGGGATTGAGCAGGTGGGCCGTTATGGACATGCTTGGTGATGAGCAGGACAGCTTTGAACAGCAGCAGTCCCTGTTCCGCCCTACGGAGCTGATGTACTGCCGCAACCTCGTTGATCTGCTGACTGAAGAGCTCGACCAGGCGCGTCAGTGTCTGGGGCACGCCCAGCGCGCCAATCGTGTTCTGGTCGCTGAGCGGGATATCCTAACGGCAGAAGTACAGCGGCACCGCTTGCGCTACGTCCAATTCGTCCAAGAGGAGAACCAACGCCACGTGCCTCGCGGTGACCGACTCATCCCGGACGACCGCGACGATCCCCTCTCACGCGCTCAGCGTCATATCCTGCGGCTGGAGTCGATGAACTCCGTCCTGCACGCAGACCTCTTCAAGGTGCGCGCGCAGCTGCAGATCCTGCTTACCGAACGAGACAGCACGCCGTCGGCGCTGACGGGGGTGCAGCATGGATAACACGGCCACCAATGTCGTCGCGCTCAACTCCTTGCTCGACAATCGACGTGTGTGGCGTGGGCAAAGTCCTCATGTCGACGATGCCAGCACCCAGCCAACCGGGCACGCCGCGCTCGACGCCCAACTGCCTCTTGGTGGTTGGCCTGATGCAGCGCTCACCGAAATCCTGAGCGCCCGACCGGGCCTGGGTGAGCTGACCCTCGTGTGGCCAACACTGGCACGCCTCACTGCCGCCGGCGAACGCGTGGTGCTGATCGCCCCTCCCTACCTGCTCTACCCGCATGCGTGGCTGCAGGCCGGCGTCGAGCTTGGCCGGCTGAGCGTCATCCAGGTCCAGGGCAAGGACGTGCTGTGGGCGGCAGAGCAGTGCCTGCGCTCCGGTAGCTGCGGAGCAGTGCTCTGCTGGCCCAGCCGTGCGGACGATCGCGCGCTACGCCGGCTGCAGGTGGCTGCAGAGACCGGGCAGACCTTGGCATTCGCATTCCGCCACCAACGCGAGGCGGTCAACGCCTCACCGGCGGCGCTACGCTTGGTGCTCGAGGGGTCGCCTCAGCAGCTGCGAGTGCTCAAGTGTCGCGGCGGCAATCCACCGGCGACTGCGCTGGCGCATCGGGTCTGGCATTGAGGGACGACTGCCATGAAATGGGCCTGCATTTTTTTCCCGCAGTTCGCGTTGGACGGTGTGCTGCGCAACTGTCCTGACCCGGACGAGCCCTTAGTATTGCTCCACGGGCCTATCCAGCGCAGGATCATCAAAGCGGCGAACCCGGCGGCGTTGGCGCTCGGGCTCCGGCCGGAGATGACCTATACCGCGGCTCAAGCGATCTGCCCGCAGTTTGCGACGGTGGAGTACGACGAGGGGGCGCTACGGCGCCAGCACGAGCTGCTGGCGGCTTGGGCATATGGGTTCAGCTCCCAGGTGAGCCTGCACTTCGCCGATGCTCTGGTGCTCGAAGTGCAGTCGAGCCTGCCGCTCTTCGGCCCGTGGCCCAGATTCGAAGCGCGCCTGCGCCAGGAGCTCACGGCGCTGGGCTTTGGCCACCGGATCACCCTGGCGCCCAACCCAGTCGCCGCCCGGGTGTTGGCCAACGCCGGCGACAGCCTGGCGGTTCGCGACGATGCAGGTCTTGCCAGCGCCATGCGCACGCTGCCAGTAACGCTGCTTGGCTTCGAGCCCGAGATCGTCCAGGCCTTGAGCCGCATGGGGCTTCGGCAGCTCAGTCAGGTACTGGCGCTGCCCCGGGCCCAGCTCGCCCGGCGCTTCCCCCTGAGTCTGCTGAACCACCTCGATCAGATGCTGGGCAGCAAGGTCCTGCCCCTGGAGTTTTTCCTGCCCCCGACCACCTTCAGACTGCGGATCGAGCTCAACTTCGAAGTCGAGTCGACACAAGCCCTGCTGTTCCCCCTGCGTCGCCTGACCTCGGACCTGGCAACCTACCTCGCCGGTCGCGATATGGGGGCGCAGCGCTTCACCCTGCGCCTGGAGCATCGGGAGGCGCCAGCGACTGAAGTCGTGGTGGGGCTGCTCGCCCCTGAGCGGGATCCTGCGCTGCTGTTCGAATTTGCCCGGGGGCGCTTGGAGCCCACCCAAGTGGTGGAGCCAGTCCTCGCTATCGGCCTGGTTGCCGACGAGTTGCCCTCCTTCGTCCCTCAGCACCGCGGCCTCTTCGATGAGCGTCCGCAACAGACGGTGAGCTGGGAGCAGCTGCGCGAACGGCTGCGCTCTCGCCTGGGTGACGACGCGGTCTATGCGGTGGGCGCCCAGGGCGATCACCGGCCGGAGCGGGCCTGGCGGCGAGATACGCCTTCGCTGGCGCTCCAGGCATTGGGACCGAATCGGCGGCCAGGGTGGCTGCTGCCGGCGCCGGAGCCTCTGGATGTCGATCAGTTACGGGTCCTGAGCGGGCCTGAGCGGATCGAGAGCGGGTGGTGGGACGGTGAAGATGCTCGTCGGGACTACTACGTGCTCGAACTCGCCGATGGGCGTACGGCCTGGGCCTTCCAGTCGCCGGCGGAAGGGGCAGGCTGGTGGGTGCAGGGGTGGTTCGCGTGACACCCGGCTACGCGGAGCTGCACTGCCTGTCGAACTTCAGCTTCCAGCGCGGTGCTTCCAGCGTCGATCAGTTGTTCGAGCGGGCGAAGGCCATGGGCTATGAGGCGCTGGCAATCACCGACGAGTGCACGCTCGCAGGCATCGTGCGGGCCTGGCAGGCGTCAGAGAAGCACGACGTCCGCTTGATCGTAGGCGCTGAGTTCCAAGTCGCCCAGGGCCCCAAGCTTGTGCTGCTGGTAGAAGACCTGCAGGGCTACCAACAACTGTGCCGGCTGATCACCCTCGCCCGCCGGCGTGCGGACAAGGGCAGCTACCGGCTGCTGCGCGAGGACCTGAACCAGGTCGCTGGCCTTGTCGCGCTCTGGTTACCGGAGCGGAACGCGGAAGCGGAGGCGGTGCGTTGGTTGCTGGAGGTGTTTCCCAGCCGGCTGTGGATCGCCGCCGAGCTCCACTTCGATCAGGACGACCAGGTGCGGCTGCAGCAGCTGCAGGGGCTGGGTGCGGCCCTGTCGCTGCCGCTGGTGGCCGCTGGCGACGTACACATGCACTGCCGCGGTCGCCGGGCCCTGCAGGACACCATCACCGCGATCCGCCATCACGTCCCGGTGGCGGAAGCTGGCCAGTTGCTCTTCCCAAACGGGGAGCGTCATCTGCGTACCCGTGAGGCCTTGGCCAGGTGCTATCCGCCCGAGCTGCTGCAGGAGACCCTGCGCATTGCCGAGCGCTGCACCTTCAGCCTGGCCGAGCTGCGCTACGAGTACCCGAGCGAGGTAGTGCCGGAGGGACACACGGCCACCAGCTGGCTGCGGATGCTGACCGAAGAGGGCTGCGCCTGGCGCTGGCCCGAAGGCCTGTCTGTTCGGCTGCGCGCGCAGATCGAAAAAGAGCTTCAGCTGATCGCCGACAAGGCATACGAGAGTTACTTTCTGACGGTGCACGACATCGTCCGCTTCGCACGGCAGCAGGGGATCCTCTGCCAGGGGCGCGGCTCGGCCGCCAACTCTGCAGTCTGTTTCGCCCTGGGCATCACCGAGCTGGATCCAACCCGGATCAACCTGCTGTTCGAGCGCTTCATCAGCCACGAGCGCGACGAGCCGCCGGACATCGATGTCGACTTCGAGCATGACCGCCGGGAAGAGGTCATCCAGTACATCTTCCGCCGCTACGGCCGACAACGCGCCGCGCTCACCGCGGTGGTGTCCACCTATCACGCTGCAGGCGCCGTACGGGACGTGGCCAAGGCCCTAGGCCTGCCCCCAGATCAGATCACCACGCTGGCGGACTGCTGTGGCCGTTGGACAGACAACCTGCCGCCGCCGGCGCGCCTGCGCGAATCGGGCTTCGATCCTGATGGTCCCCTGCTCCACCGGATCCTGGTGCTCACCGGCGAGCTGATTGGCTTTCCCCGGCACCTGTCGCAGCACCCGGGCGGTTTCGTCATCGCCGATCAGACACTGGATACCCTCGTGCCGGTCGAAAACGCCGCCATGGAAGGACGTACCGTTATCCAGTGGGACAAGGACGACTTGGATGCGATGGGCCTGCTCAAGGTCGACATCCTCGCCCTGGGCATGCTCAGTGCCCTACGCCGTTGTTTCGACCTGGTCAAAGGCTATCGAGGTGAGGAACTGACCCTGGCCACCGTCCCTCAGGAGGATAAGCCGACCTACGCCATGATCAGCCGGGCGGACACCCTAGGCGTGTTCCAGATCGAATCACGCGCCCAGATGGCGATGCTGCCGCGGCTGAAGCCACAGACCTTTTACGACCTGGTGATTGAGGTGGCCATTGTCCGGCCCGGCCCCATACAGGGAGGGATGGTCCACCCGTATCTGCGCCGGCGGACCGGCCAGGAAGAAATCAGCTACCCGCCGGCGCTGGAGCGCGTCTTCGGCCGAACGCTGGGTGTGCCCCTGTTCCAGGAGCAGGTGATGGAGCTCGCCATCCTTGCCGCCGACTACACCCCCGGCGAGGCCGATCAGCTGCGCCGCAGTATGGCGGCCTGGAAGCGCCATGGTGGGTTGGAGCCGCATCGGGAGCGGCTCACCTCGCGCATGCTCGCCAACGGCTATACCGCGGAATACGCCGCGGACATCTTCCGGCAGATTGAGGGGTTCGGCAGTTACGGTTTCCCTGAATCCCACGCCGCTAGTTTCGCCCTGCTCACCTACGCCAGCTGCTGGCTCAAATGCCATGAGCCAGCGGCCTTCGCTGCGGCGCTGATCAACTCTTACCCGATGGGCTTCTACAGCCCAGACCAGATCCTGCAGGACGCACGGCGTCATCGCCTGCAGACCTTGCCTGTAGACGTGACCTGCAGCGATTGGGATTGCAGCCTCGAGACTGTCGCTGATAGCCCGCAGCCGGCCATCCGTATGGGTCTGCGTATGGTGCGCGGCCTGGCCGAGAAACATGGCCGCGCAATTGAACAGGCTCGCCGGCAGCGCCTGTTTCGCGACGTCACCGACCTGTGCTTACGCGCAGGACTTGATGCCAAGGCCCGGGAGTGCCTGGCGGATGCTGGGGGGTTGCAAGGTCTGGCCGGGCATCGCTTCCAGGCTCGCTGGGCCATGGCAGCGATCGAGCCGCAGCTGCCCCTCTTCGCCGAGGGCGCTGTGGTTGAGGAGGAGATTCAGGAGTTGGTTGCCCCTACCATAGGCGAAGACCTCCATTCCGACTACGCATCTATAGGTACTACGTTAGGTCCTCATCCCCTCACCCTATTACGCCCAGAGCTCATTGCCCGACGCCTGATGAGCTCGCGTGACCTCAAGGAGCGGCGTCATGGCCAGCCAGCCCGGATTGCTGGCCTGGTGGTTGGTCGCCAAAGACCCGGTACCGCTAGCGGAGTGACTTTCGTAACGCTGGAGGACGAGTTCGGAATGGTCAACGTGGTGGTCTGGCGAACTTTGGCGGAGCGGCAGCGAAGGGAGTTGGTTGCATCACAGCTGCTACGGGTGGATGGCACCATCGAGACACGAGATGGCGTGCTGCACGTTGTGGCCGGCCGCCTTGAGGACATCAGCGGGCTGCTACAAGGCCTGAATACCCGAAGCCGCGACTTCCATTAATTACTATCCGGCTAACCCGCAGCATTCCATGAACAGATTCGTCGCGGGCGCGTAGCAAGTACCAATCGCAACCCGGCAGCAGCTCGAAGCTTACTTTAGATCCAGCGGCTTCCGCCTACTTTGGACGACAAGGCGTATGGCGCTTTCTAGCGCGTCACTGGGATGCGCCAAAATCGGGACACGAGACTAAGTGGGAACGCTATTTTCATGCGCTCGATGCAGACCGAGACCTGCAGGAGCAACTACGCGAGCGGTTGCTCAACGCCTTACTTGATGGCGCGGTACCGCCCAGTGAGGCGCTGCCATCATCGCGCAAGCTCAGCCGACTAATGAGGATGTCGCGTAATACCGTGGTGCTCTAGCGCACTAGCGCGGTGCGAACATGCGTGTCCGCACCGACTGCAGATGACTGCGCATACTCTGCTCCGCAAGCAGCGGATCGTGAGCGGCGATGGCGTCGACGACAGCCTGGTGTTCCACTTCCACCGCCGAACGGGGCGCGCCGGCTTGGCCGAATACCCGCTCGATCCTGGCGTCTAGACCTAACTGGGCCTGGGCTCTCAGGCTTTCGTAGAACATCAGCAGCAGCGCATTGTGGGTCGCCTGAGCGATCGCCCGATGCATGGCTTCGTCCTGCCGCTTCCATTCGCTATAGCCGCCGGCACTAGCCATATCCGCGAGACTCTTGCGCATTACCGCGATGTCCGCAGGCGTCGCATGCATTGCGGCCTGAGCGGCGAGCTGGGGTTCGAGCAGAATCCGCGCATCGACGATATCGCCGATGCTGATAGCGGCCGCCCACTCCCGGTCGTCCAGCAACGCTGGGCGATTGCCGATGAAGGTGCCCTTGCCTACGTGTCGCCAGATCCTTCCCTGGTCTTCCAGTCTCTGTAACAGGGTGCGCAATCGCCCCCGCGATATGTTCAGGGCTTCGCTCAGCCTGGGCTCCGAGGGTAGCCGCGTTTCGCCTCGCTCGGCCGCCTGCTCGATGTATCTGCCCAGACGCAACCCATCATCGTCGTTCATTCCGCTGGTTCTTTCGGCCGTTTTCAGACGGCCATGGTAGGTCGTGCCTGGCCCACTCGCAAGTCAATCCATTGCCAAGCGCGGCTATCGATAGCTATTCGATTTGAAGAATAAACCAATCAATTTCTGTATTGACACGCATCAATTTGAGCATCTAACGTAGAGCGACCGACCCGCACAGCCCGGATCGGCCTCTTTCAATAACGAGCAAGGAGTTCACCATGCCGCGCCTCCTCACACATTCTCTTCAACCAGGCGGCCGATTTCTGGCGCAACGGTACCCCGCATGAATACCGCCCAGACCGCGCCGGTCTTCGTATCGAGCGCCGCTGTCCGCGCTGTCTTCCAATGGCCGGAAGCTATCGCCGCACTCCAGGAGGGCTACGCCCGACAAGCGGAAACGGGCGCCGTCCCCGCCCGCACCATCGCCAAGGCTGAGCGCACCTGGCTACGTACACTGCCGGCCATTCCGCCCGGAGGGCGCTACTACGGCGCCAAGCTGATGGGGATGGCGATGGGCGCCGCCATACCGGGTGTTGAATACGTGATCGTGTTGTTCGATCGGCAGACGAGCCGGATCGCCGCTTTCGTCGACGGCAACCTCGTCACCGGGCTGCGCACTGCTGCCACCACGGCGGCGGCCCTGGATCGCCTAGCGCCCGCCGGTCCGGCGAGCCTGGCGGTGCTCGGCAGCGGCCTGGAGGCGGCCATGCACCTGCGCGCCTTCGCCAGCGTGCGCCCCTTGCAGGAGGTAAGGGTTTTCAGCCCCACGCCCGAGCGACGCGAAGCCTTCGCCGCCGAAGCCCGACGCGACCTGGGTATCGTCGTGCAGCCCGTCGACACGCCGCAGGCTGCCGTGGAAGGCGCCCTCCTGGTGTTGGCAGCCGCCCGCTCACGTGGCGAGACGCCGATTCTCCAAGCGGACTGGTTGGCGCCCGGCGCGCGAGTGTTCTCAATCGGCTCCACGGTGCCTGAGCAACGCGAGGTGGACGTGTCGGTTATCGCCCTCAGCGATCTGATCGTCGCCGACGTGCTCGAGGAAGTGCTGGAACAGACCGGCGACCTGCTGGCGGCCCGGGCGGTCGGGATCGACGCCCATTCCAAGGCGATCAGCCTCGCCGCACTGCTCGATGGCAGCCAGGCCGAGCGCGTGGGTAAGGCCCAGGTGCCACTGTACAAGTCGGTCGGCAGCGGCCTGCAGGACATCCTGGTGGCCGAACTGATCCTGACCCGAGCGTTGCAGGCCGGGCTCACCACGCCCCTACCGATCACCTTCGACACCAAGCGCTAGAGGACACCACCATGCCCAGCTACAGCCGCAAGGAGGCCCGTGAATGGGCCCGGGAACGCCTGATCGGCGTTGCCAACGTGACCATCCCGACCGTTACGTCCGATTTCCAGCGCCTCAACGAGGCCGCTATCCGTCATGACATCCGCACCAGCATCGCCCACGGTTTCGTCGGTACCCTGACTTGCTCCGAAGTGGTCATCACACCCGAGGAATACGAGGAGTTCGTGCGAATCGCCGTGGACGAGTCAGCCGGGCGCCTGTTTGTAGTTCACCATGCCGTCTTCAATTCGCTGGCAGACAACATTGCTGCCGTTCGGCGCGCCGAGGCGGCGGGTGCCGAACTCGTGCTGCTCGGCTATCCGCCCTTCTTCCACCCCTCCTCGCTGGAAGAGGTCTACGCCTACACCAAAGCCCTATGCGACGCCACCAACCTCGCCGTGATGCTCTTTCCCATTCCCACCTGGGGCTTCTCACGCCTGGATCCCAGCGACCTACCGCTCTCGCTGCTCAGACGGCTGATCGATGACTGCCCCAACGTGGCGGCCATCAAGGCTGAGGGCGGAGCACCGCACATCATGGCGGCCATCGAGGTACACCGGGCCTTTCATCGCGAAGTGGTGATCTCGTCACCGCTCGAGCATGAATATGTACCGCTCGCACAGCTCATTCCCATTCCCTTCTGCGGCACTAATTTCTCGGCCTACTACGGCCCGGTATTGCCCCAGGTGCATCGTCTGATCCAAGCCGGGCGCTTCGACGAAGCCAGTGAGGTATTCCATCGTCTCGATCCGGCGCGCAAGGCCTTCGCCAGCGTGCCCCAGGCAGGAGGCGGCCTGATCAACCGGACGCTATGGAAATACGAGTCCTGGCTGCAGGGCTACAACGGCGGCCCACTGCGTCATCCCACCGGACGTATCTATGCCCGGGAGATGGCCGCGCTACGCCGTGGCCAGGAAGCCGCAGGCTTGGCCCCAACCCCCGATCCCGATGCTGACTTCTTCACCGGGCGCCATCCGCTCTGATCAGGCGCCCTCTCAACGAGGGCCCTGCCAGCTTGCCGACCAATACAGTGTCGGTGTCATCGCCGACCGGAGCCTTACTCATGCTCAATCTCGCAACAACGCTTCGTGATCCCAGCCTGCTGCGCCAGGCGATACTGATCGACGGTGCCTGGGTCCAGGCCGACAGCGGCCGTACCCTGGAGGTCCGTAACCCAGCCACCGGCCAGTTGTTGGCCGAGGTGCCGGATGCGGGCGCCCTCGAGACCCATCGCGCTATCGCCGCAGCTGAGCGGGCGCAGCGTCTCTGGCGTACTGAACTGCCCGCAGAGCGCGCGCGAATCCTACGTTGCCTCTATGACCTGGTGATTGAACACCTGGAAGACCTGACGTTGATTCTTACTGCCGAACAAGGCAAACCCCTCGCGGAAGCCCGCGGTGAATTACGCTATGCCGCCGGCTATATCGAATGGTTCGCGGAAGAAGCCAAGCGCGCCTACGGTGACCTGATCCCGACCAATGCAGCCGGTCGCCGTATCCTGGTGCAAAAGGCCCCAATCGGCGTCTTCGCGGCGATCACGCCATGGAACTTCCCGGCGGCAATGATCGCCCGCAAGGCGGCACCGGGCTGGGCCGCAGGTTGTGGTGGAGTGATCAAACCGGCGCGGCAGACGCCTCTGTCGGCGCTCGCACTCGGCGTGCTCGCCGAGCGGGCTGGTCTGCCCCCGGGCCTGTGCAACATCATCACCGGCGCCGCCCAGCCTATCGGCGAGGCGCTGACCAGCAGTCCTCTGGTACGCAAACTGTCCTTTACCGGCTCCACCGAGGTGGGTGCCCGGCTGCTCGCCCAATGTGCACCGACGATTAAGAAGACCAGCATGGAATTGGGCGGCAACGCACCCTTCATCGTGTTCAACGACGCCGACCTTGAGACTGCCGTGGAAGGCGCGTTGGCGGCCAAGTACCGGAACACGGGACAGGCGTGCATCGCCGCCAATCGCCTGTTCATCCAAGACGGTATCTTCGAGGCCTTCGCCACCCGGCTTGCCGAAAGGTCAGCGGCCTTGATGATAGGTCCTGGCACACAACCCGGGGTCGTTCAGGGTCCCCTGATAGATGCTCAGGCCGTGGCCAAGGTGGAGGAGCACGTCGCCGATGCCTGCGCCCGCGGTGCTCGCGTGCTCGCCGGTGGACGGCGCCATGCGCTGGGTGGCAACTTCTTCGAGCCTACGGTACTCGCCGATGTCCCGCGGGAAGCCCTCATATTTGCCGAGGAAACCTTCGGTCCGGTGGCGCCGCTGTTCCGATTTAAAGACGAAGCCGAGGCCGTCGCCCTAGCCAACGACACCCCGTTCGGCCTCGCCTCCTACGTCTATACCCGCGATCTCGGACGCGCGTTCCGGGTAATCGAGGCCCTGGAATTCGGCATGGTCGGCGTGAACGAAGGATTGATCTCGACCGAGGTAGCGCCATTCGGAGGAGTCAAGGCCTCGGGGCTCGGTCGCGAAGGCTCGCGCTATGGGCTCGACGAGTATCTGGAGCTCAAATATATAGCCTTAGGCGGCCTGGGCGACTCTCGGGCTCCGGCCTAGCTGTGATCTCTCAGTAGGTTGTTCATCCGGGGCATTCCCGGAATTCTGGAAGCGCGACCAACACAGCGTTCCAGGAGCCCCGGATGAACCTACATAAACATGCCCGTCTTACCCCTCGAGGTCGAGCCCTTCTCGTGCAACGCATGCTCACTGGGCTGCGCGCTGAGGATGCAGCACAAGCGGCGGGAGTCAGTGTCCGTACGGCCTACAAGTGGCTCAGGCGCTTTCGTGAGGAAGGCGAGTCCGGTTTGATGGATCGTTCATCACGTCCGCATTCCTGCCCGCATGGGACCTCGAGCGACCTGATCGCGCACTTGATCCAACTACGCCGATCTCGACATACCTATCGACAGATCGCCCAAGTACTCGGCGTGGCCGTCAGTACTGTTGCGCGTCGTCTCAAACAGGCAGGCTTTCATCGTTTGGCCGAGCTGGAGCCCGCCCCGGTGGTGGTGCGCTACGAATATCCCAAGGCCGGCGATCTGCTACACCTGGATATCAAGAAGCTTGGCCGATTTTGGAGACCAGGCCACCGCGTGACGGGGGATCGTCAGCAGGGCTGCGATGGCGCCGGCTGGGAGTTCGTACATGTGGCCATCGATGATGCGTCTCGGCTGGCCTTCACCAGCCTGCACCCGGACGAGCGCGGCAGTAGCGCCTGTCGAGCCTTGTTGCAGACGGTGCGTTACTACCGCGGCCTAGGTATCCGCTTTGAGCGAGTCATGACAGACAACGGTGCCTGCTACCGCTCTCATTCGTTTCGGCGCTTGTGTGCTCGGCTCGGGCTGAAGCACATCCGTACCAAACCCTATACGCCGCGTACGAACGGCAAGGCCGAGCGCTTCATCCAGACGAGCCTGCGTGAGTGGGCCTATGCTCGCAGCTACGACAGCTCCGAGCAGCGAGCCCAGCATTTACCCGCGTGGCTGCATCACTACAACTGGCACAGACCGCATTCCAGCCTCAACTACAAACCGCCCATCAGTCGAGCTCCGTTGCCACTGAACAACGTACTGGGTTTACACACCTAGCCTGCCACCCTCAGCACACCCGGCTGCCGGGCTCCTGACACGGCAGCCATTACCGCAGCTCCACGCGGTGCGACGCTCGATGGAAGTCCGCCTGATCCAGGCGGACTTCCATCGAGCGTTTGCGCTTGCCACAGTACCCTAGGCCCCGTAGCCGAACTCCAGTCACTCGTGTGACAGCGGCGTCCTGGCCAGGCCCGTTCATCTGTCGCGGCCCCCCAGTGAGGTTCAGACATCCCGCCGCGGCGGGTTTCTCCGGGGTCAACAGCTACCGGTGATCGGTTGCACGACTTGGATTCCGACAGCGCCTGCTCACCTTCGGCGACCTGGACACAACAAAGGCAATTCGAGATCGATACTGTACGGCCCCCTTGCCTGTCGCCGGCTGCTCCCGCACGTCTCGGAGGGTCGCCATCAGGGACCGAGTCGGTGCTTCCCACCCGGTTCGTCGGCCGAAACCCCAGGCTCATGGCGTGGATGTTCGAGGGCAAGATCGCCGCCGCCGTCGCACGCTCGACCGAAGCCTGCGAGACCGCCGCGAAGTTCGTTGGACAACCATAGGAGGAACGGGATGATTACTTTTTGCATGGGAAGCCACCACCAACGTTAGGCACCAGTCCACTCCGGAATCCGTGGCATCCGAAGCGATAGAGGCCGGCAATCCAGAAAGGTCTTTAGGGGAGCGGGGACACCTTGGGTAAAAAGCGGCGGACCTTGCGCCACAATCAAGGCCAAGGCCGCGGATTCAATAGCTAAAACGGCTCGATCGCTCGTGGAGTGACATTGCCAACCGCTGAAGTTCGCCGGTGGCAGTAGTGGTCTGGACGGAAATCTGCTCGACCCGCTCAGCTAAGTTTTTGATGCTCAGCAAACGGATGTCGACCTCACGCGCGGCTTGGGCCTGTTCGCTGGAAGCCTGGGTAAGTACCAGGTTGCGCTCATTCAGGGCGCTCATGTTGGTCACGATGAGGTCCAGCGCCGTGCCGGCGGCTGCCGTCGAATCCCAGGTGCCCACCGCAAGCTCTCGACTACTGTGCATGCAGCCCACGGTTTCTTCGGCGCTGCTGACCACCGCATGGATCAACGCCTCAATTTCGCCGGTTGAGGCTTGCGTACGGTGCGCCAACGCGCGGACTTCATCCGCAACCACGGCGAAACCGCGGCCCTGCTCGCCTGCCCTCGCTGCTTCAATAGCCGCATTAAGGGCCAAAAGATTAGTCTGATCGGCTACTCCGCGAATCACGTCCAGCACGATACGGATCTTCTTGATCCTGTCATCGAGTTCGATGACCTTGCTCGTGGAACTCTCGATCTCACCAGTGAGGGTCTGTACCGCAGTCGCAGCATCGTTGACCCTCTCCCGACCGGTGCCAGAGTTGTCGACGGTTTTCTCGGATAACTCGGTGCTCGCTGCCGCGCTTCGCGCGACCTCTTCAATGGCAAGGGTCAATTCAGTAATGGCAGCACTAGCTTGTTGCAACTCGGCGTTTTCCCGATCGACAAGCTCACGACTGGCCACAGTGCCCTGGGCCAACTGTGCCGCTGCGGTCACCAATTCGTCCGCTGCACCAGCGATGGCGCTCAGCGCCTCCATGAGTTGCTGGCGCATGTTCACCAGAGCCCTGAGTAGCGTTGCTATCTCATTGTTGCCTTCCACCAGGAGAGTGCGCGTCAGATCGCCCGTGGCGAGGCGGCTGGCATAGTCCACGGCTTGCTGGATTGGTCGAGCGATAAGGCGCTTGAGGTACCAGGCCAGACAGGCGGCGAGCAGCAGTGAGATGACGATCGCGCGCTCGAGACGCCGCTGAGCTTCTTGCCCTTCCAACCTTACCCGGTTAGCCGACGCCTCGACCGCCGCCGCGACGTCCTGACCGGCCCGGCCGAGCGCTTGCATCGCCGCATCATAGGCGGGCATGACCTGGTCGCGCATCGTCTGGTGCAAGGCGCCTGCATCGCCATGGCGCAAGGCGGCCAAGCCGCTTTCCATATGCTTGAGATAGTCCGCCCAGGCGTCATGGAAAACTGCAAGATCGCGCGGGGCTATCACGTCCAAGACTAGCAGCTGGCGGTACCCGTCCTCCGTCGATACCGCGTCCTGACCGAGCCGAGTCATGACCTGAGCGATGACTTCTGGGGACGTGCCACTAAAGCTCAGTGCCATGACACTGAACAGATCACGATTGTGCGCCGTGGCACTCTGTTTTAGATCACCGACCAGACGCGATGCAGGCAGCGACCGCTCCAACACGACCTGAGCGGCCTGCGCCTGCCGATCAACGGCCAGGCGACCAAACAAGCCGGTAAGAACGGTAACCGTCGCACTCAGGGCGAAGGCTAGGTAGAGCGTTGTTCCAAGTTTAAAGCGATGTCTACGCATGGCGCTCACTTAGCTGTCCTAGCCCGCATCCGACAGAAACATGGCATGGGTCTGCTGAATGCGAGTTAGAGGGGGCTGAAGACGAGATTATTTAAGGCCGTTCAAGCCCAAAAGTTGATCGAACTGCACATGCAGCAGCACGCCGAAGGCGTAGCCGTCGCGTGGATTGTCGCCACTGAAAGGATTGAGGTAGCTGCTGCCGTGGAAGGTGCGGGTCACGTAGGGGCTGAGCACGATGCTGTCGGTCAGGACGAAGTTGGCGTCCAGGGAAAGCGCGTACTCATCGCGCCCAGGCCGATAGTCGCCGCCGCCGCTGCTCGCGGCATGGGCGTCTTCGAGGAATCGCTGCTGGTGATCGCTGAGCTGCGCCCAACTGGCCTTGATGGAATAGCTGTCGAACGGTCGGCTGCGGAACGGCGCCGATAGGATCAGACCCAGATCGGCCTGATTGGCCACACCGCTGGCAGTCTCCTCTTCGAATACGTGGGAGAGGCTGCCATGGACGCTTAGGGCGGTAGGATTGCGTACCCCAGGCTGACCGCCATCGGCGCGCCAGAAGGTCTGTTTCGCGCCTACATAGAAGCCACTGACGCCATCATGGGTAGCAGGTGCGGCCTGGCTGGTGACCCGGGAGGTGCCATCGACGGTGTAGTAGGGATCGTTTTGTCGACGATTGTTATAGAACCCCATCAGCTCGAAAGAGGTGGGATAGGTGCTCATCGAAAAGTCGGTCCGGTAGGCGATGTTGCCCAAGTAGATGGTACTCAACGACCCGCCCATGTCCCCCTCGCGCCGCTCCCAGCCGTTGGTGAACGGATAGGCGTTGTAGCTACGCCAGGTACCCAGCTGAGCACGCCATTGCGGGGTGAAATCGTAGGCACTGCGGAAACTCCAGTTGGCATAGGGAGGCGGGTTAATCCCCGCCGTATCCTGCAAAATAGCCGGGCTCACACAGCCGTAAGGCAAATTGCACAGCGGCAGGGCGAAATAGGTGCCGGCGTTGCTCTTGCCCGCCTCCAGGGTCAGACGGTCGTCCAGCAGACGCTGCTCATAGGTGAACAGCGTCAGGTGGCTAACGCGGGGAATATAGGGTGATGGCTTGCCCGCCAGCGCGTCGCCAACCTGGGTACCGTAGGCGAGGTTCGAGGTCCAAGGCACATAGAGCTGCATGAAATGCACCAGCCCCCCCGGTACGCCGGCAAGCTTGTCCATGTCGAAGTCGGCACCTATCCCGAACAGCGTCAACGTTCCGTGACGGCCGGTATCGACGCCTGCGCTGGGGTTGGCAAGGTAGAACTGCGTCATGTCCAAGTGCGGACTGATGCCCTGTTCCTTGAGCCAGCGCCCCTGCTCTTCCAGCGGCCGTCCGGCAGCCGCGGGTTGCCGCGGCTCGACGAACAGTACCCGCGGCCCTACCCGTTCGTTAGGCAGGCTGTCGTCGGTGCTGGAAGGCAGCTGCTGACGCCCTCCCTGATCCAGATCGGCGGCGAACACCGTTCCGGCATGAAGCGCGGCTAGTACCAGGGAGAGAACGAAAAACTTGCCATGGGTGTTGTTCATGTCGACATCCTTTGTTGTTGTTATTGCGGACACAGTTACCCGCGGCATCGCCAGATGCCTGTGCGGGGGAAGTTGAACGTCTTGCTTCAACCGGCGGTAGCGCCAGCATCTACCGCCAGATCAGCCCCGGTTATCCAGACGGCCTCGTCAGACGCCAGAAAGACTGCTGCCCAGGCGACGTCCTCCGGCATGCCCAGCCGTTCGCGCAGGAACTGACGGCTAAGAGCCGTAGGACGCAGCTCAGGATCTCGTGCCATATGAGCCCGCGTGGCTTGCGTCTCGATCAGCCCGGGTGACAGGGTGTTGGCGCGGATGTTGTGCGGCCCGCCCTCCATCGCCAGTTGGCGGGTCATGGCCAGCACCCCGCCCTTGCCGGCGCAGTGAGCAAGGGCGGGCGAGCCCTCCAGCGCCATCCGCGCATTGGCGGATGCGAAATTAAGGACCACCCCGCCGCCGCGCGCCTTGAGCACCGGCCAGGCGGCCTGGCAGACCAGGAAGACGATGTCCAACTCACCCGTGAGGGTCCGCCGCCACTGGGCTTCGTAATCCATGTCCTCGATCCAGGCGAAGGCACCGAAGGCTGCGGCGTTGACTAAACAGTCAAAGCCGCCGTCGCCCTGGGCACAGGCCCACTCGATCCACGTTTTTACCGCGGCCGGCTGGGTAAGGTCACAGGTGTATATGGCCAGGCTCTGCAGCCCCTCTGCCCGCGCCAGGGCAAGGGTCTGCTCGGCCGCTTCAGCGTCGCGATCGCAGCCCAATACCTGGGCGCCCTGACGGGCGAACAGCAGTGCACAGGCCTGACCGATTCCATTGCCCACGCCGGTGATCAGGGCAATCTTGCCGGCGAGCCGGCCGCGTTCGGTAGCAGCCATCTCAGGCTTCCTCGACATTGCGAGCGGCGAAGGGAAAACCGATCCGCGGCCGGCTGCAGAAGGCGCACAACAGGGCGATGACCGCCATCGGCAGCAGGACCCAGGCCGCCAGGCCCACCGTGGCCGCCAGACCTTGGGTATGTGCGGTGACCGCAACCACCAGGATGGGACTCAGGAAGGCGCCCAGCGAATAGCTGCCATACCAAGCACCGGTGCCGAAGGCGCGACGCTGCCAGGGCAGTTCGCGCATGTTCCAGATGGCCAGACTCGGCAGCATCAGGCCGCAACCCAGGCCGTTGATCAGCGCCACCATTAGCATCAGGGAGGCCCGGTCGGCCCAGGGCACCAGCAGGAAGCTGCAGCCGATCAGGCCGAACGCCACGGCCAGGCAATGCGGGATGCGCAGCTTGAGACGCAGCAACAGGTGCACGCTGAGCGTACCCAGCACGATCATCACGCTGCAGGCCGAGGCGATCATGCCGGCAGTGCTCGGCGAGGCCTGGCCGATGTCGCGCAGCAGGTAGGCCAGCTGGATCTGTAACACCATGAAGGCGACACCGCCCACCAGGGTCACGAGGCAGATCACGGCCAAGAGCGCGGGGCGAAAAGCCTTGGCCTGCTGCGACGCATCCTGGGTATCTTCGGCGCTCAGGCTCTGACGCTGCGGCTCCCACAGCAGGAAGTAGGCAAATAGTGCCATGACCAGGGCGACCACATAGACCATGTACGGCATCCGCCAGCCGAGTTCACCCAGGGCACCACCGATCATGAAGAAGAGGATGGCGGAGCTGGCGGCGAAGGTGGTCTGCAGGGCCAGGTAGCGTTGCCGGAGCGCGCCGCTGTAGTAATCACCGATCAGCGTGGTGCTGATGGTCACGACCACTGCCTCCATGCAACCCAGCAGGATCCGACTGATGATGATGGCATGCAGCGACTCGAGGAACAGCGGCAGCACGCCCATGCACCCATAGCCCACCATGGCCAGCAGCAGCAGGCGTTTGCGGCCCAGGCGATCGGCCACGATGCCCATCAGGGGCCCCAGCAGGGCCACCATCAGTCCGGGCACGGCCAGCGAGATGGGGACCAGGAACTGCACGTTGGGCACATCGGCGAAATGCGCCTGCATCTGCGGCAGGCTGGGCGCCACCACAATGGCCGCCATGGGTGCCAGGCAATTGATGAGCAACAAGAGATAGGTGGCGATACGAGCCACGGAAGAGCCGGAACGGGCGGGAACGGTCATGGTGTTCTCCTCAGCTTGTTATTGTTGTTCGGTGACTACCTGGACGGCGGACGTCAGCCGTCCAGGGTGCGTTCGATCAAGCTAGCCAGGTCGCCATCGTGCTTGAAGCCCAGCGCCTCGGCCTTAGGGGTAGCCAGAGCGGGATAGCGGGCGAAGGCTCGCTCCAGGTCGGGATCGGGGCGATAGCTGACCAGTTGTCGACGGTCGGCACCGAAACGAGCGCACAGCCCGTCCACCACCGCAGCGAAACTCAGGTGCAGCACCGGCAGCGTTACCGCACGGCGCTCGACCAGCGCCGCGCTGGGCACACGCGCGGCGTGCAGCAGGTTGTCGACGCAGCGCGCCGCCGACATCCACCAGGCGGTACCTTCCGCCGCGACCGGGCAGACGAAGGCTTCGCCATCGCGCAGTCGCCAGAACAGGTCGCTCATGAAGGCCGACAGTAGGCCGGAAGGCTGCGGCGGTCGCGCCACGATGCCGGGCAGGCGCAGGGCGATGCCATCCAGGCCACCACGCCGGGAGAAGTCGTCCAGCAGCAGCTCGCCGATCAGCTTCTGGGTGCCGTAGCTCAATTGCGGGCGCAGCGGGGCCGCCTCGTCCATGGGCGTCATCGGCAGGCGACCATAGACGGCAATGGTGCTGGCGAACACCACGCGCGGCGGCTGGGTAGGCCTTTGCAGGCCCTCGAACAGCGCCAGGGTGGCGTCCAGGTTGACCCGGCGGCCCAGGGTGTAGTCCCGTTCGGCCAGCCCACCGGGCACGCTGGCCAGGTGGAACACAACCTCGGCCGGGTGGGCGAGCGCGGCGGCCAGCACCTCCGGCTCGGCCAGGCTGCCCGTGAGCGAATGGATCCGCGGATCGCTCGGCACGTCGGGCAACTGGACGTCTAGCAAGGTCAGGCGCGTCCAGGGCAAGGCCTCGGCATCGTCCAACAGGCGACGCACCAGGCACTGGCCGACGAAACCGCCGGCACCGGTCACGAGGACATGCATCTCACACCTCCGACGGCAGCGGCGCCGCGACGAATTGGTGATCGATGGCGCCGAACAGGCTCTGGCCATCGAGGCCGATGATTTCGAATCTCAGCCGATCACCGAAGCTCAGGAACGGCGTGCGCGACTCGCCCTGCTCGAGCTTTTCGATGGCGCGCTGCTCGGCCAGGCAGGCCGAGCCCGTGCGACGATAATCGCGGTTGGAAAAGGTGCCCGAGCCGAGCACGGTCCCGGCGCGCAACCGGCGGGTGCGCGCGAGGTGCATCACCAGTTCGGGAAAGCTGAAGTCCATCTCGCCGCCATGGGGCTCGCCGAAGCGTTCGCCATTGAGCTCCACGTGCAGCGGTAGCTGGACCCGGCCGTCGCGCCAGGCGTCGCCTAGCTCATCCGGGGTGATGGCGACCGGCGCAAACACCGTGCTCGGCTTGGCGCGCAGCGGTCCGAAGCCGATGCTGATTTCCTTGAACAGATGGGCGCGAAGGCTGACGTCGTTGAGCAGCATCAGCAGGCGGATATGGCCGGCGGCGGCGGCGGGCTGGACGCCCAGGGGCACGTCGTCCAGGACCACGGCCACCTCACCCTCGAAATCGATGTGCTGGTCTTCGCCAGGCACCGGGTAGTCGTCGCAGGGGCCGTAGAAATCGTCGCCGCTGCCCTGATAGATGATGGGGACACCCGCGTCCTTTTTAATATTCAGGTCATACGCCCGTTCCATGAGGTTACCGTGGGAAAGGAACGCTGAGGCGTCGGCCCATTGGTAGGCCCGAGGCAGGGGCGCCATGACCGCCTGGGGATCGAAGGCGAAGGCCTCCGCGACGCGGCCGGCGTTGAGTTCGGCATAGAGCACTTCGAGCTGGGGTGCACAGGCCTCCCAGTCTTCCAACACGGTCTGCAGCCGCGGCATCGATGCCGGCGCGATCACCGCCCGGCGCAGATCACGCGAGACCACCAGCAGCCGACCGTCGCGGCTACCGTCCTTGAGCGAGGCGAATTTCATGGGGCAATCTCCGTTGAGGTGGGGCAAGCCGCCACCTGGATGAGTTCGAGCAGGCCGCCACGAGGGATGCACCGTTGTGCGAGGGCGAGAGTGTTCATGGCATCCCTCCTAGGCGAGCGGGCGACCGCCATCCACGGGGATGACGGCGCCGGTGGTGAAGGTCAGTTGGGTGGCCAGGGCCAGTACCGCTGCCGCCACCTCCTCGGACCGGGCCAGCCGCTGTAGCGGGGTGCGGGCGGCCTGTTCGTCGCGCCAGGCACGGTCCAAACCGGCGACGAATTCGGTGTCGGCGAGGCCCGGGGCGACCCCTACCACCCGGATCCGCGGGGCCAGGGCGCGCGCCAGGGACTGGGTCAGGTTGTCCAGCGCCGCCTTGGACGCGCAGTAGGCCAGGTTGCTGCCCATGGCCGTGCGCGCCGCAATGGAGCTGATGTTGACGACCAGGCCGCTACCCTCGCGCTCCAGCAAGGGCCGCAGCGCCCGGACCATGGCCAGGGCGCCGCGTACGTTCGTGGCGAAGATGCGATCGAACAGCGCATCGTCCAGACCCTCCAGATCGGCATGGGCGACGAAGCGAGTAGTACCCGCGTTGTTCACCAGCACGTCGCAGCGGCCATAGGTACGCTCGATGATCGCGGCCTGCTCGACCAGTGCGGCGCTCTCGGTGACGGGCAGCGGCATGGCGGCGTGGGCCAGCTCGGCGACCGGCAATTCGGCCGCCAACCGGTGGGCGGCCTCGGCGGAGGCGTGATAGCCGATCACTACCGCGGCACCTGCAGTGGCCAGAGCACGGCAGATCGCCGACCCCAACCCGCCCGCGCCGCCGGTGACCACCGCCACCCGCCCGGCCAGGGGCTGGCCGCTCACGGACGACCGCCCAGCCGGCGCACGCGAATGTCCGCCTGCTCCTTGTGCCCGGAGAAATGCTCCAGGGCGCAGAGCCGCGAACACACCTCGCCGATGGCCACGCTGGCGGCATCGGTGAGGATGCGCTGGTAGGTATGGGTCTTGATGAACTTGCCGACCCAGAGCCCACCGGTGTAGCGCCCCGCGCCCTGGGTCGGCAGCGTGTGGTTGGTGCCGATCACCTTGTCGCCGTAGGCCACGTTAGTGCGATGGCCGAGGAAGAGCCCGCCGTAGTTGGTCATGCGCGCGAGGAACCAATCCGGATCACGGGTCATGACCTGCACGTGCTCGGAACAGATCCGTTCGGACTCCGCGAGCAACTCCTCATCGGTGTCGCAGAGGATGATCTCGCCATAGTCCCGCCAGGCCTGGCTGGCAATGGGCGCGGTATCCAGGCGGGCGAGCACCTGCTCGATGGCCGCCGGCAGTTCCTCGGCGATGCGGGCGCTGCTGGTGAGGCACACCGCCGGCGAGGTGGGGCCGTGCTCGGCCTGCCCGAGCAGGTCCACCGCCACCAGTTCGGCATCCACGCTGTCGTCGCAGATCACCAGGGTCTCGGTGGGACCGGCGAAGAGATCGATGCCGACGCGGCCATAGAGCTGGCGCTTGGCTTCGGCGACATAGGCGTTGCCCGGCCCGACCAGCATGTCCACCGGGGCGATGCTTTCGGTCCCCAAGGCCATCGCCGCCACGCCCTGTACGCCACCCATCACGTAGATCTCGTCGGCGCCGGCCAGGGCCATGGCGGCGACGATCTCCGGCGAGGGCTTGCCGGCGAAGGGCGGCGCGCAGGCGATCACCCGCTTGACCCCGGCCACCTTGGCGGTGAGGACGCTCATGTGCGCCGAGGCCAGCAGCGGATACTTGCCCCCGGGGATGTAGCAACCCACAGAATTGACCGGGATGTTGCGATGCCCCAGCACCACGCCGGGCAGGGTTTCGACCTCGACGTCGCGCAGCGACAACAGTTGCACCTGGGCGAAGCGACGAATCTGCGCCTGGGCGAATTCGATGTCGGCGATGGCCTGGGGCGAGAGGCTGTCGATACAGGCCTGGATCTGTTCGGCCGAGAGGCGGAAATCCTCCGGGGCCCACTTGTCGAAGCGTTCGGAGTAATCGCGCAGGGCGGCATCCCCGCGCTGCTCGATGGCGCCGAGGATTTCTTCCACGGTGGTGCGGACTTGGGCGTTCAGCTCGGCCTTCGCCTCGGCGGGACGGCCCTGTTTGAGTTGCCGGATCATGTGCAGCTCCTGTTCGGAAAGGTAAGGAAAACTAGCGCCAGTGAATCAGCGGCTGACCCGCCACCGGCGCGCGGAAATAGGGAATGCGGGTGCCTTGCAGGCTGCCGAGGTAGACGGTGCGCAGGTCGGGGCCGCCGAAGGTGAGGCTGGCCAGCCAGGGCGCCAGGGTGCCGCGCGCGGCCTGCATGATGTCGGGGGTCAGGGTCTTGTCGGCGTAGTGCCGATTGAGGCGCGCGGTGGCCTCGGGATCGCCGTCGTCGAGCAGCGTCAGCACCTCGCCCTCGGGGGTCAGGGCGATCAGCTTGTCGCTCATCACCAGGGTCACCCAGAGGTTGCCGTAGGTATCGAAGGCGAACCCATCGGGAAAACCTTCCAGCTCGGCGGGGCCGTACACCTCGCGCTCGCCCAGCGAGCCATCGGGACGCAGCCGCAGCCGGGAAATGCGCCTGACGTTACTCTCGACCACATAGAGCCACTCTTCGCGATCATCGAAGCGGATCTCGTTGGTGCCGCCGAAGCCCTCGGCGACGATGCGGATGCCCTTTTCGTCGATCACGCCGATGTAGCCATCCAGCACCCCCGAGTTGATGGAGTCGGTCCAGGGCTGCTGGGTGGTGGTAACGGTGAACCAGATCCGCCCACGGGAATCGCGCAGCGGAAAGTTGGTCTTGCCCAGTGGCTGACCCTCGAGGTGGTCATGAAGCACCGTCAGCTGGCCCTGGCGATCGAGGCGCTCGATGCGGTCCAGCCCCCAGTTGCAGATGATGAAGTCGCCGTCCGCGGTCAGCGCCAAGCCGTTGGGCAGCGAGGCGCCCTGGGATTGCACGTAGCGCTGCTGGAAATTAACCGGGGCGCTGTCCGTAACGGTCGGTGCCAGCAGCCGCTGGCTGCCGTCCGGGCCGATGCGCATCACGCCACCGCGGGCGTCGGCGCTCCACAGGGTGCCGTCGGGTTGGGCAATGATGCATTCCGGGCGCTGCAGGTCGTGGCCGATGAACTGGATGCTGGCGCGGTCGACCTGCCAGCCTTTGAGGGGGTTGCTTGCCATGCTGAAGTCTCTTGCTGGGCCGCAGGCCGGGGCACAGAGGCCCGGGACACGGCGAGAGGTCGCCGGGGCGACGGTCGTCTAGCGCAGCCGAGTGGCTCGCGCGGCGGGGTGGAAAGCCCGGAAGAAGGAAGGCGTGCTGGGGGAGCATGAGAGGCGGGAAGGCGGCATGGGTCACTCCTAATTCTTGTTGTCGCACGCCATCACGGCGGCTGTGATTCGACGGTATGCAGCCCGTAGGTATTTGAGAAATCGTTTGTTGACATACGAGGCATAAGCGCGCTGGATTGGTCCTAGGCGCCCCGCCTCTCACAACAACAGCCCCGGACCGCACCGGTGCCAGGAGTAGCCCATGCGTTTCTATGGTCTGGATCTGAACCTGCTGGTGGTGCTCGATGCGCTATTGGTCGAGCAGAACATCACCCGCGCCGGCGAGCGGCTGTTTCTCAGCCAACCAGCCACCAGCGCCGCCCTGGCCCGGCTGCGCGAGTACTTCCAGGACGAATTGCTGGTACAGAACGGACGCAAGATGGTCCGTACGCCCAAGGGCGAAGCGCTCAGCCAGCCGATCCGCGACCTGCTGATCCAGATGCGTTCAACCCTGGACAATCGCCACCAGTTCGATCCGGCACAGGCACAGCGCAAGTTCGTGCTGATGGCCTCGGACTACATCAGTACCGTGCTGCTGCCCCAGGTAAGCCGGCGCCTCAACGAACTTGCCCCGCATGCCAGCCTTGAGATGATCCCGCCCAACGACAATCCGCGGGAGATGATCGAGCGTGGCCACGTCGATCTGCTGGTGCTCCCTACTACCCATCTGACCGAGGAGCACCCCAGCCAGATCCTGTTCGAGGACAGCTTCGTCTGCATGGTCTGCCAGGACCATCCAGAGGTAGGCGAAAGCCTTTCCTTCGAGCAATACAAGCAAATGGGCCACGTGCTGGCCCGCTGGGGGCAACAGCGCATCCCGTCTGTGGATGAGTGGTTTCTCAATCGCTACAACTTCGAACGCCGGGTGGAAGTCATTACCAATGCCTTCAGCAAGGTGCCAACCTTCCTGCCGGGCACCCGACGCATAGCGACCATGCATTTGCGGCTTGCCCTGCACTCCGCCCGCGAACTGCCGCTAAGGATCCTAACGGTACCCTGGGATGCGCCCCCTTTGGTGATGGCAATGCAATGGAACCGCCACCAGCAACACGACCCAGGGCTGAACTGGCTGCGCGAGCTGATCGCCGAAAGTGCCGCGGCCCTGCCTAAGGTCCACCTCGGCGATTGACTCATCCCCAGGCATCCACCAAACGGATGCTTCGTATGCCAAATTAAAATTTCTCGAATGACTTGGCGCTGCGTAGTTTCTTGAAAACAGTCCTGGCCACACCTGCCAAGGCACTCAGAACAAGAACCACGTCGAGACAACGCCATGTTCCAGCGCCCTTCGCTCCGCCTCGCGCCCGCCTCTGCTGTCGCCGGCCCCCCGCCGCCTTGAACCCTGGCGGTGCGCCGGCACCCTGAGCTTTCGCCACGCACCCGCCTCGCCTGACTCGAACCCGAAAACCCAACCCGGCCCGCCCTGAGCTCGCCGCCGGGTTTTCCTGCCCGCTCGCCTGGCCGTTCTGCCAGGCTGCCCCTGGAGACATTGCCATGCACATCACCGGTCTCGAATACCTGACGTTCGGCGTCGAGGATCTGGCTGCCGCACACCAGTATCTGCTGGACTACGGTCTGGATACCCAGGACTACGATCCCGCGGTCGGCGGCACCTATCTCGCTCTGGACGGCACCGGGGTAATCGTCCGCCACAGCGACCACCCCGGCCTGCCGCCGCTGCCGCCTGGCGCCCGCTCGCCCTGCTTACGCGAGACCCACTACGGCGTGGCCGACCAGGCCACCCTGGCGGCCCTGCATGATCTGCTCGGGACCGATCGCGAGGTCCGCGTCAGCGACGACGGCAGCCTGCACTGCCTGGATGACTCAGGCTTCGCCATCGCCTTTCAGCTGTCCAGCCGCAAGCCGATCCAGGCCCCCTACCTAGGCTTCAACGTACCCGGTCAGGCGCCGGGACGAGCGCCCAATGACTGCGCCGCAGACCCTGCTGCGGAGATCAAGCCGCGCTCGCTGTCCCACGTGGTCTATTTCGTCGAAGACGTCGCCCGGGCCGAGGCCTTCTACCTGCGCCTGGGCTTCGTGGTCACCGATCGCTTCAACGATCTAGGACCCTTTCTGCGGCCTGCCGGCACCCAAGAACACCACACGCTGTTCATGCTGCAGAGTCACAACGCCCACATGGTCGGCTGCAACCATTTCACCTTCCATTTCGGCTCCGCGAGCGAGGTCCTGCAACAGGGCTGGCGCTTCCAGCAGAAGGGCTACCAGAGCTTCTGGGGACCGGGCCGCCACCTCATGGGCAGCAACTTCTTCTGGTACTTCAACAGTCCCTTCGGCGCGGCCATGGAATTCGACGCCGACATGGACCACCACGACGACAGTTGGGTACCGCGAGCCATGGACCCCGGCGCGGAAAACTCCCAGGTGTTCCTCTTCGAGGGGCGTGACAAATGGGCGCCAGGCGAGTGAGACCCCGGCAATGGACAACGAACATCGTCTCTGTCATCGCGACGAATTGCCCGATCAAGGTGCCCGCGGTCTGCTGCGCGAAGGTCGCCATGATCGGGTGTTCGCCATACGCCGGGGCGACGAGGTTTTCGTCTGGCTCAACGACTGCCCGCACAACCATCGCCCCCTGGAGTACCAGCGCGACCGATTCCTCTCCGCCGATGGCCAGCACATCGTCTGCTACGCCCACTCGGCGCATTTCGAGTTGCGTAGCGGCCTGTGCTTCGCCGGCCCCTGCGTCGGTCGCCACCTGACCGCGGTTCCAGCGCGAGTGGACGCCGCGGGGGTGGTCTGGATAGCCGCCGAGCTGCCCACCCCCGAGCGTGAATCGCCACCTTCTTCCTAGCCTTGCCCGCACGAGGTTCATCCCATGTTCCAGTACTTCCCCTCCAACTATGTCTGGAGTCTCTCGACGATGATCGCCCTGACCCATGGCGGTAACATCGGCGAGGTAGACGCCATGTGTGCGCCGCTGCGCGATGCCGCCCTCGGCGGCGACGATCCCGGTACCGAGGCCTTCTATGCGGCCTGGAAAGAGGGCGGCGACCGCTTGCTAGCGCTCTCCGAAGACGACCTGGCACGTGGCCGTCGCCTGTCGGCGGGTGAAAAGCTGGGTCGTGCGGCGCTCTACTACGGCATCGCCGAGCGGATGCAGGCCCACGGCTTCGCGCATCGCCTGGCGCTGTACCAGCGCTCGCTGGAACTGTTCGAACGCGCTCGGCAGCTCGGTCGGGAGAATTGCCAGCGCGTGGAGATCCCCTATGGCGATGCCCACCTGAGCGCCCTGTACGTACGCGCCGAGGGCCTGCCGCCTGGCGCCAAGGCACCCATCGTGGTGGTCATGAACGGCCTCGACAGCACCAAGGAGATGCTGCAGAAGAGCGTCATGGGGCGGCATTTCCCCCAGCGCGGGCTGTCCGCCCTGTTCGTCGATCAGCCAGGGACCGGCGAGGCGCTGCGTTTGCACGGACTGCCGGCACGCTTCGACAGCGAAGCCTGGGCCTCGCCCATCGTCGACTGGCTGGAAGACCATCCGGAAGTGGACGCGAAGCGCATCGGCGCCCTCGGCGTCTCCCTGGGCGGCTACTACTGCCCGCGGGCGGTAGCCTTCGAGCCGCGCTTCGCCTGTGGCGCGGTCTGGGGCGCCAATCACGACTGGCGCGCAGTGCAGCAGGCGCGGCGGCGCCGTGAGGGGGAGAATCCGGTGCCCCACTACTGGCAGCACGTGCAATGGGTCTTCGGCGCCAAGGATCTCGACGACTTCCTGACCAAGGCCGAAGCCATGCACCTGGACGGCATCCTGGATCGTATCCAGGTGCCCTTCCTGGTCACCCACGGCGAGCACGACCGGCAGATTCCGCTGCACTACGCCCAGCGGACCTACGACCAGTTGGTGAACAGCCAGGACCGTGAACTGCTGGTGTTCACCGCGCGCGAAGGGGGAGTCGAGCACAGCTCGCTGGATAACCCCAACAACGCCGGCAATCTCATCGCCGACTGGCTGGCCGAACGGCTGGGTGGCGTCGTCGCCTGATCCACAGGAGAAGCATCATGGCTCTTATCGAGAACGCGCTGATCGTCGGTGGTGGAATCGGCGGCATGAGCGCCGCGATCCAGTTGCGCAAGCAGGGCATCGCGGTGGAACTGGTCGAGATCAATCCCGCCTGGGCGCCGGACGGCGCCGGTATCACCATCAGCGGACCCAGCCTGCGCGCACTGCGCGCGATCGGCGTGGTGGACGAGGTCTTGCGCCGCGGCGGCTGGTGGCGCGCCATTGATCTGCGCAACGCTCAGGGCGAATTGCTCCGCACCGTGCCCCTCGCGCCAGCGGTCGGCGCCGAGGACCTGCCCAGCGCGGCTGGCATCCCGCGCCCGGTGCTGGCCGACATTCTCGCCACCGCCACCCGTGCCGCGGGTGCCACTGTCCGGCTCGGCATCAGCTTCGAACGTCTCACCCAGGACGCGGATGGCGTGAACGTCTTGTTCAGCGATGGCAGTGAGCGTCGCTACGATCTGGTGATAGGCGCCGACGGCGTCAATTCCGCGCTACGCCGCCTGGTGTTGCCAGACTTCGCCGGCCCGGTGTTCACCGGGCAGGGCTGTTGGCGGCTTATCGTGCCGCGACTGCACGAGAACTCCACCATGTACCTGAGCGACCGGATCAAGGCCGGGGTAAACCCCATCAGCCCGGATCACTGCTACCTCTACCTGCTGGAGCGACGCGACGGGCAGGAATTCATTCCGCCCGCGGTCTGGCCGGAAATTCTCGCCGAACTCCTGACGCCCTTCAGCGGGGAATTGGCCGATATCCGCCGGGGCCTGCTCGACGGGAGCTTACCCGAGCCTCAGCTACTCTATCGTCCCCTGGCCGGCCATATGATCCCCGCCCCCTGGCACCGCGGACGACTGGTCCTGCTGGGCGACACGGTCCACGCCACCACGCCGCAACTGGCCTCCGGCGCCGGTATCGCCATGGAAGGCGCGATCATCCTGGCCGAGGAGCTGGCGCGGCGCCATTCCCTGGCGGGCGCCCTGAGCGCCTATGCCGGTCGTCACTACGACCGCGCCAGCCTGGTGGTGGAGGCCTCGTCCCAGTTGGGCCGCATAGAACAGCAAGGTGGCGGCGCTCAGGCCCACGCCCAAGTCATGCACCAGACACTGGAGCTGCTGCGCTTGCCGATCTAAAACGCTCCATCCACCCCATAGCGAGCTGCAGTTTAAGGATTGGCGCTACGCAAACGGCATCGCAGGCAGATTTGGGAAAGGGCGTTCAGTTTTGCAGAAGACCTGCCAGCCGTTGTTATTCCTTGGAACAAACATACCGGCATTAGATAGCGCTAATGACCCGGAGCAGGCGCTTACCGTTACGCCAGTATTAGCAGCTGGCGTAACGGTGAGGGCACGGAGCGGTAACTGCATCGTTCTGAACATCGGCGGTAAGGTGCCCCAGACTCTGACTACCACAATGCTGTATTCACTCTATGAGCGGGGAAAATCCCTTCTTAGTAAGACGCTTCAGGGCACTTACCATGATTTCTTCGTTGTTCACCACCTCAGTGAATCCGGCACGACGGATCTTGTTCATCTCCGAGATCATGTCTAATTCGGTGTTGAAGATGAAATCGCCGAACGTCCAGCCGACCAGCTTTTCATAGGGCAAGGACTTCAACTCATGCTTGGCTGCCAGCTGCTCCCAGTCCTTCGCCTTACCAGGCATATGCTTGGCAAGCGAGAACGGCTGAGGCGTCGCGACATCCATATCCAGCGCTTCGGCGATCTTGATCCAGATGCGCTCCCAGCGGAAAGGCTCCCCTACCAGGTTGAAAGCTTCGTTGCGGGCGGTAGGCGCCAGCGCGGCCTAGATGCTCGCGCGGGCCAGCCAATGGGCGTCGGTAAGCTGGGCGACGACCTCCCGATAGGTGCGCATGGAGCCAGGGAAACGCAGGGGCACACCTGCCTGCTTGCTCAGTGAGGCAAATACACCGATCATCATGGCGATGTTCATCGGATTGCCGGCAATGTCGCCCACCACCACGTCAGGCCGGAGGATGCTCCAGTCCAGACCGTCGCTTGCTAGCTTTTCCCTGAACAAATCCTCTATGTGCTAAGGTCGAGGGGCCAGAGCACGTGGATGTCAAATCTAAGTATCCGGCGTCCGTTATGGATGCAATCGACAGCTTTCCCGTCCAGCCCGGCTAAGGGACGCGTTCAATTTCGGTCAGCTTCGAT
This sequence comes from Pseudomonas sp. No.117, assembly GCF_054558395.1. Taxonomy (NCBI): domain Bacteria; kingdom Pseudomonadati; phylum Pseudomonadota; class Gammaproteobacteria; order Pseudomonadales; family Pseudomonadaceae; genus Pseudomonas; species Pseudomonas sp. No.117. The sequence goes on from NZ_BAAJNP010000003.1 coordinate 451,830, forward strand.
CCGAGATAGCCCAGCTGTTCGCGGCCTACCGCAATTCGTCCGAGCCAAAAAAGGCCCGGGGCAAGTATTGAACAGCTACACGACCCTAAATGCCAATCTCACATGCCACTGACCTAGCTGACCTGCTGATTCACCTATTTTCATCAGAATGACCTGAGAATTCCCCGACGCAAGGTGCGAGCTCCATTCGGCTTTAGGTGTAAGGGCTGATCAAGCTTGACTAAATACCTCATACGCTTGTAGGTCTCCTCCCGAGTCAGCTTGTCGTTTCTTTGGATACATCCAACGCCTCGCTTAAAGTCAGAGGGCAACCCTTGATTACTGCTGTGCGCATACCCCTGGCTGCCTGTGACCTCTTCCCACATTCGGCAAATTTCGCTTGCCTTATAGATATCACAGGAAATCTTGTTGCCGTTGAAGAAGTAGGCAGCGTGTATATGGTAACCGCGCCCACCTGTGCGCTCGCCCTGCTCCACTGCATAGGCATAGCCGATGAGGTGATCGAACACCGAGCGACGACTGTGCTTGGCAATCATGGCGTCCAGATCATCGAAGACATGCTCGACTCGTAACCTAGAATGGCACTTGGTACGGTAGTAGAAATTCACCCTTAAGACGGTCGTACGTGAGTATCTATCCATAACCGCTTGGGTGTATTCCGTGATTTCCCGAGCTTGTCGCTTGGCTAATTCTCGACGCACAACCTTGCTGCGCCTATACCGTTGTTGCCGGGTGAGCTGACGAATTCGTGCGACGAGGACGTTCATGCTTTGATAGTGATTCAGGTATGCCGTACCACTTTCGTTGAGGCAGACAGGACCATCACTGGAGCGCTCAAGGCCAATGTCATGGCATGCATTCCAGAATACCTGTAGATGTTCGCTGTAGTCATAGGCTACCTGATCGTCAAACAGATCAAACATCTGCGTAGCGTAGGTTAGACGATGGGAAATTCTAGTAACTTCAAATCGCTCGTAGCCAGAGTGATTTTGTTTAACTCTGAAGGCAGGTGTTTCGCAATTCTCGACCTGCTCAATTAATGACGCAATTTGGAAAGCTACGTCAGCCTGAGAGAGCTGAACACAACGTTTTTGACTGAGCATGGTGGGCACCTGACAAGATTATTTTGCATATCAGGTGCAGCAGATATTTATTTTTACCAACCACAAACGCCCACTGTCGCTAGCAGCATATACGACCTTAAATCTTACTCCAGAGCCAGTAATCATCGATCATTCCATTGATATATAAATAGATGCATCTTTGCCCTACGTTAATTAACCAGTAAAACCTTACAATCAATAGCAAAGTCCCCGTGCTTTACGAGCGATTTACAGAAAAGCAGTCCAGGAGAGTTAGTTGATAATTTTGAACTATTCACAAGGCATAAACGCCATGATCAGCCTGGACTGATCATGGCGTCTATTCCTTAATTCGCAGAGCTTTACTTATCAATAAGACCGCGGTATCTGCCTAGGAGATATCCCGCTCCTCAATCTTCGCCAGGATCCAGTCTTGTATTTCGCTATCAACCCAGCCGACGCAGCGATCGCCCAACGAGACCGGCTTGGGAAAGGTGCCTTCTCCAACGTATTTGTAGATGGTGGACCGTGCTAGGCCGGTCGAGTCAATTACCTCTTTAAGACGGATGATTCGCATGAGCAGGCTCCTCTATATAGCTCAGAGGATTGGCGAGCCTGGTAATAAATCACCGGGAGTTCTTAGCAAACGCCGTCTATTGCACTCGCTTATACTAATCATAGAGACCTCAGGCTCTAAGCCTTACGCTAATGAAGCCTTGCCATTTTCTGCCTACACCATTTCTCATATTACGCTTACTTAAGCACTAACACTAAGGTGGCTCGAACTCATCGCCAACGCCTACTCAAGTCAACGCAAGCCGCTTCCAAAAAAAGAGGATTAACGTATAAGGGTTTTAAAAACACCCGTTTCATAGGCACTCCAGCTACCTTTTACCTGTCGAAAAAACTATAGAACTATAGTAAAATCGGCATAGAATTATTCTAGAATCGCACTAGAATCACTCAATTACGAGTATAGAACCATACTAGAATTGACAAACAGACATATGATTTTATGCACAACAGCCTTTATGGGGACTTAACTAAAGTGAAAGATGAAGACCGCGTAAATCGTGAAGAAGACGAAATCCTAGGCGAGGCACTGGGAACATCACATCAAAGTTCACGGCGTGAAATTTGGCTGTGGCTATACCTCCGCCTGGAAAAAGGATTGGATCTACCCCTACACACATGTAATGGCGAGACGATGCGTAAAGAAATAGCAAAGGCATTGGAAAGCCTTGAGTTTATTTACCCCCCTCTCGCTTTAGAAAGAGATAAATACCTCCTTCCAGATGCAACATTGTCTTGGATTGCAAATGATGAACGACAGATTTTATGGCTGACCCGTGCAGTCGAAAATCTCAGAGGAATAAGACTACCTCCCCGCTCAACTCGCCTTACCGGCAAAGATTATCTCATCGGTATAATTGACCTCTGGAAAATCGACATAGCCGTAAAAGAGCGCAAACTCAAATATCTTCATTCCGATTGGAAAACGCATCAAGCCAAGGATGTTGAACTCGAATGGTTTTCAGATAAAAAAGAAGGCTCAAAGCGATGTATTTGTGCCTGGGAATGGCTTGAGAAGAATTACCTTCCAATGCCACGCTTTCAAATGCCCATCGATAACCACCAAGAGCTCCTGATCTTTTTCGACAAAATCAATGTAGGCTCTTACGAACGAAAGGCCATTATTCGAGATATAAAGAAACGCTGGAGTAAAAAACAATTTGATGAACGTACTGCAGACAAGAAACAGGTCAACCTCTTACTTTCCAAAGAGACGATAGCCCAGCTTGAAGCACTATCCCGAAAACACGATCTGAAGCGAGCACAGGTAGTTGAAGCTCTTGTAGCAATGGAAACTGAAGTGAATTTGCTTTTGACTAAAAGCTAGCTCCTTTTATATTTTAACAAGAGTCAAGCCCTTGGCAAATTTCACTTTTCATAAAACACTTAAAAACTTAAATAAACCGCACTCATCCCAAATATGAACTGAAACCTTCTAGTCAAGAGCAACCCGTATCCAGCACGGTACTTCCATACCCGGCGCATCACTACAACAGCGATCTAAAAAGAGAAGTATTTGTCTTCATGGGCCAGGAAAGCTGGCAACTTCGTGGACGCCAAGTTGCGTACGTTCCGTAAAGATTTGGTGCATAAGCAGACCCACCAAAACCATGAGCGCCGGTTGAAGCAAATACCTAAGCACCAGGCTTCGCCACGACTCGTGCTGCACTAATTTTTTGAATAATGTCCAAATTGGCTTTGACAATCCGTTAAGGTAGCTACCAAAGCTGCTAGCGTGGCGGGAGATGTACCGGATTCCTCTACTGTGCGATTCCGCCGTGTTAGATACAACGCCAAGGTGTGGGTAAATGTGTGGATTGATAAGATAGCTTTCCTATTTACCCAATGAAATCAAGTGCTTGCATTGTAAATAAGCCGGCCACAAGCCGGCTTTTTTGCGCCTGCCCGTCAGGCTTCACCGCCGTAGCGCAGCGGTCCGACGACTGGCTTGGCCGTCCGCTGACGGCCAGACGCCAGGACAGAGCCTTTCGTTCTCCCTAGCGCTCCCCGATCAACCGACCAGGCCCACCTGCGAGAAACTCAGGCCTGCCGCGGAGGGTCGACCGGTAACGAGTCCGTCCCGAGCCGCCACCATGACCCGCCGCCTGCGCCTGCCCCTTTACGTCCTCATCGGTCTGATCGTCCTGCTGCTGTGCCTGCACCTGGCCGCGCCCCTGGTGATCCGTCATTACCTCAATGAGAAGCTGGCGGACATGGGCGACTATCGCGGCCAGGTCACCGACGTGGACCTGGCCTGGTGGCGCGGCGCCTATCGCGTCGAGGGGCTGGAAATCGTGAAGGTCAACGGCAAGGTGCCGGTGCCCTTCCTCAAGGCACCCGGCATCGACATCGCGGTGAGCTGGCGTTCGCTGTGGCAGGAGCATGCCATCGTCGGCCGTATCGTCTTCGAACGTCCCGAGCTCAACTTCGTCGATGGCGGCGCGCGCAAGGAACAGTCGCAGACCGGCGAAGGCACCGACTGGCAGGACCAGGTGGACAAGCTCATCTCCATCACCCTCGACGAGGTGCGGGTGGTGGATGGGCGGGTGACCTTCCGCAACTTCAACTCCAAGCCCCAGGTGAATCTGGCGGCCACCGACGTCAATGCCAGCCTCTACAACCTGACCAACGCCGCGGATGCCAGGGGCGAACGCATCGCCCGCTTCGAGGGCAAGGCCGCCATCCTCGGCAGCGCGCCGCTGGAGGCCAGTGCCCGCTTCGATCCCTTTAAGGATTTCACCGACTTCGACTTCCGTCTGCGGGTGACCGACATCGACCTGCCCAAGCTCAACGACTTCGCCCGCGCCTACGGCAAGTTCGATTTCCGCGCCGGCAGCGGCGATGTAGTGGTGGAAGCCAAGGCGGTGGACGGTCGGCTCAGCGGCTACGTCAAGCCGCTGATGAAGAACGTCGACATCTTCGACTGGCAGCAGGATGTCGAGAATCGCAACAAGAACGCCCTGGAAAGCGCCTGGGAAGCCGTGGTCGGCACCGCCCAGACGCTGCTGAAAAACCAGCCCCGCGCCCAGTTCGCCACCCGGGTGGATCTCTCGGGCAGCGTGAAGAACCAGGACATCAGCCCGCTGCAGGCCTTCTTCAATATCCTGCGCAACGCCTTCGTACAGGCGTTCAGCACGAGGTATGACGCGGACTGAAGCCGCTCCTGTAGGTTGGCGCTGAGCGCAGCGAAGCCCAACAGATTGGCTTCTGGCGTCTAGTCGCCCTCACCCCAGCTCTCTCCAGAGGGAGAAGGGTACGGCTGGCTCCGTAGCGTGGAAAACCGCGCAGCGTTTTCCACTGACAGGCTCAGCTACCAACGGTGGATAAGGCTGCGCCGTTATCCACCCTACCCTGCACCTGTGGAAATCTGGTTTTTTGCTAATTGCGGCCATGCGGGTGCGCCGTAGCGACCGCTCCTAAAGATATGGAGGTATCCCGTAGGAGCGGCCCATGGCCGCGATTCGGTGTGATTCCAGTCTTTAGCGAGCGGCCGCATCGGCGGGCCACCGTGGCCGCAATTCCCCTGACTCACCCGATAAACAACCGATACGCCGGATTCTCCGTCTCGTCCCAATAGCGATAGCCGATGGCATCCAGGGTCGCCAACAGCTCCGGCCGCTCGGCCTGGCTGGCTTCCAGCGCTGCGAACACCCGGCCATCGGCGGCGCCATGGTTGCGGTAATGAAACATGCTGATGTTCCAGCGGCCGCCCAGGCGTTCGAGGAAATCGAACAGCGCCCCGGGCCGCTCGGGGAATTCGAAGCGGAATACCTGTTCCTGATCCACCCGCGCCGCGTGGCCGCCCACGGTGTGGCGGATATGCAGCTTGGCCAGTTCGTTGTCGGTCAGGTCCAGCACCGGGAAACCCTGGTCACGCAGGCCCTGGAGCAAGGCCTCGCGCGGATCACGCTGGGGATGGGTCTGCACCCCGACGAAGATGTGCGCCTCTTCGCCGGTGTGGTAGCGATAGTTGAATTCGGTGATCTGCCGCCGACCCAGGGCTTCGCAGAAGGCGCGGAAGCTGCCCGGCCGCTCGGGGATGGTCACGGCGATGATGGCTTCGCGCTGTTCACCCAGTTCGGCGCGCTCGGCCACGTGGCGCAGTCGGTCGAAGTTGACGTTGGCACCCGAATCGATGGCCACCAGCACCTGGCCAGCCGAGCCCTCGCGCTCGGCGTATTTCTTGATCCCGGCCACGCCCAGGGCGCCGGCCGGTTCGGTGACGGAGCGGGTATCGTCGTAGATGTCCTTGATCGCGGCGCAGATCTCGTCGCTGCTGACGGTGATCACCTCGTCGACATGGCGGCGGCAGATCTCGAAGGTGTGATGGCCGATCTGGGCCACGGCCACACCGTCGGCGAACAGCCCTACCCGCGGCAGCACCACGCGCTCATCGGCGGCCATGGCTTGCTGCAGGCAGTTGGAATCGTCCGGCTCGACACCGATGACCTTGATCTCGGGGCGCAGATATTTCACGTAGGCGGCGATGCCGGCGATCAGGCCGCCGCCGCCCACCGGGACGAAGATGGCGTCCAGGCGACCGGGATGCTGGCGCAGGATCTCCATGGCCACGGTGCCCTGGCCGGCGATGACGTCGGGATCGTCATAGGGCGGTACGAAGGTGTAGCCCTGCTCCTCGACCAGGCGCAGGGCCTCGGCCAGGGCATCGGGGAAGGCGTCGCCATGCAGCACCACCTCGCCGCCGCGGGATTGCACGCCGATGACCTTGAGCTCGGGGGTGGTGCGCGGCATGACGATGATCGCCCGCACGCCCAGCTCACGGGCCGCCAGGGCCAGGCCCTGGGCGTGGTTGCCGGCGCTGGCGGCGATCACGCCGCGGGCCTTTTCCGCGGTCGAGAGGCTGGCCAGCTTGGTGTAGGCTCCGCGGATCTTGAAGGAGAACACTGGCTGCAGGTCTTCGCGCTTGAGCAGCACCTGGCAACCGAGCCGCTCGGACAGCGCTCGCGCCGGTTGCAGGGGCGTTTCGATCGCCACGTCGTAGACGGGGGCTTCGAGGATCTTGCGGGCATAGCGCTGCAAGAGATCGGTGGCGGGTTCCTGGGCGGTCATGGCGGGCTCCTGGGGTGTTTCATCGGGGCCCAGGAGTCAGAAAGTACAAACCCGCCTCTTGGGCGGGTCTGGTTGCGCAGCTAACGCTGTCCCGCCATCAGGTAATGGCGGTAATAATGCTGGACCGTTGGTGGCTGCGCGTTTTCATGACCGCTACCCTAGGGCCTGGCCGGGCATGGCGTCAAGCGGCGCCGATGGCTGTGGCACAATGGCCGACCCGTTGCCCCCTTCCCGCGACCCGATCGCCTCTGTCGAGAATCCCGATGGCCCGCAAGAAAGCTCCCGACTTCGAACAATCCCTGGCCGAGTTGCAGACCCTGGTGGAACGCCTGGAAAGTGGCGAGCTGTCCCTGGAGGACTCCCTCGGCGCCTTCGAACAGGGCATCCGCCTGACCCGCGAATGCCAGGGCGCCCTGGCCCAGGCCGAGCAGAAGGTGCAGATCCTGCTGGAGAAGGATGGCGAACTCAGCGCCGCGCCCTTCGCCCCGGTCGGGGACGACGCATGATCGAGGCCTACCAGCAGCGCTGCCAGACCCGCGTCGACACCGCCCTTGCCCCGCTCTTCACCGCCCCGCGCGCCGAACTCGCCCGGCTCTATGCAGCCATGGCCTACAGCGTCATGGGTGGTGGCAAGCGGGTGCGGCCGCTGCTGGTCTATGCCGCCTGCGAAGCCCTGGGCGGCGATCCGGCGCGGGCCGACCAGGCCGCCTGCGCGGTGGAGCTGATCCACGCCTATTCCCTGGTCCACGACGACCTGCCGGCCATGGACGACGACGACCTGCGCCGCGGCCGGCCCACCACCCACAAGGCCTATGACGAGGCCTGCGCCATCCTCGCCGGCGACGGCCTGCAGACCCTGGCTTTCGAGACCCTGCTGGCGGCGCCCCAGGACGCCGCGGTACGGCTGGAGATGGTCGCGGTACTAGCGCGCGCCAGCGGCCCGGCCGGCATGGTCGGCGGCCAGGCCATCGACCTGGAGTCGGTCGGCCGCCGTATCGACCAGCCGGCGCTGGAAACCATGCACCTGCACAAGACCGGCGCCCTGATCGCCGCCAGCGTGCAACTCGGCGCCCTGGCCAGCGAAGCCGCCGGTGCCGCCGAGCGTGAGGCCCTGGCCCGCTATGCCGAGGCCATCGGCCTGGCCTTCCAGGTCTGGGACGATGTCCTCGATATCGAGAGCGATACGCAAACCCTCGGCAAACGCCAGGGCGCCGACCTCGCCCGCGACAAACCGACCTACCCGGCCCTGCTCGGCCTGGACGCGGCCAAGGCCTATGCCCTGGAACTGCGCGACACCGCCCTGGCGGCCATCGAGCCCCTGGGCGAGCCCGCCGAACCCCTGCGCGCCCTGGCCCGCTACATCGTCGAGCGGCGCAACTGAGCGCTCGCCCGCGGAAAAACTCGTGACCCGGGCCGCATTTGCCCCCGGGTCCGTTGTCACAGGGGCATAACAAGACGCCCTGTCCGCTGTTGGGATGCCACGCGGGCATCGGGTAAACTGCCTAATTCTCTGCGCAAAGTGATCAGCCAGATGCCCAAGACGTTTCACGAGATTCCCCGCCAGCGTCCCGCGACGCCCCTGCTCGACCGCATCGATTCGCCGGTCCAGCTGCGCCAGCTCGGCGACGCCGAGCTGGAAGCCGTCGCTGACGAACTGCGCGCCTTTCTCCTGTGGACCGTGGGCCAGACCGGCGGTCACTTCGGCGCCGGCCTCGGCGTCATCGAACTGACCGTGGCCCTGCACTACGTCTTCAATACCCCGGAAGACCGGCTGGTGTGGGACGTCGGCCACCAGGCCTATCCGCACAAGATCCTCACCGGTCGCCGCGAGGGCATGGCCAGCCTGCGCCAGAAGGACGGCCTGGCCGCCTTCCCGCGGCGTAGCGAGAGCGAGTACGACACCTTTGGCGTCGGCCACTCCAGCACCTCCATCGGCGCCGCCCTCGGCATGGCCATCGCCGCCCAGCTGCAGGGTATCGAGCGCAAATCGGTGGCGGTGATCGGCGACGGCGCCCTGACCGCGGGCATGGCCTTCGAGGCGCTCAACCACGCTTCGGACACCGGCGCCAACATGCTGGTGGTGCTCAACGACAACGACATGTCCATCTCGCGCAACGTCGGTGGCCTGTCCAACTACCTGGCGCGGCTGCTCTCCAGCCGCACCTACCAGCACCTGCGCGAGAACGGCAAGAAGGCGCTGTCCAAGCTGCCCGGCGCCTGGGAAATCGCCCGCCGTACCGAAGAAGCCGCCAAGGGCATGCTGGTGCCCGGCACCCTGTTCGAAGAACTGGGCTGGAACTACATCGGCCCCATCGATGGCCACGACCTGCCGACTCTGGTCAGTACCCTGAGCAACCTGCGCGACGCCAAGGGTCCGCAGTTCCTCCACGTCATCACCCGCAAGGGCAAGGGCCTGTCCATCGCCGAAGCCGACCCCATCGGCTACCACGCCATCACCAAGCTGGAGCCGCTGGACGCCAAGCCCAAGCGCCCGGGCGCGCCCAAGTACTCCAACATCTTCGGCGACTGGCTGTGCGACATGGCGGCCGCCGATGCCAAGCTGGTGGGCATCACCCCGGCGATGAAGGAAGGCTCCGACCTGATCCGCTTCGCCGAACGCTATCCCGAGCGCTACTTCGATGTGGCCATCGCCGAGCAGCATGCGGTAACCCTGGCCGCCGGCCTGGCCTGTGACGGCATGAAGCCGGTGGTGGCCATCTATTCCACCTTCCTGCAGCGCGCCTACGACCAACTGATCCACGACGTGGCGGTGCAGAACCTCGATGTGCTCTTCGCCATCGACCGCGCCGGCCTGGTGGGCGAAGACGGCCCGACCCACGCCGGCAGCTTCGACCTGGCCTACCTGCGCTGCATCCCCGGCATGGTGATCATGGCGCCCAGCGACGAGAACGAGCTGCGCCGGCTACTCACCACCGGCTATCGCCACCAGGGCCCGGCTGCGGTGCGCTATCCCCGTGGCAGCGGCCCCAATGCCGCCCTCGACCCGGGCCTGGAACCCCTGCCCATCGGCAAGGGTGTAGTGCGTCGGCAGAGCAGCCTGAAGAACGGCCCCACCGTCGGCTTCCTGGTTTTTGGCGTGCAGTTGACCGAAGCCCTGCAGGTCGCCGAGCGGCTGGACGCCAGCGTCGCCGACATGAGATTCGTCAAGCCGCTGGACGAGGCCCTGATCCGCCAGTTCGCCGCCGACCACGACCTGCTGGTCACCGTCGAGGAGAACAGCGTCATGGGTGGCGCCGGCAGCGCGGTCAACGAATTCCTGCAGGCCAACGCCCTGGTCCAGCCGGTGCTCAACCTGGGCCTGCCGGACAGCTATATTGAGCATGCCAAACCGGCCGAGATGCTCGCCGAGTGCGGGCTGGACGTGGCCGGTATCGAGCGGGCGGTACGGGCGCGCTTGGCCTTGGCCGACCTGGCGACACCACCTGCCGGGCTGCGCAAGGAAGCCTGAGCGCGACCTGCAACCGCTTGAGAAAAAGGCGCCCTAGGGCGCCTTTTCCGTGCTGTCTTCGTTCTGGTGCAGGTTGCCGAGCATGTGGCCGAGCTTGCCGGCCTTGGTCACCAGGTAGCGGTGGTTGTGCGGATTGAGACCTTCCTGCAGGGGAACCCGCTCGGCGACCGGGATCCCCAGGGCTTCGAGCGCCTTCACCTTGCGCGGATTGTTGGTCATCAACCGCAGCGAATTGACCCCCAGGTGCTCGAGCATCGGCTTGCACAGGGCATAGGTGCGCTGGTCGGCCCCGAAGCCCAGGCGCTCGTTGGCTTCCACGGTATCGGCACCGGCATCCTGCAGTTCGTAGGCGCGGATCTTGTTGAGCAGGCCGATGCCGCGTCCTTCCTGGCGCAGATAGAGCAGCACGCCCCGACCGGCTTCGGCAATGGCGCGCAGCGCCGCTTCCAGCTGGAAGCCACAGTCACATCTCAGGCTGAACAGGGCGTCGCCGGTCAGGCACTCGGAATGCAGCCGTCCCAGCACCGGCTCGCCGTCGTCCACGTCACCGAAGGTCAGGGCGACGTGCTCCTTGCCGTCGGTCTCGTCGAGAAAACCGTGCATGGTGAACAGGCCGAAGGGGGTAGGCAGTTGGGAGGCGGCGACAAAGACGACGGACACCTGCGGGCTCCTGAGGGGGAAAGACGTACATTGTAACCTTTTCCCCGGCCCCGGCGTCATCGCCAGGGGTTATGACGACGATACCGGACGATCTATCAGCGTGCCTGGACGTAGAAGATGCCCTGGGCCTCGCGCCAGCCGACTCGGTTGAGAAAGCTCATGCCGAGCAGGCCCTGGCTCGGGTAGTTGCCCTCCAGCACCATGGCGTCCACCCCGACCACCTCGATGTCACCCAGGCGCACCTGCTTGAGCGTGGTGCGCCAGGCGCGGGCGTGGCCGCTGGCGGTTTCCACCCAGCCCGGGGTGCCGTCGCGATAGGAGATGCCGAGCTGATCGGCCTGGGCGCCACTCAGGGCGACGCTGGTGGCGCCGGTGTCCACCAGCAGCGACACCGGGCGGCCGTTGACGTTGGCGGTCACCTGATAATGGCCGTTGTTGCTGCGCGGCACGCTGAATTCACGCCGCTGCGGCGCGGTGTAGCCGTCGCTGTATTCGCGGTCGAGGGTAAAGGTCTGGTTCCGGCCGTCGATGCGCAGCACCGCCTGCTGGGCATCCGCACTGACCACCTCGACCTCGTCCAGCCGCTGCCCAACCTTGAGCAGCTTGCGCTGGCCATTGACGTTGACCACCGCGGCACCATTGAACAAGCCCACGACCCTGACCTGGGGCTGCGCCCAGGCGAGCGTACCGACGGCCAACAAGAGGCCGTACGCGCCCAGTTTTTTCACTGCCCTGCTCCTTGGGCCTGTGTCTCGTCAGCCGACGAGATGACCCCAACCGATATGTAGTCCCTGAACCACGAGCCAGGCGATCACGCCGGCCAGCACATCGTCGACCATGATGCCGACGCCGCCGCGGACATTGACATCCAGCCAGCGGATTGGCCAGGGCTTGCAGATGTCTAGCACGCGGAAAGCGACGAAACCCACCAACAGCCAGACCAACCCCGGTGGCGCCAGCCAGAAGGTGATCCAGATGCCGACCATCTCGTCCCAGACGATGCCCTCGTGGTCATGCACCCCCAGCTCCCGGGCGACCTTGCCGCACAGCCAGCAGCCGAACAGGGTCAGGATCACCAGCAGCAGCGGATAGCTCCAGCCGCTGAGCAGGTGCCACAGCGGCACGAAGGGCAAGGCGATCAGCGAGCCCCAGGTGCCGGGCGCCTTGGGCAGGGTGCCGGAGCCCAGGCCAAAGGCCAGGAAATGCCAGGGATCACGCCAGACCGAAGGGGGGACCGGCTGGGCGGGGGCTTGCTGTTCGCTCAAGGAAGGGACTCCGCGCCAGGGCGCTAGAAATGTTGGAAACCGGTCTGCGCCAGGGTCATGGGCTGGCCATCGGCGGCCAGCACGGTGACCCCGCTGCCCGCCTCGACCCGGCCGATCACCTGCGCCTGGGGCCAGGCGGCGGCCAGGGCCGGCGCCTGCTCGGGCGGCAGGGTGAAGACCAGCAGATAGTCGTCGCCGGCGCCCAGGGCCAGGCGCAGCACCTCGTCGGCGGGAAAGAGTTCGGCCAGGGCCGGACTCACCGGCAGCCGCGCCGCCTCCACGACCAGGCGCACCCCGGAGGCGGTGGCGATGTGGCCACAGTCGGCCACCAGGCCATCGGAGACGTCCTGGGCCGCCGTCGCCCGGCCGCGCAGCCAGAGGCCGAGGGCGAATTGCGGCTGGGGCGCCCAGTAGCGCGCCAGCAGCTGCTCACTGGCAGGCCCGGACGGCGCGCGCTGGCCCAGCACGAAGGGCAAGGCCCCGCCCGCTTCGCCAGGCGCGCCGCCCAGGCACAGCAGGTCACCCGGGCGCGCACCGCTGCGCAGCAGGGCCTGCCCGCTTGGCACCCGGCCGAAGACCGTGAGGGTAAGAGAGAGCGGCCCGCGGGTGGTATCACCGCCCACCAGGCGCAGGTCGCACCGCTCGGCCATGGCGCCGAGTCCCCTGGCCAACGCTTCCAGCCAGGCCGGTTCGACGGTCGGCAGGGTCAGCGCCAGGGTGAAGCCCAGGGGCGCGGCGCCCATGGCGGCCAGGTCGCTGGCGCTAATCGCCAGGGCGCGCTGGCCGAGGGCGAAGGCGTCCGGGCAGGGATCGGGAAAGTGCACCCCGGCGGTCAGGGTATCGGTGGAAACCGCCAGCTGCTCACCGGGTGCCAGCGCCAGCAGGGCGCAGTCGTCACCGATGCCTAGGGCCACGCCGGGACCGCCGCGGGCGCAGGGCGCCGCGGCGAAATAGCGGCGGATGAGTTCGAATTCACCCATGCCGGCGCAAGCGACTCAGCGCTTGCCGCGCAACTCGGCGCTGCGCAGCTTGGGCGCCAGCTTGTCCAGCACGCCGTTGACGAACTTGTGGCCGTCGGTGGCGCCGAAGATCTTGGCCAGCTCGATGCCCTCGTTGATCACCACGCGATAGGGCACGTCGATGCGCTTGAGCAGCTCGTAGCAGGACAGGCGCAGCACGGCCAGCTCGACCGGATCCACCTCGTCCATGGCGCGGTCCAGGCAGGGCAGGATCAGACCGTCGATCTCGCCCTTGTTGGCCGGCACGCCGTGGAGGATTTCGTGGAAGTAGGCGCCGTCGACCTTGGCGAAATCGTTGTCGACGCGAAACTGCGCCTCGATCTCGTTGATCGCCTGGCCCGCCATGTGCCACTGGTACAGGGCCTGGACCGACAGGCTGCGCGCTTCGCGACGGGCAGCCAGTTTGCCGGTGGGGGCCTTCTTGCCCGCGGGCTTGCCGGCCGCGGGCGGAGTCAGATCGCCGCTCACTTGGCCTCCAGCTGCGCCAGCAGGCTGACCATTTCCAGGGCGGACAGGGCGGCTTCGGCGCCCTTGTTGCCGGCCTTGGTGCCGGAGCGCTCGATGGCCTGCTCGATGGAATCGACGGTCAGGACGCCGAAGGACACCGGGACGCCGAATTCCATGGAGACCTGGGCCAGGCCCTTGGTGCACTCGCCGGCCACGTATTCGAAGTGGGGGGTGCCGCCACGGATCACCGCGCCGAGGGCGATGATGGCGTCGAATTCGTCGCGCTGGGCGATCTTCTGCACCGCCAGCGGGATCTCGAAGGCGCCGGGGACGCGGATGATGGTCAGGTCGTCCGGCTTGATGCCGTGACGCACCAGGGCGTCGATGGCGCCCTGCAGCAGGCTCTCGACGACGAAGCTGTTGAAGCGGCCGACCACCAGGGCGAAGCGGCCCTGGGGAGCGATGAAGGTGCCTTCAAAGGTCTTGATGTTCATGTGCGGGTCCAGTTGTCAAAGAGCCGGAGGGCTGGCGAGGGCCAGCCCGTCCGTGGAAATCCAGGTGAAGCGCGCCACACCACCCGGGCAGGCGCGCCAGGCGGAAGGGTCATTCTTCAGGAGGCAGATATTCTACTACTTCCAGGTCGAAGCCGGATATGGCGTTGAACTTCATCGGCGAGCTGAGCAGGCGCATCTGTCGAATGCCCAGGTCGCGCAGGATCTGCGAGCCGGCTCCGACGGTGCTGTAGGTCGACAGCGCCTTGGGTACCGGCAGCGGCTCGCGCAGGTGCGCCAGCAGGTCGTCGCCTTCCAGCGAATGGCCGAGCAGCAGCACCACGCCGGCGCCTTCGCGGGCGACGCGCTCCATGGCGCTGCGCAGGCTCCAGCGGCCCGGCTGGTGCACCTGCAGCAGGTCGCGCAGCGGGTCCATGTTGTGCACCCGCACCAGCGGCAGCTCCTGGCTGGCCAGGTCGCCGCGGATCAGCGCCAGGTGGACGTCCCGCTCCACCTCGTCGCGGTAGGTCACCAACTTGAACGGGCCGAGCTCGGTCTCGAGCGGCTGCTCGTCGATGCGCTTGACGGTGTGCTCGTGGAGCAGGCGGTAGTGGATGAGATCGGCGATGGTGCCGACCTTGAGATCATGCTGCTCGGCGAAGGCTTCGAGTTCGTCGCGACGGGCCATGGTGCCGTCGTCGTTCATCACCTCGCAGATCACCCCGCTCTCGGCGAAGCCGGCCATGCGCGCCAGGTCGCAGGCGGCCTCGGTGTGGCCGGCGCGGGCCAGCACGCCACCGGGCTGGGCCATCAGCGGGAACATGTGGCCGGGGCTGACCACGTCGCCGGCCTTGGCGTCCTTGGCGATGGCGGCCTGCACGGTACGGGCGCGGTCGGCGGCGGAGATGCCGGTGCTGATGCCCTCGGCGGCCTCGATGGAGACGGTGAACTTGGTGCCGAAGCCGGAGGCGTTGCGGCTGGCCATCATCGGCAGGTTGAGGCGCTCGCAGAGGCCCTTGCTCATGGGCATGCAGATCAGGCCGCGGGCATGGCGGGCCATGAAGTTGATGTGTTCGGCGGTGACGCATTCGGAGGCGATGATGATGTCGCCTTCGTTCTCGCGGTCCTCGTCGTCCATGAGGATGACCATCTTGCCCGCGCGGATGTCCTGGATGATGTCTTCGATGCTGGAAAGTGCCACGGTGTCGTCCTTAGCGCTGCAGATAGCCGTGTTCGGCGAGAAAGTGTTCGGTGACGCCGCCCTTGCTGGACTCGGCGGCCTTGTCGCCCAGCAGCAGGCGCTCCAGGTAGCGGGCCAGCAGGTCCACCTCCAGGTTCACCCGCCGCCCGGGGCGGTAGTCGGCCATGATGGTCTCGCCGAGGGTATGGGGCACGATGGTCAGCTCGAATTCGGCGCCGTCCACCGCGTTCACCGTCAGGCTGACGCCATCCACGGTGATCGAGCCCTTGAGGGCGATGTAGCGCGCCAGTTCCGCCGGCGCACGCAGGCGGAACTGCACGGCGCGGGCGTTATCGGCGCGGGAAACCACTTCGCCGAGGCCATCCACGTGGCCGCTGACCAGGTGGCCGCCGAGCCGGCTGGTGGGCATCAGCGCCTTTTCCAGGTTGACCCGGCTGCCGGGCTTGAGGCCGCCCAGGCTGGTGAGGCTCAGGGTTTCGCGACTGACGTCGGCCCAGAAGCCGTCACCGGGCAATTCCACGGCCGTGAGGCAGACGCCGTTGACGGCGATGCTGTCGCCGAGCTTGACGTCGGCAAGGTCGAGCTTGCCGGTGGCGACGTAGAGGCGCACGTCCCCGCCCTTGGGCGTGAGGGCGCGGATCTCGCCGAGGGCTTCGATGATTCCGGTGAACATCAGCTCAGGCCTCCGAGAGGCGGAGCCGAAAAGGCAGTGCAGCTAGACATCGACGAACTCCTGTTTCGGTGAGAAAACAGGGCGCACGGACAGAAGGGAAATCAGACGGACGAGGGGCTTGCACCCCTGTCAGGCGAGGCTATCCCGTTCTCTCTCATCCGGACTATGACCGTCGGCCCCGGGATCCAACCGGGTCTGCTGACCTCCCTCGCCGCGGAGGACGAAGGAGCGCTCGCGGGCTCGTCCCGATCGAATCGGGCATTACCGCCGGTGGGGAATTGCACCCCGCCCTGAGAACTTGCCACTCCAAGGTGGCGCAGGTTTTGTAACACAGTTTGCCGCCAGGGGACCAGAGTTCTCAGGCCTGTCCGGCAGGCCGCGCGATCAGATGCAGATCCGCGCCGACCGGAGTCGCGCTAACGATCCTGAGCTGCGGCGCCTCGGCCAGGTGCTCCAGCGGCCAGTCCAGCAACGGCCGGGCGCTGGAACCGAGGAATTTGGGCGCCAGGAAGAGGTGATATTCATCGACCAAGCCGGCCCAAGCGAAGGCCCCCGCGAGCCGTGGTCCGGCTTCCACCAGGACATCGTTGACCTGCTCGGTGCCCAGCCGGGTGAGCAGGGCTGCCAGGTCGACCTGACCGGCAGTGCCCGGCAATGCCAGGTAGTCGTGACCGGCGGCGGCATAGCCCGGATCCTCTGCGGCCAGGCCTGCGACCCGCGCCGCACCGGCCTGGAAGAAGGGGGCCTCGAGCGGTACCCGGCCGCGACCATCCACCAGCAGCCGCTGCGGCGTGCGCAGGGTGGCCAGTGCCAAATCTTCCCCGCTCAGGCCCAACTCGGCTTGACGCACGGTCAGGCGGGCGCCGTCGGCCAGCACGGTGTCGGCACCGGTGATCACTACTCCGGCTTCGGCCCGCAGCCGCTGCACACTCTGGCGCGCCGCCGGACCGGTGATCCACTGGCTCTCGCCATTGGCCATGGCGGTGCGGCCATCCAGGCTCAGCGCCAGCTTGACCCGCACGAAGGGCCGGCCGGTAAGCATGCGCTGGATGAAGCCGGCATTGAGCGCCCGCGCCTCGGCTTCCAGCACCCCGGCGCGGGTGGCGATGCCCGCCGCGGCGAGCCGCGCCAGGCCCCGTCCGGCCACCAGCGGATTGGGATCGGTCATGGCCGCCACCACCACGGCCACGCCAGCCGCCACCAGGGCATCGGCGCAGGGCGGTGTACGGCCATGGTGACTGCAGGGCTCCAGGGTGACATAGGCGGTGGCGCCACGCGCGGCTTCACCCGCCTGGCGCAGGGCATGCACCTCGGCGTGGGGCCCGCCGGCCTGGCGATGCCAGCCCTCGCCCACCACCTGGCCATCACGGACGATCACGCAACCCACCCGCGGATTGGGCGCCGTGCTATAGCGGCCGAGGGCCGCCAGGGCGAGGGCGCGGGCCATCCAGTGTTCGTCGTTCACTACGTCCGCCTCGCTCATACCGGCTGCTTGCCCGGATCCTGGGCCAGGCGCTCGATTTCGTCGCGGAATTCGGCCAGGTCCTGGAATTGCCGATAGACGGAGGCGAAGCGGATGTAGGCCACCTGGTCCAGCTTGCGCAATTCATCCATCACCAACTCGCCGACCACCCGCGAACGGATCTCCCGCTCGCCGGTGGCGCGCAGCCGGTGCTTGATCAGGGCGATGGCCTCTTCCAGGCGCTCCACGCTCACCGGGCGCTTCTCCAGGGCGCGCTGCATGCCCGCCCGCAGCTTGTCCTCGTCGAAGGGCTGGCGGGTGCCGTCCTGCTTGATCAACCGTGGCAGGACCAGCTCGGCGGTCTCGAAGGTGGTGAAGCGTTCCTGGCAGGCCAGACACTCACGCCGCCGGCGCACCTGCTCGCCGGCCGCAACCAGCCGGGAATCCGTGACCTTGGTGTCGTGGGCGCCGCAGAAGGGACAATGCATGGGAGAGTCGACCGCCGGAAGGGAAAGCCTCCATGGTAACCCAACGTCCCCCGGCGGGAACCTCCGGGTACCGGGCGAATCGACAGCCAGGGGCCGCTGGGCTATAAGAGCGCACTGAGTTCGACGGCCCCTCCCCAGCCCCCCGTGCAGCCCTCGCGGGCCGCGACCTACGGATCCTGCCATGACCCCACGCCTGCTCCTGCCCCTGCTGCTCACCAGCCTGCTCGCCGCCTGCTCCAGCCCGCCCGAAACCACGCCGTCGCGCCCCGCCACCCCGGCCGAAGAGCCGGTCCCGGTGACCGGTGCCCCCACCCCGGCGAACCTGCGCGAGATTTCCGGCGTGCTGCGCAATGCCCAGGGCCTGGTCCCGGCCGGCGCCCAGGTGGAAATCGCCCTGCTGGCGGTGAATGCCAAGGGCCTGCCGCAGCGGCTGCTGGCCAGCGAGACGGTGACCGGCAAGGGCGCGCCCCTGGCTTTCCGCCTGCCCTTCAACCCGGACATCTTTCCCACCCGCCCGGACCTCAAGGTGGAATTCCATGCCCGCCTGATCCAGGCTGGCCAACTGGCCAGCTACCTGCCGCCGGTGAACGTCGGCGGGCCGACCACGCAGAATCTCGGCGAACTGGTGTTGAACCAGACGCCGTGACGCCTCCAGACGATCTCGCCGCCGCCCTGACGACGCTGCTGGGCGACGCCCGCCTCTGCCTGCAGGGGCTGCCCGGCAGCGACCTGTCGCTGTGGCTGATCGACCCGGCCAACATGGTGCGGGCCTTTTCCCCCGCGGAAACCCAACGCCTGCTGGAGGCACCACCCTACTGGGCCTTCTGCTGGGCCAGCGGCCTGGCCCTGGCGCGCTGGATCGCCGCCCACCCCGAGCGAGTCCGCGGGCGCCAGGTACTGGATTTCGGCAGCGGGTCGGGCATCGCCGGTCTCGCCGCCGCCCGGGCCGGCGCAGCGCGGGTAGTCTGCTGCGACCTGGATCCGCTGGCGCTGGCGGCCTGTCGCGCCAACGCCCAGGCCAACGAGCTGGTCATCGAGACCCTGGGTGATCTCCACGCCAGCCGCGAGCGCTTCGAGCTGATTCTCGCCGCCGATGTCCTCTACGATCGCGCCAATCTACCGTTGCTGGCAGATCTGCAGAATCGCGCCGCAGCAATCCTGCTGGCCGACTCGCGGGTACGCGACCTGGTCCACCCCGGTTTCACCCGCCTCGCCGAACTCCAGGCCTGCACCCTGCCGGATCTCGCCGAGCCGGACGAATTCCGCCGCGTGACGCTCTACCAGGGCTGAGCCGGACCACCTTGTTTCCAAGCCCGGCGCCCCCACCTATAGTGCATCTTTCGTTTGCCGAGTCCGCCATGAGCCAGGTCCCCTACATTTTCGACGCCACCCTCGACACCTTCCAGCAGCAGGTCATCGATACCTCCTTCACCACCCCGGTGCTGGTGGACTTCTGGGCCGAGTGGTGCGCGCCCTGCAAGGTGCTGATGCCGCTGCTGGCCAAGATCACCGAGTCCTACGGCGGCGCCCTGCACCTGGCCAAGGTCAACTGCGACATCGAGCAGGAGCTGGTGATGAGATTCGGCATCCGTAGCCTGCCCACGGTGGTGCTGTTCAAGGATGGCCAACCGGTGGACGGCTTCGCCGGCGCCCAGCCCGAGTCGGCCATCCGTGCCCTGCTCGAACCACACGTCCAGGCCCTGCCGCCGGCCGAGGAAGATCCGCTGGAAGCGGCCCAGGCGCTGTTCGCCGAAGGTCGCTTCGCCGAGGCCGAGGCGCTGCTCAAGGCCCTGCTGGAGCAGGACAACAGCAACGCCCTGGCCCTGATCCTCTATGCCCGCTGCCTGGCCGAGCGCAATGAACTGGACGACGCCCAGGCGGTGCTGGACGCGGTGAAAGGCGATGAGCACAAGCAGGCCCTAGCGGGCGCTCGTGCCCAGCTGACCTTCCTGCGCCAGGCCGCCAGCCTGCCCGAGGTCGCCGACCTCAAGAGCCGCCTGGCCCGCGATGCCCATGACGACGAGGCCGCCTACCAGTTGGCCGTGCAGCAACTGGCCCGCCAGCAGTACGAACCGGCGCTGGACGGCCTGCTGGAGCTGTTCCGCCGCAACCGCGGCTACGGCGACGACCTGCCGCGCAAGACCCTGGTGCAGGTCTTCGATCTGCTGGGCAACGACCATCCGCTGGTCGCCACCTATCGCCGCCGGCTGTACCAGGCGCTGTACTAAGCGCCAGTCGACAACGGCTGCGTCACCCCGGACGCAGCCTTATCCGCCGCGAGAGCCCTCCCGGCGCGGTGGACATCCCGTAGCGTGGAAAACCGCGCAGCGTTTTCCACTACCCCGCTCCAGCCTCATCCCTGCCAGATATAGAACTGCGCCTCCCCCACCCGCTCCATGCGCACCTGGGGACTGTGCCTCAGCCGCACCAGCAGTTGCTTGGCCACCCCGAGATTGCCGGTCAGCTTTTCCAGGGCCACGAGAATGTCCGGTCCGCTGAGCCGCCCGGCGGAGCTGAGCAGTTTCACCACCTGATCCCACAGCATGTCACCGCCCGACTTGGGCGCACTCGCCGGAGCCGCCGCGTGGGCGGCTACCGCTTCCGGCGGCCGCAGCGCAGCGGCCAGGCGCTGCCATTCGGAATCTTCCAGCTCGACCGTGAGATCCACGGGCTGGCTGCCGATGGTTCCGCGGATGCGTACCATGGTGTTCTCCTCGTCTTGCGAAGGCCCATGCTCCCACAGCCATCGACCTTCGCCAAACCAGGGTTGCGGCGCGGAAAAGCTACAACATAACATAGCGCCTTGCCGCCCACTGGAAGCCCCCCATGCGCCTGCCCCTGTTGTCCCTCTGTCTCGCTGCCGCGCTCGCCCAACCCGCCTTCGCCCACGATACCCAGGACGAGCACGACCACGGTGCCCTCGGTGCCCACGTCCATGGCGAATCCCATCTCGACCTGGCCCAGACCGACACCGGCCTGGAGCTGCAATGGAGCAGCCCCGCCGCCGATCTGCTGGGCTTCGAACACGCGCCACACAGCCAGGCGGAAAAAGACGCCGTCGCCGCCCTCCAGCAATCCCTGCAACAGCCCCAGGCACTGGTGAAACTGCCGGCCGCGGCCGGTTGCCAGCTGGCCAAGGCCAGCGCGGAGAGCCCGCTGTTCGCCAAGGACTCCAGCGCCAGCGGCCATCTGGACGTGGACGCCAGCATGAGCTTCACCTGCAGCAAGCCCGCTGCCCTCGACAGCCTGGACCTTTCCGGCTGGTTCGCCCGCTTTCCCAACAGCCACAGCGTCGAGGTCCAGGCCATCGTCGCCAGTGGCCAGCAGGGTGCCGAACTCACCGCCCAGCAGCCCCGGCTGAAATGGTGAGAACCTCGTGACCACCGCGCCCCTGGTCGAGATCCAGGACCTGGGCTTTGCCTGGCCCGGCCAGCGCGAGTGCCTGGACATCCGGCACTTCAGCCTGGCGCCGGGCGAGACGCTGTTCCTCGAAGGCCCCTCGGGCAGCGGCAAGACCACCCTGCTCGCCCTGCTCGGCGGCGTGCAGCGCCCCAGCCGCGGCCAGGTGCGCCTGCTGGGGCAGGACCTGGGCCAGCTCGCCACCGCCCGGCGCGACCGCTTTCGTGTCGACCACAGCGGCTTTCTCTTCCAGCAATTCAACCTGCTGCCCTTTCTCTCGGTGCTGGACAACGTACTGCTGCCTTGCCAGTTCTCGACACTGCGCCGCGAACGCGCCAGCACGCGCCACGGTGATCCCCGGGGCGCGGCCCTCACCCTACTGCGTGCCCTGGGCCTGACCGACCCCGGCCTGCCCACGCGGCCCGCTCGCGAACTGTCCATCGGCCAGCAGCAGCGGGTGGCCGCCGCGCGAGCGCTGATCGGCCAACCGGAGCTGGTGATCGCCGACGAACCCACCTCGGCCCTCGACACCGACCACCGCGACGCCTTTCTGCAGCTGCTGTTCGCCGAGTGCGCCGCCGCCGGCGCCGGCCTGTTGTTCGTCAGCCACGACCGCAGCCTGGCGGGCCGCTTCGACCGCCACCTGACCCTGGCCCAGCTCAACGCCGCCCGGCCGGAGACCTAAGATGCCGCTCCTCTCGCTAGCCTGGGCCAGCCTGCGCAATCGCCGCGCCACCGCCCTGCTCACCGTCTTCACCATCGCCGTCTCGGTGGCCCTGCTGCTGGGCGTCGAACGCCTGCGTACCGAGGCCAAGGCCAGCTTCGCCAGCACCATCGCCGGTACCGACCTGGTGGTGGGCGCCCGCTCCGGCGCGGTCAACCTGCTGCTTTACTCGGTGTTCCGCATCGGCAACGCCACCAACAACATCCGCTGGGAAAGCTACGAGAAACTCGCCGCCGACCCGCGCGTCGCCTGGACCATCCCGCTGTCCCTGGGCGATTCCCACCGCGGCTACCGGGTACTGGGCACCGACGGCAACTACTTCGCCCACTACCACTATGGCCGCAACCAGCCCCTGCGGCTGGCCCAGGGCCGGCCCTTCGCCGACGTCTTCGAGGTGGTGCTGGGCACCGAGGTGGCCAAGGCGCTGCACTATCGGCTGGGTGACCGGATAGTGCTGGCCCATGGCGTCGCCACCATCAGCCTGACCGAGCACAGCGACCATCCCTTCACCGTGGTCGGCATCCTCGCCCCCACCGGCACCCCGGTCGACCGCACCCTGCACATCCCCCTGACCGGCATGACCGCCCTGCACCTGGACTGGCGCGGCGGCATGCCCGGCCCTTCGCTGAGCGATGCCGAGGTCCGTAAGCGCGACCTCACGCCCAAGGACCTCACCGCCGCCCTGGTCGGCCTCAAGAGCCGGGTGGCTACCTTCGCCCTGCAACGCGCCATCAACGACTACGGCGGCGAACCCCTGATGGCCATCCTACCGGGGGTCGCCCTGCAGGAGCTCTGGGGCCTGCTCGGCACCGCGGAACAGGCGCTGCTGGTGATGTCGCTGTGCGTGGTGCTCACCGGCCTGGTGGGCATGCTCACCGCCTTGCTCGCCAGCCTCAACGAAAGGCGCCGGGAGATGGCCATCCTGCGCTCGGTGGGGGCCCAGCCGCGCCACCTGTTCGGCCTGCTGCTGGCCGAGGCGCTGGGCCTCACCCTGGCCGGCTGCCTGGGTGGCCTGGCCTTGCTCTATGGCGCCATCGCCCTGGGGCGGCCCTGGTTGCTGGCGGAATACGGCCTGGCATTGCCGCTGGACTGGCCCTCGCTCTACGATGGGCAACTGCTCGGCGGCATCCTGCTCGCGGCCCTGGTGCTCGGCTGCATCCCGGCCTGGCGCGGCTGCCGCCAGGCCCTCACGGACGGGTTGTCCGTGCGCTTGTAGACGAGGCTTCCCATGCGCCTGGCGCTCCTGCTGTTGCTGATCTGGCTGCCCTGGGTGCAGGCCGAACCCCGCCAACTCGCCTGGCGGGAGCTGGTCCCGGCCGATGCACCGCGCTTCAATCCGGGCAGCATCGACCATGGTCTTGGCGAAGACGGCCCGGCCGCCAGCCAGCCCTGGCCAGACGCCCCCACGGTCGCCGCCCTGGAGGGCCAGGAGGTGCGCCTGCCCGGCTACGTGGTGCCGCTGATGGTCACCGACGAGGGCGAGGTCAACGAATTCCTGCTGGTGCCCTACTACGGCGCCTGCATCCACGTCCCCCCGCCGCCGGGCAACCAGATCGTCTACGTCAAGGGCAGCCACGACCTCTGGCTGTCCAAGCTGCACCTGCCCTATTGGGTGGAAGGCCGCCTGGGCGTGGGCACCCAGCGCAGCGAGGTGGCCGTCGCCGGCTACTGGATGCAGGCACAGCGCATCCTCCCCTATATCCTCAAGGGGGACGGCTCCTGAGCGATCTCGCCCGCCCTTGAGCGAGATCAAGAGTCCGCTGGCCCGCCTTCGCTAGGCTGCTCCGAGCCTCTTTCAGCGCCTTCGGAGCCCTGCCATGCGTCCTCTCTTCCGTCTCAGCCTGCTCGCCCTCGCCCTGGCCACCCCGCTCGCCCAGGCCCACCAGGCCGGCGACATCATCCTGCGCGCCGGCGCCATCACCGTGGATCCCCACGAGCGCAGCTCCGACGTCAAGATCGACCGGGGCGCCCTGAGCGGCGCCAATCTCGGCGGCAAGGCGAGCATGGACAGCGATACCCAATTGGGGCTCAACGTTGCCTACATGCTCACCGACCACCTGGGCCTCGAGCTGCTGGCGGCCACGCCCTTCGAGCACCAGGTCAACATCAAGGGCACCG
Organism: Pseudomonas sp. No.117; assembly: GCF_054558395.1. Classification (NCBI taxonomy): domain Bacteria; kingdom Pseudomonadati; phylum Pseudomonadota; class Gammaproteobacteria; order Pseudomonadales; family Pseudomonadaceae; genus Pseudomonas; species Pseudomonas sp. No.117. The sequence continues at coordinate 475,971 of NZ_BAAJNP010000003.1, forward strand.
GGCTGGACGCCGCCAACGGCAAGCTGGGCAGCCTCAAGCACCTGCCACCGACCCTGAGCCTGGTCTACTACCCCCTGGACGCCAAGGCGACGTTCCAGCCCTATGTCGGCGCCGGCCTGAACTACACCTGGATTTACGACGAGCACGTCGGCAGCGGTGCCAGCGCAGCCGGCTTCGACAATTTCCGCGCCGACAACTCCTGGGGCTGGGCCGCCCAGGTGGGTGCCGATGTCATGCTCACCGACCGGGTGATGCTCAACGCCCAGATCCGCTACATCGATATCTCGACCACCGCCCACGTCGACAACACCGCCCTTGGCGCCCGCGCCAAGGTCGATCTGGACGTGGATCCCTGGGTGTACATGGTCGGCCTGGGCTATCGCTTCTAAGCCAAGGTAGGCGCTGAGACAGCGCCACCGTCGAAGCCCGACAGGCCAGGGATGGCCCCTGGCCCCCAGTCGCTAGTCCCGCAACAACGCCGCCAATCCAGCGCCCATGCTCGTGGGGCGGCTGAAATCGAAGCGCTCGCGCAGGCGACGATTGTCCGCCTTGGAATGCCGGATATCCCCCGACCGCGCCGCGCCATGGGTCACCTCCGGCAGGCCACCCAGCACCTGGCCGATCTCGGCCAGCAGGCCGTTGAGGCTGATGGTGTCACCGCGACCCACGTTCACCGCCCCCGGCGCCAGCTCGGCAGCCTCCAGTGCCTGCAGCAGAATGCCCACCAGGTCGGCGACATAGACGAAGTCACGGGTCTGCTCGCCGTCACCGAACACCGTGATCGGCGTCCGGCGCCGGGCACGCTCGGTGAAGATGCTGATCACCCCGGAATAGGGCGAGGACGGATCCTGACGCGGTCCATAGATGTTGAAGAAGCGGAAGATCGCCGGTTCCAGCCCATGCTGGCGGCGATAGAAATCCAGGTAGTACTCGCCGGCCAGCTTGTCCGCCGCATAGGGCGTGAGGGGCGCCTTGGGCAGCTCCTCGTCGATGGCCTGGCCCTGGCCGTTGGCGCCATACACCGCCGCGCTGGAGGCATAGACCACCCGCTTGATCCCGGCCTTGCGCATGGCCTCGCAGAGATTCAGGGTGCCGATGAAATTGGCCTTGTGGGTACCGACCGGATCCTCGACGGACGCCTGCACCGAGGCGACCGCCGCCAGATGCACCACCGCCGCGCAGCCAGCGACCGCGGCCTCCAGCGTCGCGGCATCGGCCACATCGCCTACCCGCAGCTCGAGGCGCTCGTCGTCCAGCGGCAGATTCTCCCGCTTGCCGGTACTCAGGTCGTCCAGTACCCGCACCCGCTTGCCTTGCGCGAGTAGCGCATCGGCCAGATGGGAGCCGATGAAACCGGCACCGCCAGTGATCAGAATGGGCGCATCACTCATCGAAACCTACCTCGTCCTGCCGAAAGCCCTGCAGTAGCGCCGGCAGCTCCTGCTGCCAGCGCCGCGCCTTGATACCGAAGGTGTTGAGCAGCTTGCGGCTGATCAACACCCCCTGTTGTGGCTCTTCCGCGGCGTCCGTGCGCTCCAGGTGAGGCACCTCCTGCCATTCGCAGCGCACCGGCCGCTCGAACTCCTGCCAGAGTCTGGCCACGGTCTCGGCCAGGCCCAGCTCCGAGACCGCCTCCTGGGCACCATAGTGATAGGTGCCCCAGAGCGGCGCGCCGCAGTCGAGCTGCTTGATGATGGCCACCAGCACCCGGGCGACATCGTCGACGGTGGTGGGATTGCCACGCCGGTCGCCGGCCAGCGGGACCACCTGTTCGGTGCCCAACTGACGCAGCAGTCGGCCCAGGCGCCCGTCACGGGAGTCGTCCAGCACCCAGCCCAGGCGCAGCAGGATGTGCATCGGGCACAGCGCCCGCACCAGTTGTTCGATTCGCCAGAGCGCCTCGCCGCGGGGCCCCGGGGGCCGCGGAAGATCCTTTTCACTATAGCCGGCGACGCGCGAGCCATCGAAAAGCTGATAGCCGGACGGCTGGATCAGCGGAATCTGGTAGTGCTGGCACAGGCCGGCCAGCCGCTGCACGGCCAGCGCCTGGCGCTGCAGCAGCGCCGGATCCACCGCCGCCGCCTGCAACCAGTCGCGGTAATAGGCCAGATTGATCACGGCGCCCGGCCGCACGCGGTCCAGCGCCTCGGTCAGGCCGGCGGCGTACCAGCCTTCCGCGGGGATCTCGGGAGCGATGAAGTCGATGCCCGCTTCGGCACCCGCGGTCAGCAGCGCCTTACCCAGGGCGCTCTCCCCGCCCACTACTAGAAGACGCATACGCATGAATGGGAACAGCCTTCAGACCAGCATAAACAGGCGTCGAACGATTCGACGGACATCGGCCAACATAGCGCGTCGCGCCAGCCTTGCTCAAGCATCGGCGGCAACCGCGTCCGGTTGTTCGCGGGTTTGTTCGCGCAGCGTATGGTTGGCGGCGCTCTTGAGATTGGGCAGCAGGCGGCAGATCAAGGCCAGCTGGGTACACACCAGCCGATAGCCATCGTCGTTGCCATCCGCTGCCGCTTCCAGCTCATCGGCCAGGCTACTTTCCTCCTCGGCGGTCGGCGGCAGGCTGCGGCGTTCAGCCACTGCCGCGGCGATGGCCTCCATGCCCTCGGCGATCCGGGTCACGGCGCGCTCCACTAGGGCATCGTGCTCGGCCGCTTCCAGCTGGCGGCGATGCGCGCCCAGGGCCGACAGGTAGCCCAGCAGGGTGTTGGACAGCGCCAGATAGCGAAAGCCGGCCTCCAGGTTGCGCCGGAAATGCCCGGGATCCCGCAGCATGTTGGCCAGGGCCGCGGACAGCGTCGCGTCGGCATTGTGGGCGTTGCGCCGCGCCACCCGGTAGTCGAGGTCATCGCGCTTGCCGGTGCGGTACTGCTCGTGCAGCCGCCGCAGGTAGAGCGCGTTGGTGCGCAGGGTATTGGCCATCACCAGGTGCAGGCGCCGCCCCTGCCAGTCCGGCAGCACGAAGAACACCGCCAGCACCGCGATCAGGCAACCCAGCAGGGTATCCAGCAGCCGCGGCCAGATCAGCATGAAGCCATTACCCACCTGGTTGAAGCAGAACAGCACCATCAGGGTGATGGCCGCGGTGGCCACGGTATAGCGATCGGTCCGGGTGATGAAGAACACCAGCCCGGCCACCAGCGCCAGCAGCAGCTGGATCTCCGCCTGGGTGAACAGCTCCAGCAGGGCGCTGCCCAGCAGCAGGCCGATCACCGTCCCCACGATCCGCTGGACCAGGCGTACCCGCGTCGCGCCGTACTGCGGCCGGCAGACGAACACCGTGGTGAGCAGGATCCAGTAGCCATTAACCGGATGGATCAGGTGCAGGACGCCATAGCCGGTCATCAATGCCAGGGCCATGCGCAGGCCATGGCGGAACAGCAGCGAGGTCGGGGTCAGTTGCAGGCGGATGCGCTGGAACACCTCGCGCAGGGAGCGCGCCGCGGGATCGAGTAGGCTGGTATCGAGATCCGCCGCGCCGGAGTCGCTGGTGCCGGCTTCGGAGAATTGCCGCTCCAGCGTCGAGAGGTTGTGGCCGAGCAGATCCAGCGAGCGCAGCAAACCGCGCCAGCGCGGATTCTGCTGCTGCTTGAGGTACTCCAGCGAGGCTTGGAGGTCGGTCAGGCCCTGCTGGCTCTGCTGGCCGTATTCGAAGGGCTGACCGAGCCGGATCGCCTCGCCCAGATTGAAACAGGCCGCGGCCTGCAACTTGAGCAGGCGCTGGCAGCGGAACAGGATATCGCTGTGGAAGAAGGCCTCGGTGAGGGCGCTGTAGGGATAGTGCGACGAGCTGGCGCGCTCATGGATATCCTGGGCCATGAAGTACAGCCGGAAATAGCGACCGGACCGCGCGCCCGGTCGTCCCGAGCGGCCGAAGCGGCTGAGGATGGTCGCCTTGGCCTGGTTCAGCGCCTGCACCACCTTGCCGTTCTGCTGGGCCAGCAGCACGCGCCGCCGGTGCAGGTCGACACCGCGCACCGGTTCGAGCATCTCGGCCTTGAGCTTGAGGAAGATGCCCAGCTCGCCATAGAGCGCGAACAGACTCTGGCGCACGGGCTGATGGGCGAACAGGGTGCACCAGAGCACCGACAGCACCCCGTACCACAGGGCCCCGGCCAGCAGGTGCGCCGGCTCGTACCACAATGGTACCTGGGCCCCCAGGCGCTGGTCCACGCCGATCATGGCATAGATGGACAGGATCACCGTGGCCTGGGCGACCGAGGCGTAGCGCTCACCGATCGCCCCCAGCATGGTCAGGCTGAAGGTGGCGAGTCCCAGGCCCACCACGAAGATCCAGGGATAGGGAAACAGCAACTCCACGGCGAAGGCCGCCACGGTGAAGCACAGCAGCGTCACCACCAGCGACTTCAGGCGCCCCAGCCAGCTGTCGTCGGTTTCCGCCAGGGCACTGGCGATGATGCCGAGGAACACCGGCGACAGCGACCGCAGGTCACCCAGCGACCAGCAGACGGCCATGGCGCCGCTCAGGGCGACGAAGACGCGGACGCCATAGCTGGCTTTTTCATGCGCCCAGAACTGACGCAAAGACACCCCGAACACTGTCATGACGGCAAAGCGAGCCTCGTGTTTTCGCGCTTGATGCGAACCTTAGCACTGCGACGTCGCCAGAGGCGTCCGAGACAGCCTTTCAGGCACTTTTTTAACGGACGAAAAAAAGCCCGGCGATCGCCGGGCTGTTTTCCGTGCCTGCGTCAGGCCACTTCGCTGGGATCTATCCCCAGGCCCTTGGCGACACCCAGGCCGTAGGCGGGATCGGCCTTGAGGAAGTGACCGATCTGGCGCAGTTGCACCTCTCGGGTCACCGAACCCAGGGCACCGACGATGTTGCCGATCAGCAGTGCCTGCTGGCCGGGGCTCATCAGGCGGAACAGGGCACCGGCCTGGCTGAAGTAGTCCTCGTCGACGCGGTGGTCGTAGCGATCGGCCGGACCGGCGAAATTCAGCGCCGGCTCCCGGTACTGCGGCGCCTGCTTGGGCGTATGGCCATAGCTGTTCGGCTCGTAGTTCGGCAGGGAGCCACCGTTGCCATCGAATCTCATGGCGCCGTCACGCTGGTTGTTGGCGTAAGGGCAGCGCGGGGCATTAACCGGCAGTTGCTGGTAGTTGGTCCCCACCCGATAGCGCTGGGCATCGGCATAGGCGAACACCCGGCCCTGCAGCATGCGATCTGGCGACAGGCCGACGCCGGGCACCACGTTGCTCGGTGCGAAGGACGCCTGCTCCACTTCGGCGAAGTAGTTCTGCGGATTGCGGTTGAGTTCCAGTACGCCGACTTCCTGCAGCGGATAGTCCTTCTGCGACCAGACCTTGGTCACGTCGAAGGGGTTCTCGGCGCGGCCAGCGGCTTCCTGCTCGCTCATCACCTGGATGCACATCGTCCAACGCGGGTATTCGCCGCGCTCGATGGCCTGGAACAGGTCGCGCTGGCTGTAGTCCGGATCGGTACCGGCCAGGCGCGCCGCCTCGGCCGGAGGCAGGTTCTTGATGCCCTGCTGGCTCTTGAAGTGGAACTTCACGAAGTGCCGCTCACCCTGGGCATTGATCAGGCTGAAGGTATGGCTGCCGAAGCCATGCATGAAGCGATAGCCGTCCGGAATGCCGCGATCAGAGAACAGGATGGTGACCTGGTGCAGCGATTCCGGCGACAGCGACCAGAAGTCCCACATCATCTGCGGACTCTTCAGGTTGCTCCAGGGATCACGCTTCTGGGTGTGGATGAAATCCGGGAATTTCAGCGGGTCGCGGATGAAGAACACCGGGGTGTTGTTGCCGACGATGTCCCAGTTGCCTTCTTCGGTGTAGAACTTCAGGGCGAAACCCCGGGGATCGCGCTCGGTATCCGCCGAGCCTCGCTCGCCGCCCACGGTGGAGAAGCGCAGGATGGTCTCGGTCTGCTTGCCCACGCTGGCGAACAGCTTGGCACTGCTGAGGTGGGTGATGTCCTGGGTCACGGTGAAGGTGCCGAAGGCAGCGGAGCCCTTGGCATGTACCCGACGCTCGGGGATGACTTCACGGTTGAAGTGCGCCAGCTTCTCGACCAGATGGAAGTCGTCGAGCATCAACGGACCGCGCGGACCGGCAGTACGGGAATTCTGGTTATCGGCCACCGGAATGCCGCTGGCGGTGGTAAGGATCTTGGTATCGGTCACAGGCTGTCTCCCTCTGGATAGCGTTGGCTGATCGCCTGAGGGAAGTATCGCCAAGGCAATACTTTAGGACTAATTTATTGATCCTAGCGTCCTGATAGAAAATTACCTTACGTCTTTTTCTGTTCCGTCTAAACTGTCCACCAACGGCCGGACATGAAAAAGCCGGGCAAAAGCCCGGCTTTTTCCAGAACGCGGCTACTTATTCAGCAGCCTGTTCCACGGTACCGCCGACCGGACGGTCGATCAGCTCGACGTACGCCATGGGCGCATTGTCGCCAGCGCGGAAGCCGCACTTCAGGATACGCAGGTAGCCGCCCGGACGGTTGGCGTAGCGCTTGCCCAGGTCGTTGAACAGCTTGCCGACGGCAGCTTTCGAACGGGTACGGTCGAAAGCCAGGCGACGGTTGGCGACGCTGTCTTCCTTGGCCAGAGTGATCAGCGGCTCGGCAACGCGGCGCAGTTCCTTGGCTTTCGGCAGGGTAGTTTTGATCAGCTCGTGCTCGAACAGCGACACAGCCATGTTCTGGAACATGGCCTTGCGGTGTGCGCTCGTGCGGCTCAGATGACGACCACTTTTACGATGACGCATGATTGAAATTCCTTCCCAAACTATCGTTCGGTGAACAATGACGATCAGGCAGTAGCCTTGTCGTCCTTCTTAAGGCTTGCAGGGGGCCAGTTGTCCAGGCGCATACCGAGCGACAGACCACGGGAGGCCAGAACGTCCTTGATTTCGGTCAGGGACTTCTTGCCCAGGTTCGGGGTCTTGAGCAGCTCCACTTCGGTACGCTGAATCAGGTCACCGATGTAGTAGATGTTCTCCGCCTTGAGGCAGTTGGCCGAACGAACGGTCAGTTCCAGATCGTCTACCGGACGCAGCAGGATCGGATCGATCTCGTCTTCCTGCTCGACTACGACCGGCTCGCTGTCGCCCTTGAGGTCGACGAACGCTGCCAGCTGCTGCTGCAGGATGGTGGCGGCACGGCGGATGGCTTCTTCCGGATCCAGGGTACCGTTGGTTTCCAGGTCAAGCACCAGCTTGTCCAGGTTGGTACGCTGTTCGACCCGGGCGTTTTCCACCACATAGGCCACGCGACGAACCGGGCTGAACGTAGCGTCGAGCTGGAGACGACCGATGGCACGGGTTTCGTCTTCTTCGCTCTGACGCGCATCGGCGGGCTCATAGCCACGACCGCGCGCGATTTTCAGCTTCATGTTCAGCGAACCGTTGTCCGCCAGGTGGGCGATGACGTGCTCACCGTTGACGATCTCGACGTCGTGATCGACCTGAATGTCGGAGGCCAGAACCGGCCCCTGACCTTTCTTGCTCAGGCTCAGGGTGACTTCGTCACGACCGTGCAACTTGATGGCCAGACCCTTGAGATTGAGCAGGATCTCGATCACGTCTTCCTGCACGCCTTCGATGGCGCTGTACTCGTGCAGGACACCGTCGATCTCTGCTTCGACTACCGCGCAGCCAGGCATGGAGGACAACAGGATACGCCGCAGCGCGTTGCCCAAGGTATGGCCGAAACCACGCTCGAGAGGCTCGAGGGTGATCTTGGCACGGGTCTGACTAACCGCCTGCACATCGATATGGCGGGGGGTCAGGAACTCATTTACCGAACTCTGCATGGATGCACCTACTTTCTAGCCCTTACTTGGAGTAGAGCTCGACAATCAGGTTTTCGTTGATGTCGGCGGAGAGATCACCACGGGCCGGCACGCTCTTGAAGGTGCCTTCCTTTTTCTCGGTGCTCACTTCGACCCACTCAACCCGGCCACGCTGGCCGCACAGCTCGAGAGCTTGAGCGATACGCAGCTGGTTTTTGGCCTTTTCGCGGACAGCGACGACGTCACCGACCTTGACCTGATAGGAGGGAATGTTGACGGTCTGACCGTTAACGGTGATCGACTTGTGGGAGACCAGCTGGCGCGATTCAGCGCGAGTGGCGCCGAAGCCCATGCGATACACCACGTTGTCCAGACGGCACTCGAGCAGTTGCAGCAGGTTTTCACCGGTAGCGCCCTTACGACGGGCAGCTTCCTGGTAGTAACCGGCGAACTGACGCTCGAGCACGCCATAGATACGGCGGACTTTCTGCTTTTCACGCAGCTGCAGACCGTAGTCGGACAGACGACCGCGACGCTGACCATGCTGGCCAGGAACGGTTTCCAGCTTGCACTTCGAGTCGAGGGCGCGGGCGCCGCTCTTTAGGAAGAGGTCAGTGCCTTCGCGGCGGGACAGTTTGCACTTGGGACCAATGTAACGAGCCATTTCTCACTGTCTCCTATTACACGCGACGCTTCTTCGGCGGACGGCACCCGTTATGCGGGATGGGCGTCACGTCGGTGATGCTGGCGATCTTGTAACCACAGGCATTCAGGGCACGAACAGCGGACTCACGGCCGGGGCCGGGACCTTTGACGTTCACGTCCAGATTCTTCAGACCATATTCCAGAGCGGCTTGACCGGCGCGCTCGGCTGCAATCTGGGCAGCGAACGGGGTGCTCTTACGGGAGCCACGGAAGCCGGAGCCACCGGAGGTCGCCCAGGACAAGGCATTGCCTTGACGATCGGTGATGGTCACGATGGTGTTGTTGAAAGACGCGTGGATATGGGCGATGCCATCAACCACTGTCTTTTTGACTTTCTTACGAGGACGAGCAGCAGGTTTTGCCATGACTAGATTCCTGTCGATTCGCGGATGCGATTACTTGCGGATCGGCTTGCGCGGGCCCTTACGGGTACGGGCATTGGTCTTGGTGCGCTGACCACGGACCGGCAGACCACGGCGGTGACGCAGACCGCGGTAGCAACCCAGATCCATCAGGCGCTTGATGTTCATGTTGATTTCGCGGCGCAGGTCACCCTCGGTGAGGATTTTGGCGACCTCATTACGCAGCTGATCGACCTGCTCGTCGCTCAGTTCTTTGATCTTGGCGGTCGGCTCGATGCCGGTGGCCGCGCAGATCTTCTGAGAGGTGGTGCGACCGACACCATAGATGTAGGTCAGCGAGATAACAGTATGCTTGTTATCTGGAATGTTGACGCCTGCAATACGGGCCATTCAGAAAAACTCCAATTGACAGCTACCGACGCCCCGGAAGCCAAGAAAAGGGCGCGCGATATTAACGCTGTAGGAACAAATGATCAACCCGGCAGCACACTAGCTGCCGGGTTAAACGCGTGATTCACACTCAGCCTTGGCGCTGCTTGTGACGCGGTTCAGCGCTGCAGATCACGCGCACGACGCCTTCGCGGCGAATGATCTTGCAGTTACGGCACAGCTTCTTGACCGATGCACGAACTTTCATGACAACTCCTCTAACCTTACGGGTAACGGCTCAGCGCATCATGCCGCCGCCGTAGCCCTTCAGGTTGGCTTTCTTCATCAGGGACTCGTATTGATGAGATACGAGATGGGATTGGACCTGGGACATGAAGTCCATGACCACTACCACCACGATCAGCAACGAGGTCCCGCCGAGATAGAACGGCACGTTCGCCGCGACCACCAGGAACTGGGGCAACAAGCACACCGCCGTCATGTACAGGGCACCGAACATGGTGAGTCGGGTCAGCACGCCATCGATGTAGCGAGCGGACTGTTCACCAGGACGAATACCCGGGATGAACGCCCCGGATTTCTTCAGGTTCTCGGCCACGTCCTTGGGGTTGAACATCAGCGCCGTATAGAAGAAGCAGAAGAAAATGATCCCTGCACTAAACAGCAAGATGTTCAGCGGCTGGCCGGGGGCGATGGCCTGAGCCACGTCCTGCAACCAACCCAGACCTTCGGACTGACCGAACCACGAACCGAGCGATGCCGGAAACAGCAGAATGCTGCTGGCGAAGATCGCCGGGATGACCCCGGCCATATTCACCTTGAGCGGCAGGTGGCTGTTCTGCGCAGCGAAGACCTTGCGGCCCTGCTGACGCTTGGCGTAGTGCACCGCGATGCGACGCTGACCACGCTCGATGAACACCACGAAGGCAATGATGGCCACGGCCACCACACCCACCATGATCAGCGCGAAGATGTTGATATCGCCCTGCCGTGCCGACTCGAAGGACTGACCGATGGCGCGAGGCAAGCCCGCGACGATACCGGCGAAGATCAGCATCGAGATGCCATTGCCGATACCGCGCTCGGTAATCTGCTCACCCAGCCACATCATGAACAGTGCGCCAGCGACGAACGTGGTGACAGCGACGAAGTAGAAGCTGAAGCCCACGCTGAACGCGACACCCTGACTGGCGAGTCCTACCGACATCCCGGTGGCCTGAACGAGCGCCAGAACCAGCGTGCCGTAACGGGTGTACTGGCTGATCTTGCGACGACCAGACTCACCCTCTTTCTTCAATTGCTCCAGCTGTGGGCTGATCGCGGTAAGCAGCTGCATGATGATCGAGGCCGAGATGTACGGCATGATCCCCAGTGCGAAGATGCTCATCCGCTCCAGCGCACCGCCGGAGAACATGTTGAAGAGGCTAAGAATGGTCCCCTCGTTCTGCCTGAACAGTGCAGCCAGCTGATCGGGATTGATACCCGGAACAGGGATGTGCGCACCGATCCTGTAGACGATGATCGCCAGGAACAGGAATCGGAGGCGGGTCCACAGCTCGGACATACCACCGGTCTTGCTGAGCGCAGAGAGAGCACCTTGCTTAGCCATTTATTCCTCGATCTTGCCGCCAGCTGCTTCGATGGCTGCACGTGCACCCTTGGTGGCACCAATGCCCTTCAGGGTGACGGCACGAGTGACGTCGCCGGACAGCACGACCTTCACACGCTTAATGTCGCGGCTGATCACGTTGGCGTCTTTCAGTGCCTGCAGATCGACGACGTCGACATCGACCTTGGCCAGCTCGGAGGTACGAACCTCGGCACGGTCCAGGGCCTTCAGCGAAACGAAGCCGAACTTGGGCAGACGACGGTGCAGCGGCTGCTGGCCGCCCTCGAAACCGGGGGCAACCTTGCCACCGGAGCGGGAGGTCAGACCCTTGTGGCCGCGGCCACCGGTCTTGCCCAGGCCGCTACCGATACCACGACCGGGACGCAGCTTCTCGCGGCGAGCGCCGGGAGCGGAACGCAGATCGTTCAATTTCATGACTTAACCCTCCACACGCAGAAGGTAGTAGGCCTTGTTAATCATGCCGCGGTTTTCAGGAGTGTCCTGAACTTCGACGGTATGATTGATGCGACGCAGGCCGAGACCCTTGACGCAAGCCTTGTGATTGGCCAGACGGCCATGGACGCTCTTGATCAGCGTGACCTTGACGGTTGCATTAGCCATGATCAGAGGATCTCCTCGACGCTCTTGCCACGCTTGGCGGCAACAGCTTCCGGCGCTTGCATGTGCTTGAGACCTTCGAAGGTCGCGTACACCACGTTTACCGGGTTGGTGGAGCCGTAGCACTTGGCCAGGACGTTCTGCACACCAGCCACTTCCAGCACGGCGCGCATGGCACCGCCGGCGATGATGCCGGTACCTTCGGAAGCGGGCTGCATGTACACCTTGGAGGCGCCATGGGCGGCCTTGACCGGGTACTGCAGGGTGGTGCCGTTCAGATCCACCTGGATCATGTTGCGGCGAGCAGCTTCCATCGCCTTCTGGATGGCGGCAGGCACTTCACGGGCCTTGCCACGGCCGAAGCCAACGCGGCCCTTGCCATCGCCAACCACGGTCAGAGCGGTGAAGGCGAAGATACGGCCGCCTTTCACGGTTTTGGCTACGCGGTTAACCTGAACCAGCTTCTCGATGTAGCCTTCGTCGCGCTTTTGATCGTTATTTGCCATGACTTAGAACTCCAGCCCGCCTTCACGAGCAGCGTCGGCCAGCGCCTTGACGCGACCATGGTACTTGAAGCCAGAACGATCAAAGGCCACCTGGGTAACGCCAGCGGCCTTGGCACGCTCGGCGACCAGCAGACCAACTTTCTTGGCCGCCTCGACGTTGCTGGTAGCGCTCTCGCGCAGTTCTTTGTCCAGCGTAGAAGCGCTGGCCAGGACCTTGCTGCCGTCGGCCGCGATGACCTGGGCATAGATGTGCTGGGAAGAGCGGTACACGCACAGACGGACCACTTCCAGTTCGCGCATCTTCAGGCGAGCCTTGCGAGCGCGACGCAGTCGGGTTTCTTTCTTGACGGTCATTTGCTATGCCCTACTTTTTCTTGGCTTCTTTACGGTGGACGACTTCGTCGGCATACCGTACACCCTTGCCCTTGTAAGGCTCCGGCGGACGGAAACCACGAATCTCAGCCGCAACCTGGCCGACCAGCTGCTTGTCGATACCCTTGATCAGGATGTCGGTCTGGTTGGGGGTTTCTGCGGTGATGCCTTGCGGCAGTTCGTAGTCCACGGGGTGAGAGAAGCCCAGAGCGAGGTTTAGCACCTGACCTTTGGCCTGGGCCTTGTAGCCCACACCGACCAGTTGCAGCTTGCGCTCGAAGCCCTGGCTGACGCCGATCACCATGTTGTTGACCAGGGCACGGGTGGTGCCGGCCATCGCACGGGTCTGCTGATCGCCATTGCGAGCGGCGAAACGCAGCTCACCGGACTCTTGGGTAACTTCCACGGACGGATGGACCTTCAGCTCCAGAGCGCCCTTGGCACCCTTGATCGAAAGCGCCTGACCGGCCAGATTAACTTCGACGCCCGCAGGCAGTCTTACGGGGTTCTTAGCAACGCGAGACATGCTGATTCCCCTTAGAAGACTGTGCAGAGCACTTCGCCGCCAACACCAGCAGCACGGGCTGCGCGATCAGTCATCACACCTTTGTTGGTGGAAACGATCGACACGCCCAGACCGCCACGCACTTTCGGCAGCTGATCAACGGCTTTGTACTGGCGCAGACCGGGACGGCTGCTACGCTTGAGTTCTTCGATGACAGGCTTGCCTTCGAAGTACTTCAGCTCGATGGACAGCGACGGCTTGGCTTCCGCGCTGACCTGAAAATCCGCGATGTAACCTTCGTCCTTGAGGACTTTGGCAACGGCAGCCTTCAGCTTGGAAGAAGGCATGCTCACAACGGCCTTTTCAGCCATCTGGGCATTACGGATACGAGTTAGCATGTCTGCTAACGGGTCCTGCATACTCATGGGCTATTAGCTCCTAATACAGAAATTGAGCCTTCCGGCTCTCAAAATCACCCCTCGGCAACAGGCCGATTCGGGCGAGCCGAGCATTCTAGAGATGGGCCAGAAACGAATCAAGCCCCAAAAGGGGCTTGATTCAATTACCGCGATGAAAGGCGCTAGCTGTTACCAGCTGGCCTTCACCAGGCCGGGCACGTCACCGCGCATGGCTGCTTCACGCAGCTTGATGCGGGACAGACCGAACTTGCGGTACACGCCGTGCGGACGGCCGGTCAGGCGGCAGCGGTTACGCAGGCGGCTGGCGCTGGCGTCACGGGGCTGCTTCTGCAGGGCGACCTGGGCATTCCAACGGTCCTCGGGGGAGGCGTTGACATTACCGATGGTCGCCTTCAACTCGGCGCGCTTCTTGGCGAACTTGGCAACCGTCTGCTGACGCTTCAGCTCGCGGTTAATCATGCTTTGCTTAGCCATCTGAAGACCTCAATCAGTTACGGAACGGGAAGTTGAACGCGCGCAGCAGCGCACGGCCTTCCTCGTCGGTACGAGCGGTGGTGGTCAGGGTGATGTCCATACCACGCAGCGCATCGATCTTGTCGTAATCGATTTCCGGGAAGATGATCTGCTCTTTCACGCCCATGCTGTAGTTGCCGCGACCATCGAAGGACTTGGCATTCAGGCCGCGGAAGTCACGTACGCGCGGCAGGGAGATGGACAGCAGACGATCCAGGAATTCGTACATGCGATCGCTACGCAGGGTCACCTTGACGCCGATCGGCCAGCCTTCGCGAATCTTGAAGCCAGCAATGGAATTGCGGGCATAAGTCACGACCGGCTTTTGACCAGCGATCTTTTCCAGGTCGGCTACAGCGTTGTCGATGATCTTCTTGTCACCGACCGCTTCGCCCAGACCCATGTTCAAGGTGATCTTGGTGATGCGCGGAACTTCCATCACGTTACCCAGCTGAAGCTGCTCTTTCAGCTTGGGCGCGATTTCCTTCCGATAAATCTCTTTCAATCGAGCCATGGTGATCTACCTAGCAGCTTCAGGCCTGGACCGCTTTTTGGGTCGACTTGAAGATACGAATCTTCTTGCCGTCTTCGACTTTGAAACCAACGCGGTCAGCCTTGTTGGTCTCGGAGTTGAAAATGGCAACGTTGGAGACATGCAGAGGGGCTTCTTTCTCTACGATGCCACCCTGAACGCCCAGCATGGGGTTGGGCTTGGTATGGCGCTTGATCAGGTTGACCCCACCAACGACCAGACGGTCATCGGCGAGCACCTTCAGCACCTTGCCACGCTTGCCCTTGTCCTTGCCGGCAATGACGATTACCTCGTCGTCACGACGAATCTTTTGCATGTCGGCTACTCCTTACAGCACTTCGGGGGCAAGGGAGACGATCTTCATGAACTTCTCGGAGCGAAGTTCACGGGTCACCGGCCCAAAGATACGGGTGCCAATCGGCTCTTGCTTGTTGTTCAGCAGAACCGCGGCGTTACCGTCGAAGCGGATGATGGAACCGTCGGTGCGGCGGACGCCGTGCTTGGTACGCACGACGACAGCAGTCATCACCTGACCTTTCTTCACCTTGCCGCGCGGAATTGCTTCCTTGACGGTGACTTTGATGATGTCGCCGATGCCGGCGTAGCGGCGGTGGGAACCGCCGAGCACCTTGATGCACATCACGCGACGAGCGCCGCTGTTGTCGGCGACGTCAAGCATGGATTGAGTCTGGATCATGGCTCTCTACCCTTATACCTGAACGGCGCGCTCGACGACGTCAACCAGGGTCCACGCCTTGGTCTTGGCCAGCGGGCGGGTTTCGCGAATGGTGACCAGGTCACCAATGCGGCACTGATTGGTTTCGTCGTGAGCGTGCAGCTTGGTGGAACGCTTCACGTATTTGCCGTAGATCGGGTGCTTGACGCGACGCTCGATCAGTACGGTGACGGTTTTGTCCATCTTGTCGCTGACCACTCGGCCGGTCAGCGTACGGACAGTTTTTTCAGCTTCAGCCATGATCACTTACCTGCTTGCTGGTTCAGCACAGTCTTGACGCGAGCGATGTCGCGCTTCACTTGCGAGAGCATGTGAGACTGACCCAACTGGCCAGTTGCCTTCTGCATACGCAGATTGAACTGGTCACGCAGCAGGTTGAGAAGCTGCTCGTTCAGCTCCTCTACGGATTTCTCACGCAAATCTTTCGCTTTCATCACATCACCGTCCGCTTAACAAAGGAGGTTTCGAGCGGAAGCTTGGCAGCGGCCAGGGCGAATGCCTGACGAGCCAGATCCTCGGAAACACCCTCGATCTCGTACAGGACCTTGCCCGGCTGGATCTGGGCTACCCAGTACTCGACACTACCCTTACCTTTACCCATCCGCACTTCGAGAGGCTTCTTGGTGACAGGCTTGTCAGGGAAGACGCGGATCCAGATCTTGCCGCCACGCTTCACGTGACGGGTCAGCGCACGACGTGCGGATTCGATCTGGCGAGCGGTCAGACGGCCACGGCCGACAGCCTTCAGCGCGTACTCGCCGAAGCTGACCTTGCTACCGCGATGAGCCAGACCACGGTTGTGGCCGGTCATCTGCTTGCGGAATTTTGTACGCTTGGGTTGCAGCATGTTGCGTACTCCTTACTTAGCAGCAGCTTTTTTGCGCGGAGCCGGGGCGACGGGCTTCAGTTCTTCCTGGCGGCCACCAATGACCTCACCCTTGAAGATCCAGACCTTCACACCGATCACACCGTAGGTGGTGTGAGCTTCCGCAGTGGCGTAGTCGATATCGGCACGCAGGGTGTGCAGGGGCACACGACCTTCGCGATACCACTCGGTACGGGCGATTTCAGCACCGCCCAGACGACCGCTCACCTGAATCTTGATGCCTTTGGCACCAATGCGGATCGCGTTCTGCACGGCGCGCTTCATGGCACGACGGAACATCACACGACGCTCAAGCTGCTGCGCAACGCTCTGCGCAACCAGGGCACCGTCGAGCTCCGGCTTGCGGATCTCTTCGATGTTGATGTGCACGGGCACACCCATTCTTGCGGTCAGGTCCTGACGCAGCTTCTCGACATCCTCACCCTTCTTGCCGATCACGATACCGGGACGGGCGGTGTGGATGGTGATGCGTGCGGTTTGAGCCGGGCGATGAATATCGATACGGCTTACGGACGCGCTTTTTAGTTTGTCCTGGAGGTACTCACGAACCTTCAGGTCGGCCAGCAGATAGTCCGCATAAGTGCGCTTATCCGCGTACCAGACCGAAGTGTGCTCCTTGACGATACCCAGGCGAATGCCATTGGGATGTACTTTCTGACCCATCTGATCGACTCCGTTACTTGTCCGCAACCTTGACCGTGATATGGCAAGACCGCTTCACGATGCGATCAGCACGACCTTTGGCACGCGGCATGATGCGCTTGAGCGAACGACCTTCGTTTACGAAGACAGTGGAAACCTTCAGGTCATCCACGTCGGCGCCTTCATTGTGCTCGGCGTTGGCCACGGCCGACTCCAGCACTTTCTTCATGATTTCAGCGGCTTTCTTGCTGCTGAAAGTCAACAGGTTGAGCGCTTCGCCCACCTTCTTCCCGCGGATCTGGTCGGCGACCAAGCGGGCTTTCTGGGCGGAGATACGAGCGCCCGACAGCTTAGCGGCTACTTCCATCTTCCTTACCCCTTAACGCTTGGCTTTCTTGTCAGCCGCATGACCGCGATAGGTGCGGGTAGCAGCGAACTCGCCGAGTTTGTGGCCGACCATGTCTTCGTTCACCAGAACGGGGACATGTTGACGACCGTTGTGCACAGCGATGGTCAGGCCGACCATCTGCGGCAGGATCATCGAACGACGCGACCAGGTCTTGATCGGCTTGCGCTCGTTTTTTTCCACCGCGACTTCGATCTTCTTCAACAGGTGAAGATCGATAAAAGGACCTTTCTTCAGAGAACGGGGCACAGTCGAATCCTCTACTGATTACTTGCCGCGACGGACAATCATCTTGTCGGTACGCTTGTTGGAGCGCGTCTTGAGACCCTTGGTCTTGACGCCCCATGGCGAAACCGGATGACGGCCACCGGAAGTACGACCTTCACCACCACCGTGCGGGTGATCGACCGGGTTCATGGCAACACCACGAACGGTCGGACGCACGCCACGCCAGCGGGTGGCACCGGCCTTACCCAGCGAACGCAGGCTGTGTTCACCGTTGGACACTTCGCCCAGGGTGGCACGGCACTCGGACAGCACCTTGCGCATTTCACCGCTGCGCAGGCGCACGGTGACGTAGGCGCCTTCGCGGGCGACCAGCTGAGCGGAGGTACCGGCGGAACGAGCGATCTGAGCGCCTTTGCCAGGCTTCAGCTCGATACCGTGGACGGTGCTACCGACCGGGACGTTGCGCAGCGGCAGGTTGTTGCCGGCCTTGATGGGAGCGCCAGCGCCGGACAGCAGCTGATCACCAGCAACAACACCCTTGGGGGCGATGATGTAGCGACGCTCGCCATCGGCGTACTTCAGCAGAGCGATGTGCGCAGTACGGTTCGGATCGTATTCGATACGCTCAACGACGGCAGGGATGCCATCCTTGTTGCGACGGAAATCGACCAGACGATAGTGCTGCTTGTGACCACCGCCGATGTGACGAGTGGTGATACGACCGTTGTTGTTACGGCCGCCGGACTTGCTCTTCTTCTCCAGCAAAGGAGCGTAAGGCGCGCCCTTGTGCAGATCAGCGTTGACCACCTTGACCACAAAGCGGCGGCCAGCGGAGGTCGGCTTGCATTTTACGATTGCCATGATGCCCCCTGATTACTCGGCGCTGCTGGAAAAGTCGAGATCCTGGCCCGGCTGGAGCGCGATGTACGCTTTTTTCCAGTCGTTACGCTTGCCCAGACCACGAGCGGTACGCTTGGTCTTGCCCTGGACGTTCAGGGTGCTGACGCTGCGAACCTTGACCTCGAACAGCTGCTCGACGGCCTTCTTGATTTCCAGCTTGGTTGCATCGGTGGCAACCTTGAATACGAACTGCTTCTGGCTGTCCGCCAGCATGGTGGCCTTCTCGGAGATGTGCGGGCCAAGCAGCACTTTGAATACGCGTTCCTGGTTCATGCCAGCAGCTCCTCGAATTTCTTCACGGCGGACACAGTGACCAGCACCTTGTCGTAGGCGATCAGGCTGACCGGGTCGGAACCCTGGACATCACGCACGTCGACGAAAGGCAGGTTGCGGGCGGCCAGATACAGGTTCTGGTCGACAGCATCGGTCACGATCAGCACGTCGCTCAGGCCCAGGCCGTCCAGCTTGCTGACCAGGGTCTTGGTCTTGGGCGCGTCGACGGCGAAGTCGTCAACCACGACCAGACGGTCCAGACGGACCAGCTCGGCGAGGATGGAGCGCAGTGCAGCGCGGTACATCTTCTTGTTCAGCTTCTGGCTGTGATCCTGGGGCTTGGCTGCGAAAGCCACGCCACCGGAACGCCAGATGGGGCTGCGGATGGTACCGGCACGGGCACGACCGCTGCCCTTCTGACGCCAGGGCTTCTTGCCACCGCCACGGACTTCGGAGCGGGTCTTCTGGGCACGGGTGCCCTGACGACCGCCAGCCATGTAGGCGACGACTGCCTGGTGAACCAGGGTCTCGTTGAATTCACCGCCGAAGGTGTGCTCGGAGACTTCGATAGCTTGAGAGCCATTCACATTGAGTTGCATGTTCTCTCTCCTCTCAACCACGGGCCTTGACAGCGGGACGCACGATCACGTCACCACCCGGCGCGCCGGGGACGGCACCCTTGACCAGCAGCAGGTTGCGCTCGGCGTCTACACGCACGACTTCCAGCGACTGAACGGTTACACGCTCCGCACCCAGGTGACCGGACATTTTCTTGCCCTTGAACACTCGACCAGGAGTCTGGCACTGGCCGATGGAACCAGGTGCACGGTGGGAAACGGAGTTACCGTGGGTGTTGTCCTGACCACGGAAGTTCCAGCGCTTGATGGTACCGGCGTAGCCCTTACCTTTGGACTGGCCAGTGACATCAACCATCTGTCCGGCTTCGAACAGGGCTACAGTGACTTCGTCACCGGCCTTGTACTCACCGTCTTCCAGGCGGAATTCGAGGACGCTACGACCAGCGGCAACGCTGGCCTTGGCGAAGTGACCGGCTTGCGCCTTGGTCACGCGGGAAGCACGACGCTCGCCCACGGTCACCTGAATGGCACGGTAGCCATCGGTTTCTTCGCTTTTGAATTGGGTTACGCGATTCGGCTCGATCTCGATGACCGTAACCGGAACGGAAACGCCTTCTTCGGTGAAAACGCGGGTCATGCCGCATTTACGACCGACTACACCAATCGTCATGTTGAGAACCTCTTGAGTGTACGGGGCTTTCACCCGCTATGGCCGCCCATTTCAGAGCGTTACACGACTGAAACCTTGACGGTCTCAGCCGAGGCTGATTTGCACTTCAACGCCAGCGGCGAGATCGAGCTTCATCAGCGCATCGACGGTCTTGTCGGTGGGCTGAACGATGTCGAGCACACGCTTGTGGGTACGAATTTCGTACTGGTCACGAGCGTCCTTGTTGACGTGCGGAGAAATCAGCACTGTGTAACGTTCCTTGCGGGTTGGCAGAGGAATCGGACCACGCACCTGAGCACCAGTACGTTTCGCGGTTTCCACGATTTCCTGGGTGGATTGATCGATCAGGCGATGATCAAAAGCCTTCAACCGAATACGGATTTGTTGATTTTGCATTTGACCTCAGACTCCAAGCTTTCCCCTCGGGCAAAAAGGTGCCCGATTAAAGGAGGCGCAATTCTAAGGATGTCGCCGGCGACTGTCAAGAACGCCTCTTTTGCCATCTGTCAATTTCGCGGGGCAAGAAAAAAGGCCCCGAAGGGCCTTTTTTCCGTTTCAGATCAATCGATTACTCGATGATCTTGGCAACCACGCCGGCGCCGACGGTACGACCGCCTTCACGGATGGCGAAACGCAGACCGTCTTCCATCGCGATCGGAGCGATCAGGGTGACAACCATCTTGATGTTGTCGCCCGGCATCACCATCTCGACGCCTTCCGGCAGTTCGCAGTTACCGGTCACGTCGGTGGTCCGGAAGTAGAACTGCGGACGGTAGCCCTTGAAGAACGGGGTGTGACGACCACCTTCTTCCTTGGACAGCACGTACACTTCGCACTCGAACTTGGTGTGCGGCTTGATGGTGCCCGGCTTGGCCAGAACCTGGCCACGCTCCACGTCTTCACGCTTGGTGCCACGCAGCAGCACGCCGACGTTCTCGCCAGCACGGCCTTCGTCCAGCAGCTTGCGGAACATTTCAACGCCGGTGCAGGTGGTCTTGACGGTGGCCTTGATGCCCACGATCTCGACTTCTTCCTGGACCTTGACGATGCCACGCTCGACGCGACCGGTCACCACGGTACCGCGACCGGAGATCGAGAACACGTCTTCGATCGGCATCAGGAACGGCTTGTCGATGGCACGCTCGGGCTCGGGGATGTACGAGTCCAGGGTCTCGACCAGCTTGCGCACGGCGGAGGTACCCATTTCGTTGTCGTCGTTGCCGTTCAGGGCCATCAGCGCGGAGCCGATGACGATCGGGGTGTCGTCGCCCGGGAAGTCGTAGGTGTTCAGCAGATCGCGAACTTCCATCTCGACCAGCTCCAGCAGCTCGGCGTCGTCAACCATGTCGGCCTTGTTCAGGAACACGACGATGTAGGGAACGCCTACCTGACGGGACAGCAGGATGTGCTCGCGGGTCTGCGGCATGGGGCCGTCAGCAGCCGAGCAAACCAGGATCGCGCCGTCCATCTGGGCAGCACCGGTGATCATGTTCTTCACGTAGTCGGCGTGGCCGGGGCAGTCGACGTGCGCGTAGTGACGGATCGCCGAGTCGTACTCAACGTGGGAGGTGTTGATGGTGATACCGCGAGCCTTTTCTTCCGGCGCGTTGTCGATCTGGTCGAAACCACGAGCGGAACCGCCCCAGGTGTCGGCACAGACTTTGGTCAGCGCAGCGGTCAGGGTGGTCTTGCCATGGTCAACGTGACCGATGGTGCCCACGTTCAGGTGCGGTTTGTTACGTTCGAATTTTTCTTTAGCCACGAGATAAAACCTCTAGTCAAAGCGCTGATTAAGCTTGTTTCTTGATGATGGCTTCGGCGATGTTCGACGGAGCTTCGGCGTACTTGGAGAACTCCATGGAGTAGCTTGCGCGACCCTGAGACATGGAGCGGACATCCGTAGCGTAGCCAAACATCTCGCCCAGCGGAACCTCGGCACGGATGACCTTGCCGGTCACGGTGTCTTCCATACCCTGGATCAGGCCACGACGACGGTTCAGGTCGCCCATGACGTCGCCCATGTAGTCTTCCGGGGTCACGACCTCGACCTTCATGATCGGCTCGAGCAGCACGGCACCACCCTTCTGGGTGAGCTGCTTGGTCGCCATGGAGGCAGCGATCTTGAACGCCATCTCGTTGGAGTCGACGTCGTGGTAGGAACCATCGAACACAGCGGCCTTCAGGCCGAGCAGCGGATAGCCGGCAACGATACCGTTCTTCATCTGCTCTTCGATGCCCTTCTGGATCGCCGGGATGTATTCCTTCGGAATCACACCACCCACGACTTCGCTCACGAACTCCAGACCTTCCTGACCTTCGTCAGCCGGCGCGAAGCGGATCCAGCAGTGACCGAACTGGCCACGACCACCCGACTGGCGAACGAACTTGCCTTCGATCTCGCATGTGTTGCGGATGGTTTCGCGGTAGGCGACCTGAGGCTTGCCGATGTTCGCTTCCACGCCGAATTCGCGCTTCATGCGGTCCACCAGGATGTCCAGGTGCAGCTCGCCCATGCCAGAGATGATGGTCTGACCGGACTCTTCGTCGGTCTTGACGCGGAACGACGGGTCTTCCTGGGCCAGCTTGCCCAGCGCGATACCCATCTTTTCCTGGTCGGCCTTGGTCTTCGGCTCGACGGCGACCGAGATCACCGGCTCCGGGAAGTCCATGCGCTCGAGGATGATCGGCTTCTCGATCGAGCACAGGGTGTCACCGGTGGTGACGTCCTTCATGCCGATCAGGGCGGCGATGTCGCCAGCGCGAACTTCCTTGATCTCTTCACGGGTGTTGGCGTGCATCTGCACCATACGGCCGACGCGCTCCTTCTTGCCCTTCACCGAGTTGATGACGGAGTCACCGGAGCTCAGGACGCCCGAGTAGACGCGCGCGAAGGTCAGGGTACCGACGAAGGGGTCGGTGGCGATCTTGAACGCCAGAGCCGAGAAGGGCTCGTCGTCGTCCGCATGACGCTCGTCGGTGATTTCCTCGTTGTCCGGGTTGGTACCCTTGATCGCGGGAATCTCGATCGGCGCCGGCAGGAAGTCGATGACGGCGTCCAGAACCAGGGGCACGCCCTTGTTCTTGAAGGACGAACCGCAGACAGCCGGGACGATTTCGCAGGCGATGGTACGCTGACGCAGGCCGGCCTTGATCTCTTCGATCGACAGCTCGCCCTCCTCCAGGTACTTGTTCATCAGCTCTTCGTTGGCTTCGGCCGCAGCCTCGACCATGTTGGAGCGCCACTGCTCGGCGTCGGCCAGCATGTCCGCAGGAATCTCTTCCTCGCGGTAGGTCATGCCCTGGTCGTCGTCGTTCCAGAAGATGGCCTTCATCTTCAGCAGGTCGATCTGGCCCTGGAAGTTCTCTTCCGAGCCGATGGCCAGCTGAACCGGGACCGGGGTGTGGCCCAGGCGCTTCTTGATCTGCTCGACGACGCGCAGGAAGTTGGCGCCGGCACGGTCCATCTTGTTCACGTAGACGATGCGCGGTACGCCGTACTTGTTGGCCTGACGCCATACGGTTTCGGACTGGGGCTCGACACCGGAGGTGCCGCAGAACACTACGACCGCACCGTCCAGCACGCGCAGGGAACGCTCCACCTCAATGGTGAAGTCCACGTGGCCGGGGGTATCGATGATGTTCACGCGGTACTTGTCGTACTGCTTGGTCGAACCGGACCAGAACGCGGTGGTGGCAGCGGAGGTGATGGTGATACCACGCTCCTGCTCCTGCACCATCCAGTCCATGGTCGCAGCGCCGTCGTGAACCTCACCCATTTTGTGGTTCACGCCGGTGTAGAACAGAATCCGCTCGGTAGTAGTCGTCTTACCTGCGTCCACGTGGGCGCAGATACCGATGTTCCGATAGCGGTTAATAGCGGTTGTACGAGCCATAAGGTCCTCGCTTGATTGGAAGCGCTAGGCTTAGAAGCGGTAGTGCGAGAAGGCCTTGTTGGCTTCCGCCATGCGATGCACGTCTTCGCGCTTCTTGACTGCGGCACCCTTGCCTTCAAAAGCGTCCATGAGTTCACCCGCCAGGCGCAGAGCCATGGACTTCTCACCACGCTTGCGCGCGGAGTCCACCAGCCAGCGCATGGCCAGGGCATTACGACGGGAAGGACGAACCTCAACCGGCACCTGGTAGGTAGCACCGCCGACACGGCGGGACTTCACTTCGACCAGCGGAGCGATGGCGT
This sequence comes from Pseudomonas sp. No.117, assembly GCF_054558395.1. NCBI lineage: Bacteria > Pseudomonadati > Pseudomonadota > Gammaproteobacteria > Pseudomonadales > Pseudomonadaceae > Pseudomonas > Pseudomonas sp. No.117. The sequence goes on from NZ_BAAJNP010000003.1 coordinate 499,809, forward strand.
CGAGCGCTTTTTCGAAAACTTCCAGGGGTTCGGCGTTCTTGGAACGCTCCTTGACCTTGTCCAGAGCACCATAAACGATACGCTCGGCAACGGCTTTCTTGCCGCTTTCCATCACGTGGTTCATGAACTTGGCCAGGATCTGGCTTCCGTATTTCGGATCGTCAAGTATTTCGCGCTTGGCCGCTACACGACGTCTTGGCATTGATAAGCCCTCAAAACGGTCTTCAGGTTAGCTCGGGACTCGTTGCCCGACCTTACTCTTATCGACTCGAACAAAAAGAATAGGTGATTACTTCGGACGCTTGGTGCCGTACTTGGAACGGCCCTGCTTGCGGTCCTTCACACCGGTGGTGTCCAGCGAGCCGCGCACGGTGTGGTAACGCACACCCGGCAGATCCTTGACCCGGCCACCGCGGATCAGCACGACGCTGTGTTCCTGCAGGTTGTGACCTTCACCGCCGATGTAGGAGGTGACTTCGAAGCCGTTGGTCAGACGTACACGGCAGACCTTCCGCAGTGCGGAGTTGGGCTTCTTGGGAGTGGTGGTGTACACGCGGGTGCACACGCCACGACGTTGCGGGCAGTTTTGCAGCGCAGGTACGTCGGATTTCTCGACGATACGCTTGCGTGCACTACGCACCAGCTGGTTGATAGTTGCCATCTATAGCTCCACTGATTGTCTTGCGACATAAACGAAATGACAGAACGTCAGTCCTGCCCATTTTCGGGGAACGAAAGTCTAAAGAGCTTGCAAGCTCCAGTCAAGACAAAGCCCCCGGACGCCTGAGGCGCCGGGGGCTTGGTCACGCGAAGCGCGCTACCGAACTCAGCTGGCGCTGGAGTTCAGCGCTTCGGTCAGGGCGGCTTCGGCCTCGCTGGCGCTCACGCGCTGCGGCTTGCCGAGTTCGCGCTGACGCTTGCGCTCGCTGTGGTAGGCCAGACCGGTACCGGCCGGGATCAGACGACCCACCACCACGTTTTCCTTCAGGCCGCGCAGGAAGTCGCGCTTGCCGGTCACGGCGGCTTCGGTCAGGACACGGGTGGTCTCCTGGAAGGAAGCAGCCGAGATGAAGGACTCGGTGGACAGCGAAGCCTTGGTGATACCCAGCAGCACGCGCTCGTACTTGGCGACGAAGCGATCGTTGCCGACCAGCTGCTCGTTCTCTTCCAGGACGTGGGTCAGTTCGACCTGATCGCCCTTGATGAAGCTCGAGTCGCCGGTATCGCTCACCTCGACCTTGCGCAGCATCTGCCGCAGGATGGTCTCGATGTGCTTGTCGTTGATCTTCACGCCCTGCAGGCGGTACACGTCCTGGATCTCGTTGACGATGTACTTGGCCAGCGCACTGACACCCAGCAGACGCAGGATGTCGTGCGGGTTGCTCGGACCGTCGGAGATGACTTCGCCGCGGCTGACCTGTTCGCCTTCGAAGACGTTCAGGTGACGCCACTTCGGAATCAGCTCCTCGTAGGGATCGGTGCCGTCGGTCGGAGTGATGACCAGGCGACGCTTGCCCTTGGTTTCCTTGCCGAAGGAGATGGTACCGCTGATCTCCGCCAGGATCGCCGGCTCCTTGGGACGACGCGCTTCGAAGAGGTCGGCCACGCGGGGCAGACCACCGGTGATGTCGCGGGTCTTGGAGGTTTCCTGGGGGATACGGGCGATAACGTCACCCACATGCACCTTGGCACCGTCGCTCAGGTTGACCAGCGCGTTCGGCGGCAGGAAGTACTGGGCCGGTACGTCGGTACCCGGCAGCAGCAGGTCCTTGCCGTTGGCGTCGATCAGCTTGACCGCCGGACGGATGTCCTTGCCGGAAGTCGGGCGATCCTTGGCGTCGAGCACCTCGATGTTGGTCAGACCGGTCAGTTCGTCGGTCTGGCGCTTGATGGTGATGCCCTCCTCCATGCCGACGAAGGCCACGGTACCGTCCATCTCGGTGACGATGGGGTGGGTGTGCGGGTCCCACTTGGCGACGATGGCGCCAGCGTCGACCTTGTCGCCTTCCTTGACCGAAATCACCGCACCGTAGGGCAGCTTGTAGCGCTCGCGCTCACGACCGAAGTCGTCGGCGATGGCCAGCTCACCGGAACGGGACACGGCGACCAGGGCACCATCGGCACGTTCGACGTGCTTCAGGTTGTGCAGGCGGATGGCACCGCCGTTCTTGACCTGGACACTGTCGGCCGCGGAAGTACGGCTGGCCGCACCACCGATGTGGAAGGTACGCATGGTCAGCTGGGTACCCGGCTCACCAATGGACTGGGCGGCGATGACGCCGACCGCTTCACCGATGTTGACCTGGTGACCACGGGCCAGATCGCGACCGTAGCACTTGGCGCAGATGCCATGGCGGGTTTCGCAGGTGATCGGCGAACGCACCACGACTTCGTCGACGCTGTTGAGCTCGAGGAACTCGACCCAGCGCTCGTCGACCAGGGTGCCGGCCGGCACGATGATCTCTTCGGTACCCGGCTTGGGCACGTCACGGGCGATGACTCGACCCAGAACGCGCTCACCCAGGGGCTCGACCACGTCGCCGCCTTCGATGTGCGGGGTCATGATCAGGCCACGCTCGGTACCGCAGTCGACCTCGGTCACCACCAGGTCCTGGGCCACGTCGACGAGACGACGGGTCAGGTAACCGGAGTTCGCGGTCTTCAGGGCGGTATCCGCCAGACCCTTACGGGCACCGTGGGTGGAGATGAAGTACTGGAGTACGTTCAGGCCCTCACGGAAGTTGGCGGTGATGGGCGTCTCGATGATGGAGCCGTCCGGCTTCGCCATCAGGCCACGCATGCCAGCGAGCTGACGAATCTGGGCCGCGGAACCCCGGGCGCCGGAATCGGCCATCATGTACATGGAGTTGAAGGACTCCTGGTCGACTTCCTTGCCCTCGCGGTCGATGACCTTCTCTTTCGAGAGGTTGGTCATCATCGCCTTGGACACTTCGTCGTTGGCCTTCGACCAGAGGTCGATCACCTTGTTGTACTTCTCGCCCTGGGTCACCAGGCCGGAGGCGTACTGGCTCTCGATCTCCTTCACCTCGGCGGTGGCGGCATCGATGATGCGCGCCTTCTCGTCGGGGATGACGAAGTCATTGACGCCGATGGAGACGCCGGACAGGGTCGAATAGGCGAAACCGGTGTACATCAGCTGGTCGGCGAAGATGACGGTGTCCTTCAGACCCACCACGCGGTAGCAGTGGTTGATCAGCTTGGAGATGGCCTTCTTCTTCATCGACTGGTTGACCACGTCGTACGGCAGACCGGCGGGCACGACCTGGAACAGCAGCGCGCGGCCGACGGTGGTGTCGACGATGCGGGTGTTCTTGGTCAGGCTGCCGTCCTTGTGACGGATGGTCTCGTTGATGCGCACCTTGACCTTGGCGTGCAGGGCGGCTTCGCCGGCACGGAAGACGCGGTCGACTTCCTGCAGGTCGGCGAACACGCGACCTTCACCCTTGGCGTTGATGGCTTCACGGGTCATGTAGTACAGACCCAGGACCACGTCCTGCGACGGCACGATGATCGGCTCGCCGTTGGCGGGCGACAGGATGTTGTTGGTCGACATCATCAGGGCGCGCGCTTCCAGCTGGGCTTCCAGCGTCAGCGGCACGTGCACGGCCATCTGGTCACCGTCGAAGTCGGCGTTGTACGCGGCGCAGACCAGCGGGTGCAGCTGGATCGCCTTGCCTTCGATGAGGACCGGCTCGAACGCCTGGATACCGAGACGGTGCAGGGTCGGGGCGCGGTTGAGCAGCACGGGGTGTTCGCGGATGACTTCGGCGAGAACGTCCCAGACCTCGGGCAGTTCGCGCTCGACCATCTTCTTGGCGGCCTTGATGGTGGTCGCCATGCCACGGGCTTCCAGCTTGCCGAAGATGAACGGCTTGAACAGCTCCAGGGCCATCTTCTTGGGCAGACCGCACTGGTGCAGACGCAGGGTCGGGCCCACGGTGATCACGGAACGACCGGAGTAGTCGACGCGCTTGCCCAGCAGGTTCTGACGGAAACGACCCTGCTTGCCCTTGATCATGTCGGCCAGGGACTTCAGCGGGCGCTTGTTGGAACCGGTGATGGCACGACCGCGACGGCCGTTGTCCAGCAGGGCGTCAACGGCTTCCTGCAGCATGCGCTTCTCGTTGCGCACGATGATGTCGGGCGCGGCGAGGTCGAGCAGCCGCTTGAGGCGGTTGTTCCGGTTGATGACGCGACGATAGAGATCGTTCAGGTCGGAGGTCGCGAAGCGGCCGCCATCCAGCGGCACCAGCGGACGCAGGTCCGGCGGCAGCACGGGCAGCACGGTCATGACCATCCACTCCGGCTTGTTGCCGGAGCCCTGGAAGGCTTCCATTAGCTTCAAGCGCTTGGACAGCTTCTTGATCTTGGTCTCGGAATTGGTCTGCGGAATCTCTTCGCGCAGGCGGCCGATCTCGTGCTCCAGATCAATGGCGCCGAGCAGCTGGAACACGGCTTCCGCACCCATGCGAGCATCGAAGTCGTCGCCGAACTCTTCCAGCGCCTCGAAGTACTGCTCGTCGTTGAGCAGCTGGTACTTCTCGAGGGTGGTCATGCCCGGGTCGATCACCACGTAGCTCTCGAAATAGAGCACGCGCTCGATGTCACGCAGGGTCATGTCCAGCAGCAGACCGATACGGGACGGCAGCGACTTCAGGAACCAGATGTGGGCGACCGGCGAAGCCAGTTCGATGTGGCCCATGCGCTCGCGGCGCACCTTGGCCAGGGCGACTTCCACGCCGCACTTCTCGCAGATCACGCCGCGGTGCTTGAGGCGCTTGTACTTTCCGCACAGGCACTCGTAGTCCTTGACCGGGCCAAAGATCTTGGCGCAGAACAGGCCGTCGCGCTCCGGCTTGAAGGTACGGTAGTTGATGGTCTCCGGCTTCTTCACTTCACCGAACGACCAGGAACGAATCATCTCGGGCGAGGCCAGACCGATACGGATGGCATCGAACTCTTCGAGTTGACCCTGGTTTTTCAACAGATTGAGCAAGTCTTTCAAGGCCTTTCCTCCTCACGGACCGGAGGCGACCGCCGCGCGGTCGCCTCATCTAGGGTCTCGTGTTATTCGGTTTCCAGTTCGATATCGATGCCGAGCGAGCGGATTTCCTTGATCAGTACGTTGAAGGACTCGGGCATGCCGGCCTCCATGCGGTGATCCCCGTCCACGATGTTCTTGTACATCTTGGTCCGGCCGTTCACATCGTCCGACTTCACCGTCAGCATTTCCTGCAGGGTGTAAGCCGCGCCATAGGCCTCCAGTGCCCAGACCTCCATCTCCCCGAAACGCTGACCACCGAACTGCGCCTTACCACCCAGCGGCTGCTGGGTAACCAGGCTGTAGGAACCGGTGGAACGAGCGTGCATCTTGTCGTCCACCAGGTGGTTCAGCTTGAGCATGTACATGTAGCCGACGGTGGTGGTGCGCTCGAAGGCATTGCCGGTGCGGCCGTCGTACAGACGCATCTGGCCGCTCTCCGGCAGATCGGCCAGCTTCAGCATAGCCTTGATCTCGCGCTCCTTGGCACCGTCGAACACCGGCGTGGCCATGGGGACACCGCCGCGCAGGTTCTTCGCCAGGTCGAGGATTTCCTGATCGCTCAGGTCGTCGAGCTTCTCCTGACGGCCACCGATCTCGTTGTAGATCTCGTGCAGGAAGCCACGCAGTTCGGCGACCTTGCGCTGCTCTTCGATCATCACGTTGATCTTCTCGCCCAGGCCCTTGGCCGCGAGGCCCAGGTGGGTTTCGAGGATCTGACCGACGTTCATCCGCGACGGTACGCCCAGCGGGTTCAGCACGATGTCCACCGGCGTACCGTTGGCGTCGTAGGGCATGTCTTCGACCGGCATGATCACCGAGACCACGCCCTTGTTACCGTGACGACCGGCCATCTTGTCGCCCGGCTGGATGCGGCGCTTGATGGCGAGGTAGACCTTGACGATCTTCAGTACGCCCGGCGCCAGGTCATCGCCCTGCTGCAGCTTGCGCTTCTTGTCTTCGAACTTGTCGTCCAGCAGCTGGCGACGGTCGGACAGGTAGGCCTGAGCCTTTTCCAGCTGCTCGTTGTGAGCATCTTCCGCCATGCGCAGCTTGAACCACTGACCGCGCTCGAGGCCGTTCAGGTATTCGTCGGTGATGACGGCACCCTTCTTGACCGCCGGACCGCCTTCGGCGACCTGACCGACCAGCGCCTGACGCAGACGCTCGAAGGTCGCGCCTTCGACGATGCGGAACTCTTCGTTCAGATCCTTGCGGATCTCGTCGAGCTGGGACTTCTCGATGGCCAGGGCGCGGGAGTCGCGCTCGACGCCGTCACGGGTGAAGACCTGGACGTCGATGACGGTACCCTTGGTGCCGGTGGGCACGCGCAGGGAGGTGTCCTTCACGTCGCTGGCCTTCTCGCCGAAGATGGCGCGCAGCAGCTTCTCTTCCGGGGTCAGCTGGGTTTCGCCCTTGGGCGTGACCTTGCCGACCAGGATGTCACCGGCACCGACCTCGGCACCGACGTAGACGATACCGGCCTCGTCCAGCTTGTTCAGCGCAGCCTCACCCACGTTCGGGATGTCGGAGGTGATCTCCTCCGGGCCGAGCTTGGTGTCACGGGCCACACAGGTCAGTTCCTGGATGTGGATGGTGGTGAAGCGGTCTTCCTGGACCACGCGCTCCGACAGACAGATGGAGTCTTCGAAGTTGAAGCCGTTCCAGGGCATGAAGGCCACGCGCATGTTCTGACCCAGTGCCAGCTCGCCCATGTCGGTCGAGGGGCCATCGGCCAGGATGTCGAACTTGGCCACCTGATCACCCTTGCTCACCAGCGGACGCTGGTTGATGCAGGTGTTCTGGTTGGAACGGGTGTACTTGGTCAGGTTGTAGATGTCGACGCCGGCTTCACCGGTCTCGACTTCGTCATCGTTGACGCGTACCACGATACGGCTGGCGTCGACCGAGTCGATCACGCCACCACGACGAGCCACGACGCAGACGCCGGAGTCACGGGCGACGTTGCGCTCCATGCCGGTACCCACCAGCGGCTTGTCCGAACGCAGGGTCGGCACGGCCTGACGCTGCATGTTGGAACCCATCAGCGCGCGGTTGGCGTCGTCGTGTTCGAGGAACGGAATCAGCGAGGCGGCGACGGAGACGACCTGCTTGGGCGAAACGTCCATCAGGGTGACGTCTTCGGGCGCCTTGACGGTGAATTCGTTCAGGTGACGCACGGCGACCAGCTCGTCGATCAGCCGGTTGTTCTCGTCCAGCCCTGCGGAGGCCTGGGCGATCACGTGGTTGGCTTCTTCGATGGCCGACAGGAAGACGATCTCGTCGGTGGCCACGCCGTCCTTGACCATGCGGTACGGGCTCTCGAGGAAGCCGTACTGGTTGGTGCGGGCATAGGCAGCCAGGGAGTTGATCAGACCGATGTTCGGACCTTCCGGCGTTTCGATCGGGCAGACCCGGCCGTAGTGCGTCGGGTGTACGTCACGGACTTCGAAGCCAGCGCGCTCACGGGTCAGACCGCCCGGGCCGAGTGCGGAGACGCGACGCTTGTGGGTGATCTCCGACAGCGGGTTGTTCTGGTCCATGAACTGGGACAGCTGGCTGGAACCGAAGAATTCCTTGATCGCGGCGGCCACCGGCTTGGCATTGATCAGGTCCTGTGGCATCAGGCCTTCGCTCTCGGCCATGGACAGGCGTTCCTTGACGGCACGCTCCACCCGCACCAGGCCCACGCGGAACTGGTTCTCGGCCATCTCGCCGACGCAACGGACACGACGGTTGCCCAGGTGGTCGATGTCGTCGACGATGCCCTTGCCGTTACGGATGTCGACCAGGGTCTTGAGCACGTCGACGATGTCTTCGCGGCTCAGCACGCCCGAGCCTTCGATGGCATCGCGACCGATACGGCGGTTGAACTTCATGCGGCCGACGGCGGACAGGTCGTAACGCTCGGCACTGAAGAACAGGTTGTTGAACAGGGTCTCGGCAGCTTCCTTGGTCGGCGGCTCGCCAGGGCGCATCATCCGGTAGATCTCGACCAGGGCTTCCAGCTGGTTGCCGGTGGAGTCGATCTTCAGGGTATCGGAGATGAACGGACCGCAGTCGATGTCGTTGGTGTACAGCGTCTCGAGCCGCACCACATTGGCCTTGGCCATCTTGGCCAGCATGTCCAGGGTCAGCTCGGTGTTGCACTCGGCGATGATCTCGCCGGTGGACGGGTGCACGATAGCCTTGGCGGTGGTACGGCCAATGACGTAATCGAAGGGCACCTCCAGCTCGGTGATACCGGATTTCTCCAGCTGGTTGATGTGGCGAGCGGTGACGCGACGGCCCTGCTCCACGATCACCTTGCCGGTGTTGTCCTTGATGTCGAAGCTGGCAATGTCGCCACGCAGGCGCTGGGGCACCAGTTCCAGATTCAGGGTTTCGCCCTTGATGTGGAAGACGTTGGTGTCATAGAAGGCGTCCAGCACTTCTTCGGTGCTGTAGCCGAGCGCACGCAGCAGTACCGAGGCCGGCAGCTTGCGGCGACGGTCGATACGGACGAAGACGGCGTCCTTGGGATCGAACTCGAAGTCCAGCCAGGAGCCGCGGTAGGGAATGATGCGCGCCGAGTACAGCAGCTTGCCCGAGCTGTGGGTCTTGCCGCGGTCGTGGTCGAAGAACACGCCCGGGCTGCGGTGCAGCTGGGACACGATGACGCGCTCGGTACCGTTGATGATGAAGGTACCGTTCTCGGTCATCAGGGGGATTTCCCCCATGTAGACTTCCTGCTCCTTGATGTCCTTGATCGCCTTGTTCGACGACTCGCGGTCGAAAATGATCAGGCGAACCTTGACCCGCAGCGGGACGGCGAAGGTCACGCCACGCAGGACGCATTCCTTCACATCGAAAGCCGGCTCGCCCAGGCGATAGCCGACGTATTCCAGGGCCGCGTTGCCGGAATAGCTGATAATCGGGAAAACGGACTTGAAGGCCGCATGCAGGCCGATATCGCGGAACTGGTCTTTGCCTGCGCCCGCCTGCAGGAATTCGCGGTACGAATCCAGTTGGATAGCCAGCAAATAGGGCACGTCCATGACGTGCGGCAACTTGCTAAAGTCCTTGCGGATACGTTTTTTCTCAGTGTATGAGTAAGCCATCAGCGTTCCCCAGCTTGGTCACCAGCTTGTTTGGCCTCTCCGACGGGAGCAGCCGGAAAATCGGGCAAACCCTTGGTCTGCCGCACCCCGAGAGCGAGGTGGATACCGCACGTTTTGCCGGGCGGATATGCTCGCCCTGTACAAAACGGCAAAAGGCCGGTGGCGTTCGCCACCAGCCATCAGCCGAACGTGAGACGTTGCGGCTGTAGACGCAAGAACCGAACTTACTTGAGCTCGACCTTGGCGCCTGCTTCTTCCAGAGACTTCTTGGCAGCCTCGGCTTCCTCTTTGGAAACGCCTTCCTTGACCACGCCCGGGGCGCCGTCAACGACAGCCTTGGCTTCTTTCAGGCCCAGGCCGGTCAGTTCACGAACGACCTTGATCACGTTCACTTTCTTCTCACCGGCTTCGGTCAGCATGATGGTGAACTCGGTCTGCTCTTCGACGACGGCAGCGGCAGCAGCCGGGCCAGCGGCAACGGCGGCAGCGGCGGTCACGCCGAACTTCTCTTCCATCGCCTTGATCAGTTCCACCACTTGCATGACGGACATTTCGGATACGGCGTTGATGATGTCTTCGTTGGTCAGAGCCATGACTCTAGATTCCTATAACAGGGTGCGGCGTCAGGCCGCAAATAATAAGAAAGACTTGCAGGAAACGCAGCACGCGCGATTAGGCGGCGGCAGCTTCCTTTTGGTCGCGAATGGCGGCGAGGGTACGAGCCAGCTTGCTGGTAGCGCCCTGGATAACGCTCATCAGCTGGGACACAGCTTCGTCGTAGGTCGGCAGAGTTGCCAATACGTCGATCTGGTTAGCCGGAATGAGCTTGCCTTCGAACGCGGCGGCCTTGATCTCGAACTTGTCCTGACCCTTGGCGAAATCTTTGAAGATACGGGCGGCAGCGCCCGGATGCTCCTGGGAGAACGCGATCAGGGTCGGGCCCTTGAAGGTGTCGTTGAGGACGTCGAAAGACGTACCTTCAACGGCACGACGCAGCAGGGTGTTACGTACGACACGCACATAGACACCGGCCGCGCGGGCCTCTTTACGGAGTCCGGTCATGGCACCCACAGTCACGCCACGGGCATCGGCCACGACAGCGGACAGGGCACCTTGGGCAGCCTCGTTGACTTCAGCGACGATAGCCTTCTTGTCTTCGAGTTTGATTGCCACGGGTTTAACTCCTGGATGTTACCGTTTCGCCCGATGGACTGGGCGGCGTTTTGGTGTCTGACTCGGTAACCGAATCGGGAGCACCATCTGCGTAGGCTAGGGTTTCCCCGGTTTAAGACCTGCGTCCCCTACGGTCTTGGACAGCCCCCGCCAGGCAGGGACCCCAATCTTGGCGCCGCGCCCGAGGGCACGGCGACTTGTAGCTTGCTTAGGCTTCCAGGGAAGCCTGGTCGATCTGCAGACCCGGGCCCATGGTGGAGCTCAGGGTGATGCGCTTGACGTAGATGCCCTTGGAGGTCGAAGGCTTCAGGCGCTTCAGGTCGGCCAGCAGGGCTTCGACGTTCTGCTTCAGCTTCACGGGCTCGAAATCGATCTTGCCAACGGAAGCGTGGATGATGCCGTTCTTGTCGGTACGGAAACGCACCTGACCAGCCTTGGCATTCTTGACGGCGGTAGCGACGTCCGGGGTCACGGTGCCAACCTTGGGGTTGGGCATCAGGCCGCGCGGGCCGAGCAGCTGGCCCAGCTGACCGACGACGCGCATGGCGTCCGGCGAAGCGATGACCACGTCGTAGTTCAGGTCGCCGGCTTTCATCTCGGCAGCCAGGTCGTCCATGCCGACTTTCTCGGCACCGGCAGCCAGAGCGGCTTCGGCGTTGGCACCCTGGGTGAACACGGCTACGCGAACCGACTTGCCAGTACCGTTGGGCAGCACGGTGGCGCCACGGACGACCTGGTCGGATTTACGCGGATCCACGCCCAGGTTCACGGAGACGTCGACCGACTCCTTGAACTTGATGGTGGACAGCTCGGCCAGCAGGGCCGCGGCTTCTTCGAAGCCGTACTGCTTGCCGGCCTGGATTTTTTCGGCGATCGACTTTTGACGCTTAGTGAGCTTGGCCATTACACGCCCTCCACATTCAGACCCATGCTACGAGCGGAACCGGCGATGGTGCGCACGGCGGCGTCCATATCGGCGGCGGTGAGATCGGCATTCTTGGTCTTGGCGATCTCTTCCAGCTGAGCGCGGGTGACGGTGCCCACTTTCTGGGTGTTCGGGCGAGCGGAACCGCTCTGGATGCCAGCGGCCTTCTTGAGCAGCACGGAAGCCGGGGTGCTCTTGATCTCGAAGGTGAAGCTGCGGTCGCTGTACACGGTGATGATCACCGGGGTGGGCAGACCGGGCTCCATGCCCTGGGTGCGGGCGTTGAACGCCTTGCAGAATTCCATGATGTTGACGCCGTGCTGACCCAGAGCCGGACCGACGGGCGGGCTCGGGTTGGCTTGGGCGGCCTTAACCTGCAGCTTGATGTAAGCCTGAATCTTCTTAGCCATGTGCTACTCCAATGATGGGTTCAGCGCCCCGCGGGGCTCCCCAATTACTTGCTATATCCCAGTGACGACAAAACCCCGCAGCCTGGGCTACGGGGTGAGGGATGCGGACAGCCTAGACCTTTTCGACCTGGCTGAACTCGAGCTCCACGGGGGTGGACCGACCAAAGATCAGTACCGCCACGTGAATACGGCTCTTTTCGTAATTCACTTCTTCGACGACGCCGTTGAAGTCAGCGAACGGACCGTCAACCACGCGAACCGTCTCGCCAGCCTCGAACAGGGTCTTCGGCTTGGGCTTGTCACTGCTATCGGAGACCCGACGCAGGATGGCGTCCGCCTCACGATCGGTGATGGGTGCCGGCTTGTCGGCAGTACCACCGATGAAGCCCATGACCCGAGGGGTATCCTTGACCAGGTGCCAGGTCCCTTCGTTCATTTCCATCTGCACCAGGACGTAGCCCGGGAAAAACTTACGCTCGCTCTTGCGCTTCTGGCCATTGCGCATTTCCACCACTTCTTCGGTGGGCACGAGAATGTCGCCGAACTGGTCTTCCATTTCGTGCAGCTTGACGCGCTCGATCAACGAACGCATGACATGCTTCTCGTAACCCGAGTAGGCATGCACGACGTACCAACGCTTAGCCACGGCGAACCCTTTCAACCAACAATCGTGGAAACCAGCCAACCGAGCAGGGAGTCGAGCCCCCACAACAACAAAGCCATCACGAGCACCACGGCGACCACGATGAGCGTGGTCTGGGTGGTCTCTTGCCGGGTAGGCCAGACAACCTTGCGAATCTCGGTACGGGCGTCTTTCAGCAAGCCGAAGAAGGCCTGCCCCTTGGCGGTCTGCAGTGCGACAAAGGCAGCGATGGCCGCCAGCACCAACAGACCTACCACTCGATACAGGATGGACTGAGCAGCGAAGTAATGATTGGCAACGACGCCGATCACCACCAGAACGACAACCACCAGCCACTTGAGCGCATCGAAGCGCGACTCTTTGGCTTCCGCCTTGATGCTCATTGCATGAATCCTGTAAGGAGTGCCAGATGGGAATCTGGCAGGCCAGGAGGGAATCGAACCCCCAACCTGCGGTTTTGGAGACCGCCGCTCTGCCAATTGAGCTACTGGCCTGTAACTTGAATCAGGCCGACCATTATGCCGGCCTGACAGCCCAAGATCAATCGATTACTCGATGATCTTGGCAACCACGCCGGCGCCGACGGTACGACCGCCTTCACGGATGGCGAAACGCAGACCGTCTTCCATCGCGATCGGAGCGATCAGGGTGACAACCATCTTGATGTTGTCGCCCGGCATTACCATCTCGACGCCTTCCGGCAGTTCGCAGTTACCGGTCACGTCGGTGGTCCGGAAGTAGAACTGCGGACGGTAGCCCTTGAAGAACGGGGTGTGACGACCACCTTCTTCCTTGGACAGCACATACACTTCGCACTCGAACTTGGTGTGCGGCTTGATGGTGCCCGGCTTGGCCAGAACCTGGCCACGCTCCACGTCTTCACGCTTGGTGCCACGCAGCAGCACGCCGACGTTCTCGCCAGCACGGCCTTCGTCCAGCAGCTTGCGGAACATTTCAACGCCGGTGCAGGTGGTCTTGACGGTGGCCTTGATGCCCACGATCTCGACTTCTTCCTGGACCTTGACGATGCCACGCTCGACGCGACCGGTCACCACGGTACCGCGACCGGAGATCGAGAACACGTCTTCGATCGGCATCAGGAACGGCTTGTCGATGGCACGCTCGGGCTCGGGGATGTACGAGTCCAGGGTCTCGACCAGCTTGCGCACGGCGGAGGTACCCATTTCGTTGTCGTCGTTGCCGTTCAGGGCCATCAGCGCGGAGCCGATGACGATCGGGGTGTCGTCGCCCGGGAAGTCGTAGGTGTTCAGCAGATCGCGAACTTCCATCTCGACCAGTTCCAGCAGCTCGGCGTCGTCGACCATGTCGGCCTTGTTCAGGAACACGACGATGTAGGGAACGCCTACCTGACGGGACAGCAGGATGTGCTCGCGGGTCTGCGGCATGGGGCCGTCAGCAGCCGAGCAAACCAGGATCGCGCCATCCATCTGGGCAGCACCGGTGATCATGTTCTTCACGTAGTCGGCGTGGCCGGGGCAGTCGACGTGCGCGTAGTGACGGATCGCCGAGTCGTACTCAACGTGGGAGGTGTTGATGGTGATACCGCGAGCCTTTTCTTCCGGCGCGTTATCGATCTGGTCGAAACCACGAGCGGAACCGCCCCAGGTGTCGGCACAGACTTTGGTCAGCGCAGCGGTCAGGGTGGTCTTGCCATGGTCAACGTGACCGATGGTGCCCACGTTCAGGTGCGGCTTGTTACGTTCAAACTTTTCTTTAGCCATCGACACTCTCTCCCTTCACGAATTGAGCAAAGCAATGCCGCCATTAAAACAAAGGCAGATATTTTCATATCTGCCTTTTAAGATGGAGCTCATGAGCGGATTTGAACCGCTGACCTCACCCTTACCAAGGGTGTGCTCTACCAACTGAGCTACATGAGCGAAACATTTGCCAGTCAAACTGGAGCGGGTAGCGGGAATCGAACCCGCATCATCAGCTTGGAAGGCTGAGGTTCTACCACTGAACTATACCCGCAGAGCCTAAGCGCTCTAGCAATCTGGTGGAGGGGGAAGGATTCGAACCTTCGAAGTCTGCGACGTCAGATTTACAGTCTGATCCCTTTGGCCACTCGGGAACCCCTCCAAAGTGAGGCGGCATTTTCTTCATCTGCCCTCCTCTTGTCAAGGATCTTTTTAAAATCTCCTTAACAATCAGTGCTTTCGCCTCGCACGCTGGCGTTATCAGCGAAAGCGGGCGCAGTTTATGCAACCTGCTGGAACTACGCAACCCCGGAATGCAAAAAAAGCTTAAAAAACAAAGGCCGCCTTGCGGCGGCCTGTGCCTGGAGGCTGGGGCTCCGGTTACAGCTGGGGGCCGGCCGCCAGGATGGCGTCGGACACGCCGGAGAACTTCTTGAAGTTCTCGACGAACTTGCCGGCCAGCTCGCGCGCTGCCGCGTCGTAGGCCGCACCGTCCTGCCAGGTATCACGAGGATTGAGCAGGACGGTGTCCACGCCCGGCACCGCGACCGGGACGTCGAGGTTGATCACCGGCACGTGGCGGGTCTCGGCACCGATCAGGGCACCGCTCTGGATGGCCGCGATCACCGCACGGGTGGTCGGGATGTTGAAGCGCTTGCCGACGCCGTAACCGCCGCCGGTCCAGCCGGTATTGACCAGATAGACCTTGGACCCAAAGCCCTGGATACGCTTGATCAGCAGATCGGCGTATTCGGCGGCCGGGCGCGGGAAGAAGGGAGCGCCGAAGCAGGTGGAGAAGGTGGACTTGATGCCCGGGCCGGAACCCATCTCGGTCGAGCCCACCAGGGCAGTGTAGCCGGACAGGAAGTGATAGGCCGCCTGCTCATTATTAAGGATGGATACCGGCGGGAGCACACCGGTGAGGTCGCAGGTCAGGAAGATGACCGCATTGGGCTCGCCACCCAGGTTGTGCTCGGCGCGCTTGTCGATCAGCTCGCGCGGGTAGGCGGCACGGCTGTTCTGGGTCAGGCTGTCGTCGGCGTAGTTGGGTTCACGGGTCTGCGGATCGAGGACCACGTTCTCCAGCACGGCACCGAACTGGATGGCCTTCCAGATGACCGGCTCGTTCTTCTCGGACAGGTCGATGCACTTGGCGTAGCAGCCGCCCTCCATGTTGAAGACGGTGCCCACGCCCCAGCCGTGCTCGTCATCACCGATGAGGTAGCGGCTCTGGTCGGCGGACAGGGTGGTCTTGCCGGTACCGGACAGACCGAAGAACAGGGTGACATCGCCCTCCTCGCCCACGTTGGCCGCGCAGTGCATCGGCAGCACGTCCTTTTCCGGCAGCAGGAAGTTCTGCACGGAGAACATGGCCTTCTTCATCTCGCCCGCGTAGCGCATGCCGGCGATGAGCACCTTGCGCGCCGCGAAGTTGATGATGACGGTACCGTCGGAATTGGTACCGTCCCGCTCCGGCTCGCAGACGAACTCCGGGGCGTTGAGGATTTCCCAGGCCGGCTTGGACTGGGGGTTGTACTCGGCCGGATTGATGAACAGGCAGCGGCCGAACAGGTTGTGCCAGGCGGTCTCGGTGCGCATGATGACGGGCAGGTAGTGCTCGACGTCGGCGCCTACATGCACGTGGGAGACGAAGTGATCACGCTCGTCCAGGTAGGCACTGACGCGCTCCCACAGAGGAGCGAACTTCTCCTCCGGGAAGGGCCGGTTGATCGGCCCCCAGTGAATGGCAGCGCGCGTGGAGGCTTCCTCGACGATGAAGCGGTCAACCGGCGAACGCCCCGTGCGATGCCCCGTCCTGACGACCAGCGAGCCGTTGGCGGCCAGCTCTCCTTCGCCACGTCGCAGGGACTCTTCCACTAACTGCGCGACGCTGATATCGGTATACACGTTGGCTTTCGTCATTTCGTTCCCCATGGCCCTGGGCCGTTCCTCATGCTTGTAGCTCTTACACGGCAGAACTACACGTTGCGGGATTATGCCAGAAAGCCTTCGGGCAATTGCAACGGCTAGTGGCGGGTATTTCCTGGGGTTTGCGTGCCGCCGCCCGCAAAAATCTGCGCGATATCGGCGGCGTCGAACACCTGCTGCTCATTGCAAAACTGACAATCGACCTGAATTTTCCCCTGCTGTTCATCGAGCAGGCTCTCGACGTCCGCCTGCCCCATGCTGACCAGGGCATTGGCGGCTCGATCGCGCGAACAGCTGCAGTTGAAGGCCACCCCCTGGCCGTCGAACAGGCGTACCGTTTCCTCGTGGAACAGGCGGTGCAGGATCACCGGGTTGTCGAGGCCCAGCAGCTCTTCCGCTGTCAAGGTATCGGCCAGGGTGACCACGTGCTCCCAGCTGTCCTGGCGGGCCTGGGCATCCTTGATGCGCGCCGGCGGAAGCTGCTGCAGCAGCAGGCCGCGGGCGCGACGGCCATCGGCATTCAGCCAGAAGCGGGTGGGCAGCTGCTCGGACGTAGCGAAATAGCCCGACAGGCATTCCGCCAGGTTGGCGCCCTCCAGGGGAACGATGCCCTGGTAACGCTGACCGTGGCGGGGATCTATGGTGAGGGTCAGGATGCCGTCCGGCATCAGCTCGTCCAGGGCTACCGAGGCCGCGATCGCCGCTTCGTCGTAGCGGGCGATACCGCGCACCTCGCGCTCGCTGGAGCACTCGACCATGAGCAGCGGGATGGGACCGCTGGAGCGCGCCTGCAGCACCAGCAGCCCTTCGAACTTCAGGGTGCCGCAGAGCAGGGCCGCCGCCGCCAGCATCTCGCCCAGCAACTGGGCCACCGGCTCCGGATAGGGATGCTTGGCGAGGACCTCGGCGTAGCTGCGATCCAGGGTGGCCAGCTCGCCGCGGACATCGGTTTCGTCGAACAGGAAGCGCTGGGTGAAATCGTGGGAAGTCATGAACTACCTATATAAGGAGGAAGACCGCGAAGGTCGACCGACGCGGCGCAGGCCGGGCCCGCGGGACGGGCCTGGCCGATGGAGGGATCCGGCGAGCGACGACGGATTCAGTCGTTGAACGGGTGGACGTACTCGCGGAACTGGTGGATCTGGCGGCGCTGCTTCTTGGTGGGGCGGCCGTCGGTCTGCAGGCCGAGATTGCCGGCCTTGCGGGCGGCCGTCGCCTGCTCACGGGCGGCGACGCTTTCGGGCGTCTCGGCATAGAGCTGCTGGGCCTCGGGCGCACCGCGCCGGTCCTGGGACAGGGCGACGATCACCACGGTCTTTTCGTCATGACCCTGGCGGATGGTAAGCACATCGCCGACGCGCGGTTCCTTGCTGGGCTTGCAGCGCTCGCCGCGGCACTGGACCTTGCCTCCCTCGAGGGCAGCCTTGGCCAGCGCACGGGTCTTGAAAAAACGTGCCGCCCATAGCCATTTATCAAGGCGCATCCGTTCTTCACTGTGATCTACTGCATGCATCGAATAAAAGGTCTCCTGTCGGGTCCTAGCCTCGTCTCAAGAACTCTAAACCATCAGACCGACGCTGCAAGCGCGCCTCTGGAGAGCCATGACCACATTCTTTCCTTCCGACCTTACCGGGCAGACCCGTTGTGCGGGCTGCCAGCAGTCGGAACCCCTGGGCTTCGACTTCGACTTTGCCTACCAACCCATCGTGGACCTGGGCAAGAGCGCGGTCTTCGCCCGGGAAGCCCTGGTTCGCGGACCGGGCGGCGAGGGCGCGCTGTCGGTGCTCAATCAGGTCACCGACAGCAACCGCTATCGCTTCGACCAGCTGTGCCGCACCAAGGCCATCGCCACCGCAGCGGCGCTGGGCATGCAGGAAAGTCTGTCGATCAACTTCCTGCCCAATGCCGTCTACCGTCCCGAGCTGTGTATCCGCAGCACCCTGGCTGCCGCTCGCGAACACGGCTTTCCCCTGGAGCGGCTGATCTTCGAAACGGTGGAGACGGAGCATGTGTCCAGTAACCACCTGACGCACATCCTGCGCGAGTATCAGCAATTCGGCTTCAAGACCGCCATCGACGACTTCGGCGCCGGGCATTCCGGCCTGACGCTGCTGGCCGACTTCCAGCCGGACCTGATCAAGCTCGACATGGCCCTCATCCGCGACATCGACCGCGACCGGGTGCGCCGTACCATCGTGCGCGGCGTGATCGCCATGTGCAGCGAGTTCGGCACCCAGGTCATCGCCGAGGGCGTGGAAACCGCTGCGGAACGCGATTGCCTGCGTGACCTCGGCATCGAGCTGATGCAGGGCTATCTGTTCGCCAAGCCAGCGTTCAAACAGCTCGTCGATCCGCAACATTTAGGCGGAGGCCATTGATTTCAAGGAGCAGCGATGAGCAAATCTGCCGAACCGGTCATCATCGGCCTGAGCGAGTGGGTGGCACTGCCTGAACTGGGCGTGGTGGGCCTGAGGGCCAAGATCGATACCGGCGCCAGTACCTCGGCGCTGCATGCGACGGAGGTCCAGCCGTTCATGCGCGGCAAGGAGCGCTGGGTGAGGTTCACCGTGCACCTTGGGACGCTCGTCCAGTCCCGCCATCGGCATTGCGAGGCGCCGCTGGTGGCGAAGAAGACCATCCGCAGCTCCAATGGCATCGCCCAGACCCGTTATGTCATCCGTACCCTGCTGGCCCTGGGCGAGTGCCAGTGGCCGGTGGAATTCACCCTGGCCTGCCGCAAGAGCATGCGCTATCGCATGCTGCTCGGGTCCAAGGCCTTGATCGATGGTGGCCTGCTGGTGAATCCGGCCGTCTCCTATGCGCAAGACAAACCCCAGTTGTCCCTTACTCCGGCCTCCGGTGCCCCATGAAAATCGCCGTTCTCTCGCGTAATCCCAATCTCTATTCCACCCGGCGCCTGGTCGAGGCCGGGGTCAGCCGTGGCCACGAGGTGGTCGTGGTCGACACCCTGCGCGCGTACATGAACATCGCCAGCCACAAGCCGCAGATCCACTACCGGGGCAAGCCCCTGGAGGGCTTCGATGCGGTCATCCCGCGGATCGGTGCCTCGGTGACCTTCTATGGTTGCGCGGTACTGCGCCAGTTCGAGATGCAGGGCGTCTTTCCGCTTAACGAGAGCGTGGCCATCAGCCGGTCGCGCGACAAGCTGCGTTCCCTGCAGCTGCTTTCACGCAAGGGCATCGGCCTGCCGGTGACCGGCTTCGCCCACTCGCCGGACGACGTGCCGGACCTCATCCAGATGGTCAACGGCGCGCCCCTGGTGATCAAGGTCCTCGAAGGCACCCAGGGTATCGGCGTGGTGCTGTGCGAGACCGAGAAGGCCGCGGAGTCGGTGATCGAGGCCTTCATGGGCCTGAAGCAGAACATCATGGTCCAGGAGTACATCCGCGAGGCGGGCGGCGCGGACATCCGCTGCTTCGTGGTCGGCGACAAGGTCATCGCCGCGATGAAGCGCCAGGCGGCGCCGGGCGAATTCCGTTCGAACCTGCACCGTGGCGGCACCGCCAGCCTGATCAAGATCACCCCCGAGGAACGCATGACCGCCCTGCGCGCCGCCCGCGCCATGGGCCTGAGCGTGGCCGGGGTGGACATCCTGAGATCCAATCACGGGCCGCTGGTGATGGAGGTCAATTCCTCGCCCGGCCTGGAAGGCATCGAGCAGACCACCGGCAAGGACGTGGCCGGGATCATCATCGAGTACCTGGAGAAGAACGCCGAGCCGGGGCTGACGCGGACCAAGGGCAAGGGTTGAGGTCATTCGGTGTTGGGCTTCGCTGCGCGCAGCCCAACCTACGCACTGGCCTTTAGGGTCCCTCTTATCGCGGCCATGCCGGTGCGCCGTAGCGACCGCTCCTACAGGTTCGATGCAACCCATGGCCGCGATAAGGTAGCGCTCAGCTCGCGCTACGGGGGAGCAGCAGACCCAGGGGCAGCAGCACCCGGGCCTCCACCCCTCCCCCTTCGCGGTTGCGCAGTTCGGCGCTGCCGCCGTGCTGCGCGGCGATGCGCTTGACGATGGCCAGGCCCAGCCCCGAACCGCTGACGGTACGGGCGCGGTTGCCACGGGTGAAGGGATTGAAGATCTCCTGCAGGTCCTTGGGATCGATGCCGGGGCCGCGGTCCATCACGCTGAGGGCGACATAGGGCGCGGTAGCGGATCCCGCGACCTGGCCCACCACTTCGATGCCGCCACCGCCGCCATGGCGCAGGGCGTTTTCCACCAGATTGGTCAGTAGCCGCTTGAAGGAGATGCGACGGACGGGCAGCGGCGGCAGGACGTCCAGCATCAGCCGCACCCGC
This sequence comes from Pseudomonas sp. No.117, assembly GCF_054558395.1. NCBI lineage: Bacteria > Pseudomonadati > Pseudomonadota > Gammaproteobacteria > Pseudomonadales > Pseudomonadaceae > Pseudomonas > Pseudomonas sp. No.117. Next base: position 520,311 of record NZ_BAAJNP010000003.1, read on the forward strand.
TCGCTCTCCTGGTTGTAGGGCGCCACCACCTGGCGGGCCAGCTCGTTGATGTTGGTCAGCTCCTGGGGCTCGTCGCGGCCATCGCGGACGAAGGCGAGGAACTGGTCGAGGATGGCGTTCATGTCCTCGATGTCGCGGATCATGTCCTCCGCCTCTTCGCGCTCGGCCGGCGGCATCAGTTCGACGGCCAGGCGCAGCCGGGTCAGGGGCGTGCGCAGGTCGTGGGACACCCCGGCGAGCATGAGCTCGCGCTCCCGCCCGGCCTGCTCGACGTCCTCGGCCATCTGGTTGAAGGCGTGGTAGACGTCCTGGATCTCACTGGGCGCGTCCGTCTCCGGCAGCCGCACGCTGCGCCCCTTGCCCAGCTCGCGCGCGGCGATCACCAGGCGGCGCAGGGGCTGGTTGAGTTGCCGGACGAAGACCCAGGCGGCGCCCACCGAGAGCAGGCCGATGGCGAGGAACCAGCCGAGCACGCTCCAGATATGCTGCCCGCGCAGGGGATGGGCCATCAGCGGGATCTTGATCCAGTCAGGCCCCAGGCTCGGCGCCAGCACCCAGAGCGCCGGACCGTGCTGGACGCGAACCCGCACCTCGGTGTCCTCGCCCAGCTCCTGTTTCATCTGCCGTTCGAAGATCTCGCTGTAGGGCCAGTGGTACTCACCGGCCGGCACGGTTTCCGGCGATTCGTAGCGCAATCCCGCCGCCTGCGCGATGCGTGGCCGCTCGGCGTCCGGGGTGGCCCAGTAGGCCCTGAGGGTCAGCGCCGCGCCATGGCTGTACTGGCGGTCGACCAAGACGTCCTCGTTGAGCAGCAGGTAGACCAGGGTCAAGGCCTTGGAAAACAGTACCGCGAGCAGGACCATCCACAGCGAACGGGCGAAGAAACTCTGGGGAAACCAGCTGGGCGCCTTCATTGGCCGAACTTCCTGAGCCAAACGGCGCGAAAGCCATCACAACCTCCAGCGGTGCCGGGTCCAGATAGACAGCCAGACATGGAAATATTCGGATACATTTGCTCGTCCATTCTTTCCCTTCAACCTGGAGTTCTTTCGTGTCCGACATCTGCCAGACTGGCCTGGACATCGGCTTCGCCTCGCTCAGCTACGCCCAGATCGCCTTTCTCGGCGTGGTGCAGGGTATCACTGAGCTGCTCCCCATTTCGTCCACGGCGCACATGCGGGTGGTACCCGCCCTGCTCGGCTGGCGCGACCCCGGCTCCGCCTTCTCCGCGGCCATGCAGATGGCGGCCCTGGCGGCGGTGATCAGCTATTTCTGGCGCGACGTCAGCGGGGTGACCCGCGGCAGTCTCGCCGCGGTCCGCCAGCGCAACTTCGACAGCCCGGATTTCCTGCTGGCGGTGATGATCGTGCTGGCGACCATTCCCATCTGCATCGCCGGGTTGTTGCTGGCGCCTCTGCTCAATGCCTGTGACTCGCCGCTGCGCGGCCTCAGCGTGATCGGCTATGCCTGCCTGGGCATGGCGGTCCTGCTGGCACTGGCGGAGCGGATCTGCCGGCACAACAGGGACATCTCGCAGATGCGCCTGCGCGATGCCTTGATCGTGGGCATCGCCCAGGTCGGCGCGCTGATTCCGGGCGTGTCCCGTTCGGGCTCGACCCTGACCGCGGCCATGTTCCTCAATCTGCGTCGCGAGGAAGCCGCGCGCTTCTCCTTCCTGCTCGGCCTGCCGGCCATCGCCCTGGCGGGGCTCAAGGAGCTGGTGGTGCTCTGGCACGCACACATCCCGGCGCAGGCCTGGTCGCTGTTGCTGGTGGGGCTGGTGGTGGCGAGCCTGTCGGCCTTCGCCGCGATCTGGGGCCTGATGCGCTTTCTCGAACGCTTCTCGACCTGGCCCTTCATCATCTACCGGGCGCTACTGGGGATCTTCCTGCTGGTGGGCGTGCACCAGGGCCTGTTCGCCTGATACACGGCCGAGCCGGGGCAGGCGCCCCGGCCATCATCCGTCTTACTTGCCGGCGCCGTCCGGCACGAAGACGTAGCCCACGCCCCAGACGGTCTGGATGTAGCGCGGCTTGGACGGGTCGGGCTCGATCATCCGCCGCAGGCGCGAGATCTGGACGTCGATAGAGCGCTCCAGGGCATCCCACTCGCGGCCACGGGCCAGGTTCATCAGCTTGTCGCGGGTCAGCGGCTCGCGGGCGTGGTCGACCAGCGCCTTGAGCACGGCGAATTCGCCAGTGGTGAGCATGTGGGTCTCTTCGCCACGCTTGAGCTCCCGTGTGGCCAGGTGCAGGGCGTAGTCGCCGAAGGTCACCACCTCGTCGGTACCGGCGGGGGCGCCGGGTACCACCGGGGCCTGGCGCCGCAGCACGGCCTTGATACGGGCCACCAGCTCCAACGGGTTGAACGGCTTGGCCAGGTAGTCGTCGGCACCCTGGTCGAGACCCTGGATACGGCTGCCTTCGTCGCCCTTGGCGGTCAGCATGATGATGGGGATGCGATTGCCGCTCTCGCGTAGGCGAGCGCAGGCGGAGAGGCCGTCTTCACCCGGCATCATCAGGTCGAGGACGACCAGGTTGAAGACCTCGCGGGCCAGCAGACGGTCCATCTGCTCGGCGCTTTCGACGGTGCGGACGCGATAACCCTGTTCGGCCAGAAAGCGCTCCAAAAGGCGGCGCAGCCGGGCGTCGTCGTCGACGACCAGGATCTTTTCACCTTCTGGGGCAGCGGTGGTGCTCATAACGTCTCCTTGTGATCTAGCACTGGATTATGCCGTAGGCCATCCGACCGCGGCTTTGGGCCATTGTTAGCAGATTTTGCCCGGCGACGGGCGACGGTGGTGGCGCAGGAAGCGGCGGCGCGACCGGCTCGGGTATACTCCCGCCCGCTTTTTCTTGTGCCAGCCAGGAAGCCCGATGGATATCAATAGCCGTATCGCCGAGGAGCTCGGCGCCCGCCCGCAACAGGTCGCCGCCGCCGTGGCCCTGCTCGACGAAGGGTCCACCGTGCCCTTCATCGCCCGTTACCGCAAGGAAGTCACCGGCAGCCTGGACGACACCCAGCTGCGTCATCTCGAGGAACGGCTGCGCTATCTGCGCGAGCTGGAAGAGCGCCGCTCGGCGGTGCTGGCCAGCATCGAGGAACAGGGCAAGCTGACGCCCGAGCTGGCCCGCGAGATCAACCTGGCCGACACCAAGACCCGCCTGGAAGACCTCTACCTGCCCTACAAGCAGAAGCGCCGCACCAAGGGCCAGATCGCTCTGGAAGCTGGCCTCGGCCCGCTGGCCGAAGCGCTGCTGGGCGATCCGACGCTGACGCCGGAGACCGAGGCGGCCGCCTATGTCGATGCGGACAGGGGCGTGGCCGACGTCAAGGCCGCCCTGGAAGGCGCCAAGTACATCCTGATGGAGCGTTTCGCCGAGGACGCCGATCTGCTGGCACGCCTGCGTGGCGTGCTGCAGCAGGACGCCATCCTCAGCGCCCGCCTGATCCCCGGCAAGGAAACCGAAGGCGCCAAGTTCAGCGATTACTTCGAGCATGACGAAGCCTTCAAGGCGGTACCCTCGCACCGCGCCCTGGCGATCTTCCGCGGGCGCAACGAAGGCATCCTCAGCGCCGCGCTCAAGCTCGGCGAGGAAGGCCCGGGCATCGCCCATCCCTGCGAGGGACTGATCGCCGCGCACTTCGGCCTGAAAAACGAAGGTCGCGCCGCGGACAAGTGGCTGGCCGAGGTGGTGCGCTGGACCTGGAAGGTCAAGCTCTACACCTCCCTGGAAACCGACCTGCTCGGCGAGTTGCGCGAGAAGGCCGAGGAAGAGGCCATCGCGGTGTTCGCCCGCAACCTGCACGATCTGCTGCTGGCCGCCCCGGCCGGTCCGCGCACCACCCTGGCGCTGGACCCGGGTCTGCGTACCGGTTGCAAGGTGGCGGTGGTGGATGCCACCGGCAAGCTGCTGGCCACCGACACCGTCTACCCGCACGCACCGAAGAACCAGTGGGACCAGACCCTGGCCACCCTCGGCGTGCTCTGCACCAAGCACGGCGTCGACCTGATCGCCATCGGCAACGGCACCGCCAGCCGCGAGACCGACAAGCTGGCCGGCGAGCTGATCCGCAAGTATCCCGGCCTGGGCCTGACCAAGGTGATGGTCAGCGAGGCCGGCGCCTCGGTGTATTCCGCCTCGGAACTGGCCGCCCGGGAATTCCCCGAGCTGGACGTCTCCCTGCGCGGCGCCGTGTCCATCGCCCGTCGCCTGCAGGATCCGCTGGCCGAGCTGGTGAAGATCGAGCCCAAGTCCATCGGCGTCGGCCAGTACCAACACGATGTCTCCCAGCTCAAGCTCGCGCGCAGCCTGGACGCTGTGGTGGAAGACTGCGTGAACGCCGTGGGCGTGGATGTGAACACCGCCTCCGCCGCCCTGCTGGCGCGGATCTCCGGTCTGAACGCCACTTTGGCGCAGAACATCGTGCAGTTCCGCGATGCCAATGGCGCCTTCGCCACCCGTGACGCCCTGAAGAAGGTGCCGCGCCTGGGCGACAAGACCTTCGAGCAAGCCGCCGGCTTCCTGCGGGTGATGAGCGGCGCCAATCCGCTGGACGCCTCAGGGGTGCACCCGGAGACCTATCCGCTGGTGCAGCGCATCGCCGCCGACACCGGTCGCGATATCCGTTCGCTGATCGGCGACTCGGGCTTCCTCAAGCGCCTGGATCCGAAGAAATTCACCGACGAGAGCTTCGGCCTGCCGACGGTGACCGACATCCTCAAGGAACTGGACAAGCCTGGTCGTGACCCGCGCCCGGAGTTCAAGACCGCGGTGTTCCAGGATGGCGTGGAAAAGCTCTCCGACCTCAAGCCCGGCATGGTGCTCGAGGGCGTCATCACCAACGTCACCAACTTCGGTGCCTTCGTCGACATCGGCGTGCACCAGGATGGCCTGGTGCACATCAGCGCCCTGTCGGAGAAGTTCGTCAAGGATCCCTACGAGGTGGTCAAGGCCGGCGACATCGTCAAGGTCAAGGTGATGGAAGTGGATGTGCCGCGCAATCGCGTGGGCCTGTCCATGCGCATGGGCGATACTCCCGGCGAGAAGGTCGAGGGCAAGCCCGGCGGTCAGGCCCGCGCTGGCAGCGGCAAGTCCCGCGTCGACAAGGGCGCGCCGCGGCAGACGCAAGCGGCGCCGGCCAATAACGCCATGGCATCGCTGTTCGCCAATGCCAAGCAACTGAGGAAGTGAGCATGAGTGGTTCTCCCGTAGGTAAGGACAGCGCCTTCAGCAGTCTGCTGGGCATGACCATCCACAAGGCCGAGCAGGGCGAGTCCGAGGTGCGCATGAGCGTGCAGGACCAGCTGATCAACCTGCACGGCAAGCTGCATGGCGGCGCCCTCTTCTCGCTGATCGACACCGCCCTGGGCCAGGCCAGCCACAGCCTGTTCGACGGCCGGTCCGGTAGCGTGACCCTGGAGTGCAAGGTCAACTACGTGCGCGGCGTGAGCGAAGGCGAGCTGGTCTGCCATGCCCGGGTGATCCACCCGGGCCGCAAGACCCATGTGCTGGAAGCCAAGGTCCACCAGGGCGACAAACTGATCGCCCTGGCCCAGGCGACCTTCGCCTGTCTATGACCGGCCAGACCGGGTGGTGGCAAGGCGGCGCATATCGCCCTTTGCCATCGCCTGAGCTACGCTGGGAGACAACTGAGCGGGTTGCGGTCTGAGGCTTGAACCCGGACCGCGGCAGTGACTGCTGCGCCCGCGTCGGCCCTGGCCGACCACCCTCATATCAGTCGGTTTCTTCTACCCTGCCCGGGGCGAGTACCGCCAAAGGAAGTTAACTTGAGCGATATCCTGTCCCGCCGCCTGGCGCTGCTCGGCGCCGATTCCACCCTTCTGGCCGCTTGCCTGCACGGCATCGAACGCGAGGCCCTGCGCATCGACGCCCAGGGCGAGCTGTCCCAGCGCCCCCACCCGCGGACGCTGGGCTCGGCCCTGACCCACCCGCAGATCACCACGGACTATTCCGAGGCGCTGCTGGAATTCATCACCCCCACCGGCACCCAAACCCCCGAGGTGCTGGAAGCGCTGGACCGGGTGCACCGCGCCGCGGTGGCCCAGCTCGATGGCGAGCGGATCTGGAGCGGTTCGATGCCCTGCGCCCTGCCGGCCGAGGACCAGATCCCCATCGCCGACTACGGCAGCTCCAACATCGGCCGGCTCAAGCACGTCTATCGCCGCGGCCTGGCGCTGCGCTACAGCCGCACCATGCAGTGCATCGCCGGCATCCACTACAACTTCTCCTTGCCGGAAAAGGCCTGGGAGCTGTTGCGCCAGAGCGAAGGCGATGCGCGCGATGCCCGCGACTACCAGTCGGCGCGCTATATCGCCCTGATCCGCAACTTCCGCCGCTACAGCTGGCTGCTGATGTACCTGTTCGGCGCCTCGCCGGCGCTGGATGTCGGCTTCCTGCGGGGCCGGCCGCACCAGCTGCAGACCCTGGACGAGCGGACCCTGTACCTGCCCTATGCCACCAGCCTGCGCATGAGCGACCTGGGCTACCAGAGCAACGCCCAGGCCAGCCTGACGCCGGACTACAACGACCTGACCACCTACACCGAGAGCCTCAGGCGCGCGGTGGGCACGCCCTATCCGCCCTATGCGGAGATCGGTACCCACCAGGACGGCGAGTGGGTGCAGCTCAACACCAACATCCTGCAGATCGAGAACGAGTACTACGCCACCATCCGCCCGAAGCGGGTCACCCGTAGCGGCGAGCGGCCGGTGCAGGCGCTGATGGCCCGTGGCGTGCAGTACATCGAGGTGCGCTGCCTGGACATCGACCCCTTCCTGCCGCTGGGGATCGACACCACCACCGCCCTCTTCCTCGACGCCTTCCTGCTCTATTGCGCCCTGGAAGGCAGCCCGCCGCTCAACGGCGAGTGCAGCGAATGCACCGACAACTTCGCCAGCGTGGTCCGCGAGGGCCGCAAGCCGGGCCTGCGCCTGCAGCGCCATGGCGCCTCGGTGGCGATGATCGACTGGGCGGCGGAGCTGCTCGACCAGATCGAACGCTGCGCCGAGACCCTGGACGCCAGCCTGGGCGGCGACGCCCATCGCCAGGCGGTGGCGGTGCAGCGGCAGAAGTTCGCCGATGTCAGCCGCACCCCTTCGGCGCGGGTGCTGCAGGAATTGCGCGAGCATGGCGAGAGCTTCGCCGAATTCGGGCTGCGGCAGAGCGAGGCCCATGCGGCCTATTTCGCCAGCCATCCGCTGAGCGACGGCGAGCGGGAAGGCTACACCGAGATGGCCCGGCAGTCGCTGGAAGAGCAGGCGGAGATTGAGGCGGCGCCCCAGGGGGATTTCGATACCTTCGTGGCGGCGTATCAGGCGAGTATTTTGGCGACGATTGGGGTTTAGGGTGATGTAGGTTGGGTTGAGCGAGAGCGAAGCCCAACCCCAACATTGAGGTGCCAAGTGCTAAAGAGCTTGTTGGTGCCCTAGCTGATTATCGTGTTCTGCTGATGGCTTTTGTTTCGCCCACCCGGGCGACTCACTTTTGCCAATCGCGGCAAAAGTAACCAAAAACGCTGTCCCCACGCTTCGGCCCTACGCTTCGCTCCGGGTCCCCTCGCTCCGACGCCGCTCCGGGGGTACGGCACGAAGGGGCCTCCTGCCCCTCGCGCCTTGCTCGGCGTCCTGCCTCGCATTCCCCTCCGCGCCACCTACACTCGGCCTCACTGACGGGGACGGGGCGCCAGCCTGAGGCTTGGGTGTTCACAGGATCTGTAGCGTGGAAAACCGCATAGCGTTTTCCACTGGTGGGCACCGAAGCCATCAGTGGACAAGGCTTTGCCGTTGTCCACGCTACGAGTCGCTTCCTGCTCTTCGAGCAAAACTTTCAGGCTGGCGAATCGCCCCGTTCAGCAGGGCGAACGCCAGTGTCGTGGAGTGGGTCGAGCCGCATGGAGGCGGCGAGAGGCCTAACGGGCCATGGACGGCCCGTGTAGGCCGACCCCGGAGCGACGCTGGCGTGAGCGAAACGTAGCGCAGCGAAGTAACAGCCGTAGGCTGGCCCGAAGGGCGAGCAACGCGAGTCACCCGCAGCGAAGCGAAGGGCCGGATGGTCGGGGCAAGCGTTTTTGGTTACTTTTGTCCGGGGCGCGTAGCCGCGACTGGCAAAAGTGACTCGCCCGAGGGGGCGAAACAAGAACCATCCGAAACTCGGTAATCAGCCAGTGCAGCGATAAGCCAGAACCCAAGCGTTGGGCTTCGACGATAGAGCCGTCTCAGCCCAACCTACGTCCGAGTCCGCTTACAGGCTCTTCTCGAAGATCTTCGAGTTGCGCTGGTAGTTGTACAGCGACGCCCGCGCCGCCGGCAGGCGTTCCACGCCACTGGGTTCGAAACCCCGCTCGCGGAACCAGTGGGCGGTCTTGGTGGTGAGCACGAACAGGGTGCTCAGGCCACGCTCGCGAGCGCGCTGCTCGATACGTTCCAGCAGGGCATCACCGCGGCCGCCGTGGCGGTAGTCGGGATTCACCGCCAGGCAGGCCAGCTCACCCGCCGCCGAGTCGGCGATGGGATAGAGCGCCGCGCAGGCGATGATCAGGCCTTCGCGTTCGACGATGCTGAACTGCTCGATCTCCCGCTCCAGCACCTCGCGCGAGCGACGCACCAGGATGCCCTGCTCTTCCAGCGGGCGGATCAGTTCCATCAGGCCGCCGACGTCGGCGATGGTCGCCTCGCGCAGGGTTTCGAAGGGCTCCTGGGCCACCAGGGTGCCGCTGCCGGCGCGGGTGAAGAGTTCGGTGAGCAGGGCGCCGTCCTCGGCGTAGCCAACGACGTGGCAGCGCCGCACGCCGCCGCGGGTGGCCTGGGCGGCGGCGTCGAGCAGTTCGGCCTGGTAGGAACTGCCCAGACGCGCCAGATGGGTGGGGATCTGCTGCGGACCGATCTCGCGGATCAGGGCGCCGTGTTCGTCCAGCAGGCCCGGCTCGGCGCCATAGAGCACCAGCTTATCGGCGCCCAGGTCGATGGCGGCGCGCATGGCGACGTCTTCGCAGGCCAGGTTGAAGGTCTCGCCGGTGGGGGAATAGCCCAGCGGCGAGAGCAGCACGATGGTGCGTTCGTCGAGCAGCCGGCCGATGCCGCGCCGGTCGATGCGGCGGACTTCGCCGGTGTGGTGGAAGTCGACGCCGTCCTGCACGCCCACCGGGCGCGCGGTGACCAGGTTGCCGCTGGCGACCCGCAGCCGCGAGCCCTGCATGGGCGAGGCGGCCATGTCCATGGACAGCCGCGCCTCGATGGCGCTGCGCAGGCTGCCGACCGCGTCGATCACGGCTTCCAGGGTCGGGCCGTCGGTGATGCGCAGGTCGTTGTAGAAGCGCGGCTCGATGCCGCGGGCGGCCAGGCGCGATTCGATCTGCGGACGCGAGCCGTGCACCAGCACCAGACGCACGCCGAGGCTGTGCAGCAGGACCAGGTCGTGGACGATGTTGCCGAAGTTGGGATGGGCGACGCCATCGCCGGGCAGCATGACGACGAAGGTAGCGTCGCGGTGGGCATTGATGTAGGGCGAAGCGTGGCGGAGCCAGTTGACGTAGTCGTGCATCGAGACGAAGACCCTTGATGAGTAGGCGTGAGGGTGAACGGAGGCAGGCAGGGCGTTCAGCGTCGTCGCAGCACGGGGGTTCCTCGAAGCGGGGCGGATGGGCAGGTGGCGCTAGTAGACCAACGCGAGTTTACAAAAAGTCACGCCGGGCGACCGGGTCTATTCATCAGGTGGCCAGCGTTTCTGCCAGGCAATAATGGCCGATCAGCTGGCGCAGGAGCGCCACGGTGGGCTCGATCCGGTCCAACGCCAGGTGTTCCTCGGGCTGATGGGCGCAGCTGATGTCGCCGGGGCCGAGCACCAGCACCTCCTGGGTGATCGCCTGTAGATAGGGCGCCTCGGTGGCGAAGGCCACGGCATCGGCGCGGTGGCCGGTGAGACGCTCGGCCAGGCGCACCAGCTCGGCTTCGGCCGGCTGCTCGAAGGGCGGCACGGCGGGAAACAGCGGCTGGTAGTCGATCTTCACCCCGAAGCGCTCGGCGACGGGCAGCAGACGCCCGCGGATGACCTGGCGCAGGGCTTCCGGCTGCATGCCCGGCAAGGGGCGCAGGTCGAATTCCAGGGCGCACTGGCCGCAGATGCGGTTGGGATTGTCGCCCCCGTGGATGCACCCGAGGTTGAGGGTCGGCTGGGGTACCAGGAACAGCGGATTGCGGTACTCGCTCTGCCACTGGGCACGCAGGTCGAGCAGCTCGCCCATCACCGCCTGCATGGCCTCCAGGGCGCTGTGGCCCAGCGTCGGGTCGGAGGAATGGCCGCTCTGGCCGAGGATGTCGATGCGCTCCATGAGGATGCCCTTGTGCAGGCGGATCGGTCGCAGCCCGGTCGGCTCGCCGATCACCGCGGCGCGGCCCAGCGGTCGTCCGGCTTCGGCCAGGGCCCGGGCGCCGTCCATGGAGGATTCCTCGTCGCAGGTGGCGAGCACGATCAACGGCTGGCGCAACTGCCGGGGATCCAGCTGGCGCACCGCCTCCAGGATCAGGGCGAAGAAGCCCTTCATGTCGCAGCTGCCGAGGCCGTACCAGCGGTCGTCGGCGTCGCGCAGACGCAGGGGATCGGCCTGCCAGAGGGCGGCGTCATAGGGTACGGTATCGGTATGCCCAGCCAGCACCAGACCGCCCGGCCCGCTGCCCAGGGTGGCGATCAGGTTGAACTTGCCCGGGGTCACCTCCTGGGTCGCAGGCGAAGCCCAGGGCGCCGAACCAGCCGGCCAGGCGGGCGATGACCCCGGCGTTGGACTGGTCCAGCGCCGCCTGGGTGCAGCTCACCGAGCTTTCGGCGATGAGGGTGGCGAACAGAGCTTTCAGCGCGGGCACAGTCATGGATGTCTCCTGGTCACGGCTCCATCATGGCGCCATCCGTCCTGGGATGAAACCTTCATGCGCCCAGGGGCCGGGACGGGCTAAACTAGCGCCCACGTTCTCGCCGTCCGTCGTCATGACGCGCTCGGCACGGAGCCGGACCGTTCTCTTCCGGCGCCAGGATGCTCCAATGGCCAAAGAAACCGAAATCAAGCTGCGCGCCAGCGCGGCGACCCTCGATGCCCTGCGCGCTCACCCCTTGCTCAAGAAGCGTTGCAAGGACGGCTGGCAGCGCCACGAGCTGTCCAACTGCTATTACGACACCGACACCCGCGACCTGGCCCATGCCAAGGTGGCCCTGCGCGTGCGCCGCGACGGCGACCGCTACATCCAGACGCTCAAGAGTCGCGGCCAGAGCGTGGCCGGGCTGTCCGAGCGCAACGAATGGGAATGGCCGCTGAGCGATGCCACCTTGGACACCTCGCGGTTCGACGAAGGCTGCTGGCCCGCGGAGCTGGCCGACCTGGACCTGCGCCGGTTGCAGCCGGTGTTCGATACCGACTTCGTCCGCGACGCGGCGGAAATCGCCTGGGGCCGTGGCAAGGCGCGTACCATCATCGAGGTGGCCCTGGACCAGGGCGAGGTCCGCGCCGGCGAGCAGCGTGAAGCCATCACCGAGGTCGAGCTGGAACTGCGCCAGGGCGAGCCGGCGGCCCTGCTGGAGCTGGCCGAGCAACTGGCCGCCGAGCTGCCGTTGATGCCCTGCGACATCAGCAAGGCCGAGCGCGGCTATCGCCTGCACGATGCGGCGAGCTACACCCTCTATCTCGCCGCACCGGAGCTGGACGCCGAGACGCCCCTGGACGAGGCGGTCGCCCGGCTGGGCTGGCACCTGCTGGCCAGCAGTCAGCGGCTGGCCGAGCAGTATCGCTGGAACGGCCACTGGCGCCTGCTGGTGGACTGGGTGCACCAGCTGATCGACCTGCGCGCCCTGCTCGGCAGCCTCGGCCAGGCCGCGCCGCGCACCACTACCCGCGAGCTGCGGCAGACCCTCGACGAGCTGCTCGCCGACTGGCGGCCGCTGGCGGTGATCGGCCAGGACGACGAAGACGCCCGGCGCCAGGCGCCGCAGCGTTTCGCCAGCGAATTGGAGCAGCCGCGCTGGGGGCTGTTCTCACTGCGCGCCGCCCGCTGGCTGCAGACCCGCGGCTGGACCCAGGGCCGTACCGGCCGGGGCGAACGCCAGGGTACCACGCCCCTAGGCCAGTGGCTGCCGCGCCTGCTCGCCCAGGAGGCGGCCGAGCTGCCGCTGCTGCGCGCCGTCACCGAACCCGAGCTGATCGAGCAGCAGCTGCCACGCCTGGAACGGATGCAGGTCTGGCTGCACCTGGCGCGTGGCTCCCTGGACCTGCCGGAGGCCGACCGGCTGTATGGCGAGCTGGGCAAGCTGGCCCCCCTGAGCGCCCATGGCGACCTCGCCGGGGTGAGCGAGCAGGCCCGGCTGGTCTTCGTGCTGGCGCCCTGGAAAGCCCTGACCTGAGCTGCCGGACGGCAGGAACGATACCCTGGCCACGCCGTCCATCCTGATGGCACAAGGCCGCGAGCGATTCCGCAACGCAAAATCGCTATGCTGGAAAAAACGACCGCTCCAGCGTCCACGGGGGCGGTAGTGGCGTCGCCCGCGGACAGGCTGTCGAATCCGGGCGACCATCCTGTCTAGGAGTCCAGATGTCCGCCATAGCTTCCCCTTCCGCTGATCGTTGGCTCGACCTGGGCGACATCCTGCGCGAGCTGGTTGGCCAGCAGCGCATCGATCAGCAGACCGCCGAGCAGTGCCTGCTGCTGCGCCGCGGCTCGGCCAACCCGCAGCAGCATCCGCTGGAATTCCTCGCCGCGCAGAGCGTCGACGACCTCTCCCGGCCCGGGCGCAAGCTGGACCTGGACAGCCTGACCCGCTGGCTGGCGGAGTACTCGGGCCAGCCCTTCTACCGCATCGACCCACTCAAGGTAGACGTGGCCTCGGTCACTCCGCTGATGTCCTACGCCTTTGCCCAGCGCAACAAGATCCTCGCCGTGGCGGTGAGCCCGGACGAGGTGACGGTGGCCAGCGCCCAGCCCTTCGTGCACAGCTGGGAGAGCAACCTCACCCATGTGCTGCAGCGGCCGATCAAGCGCGTGGTGGCCAGCCCCGCCGACATCACCCGCTACACCCAGGAGTTCTTCCGCCTGGCGCGCTCGGTGACCGGCGCCTCGGCGGTGGAACAGAAGACCAGCGGCGTCGGCAACTTCGAGCAACTGGTCAACCTGGGCGCCAGCGATGGCGAGCCGGATGCCAACGACGCCCACATCGTCAACATCGTCGACTGGCTGTTCCAGTACGCCTTCCAGCAGCGCGCCAGCGATATCCACGTCGAGCCGCGCCGCGAGCAGGGCGCGGTGCGCTTTCGCATCGACGGGGTGCTGCACACCGTCTACCAGTTCCCGGCGCAGGTCACCCTGGCGGTGGTCAGCCGGATCAAGAACCTCGGGCGCATGAACGTCGCCGAGAAGCGCAAGCCCCAGGATGGCCGGATCAAGACGCGCATGGCCGGGGAAAAGGAGGTGGAGCTGCGCCTGTCGACCATGCCCACCGCCTTCGGCGAGAAGCTGGTGATGCGGATCTTCGACCCGGACGTGCTGCTCAAGAGCTTCGACCAGCTGGGCTTTTCCGCCGATGACCTGCGCCGCTGGGCCGGCATGACCGGGCAGCCCAACGGCATCATCCTGGTCACCGGCCCCACCGGCTCGGGCAAGACCACCACGCTGTACACCACCCTCAAGCAGCTGGCCACGCCCGAGGTGAACGTCTGCACCATCGAGGACCCCATCGAGATGGTGGAGGACTCCTTCAACCAGATGCAGGTGCAGCCCAACATCGAGGTGACCTTCGCCAGTGGCGTGCGGGCGCTGATGCGGCAGGACCCGGACATCATCATGATCGGCGAGATCCGCGACCTGGAGACTGCCGAGATGGCCATCCAGGCGGCGCTGACCGGCCACCTGGTGCTGTCCACCCTGCACACCAACGATGCCCCCAGCTCGGTGAGCCGGCTGATCGAACTGGGCGTGCCCTACTACCTGATCCGCGCCACCGTGCTGGGCGTCATGGCCCAGCGCCTGGTGCGGACCCTGTGCCCCGCCTGCAAGACGCCCACCGAGCTGGATCCGGCCGCCTGGCAGGAGCTGACCAAGCCCTGGAACGCGCCGCTGCCCACTGGCGCCATGCAGCCGGTGGGCTGCCCGGAATGTCGCGACACCGGCTACCGCGGTCGTGCCGGGGTATACGAAATCCTCACCCTCTCCGATAGTCTGCGTGAACTGATCACCGCGGATACCGACATCACTGCCCTGCGGCGTCAGGCGTTCAAGGAAGGCATGCGCAGCCTGCGACTGTCCGGCGCGCAAAAGCTCGCCGCCGGTTTCACCACTGTGGAAGAAGTCCTGCGCGTCACCCCCCAGAGCGAACGTTAGCGCCCCAGCAGCCCGCGAGCGGAACAAGGATAGCGAGCCGTGCAGACAACCGTCGTGACTCTTCCGGCCGTGGCGGCCGAGGACGCCGAACAGATCCATCGCCGCCAGGATATCCTGGCGGCCTATGGCCTGCTCGACGACCAGCCGGAGCCGGCCTTCGACGACCTGGTGGAGCTGGCCGCCACCCTGTGCGAGACGCCCATTGCCGCGGTCAATCTGCTCGGCGAACGGCAGCAGCTGTTCAAGGCCGAACGCGGCCTGGGCGTGGCGCAGATTCCCCTGACCCTGTCCTTCTGCCAGCACCTGCATGGGGCCCAGCAGGCGCAGCAGATCGAGGACCTCAGCCAGGACCCGCGCTTCAGCGACAACCCCCTGGTGACCGACCCAGCCGGCCTGAGGTTCTACGCCGGGGCACCGCTGCGCACCGCCGAGGGCATCTTTCTCGGCACCCTCTGTGTCCTCGACTGGCAGCCGCGGGAGCTGAGCACCGCGCGTCTCGACGGACTGGAACGCCTCGCCCGCCAGGTGCTGCGGCTGCTGGAGGCACGGGCGAAGCCGACCGCTGCTCCGGCGAATCGCCTCGACGACGCCCACTATCGCGCCCTGATGGACGTCAATCCGCAGATCATCTGGTTCGCGCGCCCCGACGGCAGCTTCGAGTACGCCAATCGCTACTGGTACCAATACAGTGGCCTGAGCCCCGCCAGCGCGGTCGCCGATCCCGACCTCTGGGCCGCTGCCATCCATCCCGAGCAGCGCCAGGAGCTGCTGCAGCGCTGGCGGGAAGTGCGCCAGCAACGCGTCGCCGGCAGCCTGGAACTGCAGCTGCGCGATGCCCAGGGCCACTATCGCTGGTTCGAAACCCGCACCATGCCCTTCACCAATGCCAGTGGCGAAATCGAACACTGGGTCGGCGTGGCCCAGGACATCGATAGCCGCAAGCGGGCGGAAACGGCGCTGCGGGAAAGCGAGGCCTTCGCCCACCTGCTGCTCGAATCGACCCATGAGGGTTTCTGCGCCCTGGATCGCGACGGCCGCGCCACCCTGTGCAACCGCGCCTTCCGGCAGATGCTCGGGCTGGCCGAGGAGCGCGACATCCTCGGCGAACGCCTGGACGCCCGCCTCAGTTCTGCGCGCAGCGACGACGGCGCCCGGGCCTTGCAACGCGCCGCCAGCGAGGGCACCACCCTGCATTTGTCCGCCGACGCCCTGCTGCGCGAAGACGGCAGCCTGCTGCCAGTGGAATGGCGCGCCCAGCCGCTCTGGCGCGACGGCGAGGTACAGGGTGCCATCTGCACCTTCGTCGACCTCAGCGAAAGGATCCGCAGCCATGATCGCCAGCGCTTCCTGCTGGAACTGGGCGACCTGCTGCACGGGGTGACCCATACCGGCGAAGTGGCCTCGGTGCTGGGCGACAGCCTGGGGCATCTGCTGGCGGTACAGCGCATCGGCTATGCCCGGGTCGGCCGCGACGGCAGTCTGACCATCGACAGCGACTGGCTCGAACAGGGCCGCACCCACCGCCTCAACCTGCCCAGCCTGGGGCACTGGCACACCTCGGCGGTGGAGGAATTGCGCCGCGGCATCATCGTCAGCGTGGAAGACAGTGCTCAGGACCAGCGCCTGGGCGAGATGCGCAGCCTGCTGCTGGAGCATGGCGTGCGCGCCGGCCTGGTGGTGCCCCTGCTCGCCGACGAAAAGCTGGTCGGCCTCTTGTTTCTCTACGCCGATACGCCGCGGCACTGGACCACCGGCGACGTGGCCCTGGTCCGCGAGGTCGCCGAGCGCATCCGCATCGTCATCGAGCGCACCGCGGCGGCCGACGCCCTGCGCCTGGCCGAGCAGCGCATCGCCCTGGCCATGGACGTCGCCGACCTGGGTGTCTGGGACTACGACATCGACCGTGACCTGATCAGCTGGGATACCCGCCTCGCCAATCTGGTCGGCGCCGCCGCGCGACGCAGCACCATGCGCGGCGCGGCCCTGCTGCGCGCCCTGCATCCCGCCGATGCCCCGCGGGTGCGCGCCTACGTGACCGCCGCCATCCAGGGCGGCGGCAATGCCTACGACCTGCGCCTGACCTTTCGGGTCCGCAGCTCGCGCCAGGACGAGCCGGTGTGGCTGAGCATCCGCGGGCGCGAACGCCTGGAACCCGGCGGCCAGCGCCGACTGGTGGGCATCGCCCGCGACATCACCCGTGAGCGGCACGACGCCGATCGCATCAGCGAGACCAATCGCCAGCTGCGCCAGCAGATCGAGGAGCGCCGCGAGGCGGAAGCCCGCCAGCACGCCCTCATCGAACTCGGCGACCGCCTGCGCGAAGGCGATCCGGAAAGTGCCGGGATGGCCGCCGCCCTGGAACTGGTCGGCGCCCGCCTGGGCCTGCGCCGGGTCGGCTATGCCCGGCTCGACGAAGGCCGCGGCACCTTCGTCCTGCAACAGGTCTGGACCCCCAACGGCAGCTTCGACCAGGCCCTGGCCTATCCGCTGCTGGCGCCGGACAGCCTGGGCCAGCAGGACGGCGAGCCGCCGCTGGTCATCGACGACGTCAGCCAGGACCCGCGCGCCCGGGCCAATGCCCAGCGCCTGCTCGACCTGGAGATCGCCGCCCTGGTGGACATCCCGCTCTACGAAGATGGCCGCCTGCGCGCCCTGTTCGTCGCCCATGACCAGCGCGCCCGGCTATGGACGGAAGGCGAGGTGCAGTTCCTGCGCGACGTCACCGACCGGCTCTGGTCGGCGATCTGCCGGCAGCGCTCCCAGGAGGCCCAGCGCGAGAGCGAGGGACGCTTCCGCCTGATGGCCGACAGCGCCCCGGTACTGATCTGGGCCTGCGATGCCGAGGGCCAGCTGCAATTCGTCAACCAGCGCTTCGCCAGCGAATTCGACCTGCACGATGCCGACCTGCACGGCCAGGGCTGGAGCGCCCTGCTGCCGGATGCCGAGTGCCCGGCCTTCGAAGGTGCCTTCCGCCAGGCCATCGCCACCCATAGCGCCCTGCGCGCCGAGGTGCGGGTGCGCAACGCCCAGGGCGAATGGCGCTGGCTGCGCCTGGAAGGTACGCCGCGGCTGGAGCTCGATGGTGAATTCCATGGCCTGGTGGGCTGTGGCGTGGACATCACCGAGGCGCGGCAGACCACCGACCAGCTGGAACAGCGCATCGCCGAACGCACCCAGGAGCTGGGCCACAGCCATGCGCGCCTGATCGCCGAGATCTACGAGCGCGAGCGCACCGAAGAGGCGCTGCGCCAGTCGCAGAAGATGGAAGCCATCGGCCAGCTCACCGGCGGCATCGCCCACGACTTCAACAACATGCTCACCGGCATCGTCGGCGCCCTCGACCTGATCCGCCTGCGCATCGCCAACGGCCGTACCCAGGACCTGGATCGCTATATCAACGCGGCGGTCAATTCGGCCGACCGCGCCGCGGCCCTCACCCATCGCCTGCTGGCCTTCGCCCGCCGGCAGACCCTCGATCCGCAGCCGGTGGACGTGCACCAGCTGGTCGAATCGCTGCAGGACCTGTTGGTGCGCACGGTGGGCGAGAACATCGTCCTGCGCCTGGAGCTCGCTCCCCTCGCCTGGCTCGCCCACAGCGATACCCACCAGCTGGAAAACGCCCTGCTCAACCTGGTGATCAACGGCCGCGACGCCATGCCGGCAGGAGGCGAGCTGTGCATCGCCATCGCCAACCTCAGCCTGGACCACGAGACGGCGGCCCGCGAATCCCTGGCGCCGGGCGACTATGTGCGGCTGAGCGTGGCCGATACCGGAACCGGCATGCCGCCGGAGGTCAAGGCCAAGGCCTTCGAGCCCTTCTTCACCACCAAGCCGGCCGGCCAGGGCACCGGACTCGGCCTGTCGATGATCTACGGCTTCGTCAAGCAGTCCGGTGGCACCGCGCGCATCGACACCGAACCGGGCCAGGGCACCACCATCAGCCTCTACCTGCCGCGGCACCCCGAGGTCGTCACGGCAACCAGCGACCAGCCGACGGCCAAGGTCGCGCCGCGGGCCGAGGCCGGGCAGACCGTCCTGGTGGTCGAGGATGAATATGCCGTGCGCATGATCGTGCTGGAAGTGCTCGCCGAACTGGGCTACACCGCTCTGGAAGCCGGCGATGCCGACAGTGCCCTGCCGATCATCGAGAGCGACCAACGCCTGGACCTGCTCATCAGCGATGTCGGCCTGCCCGGCATGAACGGCCGCCAGCTCGCCGAGATCGCCCGCGGTCGCCGGCCCGAGCTCAAGGTGCTGTTCATCACCGGCTATGCCAAGAACGCCAAGGTGCGCGGGGAATTCCTCGGCGAGAACATGGACATGCTGATCAAGCCCTTCGACATCGATGCCCTGGCGGAGCGCATCCACAGCATGATCCAGGGCTAGGCGAGCGCAGCGGCCTGGAACTCAGGAGGGGGCTTGGCCCTCTATAGGAAACCTCAAGAAGGAGATTTCATCCATGCGCCTGAAGAAGCTTGCTCTGGTTTCCCTGATCGGCCTGCCGCTGCTGGCCGCGACCACTGCCGCCAATGCGGATGCCCGGTTCTGGCGTCATGCCGCGACCCTGGGCGCGACCTCTGGTTCGTTCTATACCACCAGCCGTGACGACCATAAGATCGTCGCCGCCACCCAGGACGATGCCAGCTCCTATCTCGCCAGCAACGGCCAGATCCGCGGCCCCTACCTGGAAGCCGCCCTGCGCGACATGCGCGCCGCTCAGCCGGGCCTGCAGGCCAGCGACAGCGATCTGGCCATGCGTATCCT
This sequence comes from Pseudomonas sp. No.117, assembly GCF_054558395.1. Taxonomy (NCBI): domain Bacteria; kingdom Pseudomonadati; phylum Pseudomonadota; class Gammaproteobacteria; order Pseudomonadales; family Pseudomonadaceae; genus Pseudomonas; species Pseudomonas sp. No.117. Next base: position 539,449 of record NZ_BAAJNP010000003.1, read on the forward strand.
GACCCAGTAACGGCCAGGCATACCAAGAACCCCGCCGGTCATGCCGTGCGGGGTTCTTCGTTTCTGACCTCGCGAAGCGCGAGGGACGCCTTAGCTTTCGCTGGCCTGGCGATAGCCTTCGGCATCCAGCAGCTTCTCCAGCTCGGCCGCGTCCTGCGGCTTGAGCTTGAAGAACCAGGCGCCATAGGGCTCGCCGTTGACCTGCTCGGGCGCGTCGGCGAGGGCCTCGTTGATGGCGATGACTTCACCGCCCACCGGGGCATAGATGTCCGACGCGGCCTTGACCGACTCCACCACGCCCGCCTGCTCGCCGGCGCCGAGGGTCTTGCCGATCTCCGGCAGTTCGATGAAGACCACATCGCCCAGCGCCTCCTGGGCATGGTCGGAAATGCCGACGGTGACGCTACCATCGGCTTCCAGGCGCGCCCATTCGTGGCTGGCGGCATAACGCAGGTCGGCGGGAATCTGGCTCATGAGGGGTCCTCGGGCTGGCACGGTTAAAACCGAAGGGTAGCCTGCCAAGCCCGAGGACCGCCATCGTCAGCGCCGCTTAATTGGGCCCGATCCGCGTGCAGCTGGTGTTGTCGACGTACTTCTTCAGCGTCGCCCACTGCGGTCGATCCACGCCGTTGATGGGTTCCACCGCCAGGTTGTAGTTGGCCCAGCCTGGTCCGGCGGCCCAGTAGCTGGCCGGGATGCAGTTCTGCTTGAGGTAGGCCAGCATGTTGTCCATGGCCACCAGCCAGCGCGGATCGTCGTCCGGCACGCCGAATTCGCCGATATAGCCCTGCTTGCCGTTCTTCTTCAGCCAGTCGACGAAGGGCTTGACCCTGTTCACCCCGACCTGGGGATCGAAGCCGCTCATGTCCTTGCTGGCGTACTGGCCACCGCCGTCATTGTCGAAATAGACGTGGGCGGAAAAGATCAGCTTGTTGGCCGGATCCTTGAGCGCCAGCAGGGGGTCGTTCCACTGCGGCCAGCGGGCGGCGCTGGACCAGCCATTACCCTCGACGATGATGGGATGCACGTTGTCCACGGTGCGGATGCCATTGATGCCGTGCTGGGCAGCGGTCGGCCAGAAGGCCACGGCGTCGTGGGGCTCGTTCATGATGTCGTAGCCATAGAGCGCCGGATGCTTGCCGAAGCGGTAAGCCAGGCGGTAGGTCACGTCCCAGTAGTTGAAATAGGTGACCTTGCCGGCGCCGATCACCTCGCCGCGATAGCGGGCGTAGTTGTGCAGGTCGAGGATCACCTTGACGTCGTATTTCTGCGCGTAGTTGAGCGTCTGGGTGATCAGGGCGCCGTAGTCCGGGTCCAGCATCGCATTCAGCTTGGGCTGGATGCGTTCCCAGATGATCGGGAAGCGCACCAGCTTGATGCCCTTGGCGCTCCAGTCCTTGAAGTGCTGTTCGCTGGGGAAGACATAGTTGCGATTGTTCATGCCCGGGAGCACCTGGCTGGCGAAGCCGGCACCGGAGAAGTTGAGACCGACCAGTTCGACCGCCTGGGCCGAACCGAACAGCGCGCTGGTCAGGGCCAGGGTACCGGCGAGACGCAGCGAAAGATGGCGCAAGCGCCGGGTAAGGGATTGCATGACTGCACCTGTAGGAAAAGGATAGTCCCCGCCTTCCGCAACCTAGCGGACTCCTGGCGTGGGCGAGCTCGGGCGCCGCATCCTCCTGCGGCGCCGTTTGGTGCGACTTCGTCGTCATTGTTGACGCAGCTATCGGCGTCGACGCCCGCAGCTTTAGCCCCTATTCCCGTTCAAAAACAGTTAGTTACTGATTACTTCACGCCAGATTGCCGGCACTTTTTCACCAGGCTCGACACGCCTGAGCTAACACTTTGAATAAGCGGGACTTTCTGTATCCACGAAAAAACGACCGAAACGGTCAAGCGCACAAAGAGACCAGGCTTCTATCCCGGGTCATTTTGTAACCTTCCAGCCACCGGGCCCGCGGGAGCCTGGACCTTGCCCCGGTTCCAGGCTCGCCCGGAACGTTCTCCTTCACTCGGGCTCTACCCAGCGAGCCCCCGCGAGAGCCCTGCCATGCCCCTTAGCGTGTCCCCGTCGCTTCGCACCCTGAGCCTGACCCTGGCCGCCGCTGCGCTGCTGGGTTGCGGCGAGACCGCCCGTTTGCAGCAGGCAGCCGGCTATGGCCCCACGCCGACGCTGCCGGAGCCCCACGAGACCCTGGTGCCCACCATCAACGTGGCGCCCGCGGTGGGCTGGCCCGAGGGCGGACGACCCACCGCTGCGCCGGGTACCCAGGTCCAGGCCTTCGCCAGCGGCCTCGATCATCCGCGCTGGCTCTATGTGCTGCCCAATGGCGATGTCCTGGTGGCCGAAAGCAACGCACCCAGGCGCGACGGCTTTCCCGGCCTCAAGAACTGGATCGCCGGCCTGTTCATGAAGAAGGCCGGGGCCGCCGTCCCCAGCGCGGATCGCATCACCCTGCTCAGGGACGCCGACGGTGATGGCATCGCCGAAACCCGCAGCGTCTTCGCCGAGCATCTGCACTCGCCGTTCGGCATGGTGCTGGTGGGCAACGACTTCTACGTCGCCACCGCCGATGCCCTGGTGCGCTTCACCTACCGGCCGGGCGCTACCCGCCTGGAAGGCCAGCCGGTCACGGTCACCGAGCTGCCGGCGGGCATCAATCACCACTGGACCAAGAACGTCATCGCCAGTCGCGATGGCAAGAAGCTCTACCTGACCGTCGGCTCCAACAGCAACGTCGGCGAAAATGGCCTGGACATCGAGCAGGGCCGGGCCGCGATCTGGGAGCTGGACCGCGCCACTGGCCAGAAACGGCTGTTCGCCACCGGCCTGCGCAACCCCAACGGCCTGGACTGGGAGCCCACCACCGGCACGCTATGGACGGTGGTCAACGAGCGCGACGAGATCGGTAGCGACCTGGTCCCCGACTATGCCACCTCGGTGCAGGACGGCGGCTTCTACGGCTGGCCCTACAGCTACTGGGGTCAGACCGTGGACCGCCGGGTCCAGCCACCGCGACCGGACCTGGTGGCCAGGGCGCTCACCCCCGACTACGCCCTCGGCACCCATACCGCCTCCCTCGGCGTCGCCTTCGCCAGCGCCGATACCCAGTTGCCGGCAGCGTTCCGCCAGGGCCTGTTCGTCGGTCAGCACGGTTCCTGGAACCGTGATCCCAAGAGCGGCTACAAGGTCATCTTCGTGCCCTTCCAGAACGGCAGGCCCAGCGGGCCGCCGCGCGATCTGCTGACCGGCTTCCTCAACGCCAGGGAAGAAGCCCAGGGCCGCCCGGTCGGCGTGGTCAACGATGGTCGCGGCGCCCTGCTGGTGGCCGATGACGTCGGCAACATCGTCTGGCGGGTGAGCGCCCAGCGGCCCTGAGCGCCGCCTGCGTTAATCCGTCCTTAAGCGCCTCGGCCTAAGCTTGTTCCTGACCATCCCGGGGATGGTCACCGCTCTTGCCGAGGCAGGCCCGGAGCGGTAAAACCGATCCACCGCCTGGGAAACTCCGATGAGAATACTGCTGGCCGAAGACGACATGCTGCTGGGTGACGGGATCCGTGCCGGCCTGGCCCTGGAAGGCGACACGGTCGACTGGGTCACCGATGGCCAGGCCGCCCAGGCCGCGCTGGAAACCGATCCCTTCGACCTGGTGGTGCTCGACATCGGCTTGCCGCGCCGCTCGGGCCTGGAGGTGCTGGCTGCCCTGCGCAAGCGCGGCAATGCCACCCCCGTGCTGATCCTCACCGCGCGCGACAAGGTCACCGACCGGGTCACCGGCCTGGACACCGGCGCCGATGATTACCTGACCAAGCCCTTCGACCTCGACGAACTGCTCGCCCGGGTGCGTGCCCTGACCCGCCGCAGCACCGGCCGGGCCCAGCCGCAGCTGGAGCACAACGAGTTGCGCGTCGATCCGGCGACCCACCGGGTGACCCTGGCCGGCCAGCCGGTCGACCTGGCACCCCGGGAATACGCCCTGCTGCGCCTGCTGCTGGAGAACATGGGCAAGGTGCTCTCGCGCAACCGGCTGGAACAGGCCCTCTACGGCTGGGACGGCGACGTGGAGAGCAATGCCATCGAGGTCCATATCCATCACCTGCGACGCAAGCTCGGCAGTAGCCTGATCCGTACCGTGCGCGGCATCGGCTACGGGATCGACCAGCCCGAACGGCCCGCCTCGTGATCGACGGCCCGGCCAGTTCGCTGCGGCGGCGACTGCTGACCCTGCTGCTCTGCGGGATCTTCGCCTGCTGGCTGATCGCGGCCCTGGTGACCTACCAACTGGTCCTGCGCCAGGTGAATCGCCTGGCGGACGAGGACATGCTCGACTTCGGCTCGGCGGCGCTGCACCTGGCCACCCTGGGCGAGGCGGGCGACCAGGCCCTCTCGCCGGCCTCCCAGGCCCTGGAGCGCAGCCGCTCGGCCATCGCCGACCTGCCGCTGTTCAAACGGCGCAATGCCCTCGGCTATCTGCTGCAGGCGGGCGACCAGCGCCTCGGCACCGCGGGCCCGCCGGCCGGCCTGCTCGATCAGCCGCCCGGCTTCAGCAGCCTGCTGGCCGAGGGTCAGCACTGGCGCGTCCTGCGGCTAAGCAGTGGCGACGGGCGTATCTGGATCTACGAGAATCTCGCCGACCGCCGTGGCGCCACCCACCTGCTGCTCCTGGGCTCGCTGTTTCCCCTCGCCCTGGCCCTGCCGGTACTGGCCGCGCTCATCTGGTTCGGCGTGACCCGCGGCCTCGAGCCCCTGCGCCAGCTGGCCGCGCAGATCAAGCAGCGTTCCGCCCAGCGCCTGGAACCACTGCCGCTGAATCGGGTGCCGCTGGAAGCGGCGGTGCTGGTCGAAGAGATCAACGCCCTGCTGCAGCGCCTGGATGGCGCCCTGGAAGCCGAGCGCCGCCTGACCAGCGATGCCGCTCACGAGATTCGCACGCCGCTCGCCAGCCTGCTGACCCATACCCAGGTGGCCCTGAGATCCAGCGACCCCCAGGCCCATGCCCGCGGCCTGCTGCAGGTGCGGCGCAGCGCCGAACGCATCAGCCAGCTGATGGAGCAGATCCTGCTCCTGGCCCGCCTGGACAGCGGCGCCCTGCAGGAGCAGTTCGTACCCGTCCACCTGGGGCGCCTGGCCGCGGATACCCTCTCCGAACTGGCGCCGCTGGCCATCGACAAGAACATCGACCTGGTACTCGAGGACCAGGATGTCCAGCTGGCCGGCATTCCCACCTGGCTCGGCGTCCTGCTGACCAACCTGGTGGGCAACGCCATCCGCTATACCCCGGGCGACGGCCAGGTGCTGGTCAGGGTCGTGGCGGGTAGCCCCGGCCGGGTGCGGATCGAGGTCTGCGACAGCGGCCCCGGCGTCACGCCGCAGGAGCGGGCGATGATCTTCACCCGCTTCTACCGCAGCGAGAGCGCCGGGCAGAACGTCGGCAGCGGCCTGGGCCTGCCCATCGTCAAGCGCATCGTGGAAATCCATGGGGGCAGCCTGCAGCTGGGCGAGGGCCTGCAGGGACGTGGCCTGGGCGTGTACATCGAGCTGCCCGGCACGGCCTGAAGCCGACGCCTACGACCAAGGCCATCTTTTACCCGGGCCGGCCGAAGGCTTACAGTGACGGGATTCGCCACGCGCGAAGCGAAGTCCCGCTACCTGGAGAGCCCGGCCCATGTCCATGATCCTGTACCACACTCCCGCCTCGCCCTTCGGTCGCAAAGTCGTGGTGATGCTCCACGAGACGGACCTGATCGAGCAGGTGGAAGTGGAAATCGTCCAGCAGACGCCGCTCAATCCCAACCGCGACGTCCTGGATACCAACCCGGCCGGCAAGATCCCCGCCCTGCGCCTGGCCGATGGCACCTGCCTGCACGACAGCCGCGTCATCCTCGACTACCTGGATACCCTGCACGAGCGTGCGCCGCTCATCCCGCGCCAGGGCCCGGAGCGCTGGCGGCGGCTGACCCTGGCCTCGCTGTGCGACGCCATGATGGAAGCCGCGGTGCAGATTCGCTACGAAAGCTTCATGCGCCCGCCGGGCATGCAGTGGAAGCTCTGGCTGGACAACCAGCAGGAAAAGATCGCCCGGGCGCTGGACTATTTCGAGCGCGAGGCCATCGCCGAACTGGACGGAGACTTCGACGTCGCCAACCTGGGCATGGCCTGCCTGCTCGGCTACCTGGATTTCCGCATCCCCACCTGGGCCTGGCGCAGCGACTGCCCGCGCATCGCCGCCTGGTACGCCCGCATCGGCGAGCGCCCCTCGCTGCAGGCGACCCGCCCCTGAGCGACGGCTAAGCCTGCTGCCAGAGCCGTTCCAGATTACGAAAGCCCCACTCTTCCGGGTCTTCCCGGCGGACGATGCGCTCGCCGGCGGGCGCCCGGGCGAGATCCAGCAGCCGCTGCGGCAGGGGCGTGCGCGAGCGGGCGGAGAAGAACACCCGCACCTGCGGCGTGAGCAGACTGTCGGGATGCTGGTCGACGACCACCGCCAGCTGCTCGTTGCTCAGCCGCACCAGGGAGCCGATCGGGTAGATACCCAGGGTCTTGACGAAGGCCTGGAACACCTGGGGATCGAAGTGGCCCCGCCATTCCGCCATGCGCCGGATCGCCTCGGCCGGACTCCAGGCGGTCTTGTAGGGTCGGGTGGAAGAGACGGCATCGTAGACGTCACAGACGGCGGCGATCCGCGCCAGCAGGCTGATGTCCTGGCCGGCCAGGCCGTGGGGATAGCCGCTGCCGTCGAATTTCTCGTGATGGTGCTGGCAGACGTCGATGACCTCCGGCGCCGCGCCCCATTCCTGCAGCAGGGCGACGCCCTGCTCGGGATGCCGCCGCATCACCGCGAACTCGGCGTCGGTCAGCTTGCCGGGCTTGTTGAGCACCGCCAGCGGGGTCTTCATCTTGCCCACGTCATGCAGCAGGCCGGCCTTGCCGGCCAGCAACACCTGGTCCGCCGGCAGCTCCATCTGCCGCGCCACGGCGGTCATCAGGGCGCAGACCGACACGGAATGGATGTAGGTATACTCGTCGGCCGTACGCAGCCGCGTCAGGCTGATCAGGGCCGTGGGATGCCGCAGCACCGACGCCGAAATCTGCTCGACCACCGCCGCCACCTCGCTCAGCTCGATGGCCTGCCCCAGGCGCACGTCCTGGAACAGCCGCGCCACCTCCTGCTTGGCATGGGCACTCACGGCGGCGGCCTGCGCCAACTCCTGCAGGCAACCCGACGGCGAGCCCGCTATGCCGAGCGCCGGCGCGGGGGCATTGGCGGCCACGGGGGCGCTGGCAGTCGGGACCGCCGGTGCCGGCTCCGGTGCCGGCTCCGCTACCTGTGCGGGCGCGGGCGCGGGGTCCTGATCCCGCCCCTTGGTGACATCGATCCATACGGCGCTGACCGCACTGTCCTGGATCTTCTGCAGGTCGCGCGGCTCCTGGAGCAGAAAGCGCGCCTTCCAGAACGGATGGTCGATCCAGCTGCCCTCGAACCCGTGGATGTACATGCCGAGACAGACTTCGGCACTGGTAACCTTCTTGAGCATGGCGTTCACTTCGCAACGTACTGGCAGCAGCCACCCTGGAGCAGATGATCGCAAAATGCCATGTCACGCTAAAGACTATCGCCCCCCGTTCTAGACGAGAGAATCCATGCACCTCCTGACCGGTATCGCCGTCTCCTTCCTGCTCCTGCTGAATACCCTCGTCCTGATCGGCCCGCTGATGCTGTTCGCCCTGATCAAGCTGCTGCCCGTCACCTCGCTGCGGGACGCCTGCTCGCGACTGGTCACGGCCATCGCCGAGCTCTGGGCGGAAATCAACAAGCTCATCTTCGCCCGGCTGACGCCGACGCACTGGGACATCCGCGGCGCCGAGGTGCTCAGGCGCGACAGGTCCTACCTGGTCATCTGCAACCACCAGTCCTGGGTGGACATTCCCGCGCTCATCGAGACCTTCAATGGCAAGGTGCCCTACTTCAAGTTCTTCCTGAAGAAGGAGCTCATCTGGGTGCCCTTCCTCGGCCTGGCCTGGTGGGCGCTGGATTACCCCTTCATGAAGAGGTACACCCGGGCGCAACTTGCCCGCCGCCCGGAGCTCAAGGGTGCGGATCTCGCCATCACCCGCCGCGCCTGCGAAAAGTTTCGCCGCCACCCGGTGACCATCGTCAACTACCTGGAAGGCACCCGCTTCACCGCGGCCAAGCATGCCGAGCAGGGCTCGCCCTATCGCCACTTGCTCAAGCCCAAGGCCGGTGGCATGGCCTTCGTGCTCGCCGCCATGGGCGAGCAGCTGGACACCCTGCTGGACATCACCCTGGTCTATCCGGATGGACGGGTACCCGGCTTCTGGGACCTGCTCTGCGGGCGGGTGAAACGGGTTATCATCGACATCCGCGCGCGCACGCTGGATCCGGCGCGCTGGGCGGGTGACTACAGCGAGGATGCGGAATTTCGCGCCGGCTTCCAGCAGTGGGTCAGCGAGCTCTGGGCAGAAAAGGATCAGCGGATCGAGGCGCTGCTAGATTCCCGCCCGCGTTGAACGAGCGGGGCACCCTGCCGCCCGCCGACAGTCAGAGTGCGGGTAGTCGGCTGTCACGACAAGGACCAACCATGCCCACCCCGACGCTGGATTCCACCACGACCCGCTGGCTGCCCTGGCTGATCGCGGTCGCCTTCTTCATGCAATCGCTGGATGCGACCATCGTCAACACGGCCCTGCCGCGCATGGCCGCCGACCTCGGCGAGAATCCCCTGCGCATGCAGGGGGTGGTGATCGCCTACCTGCTCACCGTCGCCCTGCTGATCCCCGCCTCGGGCTGGATTTCCGACCGCTTCGGTAGCCGGCGCACCTTCTTCACCGCCATCGCCCTGTTCACCTTCGGCTCGCTGCTCTGCGCCCTGGCGCCGAGTCTCAACCTGCTGATCGCCGCCCGGGTGATCCAGGGCCTGGGGGGTTCCTTGATGCTGCCGGTGGGCCGCCTGGTGATCCTACGCGTCTATCCGCGCAGCGAGCTGGTGCGCGTCCTCAGCTTCATCACCATACCCGGCCTGATCGGCCCCCTGGCGGGTCCGGCGCTGGGCGGCTGGCTGGTGGAGGCCGTGTCCTGGCACTGGATCTTCCTGATCAACCTGCCGGTGGGCATCCTCGGCTGTCTGGCCACCCGCCGGCTGCTGCCGGACCTGCGCAGCCCGCTGCCGCAGCGTTTCGACGGCCTGGGCTTCCTGCTCTTCGGCACCTCCATGATCCTCATCAGCGTCGCCCTGGAAGGCCTCGGCGAACTGCACCTGCCCCATGTGCGGGTGGTCCTGCTGCTGATGGGCGGCATGGCCTGCATGGTCGCCTACTGGCTGCGCGCCCTGCACCACGACCAGCCGCTGTTCTCGCCCGAGTTGTTTCGCATCCGCAGCTTCGCGGTGGGGATCTTCGGCAACCTTTTCGCCCGCCTCGGCAGCGGCGCCCTGCCCTTCCTCATTCCGCTGCTGTTCCAGGTAGGCCTCGGCTACTCACCGGCCCAGGCCGGCCTGCTGATGATGCCCCTGGCCCTGTCGGCGATGCTGGCCAAGCCCATCGCCGGCCCGCTGATCGGACGCCTCGGCTATCGCCGCCTGCTGGTGGGCAATACCCTTCTGCTGGGCTGCCTGATCGCCAGTCTCGCCCTGCTGGGGCCATCCACCCCCTTCGTCTGGCTGCTCATCCACCTGGGCATCCTCGGCGCGGTGAACTCCATGCAATTCACCGCCATGAACACCATCACCCTCATCGACCTGCATGACCAGCAGGCCGCCAGTGGCAACAGCCTGCTGTCGGTGGTGATGCAACTGGCCATGAGCTTCGGCGTCGCCTGCGCCGCCGCGCTGCTCGGCGGTTTCCAGGATGACTACGGCGACGCCGAGGTGCTTTCCGCCTTCCGCGCCACCTTCCTTTGCGTCGGTGCCCTGTCGATGCTGGCCGCGGCCATCTTCCTGCAGGCGTCGCGCGAGACTGGTCGCCGGGTCAAGCCGCTGGCCAGCGAGCCCGAGAAGAGCGCTCAGAACGTGGAGTGACGAGGTCGCCCGCGGAGGGCACGACAGAAACGAAAAACCCCGGCCAAGCCGGGGTTTTTCGTGAGCTTCGGGCGACGCCAGGTGTCAGACGACCTGTACGTGCTCTGCCTGCATGCCCTTCTGGCCTTGCACGACTTCGAAGCTGACCTTCTGGCCTTCAGCCAGGGTCTTGAAACCTTTGCCTTCGATCGCGCGGAAGTGCACGAACACGTCCGGACCGCTCTCGGGAGTAATGAAGCCATAGCCTTTGGTTTCGTTGAACCACTTGACGGTACCGTTCTGACGATTCGACATGACGGGTGTTGCTCCTTGGAATAACAGGTTTGTTATAGACAGGTGCTGGCGCGGCAGTGCGTTGCATAGACCAGGCGCCCGGTACTGAGTTGCAAGGAGTAACAAGAATCGAGCAGCAAGGGGTGGACGGGGAGCCTACCGCCTCAGGTCACGATCGACGGCGACCCAAGCAAACACAGTTCTCGAACTCTACGCCATATTTTTCTGGAAAGCGATTACCCTCCGGAGGTCGAAATCGTTTTGGACAGAAGGCGTCGCGAAGCCGCCTGAAAGGTACTGTCGAGGGCTGTTTCGACCGCCCGGGCAGAGCCGGCGAGGCCGTTGCGCAGGCCCCTTCCCGTTGCCCCGGTCACCTCCGGCGACCGGCTGCAATGCACCTGCCCGGGCCCTGAAATCCACCTGCAAGGAATACCGATGAATCTGACCCCTGTGGAACTGCTGATCAGCGATTGCGATGGCGTACTGGTCGACAGCGAGATCCTGGCCGAGCGCGTCGTGCTCGACGGCCTGGCCGCCCATGCGCCCCGCGCCGAACTGGAAGCCCTGCTGCACGGGACCTTCGGCCTGACCACCAAGGACATCTTCGCGCTGGTCGAGCAGCGCTTCGGCATCACCTTGCCGCCCCAGCTGTTCAGCGAGCTGCGCGCCCAGGCGGAGCGCCTGATCGCCACCAGCGTCGAGCCCATTCCCGGGGTGAAACGCGCCCTGGAAAGCATCGACCTGCCCCTGGCGGTCGCCTCCAACAGCCTCAGGCACAGCGTCGAATCCTCGGTGGCACGGGCCGGCCTGGTGGAGCGGGTGGCGGGCAATATCTTCAGCGCCGACATGGTGGCCCAGCCCAAGCCGGCGCCGGATGTCTATCTGCTCGCGGCCAGCACCCTGGGCGTCGCGCCCGAGCGCTGCCTGGTGGTCGAGGACAGCGCGACCGGCGTGCGCGCGGCGCTGGCGGCCGGCATGAGGGTCGTCGGCTTCACCGGCGCCAGCCACATTCCACCGAGCCATGGCGACACCCTGCGCGCCCTGGGGGTGACCGCCCTGATCGCACACATGGACGAGCTACCCGGTACCGTCGCCAAGCTGCGGGCGGCGGCCAGCGGCAGGGCATGAAAAAAGGGGCCTCGCGGCCCCTTCTCTTCAAGCGTCAGCCAGGATCAGGACAGCACCGAGCCGGCCACCTTGGGCAGGGCCACCGGTGCCATGCCGGTCACGGCGTTCCAGGCCGGCTCACTCAGCTGGGTTTCCAGCAGTTGCCGGTGGATGGCCTCGCGGTGCTGTTGCAGCACGATGTCCAGCGCCCGGCTGGGCGCCAGTTCCACGTCGTCGAAGGTGACGATCTGGCCCGGCTCCATGGCCCGCTTGAGCACGCTGTGCTTGAGCAGCCCGATCGGCAGGTGATCCGGGCACTCGGCGATCTTCACGGCTTCGCCGCGCACGCTGTAGCCACCGATGCCGCGCTCGATGATATCGCCGGCCGCCATGGGCTTCTTCATGATGGCGGCGACGCTCAGGGTCGGCGTGGTGGAATTGTTCAGCAGGATCTTGCCACCGGCGATGACGCGGCGCAGGGTTTTGCCCACTTCCAGGGAGCAGAGGTGGAAGGGACGTACCAGCACGTAGTACGGGCCCTTGCCCAGCTTGAAGTACTCGATGGCGCCGGCCTGGTCTTCGTCATGGCGACCGACCACGAAGACACCACCGGCGGAGTAGCCACTGGGGATCACGTAGTCGACGATGGGCTTGCCCAGTTGCTCGGCCATCTGCGCGAGGATGTTGGCGCTGTCCTGCAGGTTGGTCGAATTCAAACCTTCCAGACCCTGACGGGTGATGGTGGCGCCGTAGTTGTTGCCGACCACCACCTGCTCGATCTGCACCTTGGTGCCATCGGTGAAGGACGTGGTCTGGTCGACGCTGGTGCCCTGGCGTGCGGACCAGTAGGCCATGTCTTCCGGCGTCGGGTTGTGGTTCAGGTAGCCCTTCATGTTGCCGTACACCAGCGGCTTGAAGCCCATCTGCACGGCCTCTTCGTGCAGCGCCGCCAGCGAACCCGGCTGGTCGCCCTCGGCCTCGGTCAGGAAGCCCTTGCCCGCCAGGTAGGAACCCGTCGTCACCTGCAGCTCGGCATTGATGGTGATCACCTTGATGCCCGCTTCGAAGGCGCGCTCGATGATCTCGGTGCCGTGGTAGGGGTCGCCGCTGCACTCCACCAGCAGATCGCAATGATCGATGAGGTCCGCCACCGACTGGGTGAGCGCCTCGGTCAGCGGATAGTCGGTGACCGTCGCGATGGGCCGGCGGGTCAGGACGCGGGTGACGGTCATGTCATCATAGTGGCGACTGATCAGCCGGGCCAGGCAACGCGAGATCATGCCGGTACCGACGATGCCGATACGAGTGACAGGGGTTTGGGAGGACATAGGATCGATTCCTTTCAAAGAGAATGTCGGTGGCGAGCGAAGCCACCATGCGAAGTGCCGATCCCAACTACGTGTCCGATCTCTTGCCACTGGAAACGGCTTCCAGCAGAAATTCTAATGACTGGGATCAATCTTTCCGTGCGACTCGAAGCCAAAGCAAAAATTCATGACTTCGCAACAGATAGCGACCAATGGCTGCAGATCGCTACTTTTTTCTTGGCCGTTCGTCGACAGCCTTCTTAACTCGTCGGTTCCGCGCGCTCCGTGCCCACCCCGCCGCGCGCCCAATAGCCGCGGCGAAACAGGTCACGCTCACCCAGGACCAGCAACAACACCAGGAAACCCAGCATGGCCACGCTGATGCTGACGATCAGCTCCAGCAGGCCGACCGGCTTGGGCAACAGGAAACTCAGCAGGGCCACCGCACTGCCGGCGCTGAACCAGCGCAGCAGCAGCGACAGGTGCAGCCCGCCCAGGGAGTGGCGATAGAGCGCCAGCGCCATGAATACGGCCTGCAGGAAGGCACCGGTGGTAAAGGAATAGGCCAGGCCCTGGGCGCCGAATGGCTTGTAGAGACAGGCATCCAGGGCCACGGTGATAAAGGAGCTGGCCAGGGTGGTGTAGAGGAAGGTCCGGGCGCGCTGTTGCGACAGCAGGGCCCGCCCCCACAGCAGGGCCAGGCCCATCCAGGGCAGGCCCAGGGCGTAGGCCACCACCAGGGTCGCGGTCGCCGCGCTCTGCTCGGCGCCAAAGGCGCCGCGCTCGAGCAGCACCTTGACCACCGGCTCCGAGTAGCTGAACAGCACCACCGATGCCGGCACCAGGAACAGCAGGGTGCCGAGCAGCGCCTTGCGCATCAGCACGCTGTACTTGTCGGCATTGCCCTCGTTCCAGCTGCGGGTCAGCTCGGGAAAGATCATTGCCAGGATGGACAGCGCATAGAGCGTGAGCGGAATGGTCACGATGCGGTAGGAGAAGGACAGCATGGTGATGTTGCCCTCCGCCAGCAGCGAGGCGAAGAAGCGCTCCGCCAGCATGCAGCCCTGCTGGGCGCCGGCGGCGAGCAGTACCGGGGCGAAGGTCAGGGCGAAGGGACTGCCCTCGGGCTTCTCGAAGGCGACCGAGCGCTGGCTGAGATAGCCCAGTCGCCGGTGCTGGATAACGATCAGCAGCACCTGGGGCAGCAGCATGCCGGTGAACAGCGCGATGCCGCTCGGCTGCAGGATGACGATGGCCAGGATGGCGCCCAGGTTGAGCATCAGCGTCCGGGTCATCGGCAGGATGAAGATGCGATCCAGGTTGAGCAGCGCGCCCTGGCAATAAAGGACGGCCTGGACGCAGATCAGCAGGGTGCCGACGGCGAAGACCAGCTTGCCGGTCTCGACCTGCTCATCGCTCCAGCCCGGCGCCAGGGCGTGCATCAGCCAAGGACTGGCCAGCACCCCGATCACCGACAGCAATAGGCCGAACAGGCCAATGCGCCAGTAGAGCCAGCGACCCACCTGCTCGTACTGGGCGTTGCAGTTGTCACGGATGCGCTGCAGATAGGGGATCATGGCGTCGCGCAGGGCGAGGCCGAAGAAACTTTCGAAGAACACCGGCAGGATGAGCGCGACGAAGATCAGGTCGGCCTCCCAGCTCACGCCGAATTGGCGGGCGATCAGCAGGTCGCGCAGGAATCCCAGCAGGAAGCTGGCCACGGTGATGGCCAGGATGATGAGTGTCGAACTCACGCCCGCACCTCGGTCGGCACGTATTGGCCACGCGTGGAAATAAGCGGATGACTGAAGATGGCAGGCATGGGCGGTCTCGTTCCGTGAGCCGGAGATAGTCCGGATAAAGGCGGGCAGAACTGCCCGTTTGGTCCAGACTCAGAGACCACCTTCCGCCTTTAAGTTTCCGGGGGCAATTTGAGCGACGCGCAAAAATGTCGAACGATTGGCAAAATGCCATGATGGGGTCGTGGTCAGCCGCCGAGCGGTCGCCCTTGCAATCCTGAGCCAGGCCTACTACTGTATATATAACCAGATACAGAATACGAGGTGACGCATGGCCGTCGAAGTGTTGTATCGCAGCAGCCGAGATCCGGAGCGCCTGTTCATGGATAAAGCCGAAGCCGATCGTCACGACAAGATGCTGGAGTTGGCGGAGTCGCTCGCCAGCGTACTGGACAAGGCCGTTCCCGGTCTTGCCGAGCAGCAGTGCGAAGACCTGGGCCTGTTCATGGCCCGCAACCGGGAGATCTTCGCCCGCGCCTTCCGCAACCAGCCCGATGCGCTGGGCGAGCTGGACCTCCCCAGCTAGCCGGAGGTGGCGACCCTCGGGTAGCCTGGGAAGAGATCTGAGCCGGAGAAAGCCTTTTGTCCCTTCCCATCATCTTCGATACCGATCCTGGCGTGGATGACGCCCAGGCCATCGCCCTGCTGTTCGCCGACCCCGCCTTCGAGGTGGTCGGCCTGACCACCACCTTCGGCAACGTCCCGGTCGCCACGGCCACGCGGAACGCCCTGCTGCTCACCGAGCTGGCCGGGCGCGACACGCCCGTGGCCGCCGGCGTGGCCGAGCCGCTGGTCAAGCCGGCCGGCAACCACGCCCTGCACGTGCATGGCCAGGATGGCCTGGGCAACCAGCAGCTGCCCGCGCCGAGTCAGACGCCCCACGCGGTGGATGCGGCGCGCTTCATCGTCGAGCAGACCCGCCTGCGGCCGGGCGAGATCACCCTGGTGGCGGTCGGGCCGCTGGGCAACCTGGCGCTCGCCCTGGCGCTGGATCCCACGGTCGCCCAGCGTGTGCGCCAGGTGGTGGTGATGGGCGGCGCCATCGTCGAGCCGGGCAATGTCACGCCGGTAGCGGAAGCCAACATCTTCTCCGATCCCCATGCCGCGGCGCGGGTATTCGCCGCGTCCTGGCCACTGACCCTAGTCGGCCTGGATGCCACCCACCGGGCCGTCCTCGACCCGCCACGCCTGCAGCGGATCGCCGCGCAGCAGGGCGCCTTGGGCCAAGTCCTGGCGCGGAGCTACGACTTCTATGCGGACTTCTACCGCAGCGTGAAGGACATCGACGGCTGCCATCCCCATGACAGCTGCGCCCTGGCCTACCTGCGCCGACCCGAGCTGTTCCACACCGCCCGTGGCCATCTCAGCGTGGGCACCGAGGGCCTGGCCGAAGGTCAGACCTTCTTCGCCCCCGAAGGGCGCCTCTATCAGGACGGCCGCTGGTCCGGCAATCCGCTGGCGACGGTCTGCCTGGGCATGGACGGCCCCGCCATGGTCGCCTGGATGGAAGAGGTGCTGACCGCCGGCAAGGCATGAGCCACGCCTGGCTTCACCGAGGCGTGCCGGAGCAGCCGCACCGGCGCCTGCCGTCGCGGCAAACCACCCGGCAAATCGCAGCCATGAAAAAGGCCCCGTGAGGGGCCTTCTTGCTCAGCCGGATCAGTTGACCTTGGGATCCAGTTCGCCGCGCGCATAGCGCTCGAACATGGCGTCCAGGGAGATCGGCTTGATCTTGGAGGCCTGGCCGGCGGTGCCGAAGGCTTCGTAGCGGGCGATGCAGACGTCACGCATGGCGGTCACGGTCTTGGCCAGGTACTTGCGCGGGTCGAATTCGCTGCGGTTCTTGGCCATGAACTCGCGGATGGCACCGGTGGAGGCCAGACGCAGGTCGGTGTCGATGTTGACCTTGCGCACGCCGTACTTGATGCCTTCGACGATCTCCTCGACCGGCACGCCGTAGGTTTCCTTGATGTCACCACCGTACTCGTTGATGATTTTCAGCCACTCCTGGGGCACCGAGCTGGAGCCGTGCATGACCAGGTGGGTATCCGGAATGCGCGCATGGATTTCCTTGATGCGCTGGATCGACAGGGTGTCCCCGGTCGGCGGCTTGGTGAACTTGTAGGCGCCGTGGCTGGTGCCGATGGCGATGGCCAGGGCGTCGACCTTGGTGGCCTTGACGAACTGCGCGGCTTCTTCCGGATCGGTCAGCAGCTGGCTGTGGTCCAGGGTGCCTTCGGCGCCCACGCCATCCTCTTCACCGGCCATGCCGGTTTCCAGGCTGCCCAGGCAACCCAGTTCGCCTTCCACGGACACGCCGCAGGCATGGGCGAAGGCCACGGTCTGCTGGGTGACGCGCACGTTGTAGTCATAGTCGGACGGGGTCTTGCCGTCGGCCTTGAGCGAGCCGTCCATCATCACCGAGGAGAAGCCCAGCTGGATGGAGCGCTGGCAGACGTCGGGGCTGGTGCCGTGGTCCTGGTGCATGACCACCGGGATGTGCGGGAATTCTTCCACGGCGGCCAGGATCAGGTGACGCAGGAAGGGAGCGCCGGCGTACTTGCGGGCACCGGCGGAGGCCTGGACGATGACCGGCGAATCGGTCTTATCGGCAGCTTCCATGATGGCGCGCATCTGCTCGAGGTTGTTGACGTTGAAGGCTGGGACGCCGTAGCCGAATTCGGCGGCGTGATCCAGCAGCTGACGCATGCTGACGAGTGCCATTGGTGATTATCTCCCTACAAAGGCGGTGGTGGCGCCAGCCTGCATGAGCGGCTGGCAGGGTTCAAGCGGCCGACCCCTGGCCGCCCTGGATTAATCGGTTCAGCTGACATTCGCCGCTTCACGGCGTCCGGCAGCCACGACCGATGAGGTCATTGTTGGCGATCCAGTAGACAAGTCCCTGGTCGCCGCGGATATGGAAGGCCACCAGCCCGTCGGTATAGGACTGGCCGTCGGTGGCGGGTTCGCGGTTGAGGTGACGGATCAGGCCATCGCCTTCCAGCTTGAGGTCGACGATGGACTGGCTGCGATCCACGTAGCGCCAATCGAAGGCCGCCTTGGAGTCGCAGACCCAGTGGGTCCAGCCACCGGTCTGCTGACCGGCGCAGCCGGCCAGCAGGGCGACGCTCAGCAGGCCGAGGAGCAGGCTAGGGCCTTTCACCGGGCGCAACCGCTGGCGGGTCGACCGGCGTTGGCGTTGCCGGTGAGCGTATCGACGCGCTCGCCATTCTGCGCCGTGGGCGTGGCCGCCGCGGCGGGCGGCGGCGCGAAGACCGCACAGGCCTGGTCGGCGGAGCCACCGGCGCAACCGGCCAAGGCGAGGACAGCGGAACAGACGAGCAGCGGCGTACGCATGGGGATCACTCCTGGGCGCGTTGCTGGAGGACTTCCACGGCCGGCAACACCTTGCCCTCAACGAATTCGAGGAAGGCGCCACCGCCGGTGGAAATGTAGGAGACCTGCTCGCCGATGCCGTACTTGTCGATGGCGGCCAGGGTGTCGCCACCGCCGGCGATGGAGAAGGCGTCGCTGTCGGCGATGGCCTTGGCCAGGGTGCGGGTGCCCTCGCCGAACTGGTCGAATTCGAAGACGCCCACCGGACCGTTCCAGAGGATGGTCTTGGCCGACTTCAGCAGGTCGGCGAATTGCTGGGCGCTGACCGGGCCGATGTCGAGGATCATGTCGTCGTCGGCCACGTCGTTGATCGACTTGGTGGTGGCCTGGGCGGTCTCGGCGAATTCCTTGGCGACCACCACGTCCACCGGCAGCGGCACGCTGACCTTGGCGGCGATGGCCTTGGCGGTGTCCACCAGGTCGGCTTCGTACAGCGACTTGCCGACCTTGTAGCCGGCCGCGGCGAGGAAGGTATTGGCGATGCCGCCGCCAACGATCAACTGGTCGCAGATCTGCGCCAGGGAGTTGAGCACGTCCAGCTTGGTGGAGACCTTGGAGCCGGCGACGATGGCCGCCATCGGGCGCGCCGGGTTGCCCAGCGCCTTGCCCAGGGCGTCCAGCTCGGCGGCCAGTAGCGGGCCGGCCGCGGCGACCTTGGCGAACTTGGCCACGCCATGGGTCGAGCCCTCGGCGCGGTGGGCGGTGCCGAAGGCGTCCATGACGAAGATGTCGCACAGGGCGGCGTATTTCTTCGCCAGCTCATCGGCGTTCTTCTTCTCGCCCGCGTTGAAGCGCACGTTCTCCAGCAGTACCAGCTGACCGGGCTCGACCTGGACACCGTCCAGGTAGTCCTTCACCAGCGGCACCTCGCGACCCAGGGCCTTGCCCAGGTAGGCGGCCACCGGCGCCAGGCTGTTTTCCTCGCTGAATTCGCCCTCGGTGGGACGGCCCAGGTGCGAGCAGACGATCACCGCGGCGCCCTTCTCCAGGGCCAGCTTGAGGGTCGGCAGGGCGGCGACCAGACGGGCGTCGCTCTTGATCTGGCCTTCCTTCACCGGGACGTTGAGGTCTTCGCGGATCAGGACGCGCTTACCCTTCAGATCGAGGTCGCTCATTTTCAACACGGACATACAGGCAATCCCTTAGTTGTGCTTGTTTCAGGTGGGCTTGGCGATGCGCAGCCAATGGCCGGCGACGTCGAGCATGCGGTTGGCGAAACCCCATTCATTGTCGAACCAGACCAGCAGGTTGACCAGCCGGGGGCCGGACACGCGGGTCTGGCTGCCATCGACGATGGCCGAATGGGGATCGTGGTTGAAATCGCAGGAAGCGTGGGGCAACTCGGTGTAGTCGATCAGCCCGGCCAGGGGGCCGTCCTGCGCGGCGTCGCGCAACAGGGTATTGAGGGCCGTCGCACTGGTGTCCTGGCCGACGATGCAGGTGATGTCGAGGCAGGAGACATTGACCGTGGGGACGCGCACGGCGCGCGCCTGGATGCGTCCGCCCAGTTCCGGCAGCAACCGCTCGATGCCCCGCGCCAGGCCGGTCGCCACCGGGATGATCGACTGGAACGCCGAGCGGGTCCGCCGCAGATCTTCGGCATGGTAGGCGTCGATCACGGGCTGGTCGTTCATGGCCGAGTGGATCGTGGTGATGGAGACGTATTCCAGACCCAGTGTCTCATGCAAAAGTTTCAGCACCGGGACACTGCAGTTGGTGGTACAGGACGCATTCGAGACCAGGGTCTCGTCACCGCGCAGGCTGTGCTGGTTGACGCCATAGACCACAGTGGCGTCCACGTCCGTCTCGCTGACCATGGGCTGGGAGAACAGCACTCGTGGCGCCCCGGCGGCGAGAAAGCGCCCCGCCTCGGCGCGGGTGCTGAAGGCGCCGGAGCACTCCAGCACCAGGTCGACGTCCAGCGCCGGCCAGTCCACCCGCTCCGGTTCGGCCTCGCGGCGAATCTCCAGCGCCTGGTCGCCGATGCGCAGTTGCTCGCCATCCAGCGCCACCCGCCCGGGAAAGCGGCCATGGGTGGAATCGAAGCGCGTCAGGTACTCGAGGCTGGGCCGGTCGGCCAGGTCGTTGAGGGCGACGATGGAAAGGTCCGTCGCCGCGCCACGCTCGTGCAGGGCACGCAGGACGCAGCGACCGATGCGACCGTAGCCATTGAGAGCGAGGCGATAGCGGGCAGAACTCATGCGGGGACGGACTCGAGCGCTAGCGAAAGGTCGATTATGCGGGCGTTCGGCGACGAATGGGAGTCGCCGCGGTAGCGAGCCTGCCGTTCTCACTACAAAAAGGTGCCCTCCTTGGCAGAGCCGAAAAATTTCTGCCGTCTGGCTTGGCGTCGCTGCGGTATTCGGCGCGGATCGCGGTCTGCGCTGGAAGGCCGGAGGTAGTCCTCGCCGCGCGAGGGCTACTCGGGTGCAGACCGCGATACCCGTGGTGTCGCCCATTCGGATCAGGCTTACAGGCTGATAGAGGGCGACCATGACCTGGATCAAAAACCCCACTTATTGTGCTGTAGAAAATAAAAAACACCATATGTAGTATCTTGGCCGAACTTGAGGCCCTAGTCGGACTCAAAGGAAAAGACCCACGCCACCCTGGTCAATGCCGGCTGGCGAGAGGCTTTTCCTTTGCGTTCGCCCCACTACGGACAGGAGTCAGCCATGACCATCACCATCTACAGCAAGCCCGCCTGCGTGCAGTGCAATGCCACCTATCGCGCCCTGGATCGCCAGGGGATCGCCTACCAGGTGGTGGACATCGAGCAGGATGCCCAGGCACGCCAGACCGTGGAATCCCTGGGCTATCGCCAGGTGCCGGTGGTGGTGGCCGGTGACGACCACTGGGCCGGCTTCCGCCCGGACAAGCTCGGCCAACTGGTGGCCTGAGGCCAGGGCCATGGGCGAGCTGCTGTATTTCTCCAGCACCTCGGAGAACACCCACAGATTCGTCGAGAAACTCGGCCTGCCGGCGCGGCGCATCCCCCAGGATCCCGCCGCCGAACCGCTCAAGGCCCGCGAGCCCTACATCCTGGTGCTGCCCACCTATGGTGGCGGCGGCAGCAAGGGCGCGGTGCCCAAGCCGGTCATCCACTTTCTCAACGATCCGCATAACCGCGCCCTGATCCGCGGCGTCATCGCCGCGGGCAACACCAACTTCGGCGAGGGCTACTGCCTGGGTGGACGCATCGTCGCCCAGAAATGCGCGGTGCCCCTGCTCTACCAATTCGAATTGCTCGGGACGACGGAGGACGTCGACCGGGTGCGCACGGGAGTGAACGACTTTTGGCAACGTCAGGCCTGACCCCGACCGGCAGCGAGGCGGATTACCACGCGCTCAATGCCATGCTCAATCTCTACGGTCCCAACGGTGAGTTGCAGTTGGACAAGGATCGCCAGGCGGCGCGCCAGTACTTCCTGCAGCACGTCAACCAGAACACCGTGTTCTTCCATAACCTGGACGAGAAACTCGGCTACCTGGTGGACAAGGGCTACTACGAGGCGGCGGTGCTGGAGCAATACGCCCCGGCCTTCGTCAAGGCGCTGTTCGAGCGCGCCTACGCCTACAAATTCCGCTTCCAGAGCTTCCTCGGCGCCTTCAAGTACTACACCAGCTACACCTTGAAGACCTTCGACGGCCAGCGCTACCTGGAACGCTATGAGGACCGGGTGTGCATGGTCGCCCTGAGCCTGGCGCGCGGTGACGAGCACCTGGCCGAGTCGCTGGTGGACGAGATGATCAGCGGGCGCTTCCAGCCGGCCACCCCGACCTTCCTTAACGCCGGCAAGCGCCAGCGCGGCGAGCTGGTGTCCTGCTTCCTGCTGCGCATCGAGGACAACATGGAGTCCATCGGCCGCGCGGTGAATTCGGCGCTGCAACTCTCCAAGCGCGGCGGCGGCGTGGCCTTCCTGCTGAGCAACGTGCGCGAGGTGGGAGCGCCGATCAAGCGCATCGAGAACCAGTCCTCCGGCATCATCCCGATCATGAAGCTCTTGGAAGACGCCTTCTCCTACGCCAACCAGCTGGGCTCGCGCCAGGGCGCCGGCGCTGTCTATCTCAATGCCCACCACCCGGACATCCTGAGATTCCTCGACACCAAGCGCGAGAATGCCGACGAGAAGATCCGCATCAAGACCCTCTCCCTCGGCGTGGTCATCCCGGACATCACCTTCGAGCTGGCCAAGCGCAACGCCGACATGTACCTGTTCTCGCCCTACGACGTGGAACGGGTCTATGGCGTACCCTTCGCCGACATTAGCGTCAGCGACAAGTACGCCGAGATGGTGGCCGATGCGCGCATCCGCAAGCGCAAGATCAACGCCCGGGAATTCTTCCAGACCCTGGCGGAGATCCAGTTCGAATCCGGCTATCCGTACCTGATGTTCGAAGACACGGTGAATCGCGCCAATCCCATCGCCGGGCGCATCAACATGAGCAACCTCTGCTCGGAGATCCTGCAGGTCAACACCCCCAGCCGCTTCGACGAAGACCTGGGCTACGAGCACATCGGGCAGGACATCTCCTGCAACCTGGGTTCGCTGAACATCGCCCGCACCATGGACTCGCCGAACCTGGGCCGCACCGTGGAAACCGCCATCCGCGGCCTCACCGCGGTCTCGGAGATGAGCGACATTCGCTGCGTGCCCTCGGTGGCCGCCGGCAACGCCGCCTCCCATGCCATCGGCCTGGGCCAGATGAATCTGCACGGCTACCTGGCCCGCGAGCGCATCCACTACGGCTCGGCGGAAGGCCTGGATTTCACCAACCTCTATTTCTACACCGTCACCTACCACGCGGTGCGTGCCTCGAATCGCCTGGCCATCGAGCGTGGCCAGAGCTTCCAGGGTTTCGCCGATTCCAAGTACGCCAGCGGCGAGTATTTCGACCAGTACGTTAACGGCGACTTCACTCCCCGCACCCCGCGGGTGGCCGAGCTGTTCGAGGCGGCCGGCATCCGCCTGCCGACTCGCGAGGACTGGCAGGAACTCAAGGCGTCGGTGATGCAGCACGGCCTGTTCAACCGCAACCTCCAGGCCATTCCGCCCACCGGTTCGATCTCCTACATCAACCATTCCACCTCAAGCATCCATCCCATCGTGGCCAAGGTGGAGATCCGCAAGGAAGGCAAGCTGGGCCGCGTCTACTACCCGGCGCCCTATCTCGCCGACGACAACCAGGAGTTCTACCAGGACGCCTACGAGATCGGCCCGGAAAAGATCATCGACACCTATGCCGAGGCCACCCGCCATGTCGACCAGGGGCTGTCACTGACGCTGTTCTTCCGCGACACCGCCACCACCCGCGACATCAACCGGGCGCAGATCTACGCCTGGAAGAAGGGCATCAAGACGCTCTATTACATCCGCCTGCGCCAGGCCGCCCTGGAAGGCACCGAGGTGCAGGGCTGCGTGTCCTGCAGCCTGTGAGGAAAAGGTCATGAATGCAGCTATGAACGCCCCGCGCCTGAATCGCATCAACGCCATCAACTGGAACCGCCTGCAGGACGAGAAAGACCTGGAGGTGTGGAATCGCCTGACCGGCAACTTCTGGCTGCCGGAAAAGATCCCGCTGTCCAACGACATCCCCTCCTGGGCGACCCTGACGCCCAAGGAGCAGCAGCTGACCATCCGCGTCTTCACCGGCCTGACCCTGCTGGACACCATCCAGAACGCGGTGGGCGCGCCGACCCTGCTGGCCGATGCCATCACCCCCCACGAGGAAGCGGTGATCGCCAACATCGGCTTCATGGAGGCGGTCCATGCGCGCTCCTACAGCTCGATCTTCTCCACCCTCTGCTCGACGCCGGACGTGGACGAGGCCTATCGCTGGAGCGAGGAGAATCCCTATCTGCAGGCCAAGGCCGACCTGATCCTCGCGCGCTACCACGCCGAGGACCCGCTGCTGCGCAAGGTGGCCAGCGTCTTCCTGGAATCCTTCCTCTTCTATTCGGGCTTCTACCTGCCGATGTACTGGTCCAGCCGCGCCAAGCTGACCAACACCGCCGACCTGATCCGCCTGATCATTCGCGACGAGGCGGTGCACGGCTACTACATCGGCTACAAATTCCAGCAGGCCCTGGCCAAGGAAAGCCCGGAGCGCCGTCAGCAGGTCAAGGACTTCGCCTACGAGCTGCTGCAGGACCTCTACGACAACGAGGTGGCCTACACCGAGGACCTCTACGACAGCGTGGGCTGGAGCGAGGACGTGAAGAAATTCCTTCACTACAACGCCAACAAGGCGCTGATGAACCTGGGTTTCGAGGCGCTGTTCCCCAGCAGCATGACCGACGTCAGCCCGGCGATCCTCGCCGCCCTGTCGCCCAGCGCCGACGAGAACCACGACTTCTTCTCCGGCTCGGGTTCGTCCTACGTCATCGGCAAGGCGGTGAGTACCGAGGACGAGGATTGGGATTTCTGAGCCAACCTCCTGCTCCGACCAGCCCCCTCTCCCCTTGGGAGAGGGTTGGGATGAGGGGGCCCCTCGCGACGAAGCCCTCAGTGGAAAAGGCTGCGCCGTTTTCCACGCTACGGCACTGAGCCGGCCGCCTGCTCCGACAAGCCCCCTCTCCCCTTGGGAGAGGGTTGGGGTGAGGGTGCCCCTCGAGACGAAGCCCCCAGTGGAAAAGGCTGCGCCGTTTTCCACGCTACGGCGCTGAGCCGGCCGCCTGCTCCGACACGCCCCCTCTCCCCTGGGAGAGGGTTGGGGTGAGGGGGCCCCTCGCGACGAAGCCCTCAGTGGAAAAGGCTGCGCCGTTTTCCACGCGACGGCACTGATTCTTGATGGCGCCCACTTCAGCGGTCCTGTCCGAAAACGGCCAGTCGCTCCCGCTTGGCGGTGCTAACCTGCCGCCATGAACGCCTTCCCCGACATTCCCGCCTTCGAACGTGCCCGCCTGGCGCGGGACCCGCGCTTCGACGGCCTGTTCTACACTGCGGTGCTCACCACCGGCATCTATTGCCGGCCGGTGTGCCCGGCCCAGCCACCGCGCCCGGAAAACGTTAGCTACTACCCCAGCGCCGCGGCCGCCGAAGCCGCCGGCTATCGCCCCTGCCTCAGGTGCCGCCCGGAACTCTCGCCCGCCGGTGGCCATTGGCAGCGCGGCGATGCCACCCTGGCCCGTGCCCTGCGCTTGATGGACGAAGGCCTGGATGAAGGCGGCCTGCCCGCCCTCGCCGCCCGCCTCGACCTCAGCGAACGCCAGCTGCGCCGGCTGTTCGTCGAGCGTCTGGGCGCCGCGCCCCTGGCGGTGCTGACTACCCGCCGGCTGCTGTTCGCCAAGCAACTGCTCAGCGAGACCCGGCTGCCCATCACCGAGGTGGCCCTGGCCGCCGGCTTCGGCAGTCTGAGACGCTTCAACGATGCCTTCCGCAGCGCCTATGGCCTGGCCCCCAGCCAGCTGCGCAAGGGCCAGGCTGTGGCCTCGCCGGTGCTGGTCCTGCGCCTGGCCTATCGACCGCCCTACGATTTCACCGCCCAGCTGGATTTCCTCCGCGGCCATGCCCTGCCCGGTGTCGAGGTGCTGGACGATTCGAGCTACGCCCGGGTGATAGGCACACCCGAACAGCCGGGCTGGCTGCGCGTCTCGGCCTGGGACGCCGACACGCCGGCACTGCGCCTGGAACTGCACGGCGCCGCCCCAGGCGAGTTGCAGGCCGCGGTGGCGCGTATTCGCCGCATGTTCGACCTGGACGCCGATCCCGAGGTCATCGCCCAGGGCCTCGCCGTCGATCCGACCCTGGCCGAGCTGGTGGCCCGGCGCCCCGGGCTGCGCCTGCCCAGTGGCTGGGACGGCTTCGAGATTGCCGTGCGCGCCGTCATCGGCCAGCAGGTCAGCGTGGTGGCCGCCACCACCATGACCGCCCGGGTGGTGCAGCGCTTCGGCCGCCCCTGGGGCGACCCCGGCCACGCGGCCGGTCGCCCACCGGAGGGCCTGCACCACTTCTTTCCCACGGTGGACGCCCTGGCCGATGCCGCTCTGGAAGAGCTCACCGGCCTCGGCCTGATCCGCGCCCGCGCCGGCACCCTGGGCACCGTGGCACGGGCACTGCGCGCCGGCGAGGTGGACTTCGACACCGGCCGCACCCTGGACGACTTCGCCCGCCGCTGGATCGCCCTCAAGGGCATAGGTCCCTGGACCGCCCAGTACATCGCCCTGCGCGCCCTCGCCCATCCCGACGCCTGCCCGGTGGAAGACCTGGTGCTGCAGAAAAGGCTGGCGCCACCCGGCGAACGTCTCACCGCCAAGGCGCTGTACGCCCGCGCCGAAGCCTGGCGGCCCTGGCGCGCCTATGGGGTCATGCAGGTCTGGCGCGAAGCCACCTGGAAGGCACCCGCCGAGGCGCCTGCCGAACCCGTCCCTACCCGCCTCGCCGAGGAGTCGCCGCGATGATCGCCTATTGCCTGCTGGACAGCCCCATCGGCCCCCTCACCCTGGCCGCCGACGACGACGGCCTGCGCCTGGTGGAGTTTCCTGAGAATCGCTACCTGGCCAAGCGCGATGCCAGCTGGGTCGCCGCCGAGCACCCCATCCTGCAGCGGGCCTGCCAGCAGCTCGGCGAGTATTTCAGCGGGCGTCGCCTGACCTTCGAGCTGCCCCTGGCGCCCCGCGGCACTCCCTTTCAGCTGGAAGTCTGGCAAGCCCTGGCGCGCATTCCCCATGGCCAGACCTGGAGCTACGGCCAGTTGGCCAGCCACCTGGGCCGGCCCCAGGCGATGCGGGCGGTGGGCGCCGCCAATGGCCGCAATCCGCTGCCCATCGTGCTGCCCTGCCACCGGGTGATAGGGGCATCCGGCGCCCTGACCGGCTTTGGCGGTGGCCTGCCGACCAAGCAGTTCCTGCTGGAGTTGGAAGGGGCGCTGCCGCGCAGCGTGGCGCTGTTCTGAAAGGGACGCTGGCAGCGCTACAGCGGTGAACGACCGCTATCGTGGCCATGCCGGTACGCCGTAGCCACCGCCCCTACGGAAACGTCGGTACGCATAGGAGAAGCCGCATCGGCGGACCGCCAGGGCGGCGAGCGCGCCTCGCGGCGACGACCAGAACCCATAACCAACGCCACGCGAAGGCGTGGCGTTGGTCGCTCAGGCGTGCGCTCAGTCCTCGAGCAGCTCGCCGGCCACCGCCAGGACGTTGTCCAGGGTGAAGCCGAAGTGCTCGAACAGCGCGGCCGCCGGGGCGGATTCACCGTAGGTGTGCATGCCGATGATGCGACCGTCGAGACCGACGTACTTGTACCAGAAGTCGGCGATACCGGCCTCGATGGCGATGCGCGCGCCAACTTCCACCGGCAGCACCTGCTGGCGGTACTCGGGGCTCTGGCGGTCGAAGACGCTGGTGCTGGGCATGGAGACCACCCGCACGTTGCGTCCTTCGGCGGTCAGGCGCTCGTAGGCCTGCACCGCCAGGCCGACTTCGGAGCCGGTGGCGATGAAGATCAGCTCGGGTTCGCCGATGCAGTCCTTGAGCACGTAGCCACCGCGAGCGGCATTGCCCAGGGTGGCTTCGTCGCGCACGCTGTGGGCCAGGTTCTGACGCGAGAAGATCAGCGCGCTGGGGCCGTCGCGACGCTCCAGGGCGGCGGTCCAGGCGATGGCGGATTCCACCGCGTCGGCCGGGCGCCAGGTGTCCAGGTTGGGGGTGTAGCGCAGCGAGGCCAACTGCTCCACCGGCTGGTGGGTGGGGCCGTCTTCGCCGAGACCGATGGAGTCGTGGGTGAAGACATAGAGCACCCGCTGCTTCATCAGCGCGGACATCCGCACCGCGTTGCGGGCGTATTCCATGAACATCAGGAAGGTGGCGCCGTAGGGCACCAGGCCGCCGTGCAGGGCGACGCCGTTCATGATGGCGCTCATGCCGAATTCACGCACGCCATAGTGGACGTAGTTGCCGCTGGCGTCTTCGGCGGTGACGCCCTTGGCGCCCTTCCACAGGGTCAGGTTGGAACCGGCCAGGTCGGCGGAGCCGCCGAGCAGCTCGGGCAGCAGCGGACCGAAGAATTGCAGGGCGTTCTGGCTGGCCTTGCGGCTGGCGATGGTCTCGCCCTTGGTGGCGACTTCCTGGATGAAGGCAGCGGCGCGCTCGGCGAAGTCGGCGGGCAGGTCACCGGCCATGCGGCGCTTGAACTCGGCGGCCAGTTCCGGATGGGCGGCGGCGTAGGCGGCGAAACGCTGGTTCCACTCGGCCTCGGCGGCGGCGCCGCGCTCCTTGGCGCTCCACTCGGCATAGATGTCGGCGGGAATCTCGAAGGGCGCATGGGACCAGCCGAGCAGTTCGCGGGCGGCCTGGATCTCGTCGTTGCCCAGCGGCGCGCCGTGGCACTCTTCCTTGCCCTGCTTGTGCGGCGCGCCGTAGCCGATCACCGTCTTGCAGCAGATCAGGGTGGGCTGGTCGCTCTTGCGCGCGGTGTCCAGGGCGGTCCTGATCTCGTCGGCGTCGTGGCCGTCGACGTTGCGGATCACCTGCCAGCCATAGCTCTCGAAGCGCTTGGGGGTGTCGTCGGTGAACCAGCCTTCGACCTCGCCATCGATGGAGATGCCGTTGTCGTCGTAGAAGGCGATCAGCTTGGACAGGCCCAGGGTGCCGGCCAGGGAGCAGGCCTCGTGGGAGACGCCTTCCATCATGCAACCGTCGCCGAGGAAGGCGTAGGTGTGGTGGTCGACGATCCGGTGGCCCTCGCGGTTGAACTGGGCGGCCATGACCTTCTCCGCCAGGGCGAAGCCCACGGCGTTGGCAATGCCCTGGCCCAGCGGCCCGGTGGTGGTCTCGATGCCCGGGGCATAGCCG
The DNA here is from genome assembly GCF_054558395.1 of Pseudomonas sp. No.117. NCBI lineage: Bacteria > Pseudomonadati > Pseudomonadota > Gammaproteobacteria > Pseudomonadales > Pseudomonadaceae > Pseudomonas > Pseudomonas sp. No.117. The sequence continues at coordinate 568,158 of NZ_BAAJNP010000003.1, forward strand.
TACTCGGGGTGGCCCGGGGTCTTGCTGTGCAACTGGCGGAAGTTCTTCAGGTCGTCGATGGACAGGTCGTAACCCGACAGGTGCAGCAACGAATAGATAAGCATGGAGCCATGGCCGTTGGACAGCACGAAGCGGTCACGGTCGGCCCATTGGGGATTGCCAGGGTTGTGCTTGAGCTGATCGTGCCAGAGCACTTCGGCGATGTCGGCCATGCCCATGGGGGCACCGGGGTGGCCGCTGTTGGCTTTTTGCACGGCATCCATGCTGAGGGCGCGGATGGCGTTGGCTCGATCACGACGGCTGGGCATTGCGGTGTCTCCTGGCAGAGGCAGAGCGAAGGGGCCATCATTCTGGCCCAGCCAGGGCACTTCCAGCAATCGACGTTGTCGGCTCAGCCGGCCGGGCAGGCCGTCCCGGGAGCGGCCACGAAGGCGCGGGCGACCGGCTCGATACGCTTGGCCAGCTGCGCCAGCGCCTGGCGATGGGCAGCGACGACCTCGGCATAGGAGGGGCCGGCCGGCTGCTGGATCCGGCTGCCACAGGTGAGTACCCGCTCGCCGCCGGGCTCGGCCAGGCGCAGCGTCCACAGCGCCTCCTGTTGCACCCCGCGCCCCGGCTGGGAGTCGAAGCGTTGCACATCCACCTTGATGCGCAGCACCGGGGCACCGCTGCCCCTGGGTGCATCGCCCAGGTCCAGGGTCCCCAGGTCCTGGGACAGGTCGGCGGACAGCGCACTGCGGATCTCGTCGGCCAGGGGCGCGATCCAGCGTTCGTTTTCCAGCAGGGCGATGTCGTCGCCCTGGCGGATCACCAGTTGCGGCTGGTCCACCTGCGGCGGTACCGACACGCCCTGCAGGGCGAAGCGAAAGGCCGCGGCACGCCCGGCCGCGTCCGGGCCGGCGGCGCTGGTCAGGGTGTGGTAGTTGAGCGGCGCCTTCGAGGAACAGGCGGCCAACAGCAGGGGCAGGGCCAGGCAGGTCAGGCGCTTCATTGCAGTTTTCCTTTGGCGGGATCGCGGGAGCCCGGCTCGAACTTGGGCGCGGGGTCGGTCACCAGGCCGCGGATCAGGGATTCCGGATGGCGGCCGAGGTAGTCGCCGAAGACGCGCAGGGAGCGCGCCATGCGCTGCATTTCCTCGAGCGTCTGGCTCAGGTTCTGCTGCACGGGCGAGTCGGCGCCGAGGCTCTGGCTGGCGCTGCCGGTGAGCTGCTGCACGCCCATCAGGGTGGTGGTCAGCTGCGGCAGGACGCCGGCGTTGAGTTGCTTGAGGGTCCCGCTGAGCTGGGCCAGGCTGGTGTCGAGGTTCTTGCCGATGGAGTCGAAGGGGATCTTGTCGATCTTGTTGACGATGCCGGCCATCTGCTCCTGCAGACGGTCGAAGCTGCCGGTGACGGTGGGGATGACCAGCGGCTGCGCCTTGGGATTGAAGGCCACCTTGGGCGCATTGGGAATGAAGTCGATGGAGATGTAGAGCTGCCCGGTGAGCAGGTTGCCGGTGCGGGCCTGGGCGCGCAGGCCGCGCGCCACCCAGCCGGCGAACAGCTTGCCGTCGCGGTCCTCGGCCTCGAGGCGCTTGCCGACCTCGCCGAGGCGTTGCGGATAGATCACCGCACCGACGATCAGCGAGAAATCGTCCTGCTGGTGGTCGTAATCCGGCGTCAGGGAAACCACCCGGCCGACGTTCAAACCGAGGAATTCCACCGGCGCGCCGGTGGCCAGGCCCCGCAGCGACTGCTGGAATCTCATGCGGATGTAGTGCGGCTCGCCGTCCGGCGGGGCCAGGGCGCTGGTCTGGTCGTCGAACAGGGTGAAATCCTGGTCTTCCTTGGCCTCCTGCGGATCCTTGGGCCATTCGGGGGTGACGAAGGCGATACCGCCCGCCACCACCGTGGCCAGGGACTGGGTATTGAGCTTGAGGCCGGCGGCGCTCAGCGAGACGTCGACCCCGCTGGCGTTCCAGAAGCGGCTGTTGGCGGTGACGAAGCGGTCGTAGGGCGAATCGATGAAGATCTGCGCACTGACGCCCTTGCCGTCCTGGTTGAGATGGAAGGACACCACCCGGCCGACCTGGATGCGCCGGTAATAGACCGGCGAACCCACGTCCAGCGAGCCGATGTCGTCGGCGGTGACGATGAACCTCTTGCCGGAGGCGCCATGGATCAGCGCCGGCGGCTGTTCCAGGCCACGGAAGTCACGCTGCGTCTCGGTGGAACTGCCGATGTCGGCGCCGATGAACGCGCCCGAGACCAGGGTATCCACCCCGGAGACGCCGTTCACGCCGAAGCGCGGCCGCACCACCCAGAAGCGCGCGTCCTTGGTGGCGAAGCCCTCGGCGGACTTTTCCAGGTCGATGGTGGTGATCACCCGATTGCGATCCGGCGCCAGCTGGATGTCGCTGACGGTGCCGATCACCACGTTCTTGTACTTCACCTGGGTCTTGCCGGCTTCCAGGCCCTCGGCGGTGAGAAAGGTCACCGTGATGCTCGGCCCGCGCGAAGCCCAGCTGTGCACCACCATGGACAGCCCGATCAGGGCCGCCACGATGGGCACCAGCCAGATCAGCGATACGCTCCAGCGACTGCGGCGTACCTCGGGGGTAGGCGCCAGGGCGTCGGGTTCATGCCTGTCCGTCATCGTTCACCTCTGCATCCCAGATCAAGCGGGGATCGAAACTCATCGCGGCGAGCATCGTCAGCACCACCACGAAACCAAAGAACACGATACCCAGGCGCGGCGCTGCCGAACTCAGGGCACCGAAATGCACCAGCGCCGAGACCAGGGCCACCACGATCACGTCGAGCATCGACCAGTAGCCGATCAGCTCGACGAAGCGATAGAGCCGGGCGCGCTGGGCGGTGGCCCAGTCGCTGCGCCTCTGGCAGCTCACCAGCAGGGTGCCGAGCACCAGGAACTTGATGGACGGCACCGCCACGCTGGCGATGAAGATGACCAGGGCGACGCCCCAGGAGCCGTTCTCCCAGAATTCGATCACCCCTTCGAGAATGGTGCTCTCCGTGCCGCGGCCCAGGGTACCGGTGAACATCACCGGCAGGGTATTGGCCGGGATATAGAGGATCAGCGCGGCGAGCAGGTAGGCCCAGGTCTTGGCGTAGACATTCGGCTTGCGCCGGTGCAGCGCCGAGCCGCAGCGCGGACAGCCGGCCTTGTGGCGGCGCGGCGCGCTGCAGACGTTGCCGCAGACATGGCACAGGCAGAGGCCGAGTTGGTCGGCCCGCGGCGGCAGCCGGGGCGCGCTCACGACTCGCGCTCCCCGACGGCATCCCACAGCGGATGCAGGTCGCGCTTGGCGATGATCAGCAGCACCACCATCAGCCCGATCATGCCGAACAGACCCAGGCCCACCACCACGTGCAGCAGGCCGGCCAGCTTGATCACCGCCACCAGGGCGCCGAGCACGAAGACCTCGATCATGCTCCAGGGGCGCAGGTAATGCAGGGTCACCATGGCCGTGGCGAAGCCCGGCGCGCGACGACCGGCCTGGGCGAAGCCGAGTACCCACAGCAGCAGCAGGATCTGCAGCAGCGGCACCACGAACAGGGTCATGGCCACCACCAGCGCCATGGGGCCGGCGAAGCCGCTGCTCATGGCAACCACCGATTCCAGCAGCGTCGCCTCGCTGTGCAGGCCGCGGAAGCTCAGCTGCAGGATGGGCCCGACGTTGGCGATGACGAACAGCACCGCCGCGGCGATCGCCAAGGCCAGCAAGCCCTGGATGTCCAGCCGACTGGCGCGGTAGAGCAAGGCGCCGCAGCGCAGGCAATGCGCCCGCTCGCCCGCGGCGAGCGGCTCCAGGCGATGCACCGAATCGCAGTGCTCGCAGATCACCAGGCGCGTACCGGCGGCGGGCGCGGAAGGGGATGATGGCTGGACGGACATGGGCCTACTCGGGTGGCGCTCCTGAAGGGGCTGCACGTTGGACGCGCGTGTCTCGCGGTCGTTACCGCACGACCGCGACGAGCGCAGGCCAAACGGCTCCGGCATCTTACCTTCCTCGACGAAGGTATGCGCGGGTCACCGCGCCGGACAAGTATCAAAACTTTTTGATGCTTTTCTTGCGAGGCCTGGGACGGGTCTCTAGACTAGCGCCCCATGAATCCGCTACGCGTGCCGGCGCTCGGCCAGGAACCAGGAGATACCCTCGCCGCCCTGTGCAAGGCCGGCGGCGATCCCCTGCGCCTGAACGTCCTGCGCGCCCTGCACAGCGCCTCCTTCGGCGTGCTGGAACTGGCGCAGATCTTCGCCACCGGCCAGTCCGGCATCAGCCATCACCTCAAGGTACTGGCCCAGGCCCAGCTGGTGGCCACCCGCCGCGAGGGCAACGCCATCTTCTACCGCCGCGCCCTGCCCCGTCTCGGCAGCCTCGGCGGCGCCCTGCACGCCGCCCTGCTCGAAGAGGTGGACGCCCTGGCCCTACCCAGCGCGGTGCAGACGCGGATCGGCGAGGTGCATGCCCAGCGCGCCGCGGTGAGTCGCGACTTCTTCGCCCGGGTAGCGGAAAAATTCCAGGCCCAGCAGGACCTCATCGCCAGCCTGCCGCAATACCGCGACGGCCTGCTCAGCCTGCTCGATGCCCTGGCCCTGGATCCCCGCGGCTGCGCCCTGGAAGTGGGGCCGGGCGACGGCGCCTTCCTGCCGGACCTGGCGCAGCGCTTCGCCCGGGTGGTGGCGGTGGACAACAGCCCGGCCATGCTCGAGCTGGCGCGCCAGCGCTGCCAGCGCGACGGCCTCGCGCAGGTCGAACTACACCTGGCCGACGCCCTCACCGAGCCGCTGCCGCAGGCCGACTGCGTGATCCTCAACATGGTCCTGCACCATCTCGCCGCCCCGGCGGAGGCCTTGCAGCGCCTGGCGCTGCGCGTGGCCCCGGGCGGCAGCCTGGTGATCACCGACCTCTGCCCCCACGACCAGACCTGGGCGCGCGCCGCCTGTGGCGATCTCTGGCTCGGCTTCGACCAGGACGAACTGGCGCGCTGGGCCCAGGCCGCCGGCCTGCAGGCGGGCGAAAGCCTCTACCTCGGCCTGCGCAACGGCTTTCAGATCCAGGTGCGCCAGTTCGCGCGCCCGGCTCAGGGAAACACCCCGTCATGAGGCCGAGCGGCCAATGGCGGGCGGACCGGACGCCCCCAGGCGTCATGTCCTGCAAGGAAACTGCTGTCTCGACCGGCCTGCGGGCCCCTACCCCTTGGTAATTTAGGAACCATTCGATGAGCGAATATTCCCTGTTCACCTCCGAGTCCGTCTCCGAAGGCCACCCGGACAAGATCGCCGACCAGATCTCCGATGCCGTGCTCGACGCCATCATCACCCAGGACAAGCATGCCCGCGTGGCCTGCGAGACCCTGGTCAAGACCGGCGTCGCCATCGTCGCCGGCGAAGTCACCACCTCCGCCTGGGTCGACCTGGAGCAACTGGTACGCGACGTCATCGTCGACATCGGCTACGACAGCTCCGACGTGGGCTTCGACGGCGCCACCTGCGGCATCGTCAACATCATCGGCAAGCAGTCGGTGGACATCGCCCAGGGCGTCGACCGCAGCAAGCCGGAAGACCAGGGCGCCGGTGACCAGGGCCTGATGTTCGGCTACGCCTGCAACGAGACCGACGTGCTGATGCCCGCGCCCATCACCTTCTCCCACCGCCTGGTGGAGCGCCAGGCCGAGGCGCGCAAGTCGGGCCTGCTGCCCTGGCTGCGTCCGGACGCCAAGTCCCAGGTGACCTGCCGCTACGACGGCGGCAAGGTGGTCGGCATCGACGCCATCGTGCTGTCCACCCAGCACAACCCCGAGGTCAAGTACGCCGACCTGCGCGAAGCCGTGATGGAGCTGATCGTCAAGCACGTCATCCCCGCCGAGCTGCTGCACAAGGACACCCAGTTCCACATCAACCCGACCGGCCAGTTCATCATCGGTGGCCCGGTGGGTGACTGCGGCCTGACCGGCCGCAAGATCATCGTCGACAGCTACGGCGGCATGGCCCGTCACGGCGGTGGCGCCTTCTCCGGCAAGGACCCGTCCAAGGTCGACCGCAGCGCCGCCTACGCCGGTCGCTACGTGGCCAAGAACATCGTCGCCGCCGGCCTCGCCGAGCGTTGCGAGATCCAGGTGTCCTACGCCATCGGCGTGGCCCAGCCCACCTCCATCTCGATCAACACCTTCGGCACCGCCAAGATCAGCGACGAGAAGATCGTGCAGCTGGTGCGCGAGCACTTCGACCTGCGCCCCTACGCCATCACCACCATGCTCGACCTGCTGCACCCGATGTACCGCGCCACCGCGGCCTATGGCCACTTCGGCCGCCATCCGCAGGAAGTCACCGTGGGCGACGACACCTTCACCACCTTCACCTGGGAACGTACCGACCGCGCCGCTGCCCTGCGCGCCGCCGCCGGCCTGTAAGCCACCTCCCGGCAAACAGCCCCGCCACCCCTGGTGCCGGGGCTTTTTTCTGGGTCTGCCAAAGCCATCCCGCCGGTTTCTTGCGCCAGTCCACAGCCTGGCACGGCCGATGCAACCTCTGGACGTCTGGCGGTCAGAATGCCTCGTCGTTTACAGGAGTCTGCTCATCCATGTGGCTGTTCATCACCAACTTCGGCGATTCCTCGGTGATGCTTCCCTGCGCCCTGCTGATCGCGCTCTGGTTGCTCGCCGGCCTGTCCGCGCGGGCAGCGCTGCTCTGGCTGCTGCTGTTTGGTGCGGCGAGTCTCCTCGTGGCCCTGTCCAAGGTCGCCTTCTTCGGCTGGGGCCTGGGCATTCCGCGCCTGGACTTCACCGGCTTCAGCGGGCATTCCATGCTGGTGGGCAGCGTACTGCCGGTGCTCGGCTGGCTGCTGGCCGGCCGCGCACGGCCATCGCTGCGGCTGACCGCCGCCGCCCTGGGTGCCGGCTGCGCGCTGCTCATCGCCGTGTCACGGGTGGTGCTGGGCTATCACTCGGTCTCGGAAGTGGTGACCGGCCTGCCCATCGGCTATGCCGCCAGCGGCAGCCTGCTCTGGCTGCTGCGTGGCCAGCAGGTGCTGCTCAAGCCACGCCAGGCCGCCCTGGGCGCGAGCCTGCTGCTGTTGCCGCTGCTCTTGCTGCATGGCACCAATGCGCCGACGCAACGGGTGCTGGAACGCCTGGCGGTGAAATTCGCCGACGAGCAGAACCCCTGGACCCGCGCCCACCAGCGCGCCGGGGTCGCACCGCTGCAGAACTGAGGCGTGACGCGCAGCGCACGCGAGTGGCGCGGCGCCTGGCTGGCGAATCGCGGAAGGCCTCCTAAACTGGCAGAAGCCCTCTCGAGCTCAGGGTGAACGTCTGGCCTTCCAGCATTTCCTATTGATGTCAGCCCTTGCCGCCGAGTCGTCCGCATGCGCTACTGCGTCTCCCTTTTCTGCTGCCTGGTGCTCCCAGTGCTACCGGCGTCGCACCTGGCCGCGGCGGAGTCCCTGCGGCTCTATACCTGGGAAGGCTACTTCAGCGAAACCCTGCTGCAGCGCTGGGCCAAGGCCAATCCGCCGGTGCAGGAAATCCATTTCGACAGCAGCGACGTGCGCGATGCCACCCTGGCACGTGGCGATGCCGATCTCGACCTGGTGGTGATCAACGAAGTCAGCGCCACCCGCCTCGGCCGGGACGGCCTGCTGACCCGCATCGATCCACGCCGCCTGGCCCACCTGGCCGAGCTCGATCCGCGCTGGCGCCAGAGTTGCGGCGACTACGCCGTGCCCTATGTCTGGGGCACCCTGGGCCTGCTCTATCGCAGCGACCGCCTGGCCAGCGCGCCCGACTCCTGGCAGGCCCTGCTGCAGCCCGAGCCGGCGCTGCAGGGACGCATCGCCATGCTCGAAGACCATGACGACCTGCTGGTGGCACCCCTGATCAGCCTGGGCGCCGCCATCAACAGCGACGACCCCGAGCTGCTCAAGCGCAGCTTCGCCCTGCTCAAGGCCCAGGCGCCGGCGGTACTCACCTATCAGTACGTGGTCAGCGCGCTGCACAATCCGGCCTACAGCGACCGCATCGACCTGGCGTTGGGCTACAGCGGCGACCAGCACCTGCTCAATGCGGCGACTCCCGGCCAGCCCTGGCGCTTCACCACGCCGCGCGAGGGCAGCCTGCTCTGGGTGGACTGCGTGGCGGTGCTCAGCAACTCCCCGCACCAGGCCGCCGCGCAGCGCTTCGTCGACTTCCTCAACGAGCCCCGCAACGCCCTGCTGGCCACCACGGAGCTGCACCTGGCGACGCCCAATGCCGGGGCCGTGCGGCTGCTGCCCGCGGAGCTGCGGCAGGACCCCAGCCTGTTTCCGCCCGCCGAGGTACTCGCTCGCAGCCAGATCTTCAGCGAAGGGCCGCCCGATACCTTCCAGACCCGGCAACGCATCGGTAGCGCCCTGGTAGGCCGGCATGAACCTGAATAGGCGCACCCTGCTGCTGATCCTGCCGGTGGCGCTGCTCTGCTGCCTGACCCTGGTCGCGCTGGGCTATGCGGTACAGCGCGAGGCGGTCATCGGCCTCGAGCGCTCCCGGCTCAACCATGACCTGGCGGCCCTGGAGACCACCTACCGCGAATACGACCATTTCAGCCGCAACCTGCTCTATGCGCTGTCCAACAGCGCGGCCCTGGGCAACTTCCTGCGGCAGACGGACGTGCCCTATCGCAACGAGGCCCTGGGCACCCAGCTGCAGCAGGCGGTCCAACAACTGGCCGGCGAGGACGCACCCAGCCGCATTTCCCTGACCATCGCCCGGCCCGACCTGAGCCTGGCCTACTACTACGAGCGCAGCGACGACCCCTTCGCCCAGTTGGGTACCGCCCAGCGCCAGCTGCTCGAACGCCTGGCCCGGGATCCCCGGGGCACCCTGGAACGTCGCGACTACCTGAGCGACGAGCAGGGGCGGTCCCTGCTGGTGGCAACCACCTCGCTGCTGCCCAGCACCAGCGGGCCACCGCTGCTCGGCCAGCGCGGCCTGGCGATGACCTTGCAGCTGGCGGTGAGTCCGGACCGGGTGGAAGCCCTGCGCCGGACCCTCGAGGACACCTATGGCGCGCCCCTGGAATTCAGCCGCACGCCGCCCGCCCAGACCAGCGGCTTCACGGCGGTCCAGCGCCTGGCGCCCGACCTCCATGTCCAGCTGACCCCGGACCCGCAGCGCCTGAACGCTCAGCTGCACCGCCTGGCCCTCCTCTATTTCGGCGGCGGCCTGTTGGTGACCCTCGCCTGCATCCTGATCCTGCTGGTGCTGATTCGGCGCTACATCACCCGGCCCATCGCGCGGCTCGACAGCCAGCTCACCGAGGTACTGGAAGGCCAGCGCCAGGCGCTGGACGATACCCGCGAGCCCGGCGAGATCGGTCACCTGGGCGCCAACATGAAGCGCCTGCACGACAGCAATCTCGCCATCCTGGCGCAATTGCGCACGGCCTTGCGTACCGATGCCCTCACCCAGATCGGCAATCGCCGCCACTTCCAGTTCATGGGTGAACTCTGGTTCGACGAGCGACCGGACGGTCGTACCATCGCGCTGCTGTACTTCGGCCTCGATCACTTCAAGTCGGTGAATGACCGATTCGGCCACGAGGTGGGCGACGAGCTGCTGCAGGCCGTGGCCCGGCAGGCGCAACGGGTGATAGACACCTACCGCGAACGCAACGAGCTGGTCTTCACCCGCCTGGCTGGCGATGAATTCGCCGTCCTGCTGCGCGGGCCGACGGCGGCCGCCGATGGCCTGGCCCTGGGTGACCAGCTGCAGCGCCTCTACGACAACGGCACCCTGGTCGGTGAACGGCGCTATGCCGTGACCCTCAGCCTCGGCCTGGCCGCCCCGGAAGCCCCCCTGGATCTGGCCGACCTGCTCGCCCAGGCCGATCTGGCGCTGGACCGCGCCAAGGGCGAAGGCGGTAATCGCCTGGTGCATTTCACCCCGGAGCTGGCGGCGCGCCAGCGGCGGCAGGATCAGCTGGACGAGCATCTGCGCCAGCTGAATCCAGACGAGGAATTCCACCTTGTCTACATGCCGGCGGTCGACAGCGCCGGCCAGGTCCGTTCCGCCGAGACCCTGGTGCGCTGGAATTCCCCGCGACTGGGCGCCGTGTCGCCGGCGGAGTTCATTCCCATCGCCGAGCGCCAGGGGCATTTCCGCTGGATCGATCGCTGGGTGGTGGACCAGGCCTGCCGGGAGTATCCGGCGTTGCAGGAGGTGCTCGGCGCCGACCTGGTGCTGTCCATCAACCTGTCGTCCGCGCAACTGGACCAGGCCGATATCGTGCCCTACCTGTGCGAGCGGGTCCGTCACCACAACGTCGATGCGGCACGCCTGGAGCTGGAGTTCACCGAGACCTTCGCCGCCGAACTCAACGAGCGGACCCTGGCGCTGCTGCATGAATTGCGCGCCGCCGGCTTTCGCGTGGCCATCGACGATTTCGGCGTGGGCTACACCTCCATCCAGCAGGTCACCGACTATCCCGCCGACACCATCAAGTTCGATCGGCTCATCGTCGAGCGCCTCAGCCAACCCGGCAACCAGGCCAGCCTGGAGGCCCTCGTCGCCTTCTGCCATGCCCGCGACGCCCAGGTCATCGCCGAAGGGGTGGATAGCGAGCTCAAGCGGGCCTGCCTGCAACAGGCTGGCTGTGACCTGCTGCAGGGCTTCCTGATCTGCCCGCCGCGGCGCCTGGACGAGCTGCGCGACTGGCAACGGCAACGCCAGGGCGATCCTAGCCGGGTCTAGCGCGGACGATCCGGTCGGGGGACTCCTCCCGCCGGATCGCCACACCCCGCAGGCGGCATCTTGGCCTAGAAGTCCAGCGACAGGCCCAGCCCGATCCCCTGCTGATGGCTATCGCCCGCGCCGGCATAGCTGTAGCCGCCCCTGAGGGTGAGCTCGGGGGTCAGCCGCTGCACCACGCCCAGGCTCAGGCGGGTGCGGTCGCTGTCGGGCTGGTAGCCGTCGAGGGTGTAGTCCAGCCCCGGCACGCTGTTCAGACTCATGGTCACGTCACGGGTACCGTCGGCGAATTCCCGCTCGCGCCCCAGGTCGGCGAACAGCGCCGTGGACGGGGTGAATTGCCAGCGGCCCTGCAGCCCCAGGCCCAGCCGCCGCGAGGTGCTCGACTGGTCAGCGAAGGCCAGGGCGGCGGCATCGTTGCCGCGCTCGCGGTAGCCATCCACCTGGACCCGGGCGTAGTCGGCGCTCAGGTAGGGGCTCAGGTGCCAGGGGCTGCTGGCCGCCGCCAGGTCGTACCCGAGGCGCGCCGAGAGGGCACGCAGGTCGCCATCGGTATCGCCACGCTCGCTGCGGGTGGTCGGGCCGAGGGCGAAGCGGCGGCTCAGGTCGTCGTAGTCCAGCCGGCCACCGGTGGCGGTGAGATCGCCCCAGAAGCGTTCGCCCTGGTATTGGGCGAAGGCGCTGAGCAGGTAGCTGTTCAGGCGATAGTCGGAATCGGCGGCGCCAGCCTCCAGATGCTGGCGCGAGACCCCAGCGGCGACGCCGATACGCCAGGCGTCGCTGAGCCGATAGCTGCCGCCCAGGTCCAGGCCATAGCCGTTGCCATCGCCGCCGGCGGTACTGCGCTGGTCGTCGACATCCAGCCGCCGCGCACCGGTATCCACATAGCCCTGCCAGCGCCCCACCGGCTGCCAGGCATGCCAGTCGCCCAGCCAACGCTGGTGCAGGCCATCCTGGTGCGATCTCAGGGAGGACTGCGCCATCTCCGGCAGCAAGGTGACCTCCCAGGGGGCGGCCAGCAGCGAATAGGCGTAGTCGGCGATCAGCCGCTGGCCGGTGATGGTCGGGTGGACGCGGTCGTTGAACAGCAGCTGGCTCGGGTCCGCAGCGGCGGCGCCCAGGCCGTAGGTGGTGTTGCGCGTGCAGTTGTCACCGCTGAAGCAGGTCCCGGTGAGATCCTGCCCGGTCGCCAGGCCGTAGCGCGCCGGATCGGCCACCACCTCGGCGAGCAGCTGCGGCACGTTCAGGCCGATGATCTCGGCATCGATGCCGGCGAGGCGGGCCACCAGTGCCTGGTTGTAGACCTGGCTCAAGGCCGAGCTGGCCGCCTGCTGCGGCGAGCCGGCCAGCGCCGGCGTCCGGCCGATGTCGGGCAACAGCCAGACCATCAAATAGCGCGCCCCGGCCTGTTGCAGGGCGGCGACGCCATCGCCCAGGCGATTGGCCGCCGCCGCGGCGCTGGCCGGCGAGGTGATCAGGCCTTGGAGGAAGTCGTTACCACCCCCGCTGATATAGAACAGGGTGTTGGGATCGAGGCGCAGCCCCTGGCTGGCGAGTCCGGGCAGGTAGCCGTCCCGGGTGCGCAGGGTCAGGCCGCTCACCGCCACCACCGAGCCATTGGTGGCCGTGATGGAATCGCGGATCTGCGCCGTGGTGTAGCCACCGGTAGCCCAGTTGTCGCCATCGGAGAGACCCAGCAGGCGATTGATCACCGCGGTCGAGGCGTCCAGGGTCCGGGCATCGAAACCCAGCTGCTGGCCGAGCAGGATCGACGACACCGGTCCGGTCACCGCGCCACCGGCGGCGCTGTAGCTGGGGCCGACCCGGTTGGTGAATCTGAGACTGGCACCGGTCACGCCGGTATCGGGAAATTGCCCGGCATCCAGCAGGCTGTCGCCGAACACGGTGAAGCCACTGTAGGGATTGGGAGCCGCCTGCACGGTTGCCGCGAGCGCCGTCGCCAGGGCGATAGCCAGCGGCAGGCGTTGCCTGAGAGAGAACGTCATGCCTGCACCTTGATTGTTGTTATCGGAGCACGCGTTGGGCGTGTCGTCTGAAGCTAGACGGTTTTTATGACGTTGTATCTGGTTGTGAACAAAAAAGTACGAGACGTTCGTGGCAGCGCTGAGAGATCTGGTCTAGAGGGGTTGCATGGCGACCGGGACGGCAGGCGTCGCTCGCGCGAGCCTGAAGGTCCGGCCATCTGCTCGAGCAGACGTGGGGAGAGCGCCAGGGGCTGGGCTGTTGAGCTTCGCTGCGCTCAACCCAACCTACGTACGCGAGCAATTTCCCCCTCTCCCCCTGGGAGAGGGCCGGGGTGAAGGAGGCCGCGCCAGGATATTCCGTGAGCCCATGGCTAGCGATCTATCGCGGCCATGGGCCGCTCCTACGTGCCCGCTGTGAGCGTCGGAGCGACCGCAGCGGCGGACCGCCATGGCCGCGCTAGAACGCTGTCGATGGAGGCACGCGGGCAACAAAAAAGCGCCCGAAGGCGCTTTCTTGCGTTACCGAAACGCGATCAGACCTTGGAACGCTCGAAGCGCTTGCGGTCGTTCTCGTTCAGGTACTTCTTGCGCAGGCGGATGGACTTCGGCGTCACTTCCACCAGCTCGTCGTCGGCGATGAATTCCAGCGCCTGCTCCAGGGTGAACTTGATCGGCGGCACCAGGGCGATGACTTCGTCCTTGCCCGAGGCGCGCATGTTGTCCAGCTTCTTGCCCTTGGTGGGGTTGAGCACCAGGTCGTTGTCACGGCTGTTGATGCCGCACAGCTGGCCTTCGTAGATCTCGTCGCCCGGAGCCAGGAACAGCTTGCCGCGGCTCTGCAGGGTTTCCAGCGAGTAGGTCAGGGCGGTACCGGTGGCCATGGACACCAGCACGCCGTTCTGACGGTTGCTCACTTCGCCGGCCTTGATCGGGCCGTAGTGGCTGAAGGTCGAGGTCAGGATGCCGCTGCCCGAGGTCAGGGTCAGGAAGTTGTTGCGGAAGCCGATCAGGCCACGCGCCGGGATGGTGTATTCCAGGCGAATACGGCCCTTGCCGTCGGGGATCATGTTGGTCAGATCGCCCTTGCGCAGACCCATCTGCTCCATCACCGAGCCCTGGTGCTGCTCTTCGATGTCGATGGTGACGTTCTCGTAGGGCTCCTGCTTCTCGCCGTCCTTCTCGATGATCACCACTTCCGGACGGCCTACGGCCATCTCGAAGCCTTCACGGCGCATGTTCTCGATCAGTACCGACAGGTGCAGCTCGCCACGGCCGGAGACCTTGAACTTCTCGGCGGACTCGCCCGGCTCGACGCGCAGGGCCACGTTGTGCAGCAGCTCCTTGTCCAGGCGGTCCTTGATGTTGCGGCTGGTGACGAACTTGCCTTCACGACCGGCGAACGGCGAGTCGTTGACCTGGAAGGTCATGCTCACGGTGGGCTGGTCGACGGTCAGCGGCGGGCGGGCCTCGACGTTCTGCGGGTCGCACAGGGTGTCGGAGATGAACAGCTCGTCCATGCCCGAGACGCAGACGATGTCGCCGGCTTCGGCTTCGGACACTTCCACGCGCTGCAGGCCGGAGTGGCCCATGATCTTGAGGATACGACCGTTGCGCTTGCTGCCGTCGTCGCTGATGGCCACCACCGGGGTGTTGGCCTTGATGCGGCCACGGGCGATGCGGCCGATACCGATCACGCCGAGGAAGCTGTTGTAGTCCAGCTGGGAGATCTGCATCTGGAAGGGACCGTTCACGTCGACCTGGGGCGCCGGAACGTGGTCGACGATGGCCTGGAACAGGGCATCCATGTTGTCGTCCATCTTCTCGTGGTCCATGCCGGCGATGCCGTTCAAGGCACTGGCGTAGACGATCGGGAAGTCCAGCTGCTCATCGGTGGCGCCGAGGTTGTCGAACAGGTCGAAGATCTGGTCGATGACCCAGTCCGGACGCGCGCCGGGACGGTCGATCTTGTTCACCACCACGATGGGACGCAGGCCGGCCTTGAAGGCCTTCTGGGTCACGAAACGGGTCTGCGGCATGGGGCCGTCCTGCGCGTCGACCACCAGCAGCACGGAGTCGACCATCGACATCACGCGCTCCACCTCGCCACCGAAGTCGGCGTGGCCGGGGGTGTCGACGATGTTGATGTTGTAGTCCTTCCACTTCAGCGCGGTGTTCTTGGCCAGGATGGTGATGCCACGCTCCTTTTCCTGGTCGTTGCTGTCCATCACCCGCTCGTTTTCCGCTTCTTTGCGGTCCAGGGTGCCGGACAGGCGCAGCAGCTTGTCGACGAGGGTGGTCTTGCCATGGTCGACGTGCGCGATGATGGCGATGTTGCGTAGATTCTCGATCACAGTGGTGTTCTCGGTATAGAAATGAAGGAGCTTCAGCCAGCAGGCTGACAGCTGGAGATTGCAAGCGCGCGAAACGCGGCCGGCCGTTACGGGACCGGACGGCTAGAAGAGGTCGGGAGGGCGGTGGCGGATACTGCCACCCAGCAGGCCCGGCTGCTTAGGCCGGACGATAAACGCGCACATTGGCGTACCCTTCGGTGAGCAGGTGATGGGCGTGCAGCCGGCTCATCACCCCGCGGTCGCAATAGAGGAGGTACTGGCGCTGCTCGTCCAGTTCCTTGAAACGGCTGTTCAGGGCGAAGAAGGGCATGACCTGCACCTCGTTGCCGGCAAGTTCCAGCGGCGCCTCTTCCTGGGCGTCGGGGTGGCGGATGTCCACCACGATCTGACCTGGCAAGGGCTGTGCCAGCTCCTCGACCTGCACGTCCTTGCCCAGCTCCTCGATCACCTTGTCGACGGTGATGAAGCGGGCGCGCGCCAGGGCGGCATCGAGCACCGCCAGGTCGAACTTGCCTTCCTCGTGCTCCACCCGCATGGCCTTGGCCTTGGTGGTGGGATTCACCGAGATGACGCCGCAGTACTCGGGCATGTGCTTGGCGAAGTCGGCGGTGCCGATGCGTTCGGCGGTGTCGATGATGTCCTGCTTGTGGCTGGCCAGCAGCGGGCGCAGCACCAGGGTATCGGTGGCCTTGTCGATCACCGCCAGGTTGGTCAGGGTCTGGCTGGAAACCTGGGAGACGGCCTCGCCGGTCACCAGCGCCTCGATCTGCAGCTGCTCGGCGATGCGGCTGGCGGCGCGCAGCATCATGCGCTTCAAGATCACGCCCATGTGGCTGTCGTCGCACTGGGTGAGGATCTGCCCTACCACTTCCTCGAAGGGCACGCTGATGAACAGCACGCGCTGGGAGCGACCGAATTTCTCCCACAGATAGTGCGCCACTTCCATCACGCCCAGTTCGTGGGCACGCCCGCCGAGATTGAAGAAGCAGAAGTGGCTGACCATGCCACGCCTCATCATCTGGTAGGCGGCCACGGTGGAATCGAAGCCACCGGACATCAGCACCAGCACCTGCTCCAGGGCACCCAGCGGATAGCCGCCCAGGCCCTCGTGATGCTCGTCGATGATGAACAGCCGCTGGTCGCGGATCTCCAGGCGAACGTTCACCTCGGGATTCTTCAGGGCGATGCCGGCGCCGCCACAGCGCTCGCGCAGGCCACCGCCGACGTAGCGCTCCACGTCCATCGAGGAAAAGTCATGCTTGCCGGCGCGCTTGCAGCGGACCGAGAACACCTTGCCGCGAACCCGCTCGCCGAAGTGGCGCTCGCAGAGCTCGAGGATGGTCTCGAAGTCGCCCAGCGGATACTCGTGCACCTCGAGGAATTGGCCGATGCCGGGGGTGCAGGCCAGGCGCTGCTTCATCTCCGCCAGCAGGCGCGGCTCGCTGACCGCGGTGTCCAGGGTGATGTTGTCCCAGACCCCTTCCACCTGGACGTCCGGATCCAGGTCGCGCAGCACGACACGAATGTTCTTCACCAGCTGGCGAATGAAATTCTTGCGCACCGGGCGACTCTTGATGGTGATTTCCGGAAAGACCTTGATGATGAGCTTCATGAACGGACGGCGGCGGGCGGGAAACGCAAAAGAAAAGGGCGAAGATCATACCTGAAATCCCGCGGCGACTCGAATTCAGCCGACAAAATCACTCCAGGCGCCATTAAGGTGCAAATCTAGATTTAAAAGCACCAAATTGGTGCGCTCATGCGGCATCGGCCAGCCTGAAAACGCCGCGAGAGACGCAAGGAAGCCACTCCTGCCCATTAAGGGGCACTGGCATACAACTTGCTCTCTTGTGAGGCAGCCGCCCCTGAGCCAGCATAGGGCGCTTTTCGTGGAACGCCGGTCACCGACCAGGCAGCACGGGAGCGCCCCTCAAGGGCACAGCTGATACCGGGAGTACCGCCAACCGCTCCCGGCCGAAATTCCTCTGGAGGAAACCATGTCGAAGGCTGTTCAACTGATCAAAGAAAACGACGTGAAGTGGGTAGACCTGCGCTTCACCGACACCAAAGGCAAGCAGCAACACGTCACCATGCCGGCGCGTGACGCGCTGGACGAAGACTTCTTCGCCCACGGCAAGATGTTCGACGGCTCCTCCATCGCCGGCTGGAAAGGCATCGAAGCCTCCGACATGATCCTGCTGCCCGACGACAGCACCGCCGTCCTGGATCCCTTCACCGAAGAGCCGACCCTGATCCTGGTCTGCGACATCATCGAACCCTCGACCATGCAGCCCTACGAGCGCGACCCCCGTGGTATCGCCAAGGCCGCCGAGGAGTACCTGAAGTCCACCGGCATCGGCGACACCGTATTCGTCGGCCCGGAGCCCGAGTTCTTCATCTTCGACGAAGTGAAGTTCAAGTCGGACATCTCCGGCTCCATGTTCAAGATCTTCTCCGAGCAGGCGTCCTGGAACACCGACGCTGACTTCGAGAGCGGCAACAAGGGTCACCGTCCGGGCGTCAAGGGCGGCTACTTCCCGGTTCCGCCGGTCGACCACGACCACGAAATCCGTACCGCCATGTGCAACGCCCTGGAAGAGATGGGCCTGGTCGTGGAAGTCCACCACCACGAAGTGGCGACCGCTGGCCAGAACGAGATCGGTGTGCAGTTCAACACCCTGGTCAAGAAGGCCGACGAGACCCAGACCCTGAAGTACGTCGTGCACAACGTGGCCGATGCCTACGGCAAGACCGCCACCTTCATGCCCAAGCCCCTGTACGGCGACAACGGCTCCGGCATGCACGTGCACATGTCCATCTCCAAGGATGGCAAGAACACCTTCGCCGGCGAAGGCTATGCCGGCCTGTCCGATACCGCCCTGTACTTCATCGGCGGCATCATCAAGCACGGCAAGGCCCTGAACGGCTTCACCAACCCGTCCACCAACAGCTACAAGCGTCTGGTGCCCGGCTTCGAAGCCCCGGTCATGCTGGCCTACTCGGCCCGTAACCGTTCCGCCTCCATCCGTATCCCCTATGTGTCGAGCCCGAAAGCCCGCCGCATCGAGGCCCGCTTCCCGGATCCGGCTGCCAACCCCTACCTGTGCTTCGCCGCGCTGCTGATGGCTGGCCTGGACGGCATCCAGAACAAGATTCACCCCGGCGATGCCGCCGACAAGAACCTGTACGATCTGCCGCCGGAAGAAGGCAAGAAGATCCCGCAGGTCTGCGGCAGCCTGAAGGAAGCCCTGGAAGCCCTGGACGCCGGTCGTGCGTTCCTGACCAAGGGCGGCGTCTTCACCGACGAGTTCATCGATGCCTACATCGAGCTGAAGTCCGAGGAAGAGATCAAGGTCCGTACCTTCGTGCACCCGCTGGAATACGACCTGTACTACAGCGTCTGATCCCGCTGCGGTAATGAAAGAGGCCTCCTTCGGGAGGCCTTTTCTTTGCGCGTGGAAAACCGCCGCGACCGACGCCACCGCGGAGAAGCCGAGCTGCCTACCTGAGCACCCGGCGCGCCTGCTACCCTTGATCCCCATCGCCCGGCCGAGATCCCGCCATGCCTCGCCTGCTTGCCTGCTGTCTGCTCTGCCTCGCCTGCTCCGCCCAGGCCGCGATCTACAAGTCGGTCGATGCCGAAGGCAACACGGTGTTCAGCGACCAGCCCTCGGCCAACGCCAAGCCCGTCCAGGTGGCGCCGACCAACACCGTGGACAATCCGCGCCCGGCCCCCACGACGCCCAGCGCCCCGGCAGCGACGGCACCTGCTGGCCCGGCCTTCAGCCGCCTGGAGGTCAACGTCCCCGACGACGAGGCCATCCGCGCCAACAACGGCACCTTCTCGGTAGGGGTGTCCGTGGAGCCGGCGCTGGGTCCCGGGCAGAACCTGCAACTGCTGGTGGACGGCGCGCCCTATGGCAATCCCGGCCAGAGCACCCGTTTCGGCGTGGCCAACCTGGAGCGCGGTGAGCACCGTTTCGCCGCCCAGGTGGTGTCCGGCAACGGCGAGGTGATCCAGACCAGCGCCGACAAGACCGTCACCGTGCAACGCATCAGCGTCAACAGCCCGGCCCGCTGATGCGTCCCGTGCTCGCCCTGCTGCTGCTCTGCCTGCTGCTGCCCGCCCAGGCGGCGGTCTACAGCTATGTCGACAAGGAAGGCAACCGCGTCTACACCGACCAGCCCCCCAAGGGCGTGAAGGCCGCCAAGGTGCCGGTGACCACCACCAACAACCTCAACCAGCGCGGCCAGCCGACCCTCAAGCTGAGCCCGACGCCGCCGGCGCCCGTCGCGAAGACGCCCAAGGCCGCGCCTTTCCGCTACCAGATGCTGCGCATCCTGGTCCCCGAACCCGACGCCACGGTGATTGACCAGCAGGGGCAGCTCATCGTCAGCCTGGTCAGCGAGCCGGAGCTGCAACCGGGTCACAGCTACCGGCTGTTGCTCGACGACAAGGAAGCCGGCGTCGGCCGCAGCCCGGTGTTCCCCCTCGGCAACCTGGACCGCGGCACCCATAGCCTGGTGGCGGAAATCCTCGCCGCCGACGGCAGCGTGCTGGAGCGCACCCCGGCCCAGCCCTTCCACCTGCGGCGCCCCTCCCTGGAGCAGAAGCGCCAGGCGCATCCCTGCGCGGGCCAGGACTGGGGCAAACGACCGGAATGTCCGCTGGACATGAAACCGCCCGAAGCCAAGAAATCCTGGCTACCCTTCCTGTAGCGCACCCTAATGGTGCGCTTTTCGCGCGCGCACCATCTTGATACAAATCCGCTGGAGCCTTCGGCGTCGCGCGGCGGCTGTTAGTGCACGTTGCAGCTATCTGCCCTAACTCGGGGCGTCTTGGTTTGCTTCTTGCATTTTCCTATCGTCCCTATAGCGCTGTGGCCTCTCATGCCTACCGACGTCATCCACCGACTCCTGCTCGACAACCTCACGACCGCGGTCATCCTGCTGGATGCGGAGCTGCGCCTGGAGTACATGAACCCAGCGGCGGAGATGCTGCTGGCCATCAGCGGTCAGCGCAGCCACGGCCAGTTCATCAGCGAACTCTTCACCGAATCGCCGGAAGCCCTGCAGGCGCTGCGCCAGGCGGTGGACCATGCCCACCCCTTCACCAAGCGCGAGGCCTTGCTGGTCTCCACCTCGGGCAACAGCCTGACGGTGGACTACGCCGTGACGCCGATCCTCGACCGCCACAACACCCTGCTGCTGCTGGAGGTCCATCCGCGCGACCGCCTGCTGCGCATCACCAAGGAAGAGGCGCAGCTGTCCAAGCAGGAAACCACCAAGCTGCTGGTGCGCGGCCTGGCCCACGAGATCAAAAATCCCCTCGGCGGTATCCGCGGCGCGGCGCAGCTGCTGGCCCGCGAGCTGCCGGAAGAGGCGCTCAAGGACTACACCAACGTCATCATCGAGGAAGCGGATCGGCTGCGGAACCTGGTCGACCGCATGCTCGGCTCCAATAAGCTGCCGAAGCTGGCCATCACCAACGTCCACGAGGTCCTCGAACGGGTCTGCAGCCTGGTGGAAGCGGAGAGCCAGGGGCTGATCAACCTGGTGCGCGACTACGATCCGAGCATTCCCGATCTGATGATCGACCGCGAGCAGATGATCCAGGCGGTGCTCAACATCGTGCGCAACGCCATGCAGGCCATCTCCCAGCAGAACGAGCTGCGCCTGGGCCGGGTCACCCTGAGAACCCGCACCCTGCGCCAGTTCACCATCGGCCACCACCGTCATCGCCTGGTGTGCAAGGTGGAGATCACCGACAACGGTCCGGGCATTCCCCAGGATCTGCAGGAAACCATCTTCTACCCCATGGTCAGCGGCCGTCCCGACGGCACCGGCCTGGGGCTCGCCATTACCCAGAACATCATCACCCAGCACCAGGGCCTGATCGAGTGTGAAAGCCATCCCGGCCACACCGCCTTCAGCATCTTCCTGCCGCTGGAATAACGAGGAGCACGCATGAGCCGTTCGGAGACCGTCTGGATCGTCGACGACGACCGTTCCATCCGCTGGGTCCTGGAAAAAGCCCTGCAACAGGAGGGCATGACCACCGTCGCCTTCGACAGCGCCGACAGCGTCATGACCCGCCTCGGTCGCCAGCAGCCGGACGTGGTGATCTCGGACATCCGCATGCCCGGCACCAGCGGCCTGGACCTGCTGTCGCGGATCCGCGAGATGCACCCGCGCCTGCCGATGATCATCATGACCGCCCATTCCGACCTGGACAGCGCCGTGGCGTCCTACCAGGGCGGCGCCTTCGAGTACCTGCCCAAGCCCTTCGACGTCGACGAGGCCGTGGCCCTGGTCAAGCGCGCCGGGCAGCACGCCCAGGAGCAACAGGGCTTCGCCGAGCCGGCGCACCTGACCCGCACCCCCGAGATCATCGGCGAGGCGCCGGCGATGCAGGAGGTGTTCCGCGCCATCGGCCGGCTCTCGCACTCCAACATCACCGTACTGATCAACGGCGAATCCGGTACCGGCAAGGAGCTGGTCGCCCACGCCTTGCATCGCCACAGTCCGCGCGCCGCGGCGCCCTTCATCGCCCTGAACATGGCCGCCATCCCCAAGGACCTGATGGAATCCGAGCTGTTCGGCCACGAGAAAGGTGCCTTCACCGGCGCCGCCGCCCAGCGCCGCGGCCGCTTCGAGCAGGCCGACGGCGGCACCCTGTTCCTCGACGAGATCGGCGACATGCCGGCCGACACCCAGACCCGCCTGCTGCGGGTGCTAGCCGATGGCGAGTTCTATCGGGTCGGCGGCCACACCCCGGTCAAGGTGGACGTGCGCATCATCGCCGCCACCCACCAGAACCTCGAAGGCCTGGTGCGCGAGGGCAAGTTCCGCGAAGACCTGTTCCACCGCCTCAACGTCATCCGCATCCACATCCCGCGGCTGGCCGATCGCCGCGAGGACATCCCCGCCCTCGCCCGCCACTTCCTCGCCCGCGCGGCCCAGGAGCTGGCCGTGGAGCCCAAGACCCTGCGCGGCGAGACCGAGGAATACATGAAGGGCCTGCCCTGGCAGGGCAACGTGCGCCAACTGGAGAACACCTGCCGCTGGATCACGGTGATGGCCTCCAGCCGCGAGGTGCTGATCGACGACCTGCCGCCGGAGCTGCTCAACCAGCCCCAGGACGCCGCCCCCGCCGCCAACTGGGAACAGGCCCTGCGCCAGTGGGCCGACCAGGCCCTCACCCGCGGCCAGTCTAGCCTGCTGGACAATGCCGTGCCGGCCTTCGAACGCATCATGATCGAGACCGCCCTCAAGCACACCGCCGGCCGCCGCCGCGACGCGGCCGTCTTGCTGGGTTGGGGACGCAACACCCTGACGCGCAAGATCAAGGAATTGGGCATGAAGGTAGACGGGCCGGATGAGGAGGGGGAGGACTGAGGGTTCTTTACGGGGCCGTAGGTTGGGCTGAGCGAGAGTGAGGCCCAACGCTTTGTACTATTGGTGCCCTAGCCGGTTACCGAGTTTTGCTGGTACTTCTTGTTTCGCTCTCCCGAGCGACTCACTTTTGCCAGTCGCGGCAAAAGTAAGCAAAAACGCTTGCCCCGACCATCCGGCCTTCCGCTCCGCTCCAGGTCCGCTCACACCAGCGCCGTTCCGGGGTCGGTCCAGATGGGCCGTCCATGGCCCACTGGACCTCTCGCCGCATCCATGCGGCTCGACCCACTCCACGACACTGGCGCTCGCCCTCCTGAACGGGGCAATTCGCCAGCCTGAAAGTTTCGGTTGAAGAACCCGTAGCGTGGACAACGGCGAAGCCTTGTCCACAGGGATCGGCGTTATGCGCCAGTGGAAAACGCTGCGCGGTTTTCCACGCTACAAGAGAAAGTAAATACCGAAGCCTCAGGCTGGCGCCTCCGTCCCCGTCAGTGAGGCCGAGTGTAGGGGTCGCGGAGGGGGATGCGAGGCAGGACGCCGAGCAAGGCGCGAGGGGCAGGAAGCCCCTTCGTGCCGTGCCCCTGGAGCGGCACCGGAGCGAGGGAACCCGGAGCGTAGCGGAGGGCCGAACTGTTGGGGTGCGCTTTCTTTTGCTTACTTTTCTTTGCGCAAACAAAGAAAAGTAAGTCGCCGGCCAGGCGAAACCAGAGACCTCCACAAACTACGATAAGCAGCTAGGGCAGCAATAAACCCAGATAAGCGCTAACTACGTTGGGCTTCGCTAAGGCTCAACCCAACCTACAAAGTCGCCCAAAACCACTCAACTCAAAACTTGGCACACCTCCTGCAATGTCTTAGGTAACTACCCTTTTGGGGACCTCGGTACAGGCAGGCTGGGGAATCCCCTCTTTTCTTCTTGAGGCCATCACTCCGCGTGATGGCCTCTTTTTTTGCGCCGGGAAAACCTGAAAACCCCATCCCAGAGCGGTTTGCAACCCAAAGGAGCACCCTGCTCGCAAGGTGGGAGAGCGAACAGGGCCCGTTCCATCACAAGCAAAGCCACGTTCAGCCCTGGTGCACATCCGCGCGCTTTGCCTGATAACGGGGCATTCTAGGGCGCCAGCGGGACCTCGACCTTGAGCACCCAGTTTTCGCCGTCCTCTATCAAGTGATCGCTGGCCTGCAAGGCACCGCCGACGCCGACCAGCAATACCTTCAGGTCCTGGCCATCCTGACGCACCGTCCAGGAAAAGCTGCCACCCGGTCGCACCACCCGACCCTGGCGCTCGCCACCATCCCACTTCGCTCGCGGCAGGCGCAGGCTGAGCGCACCCTCGGGGCGATAGCGTTCGTAGAACAGCGAGCGGTCGGCGGTGATCAACAATTCGAAGCGGGTTGGGTCCTGCTGCGCGTCCACCCCCAGGATGACCGGGCGGCGGGCCTCGGCCGACCAGGGATCGGGATGGGTGCGCTGGTACACCAGTTGGCCGATGATCATGCCGAACAGGCCGGCGCCCAGCGCCGCCGAGGCCAGCCAAAGCGTCAGGCGCTGGCGCTGGGCGCGCCATTCGGCCTTGAGCAGTTGCGGATCTTCCACTCGCGCCAGTTCGTCCTGGCGCGCCCGGTGTTCGCGCAGCAGCCAATCGACCAAGCGACGGCCGAGACTCATCGCCCTACCCCGCTCGCGACGGCGCGGCGGCCGCGCAGTACCATAGACGCTTTGCCAGGCGCCCTGCCCTTCATGTTCGACATCATCCTCTACCAACCGGAAATTCCGCCCAATACCGGCAACGTCATTCGCCTGTGCGCCATCACCGGCTGCCGCCTGCACCTGATCGAGCCGCTGGGCTTCGCGCTGGACGACAAGAAATTGCGCCGCGCCGGCCTGGACTACCACGAATGGTCCACGGTGCGGACCCACGCCAGTCTTGCGGCCTGTATAGCAGATTTGCAGCCGCCCCGACTGCTGGCCTTCACCACCAAAGCCAGCCATCCCTTCACCGAGATCGCCTATGCGCCGGGCGATGCCCTGCTGTTCGGTCCGGAAAGTCGTGGCCTGCCCGCCGAGGTGCTGGAATCCCTGCCGCCCGAGCAGCGGCTGCGCCTGCCGATGCTGCCCAACCGCCGCAGCCTCAACCTGTCCAACACCGTGGCGGTGGCGGTCTACGAAGGCTGGCGGCAACTGGGCTTCGCCGCACCGCCTGGCTGACCGCCAGAACCTTCCCGCCAGACGCGCCGTCCCATGACCTACAGGCACATCGCCAGACAGTCACGTGAGGCGCACCATGAGCAAGATCGGCAAACCCAGGGTTGAACGCTACGACGCGCCTTCCGGTGGCTGGGGCTCGGCGCGCTCGGTGACCGAGATCGTGCTGCGCGAACGGGTGCCGCTCAAATCCGGCGCCCTGCTGGCCAAGCAGAACAAGCATGGTGGCTTCGCCTGCGTGAGCTGCGCCTGGGCCAAGCCGGGCAAGCCGCATCCGCTGGAGTTCTGCGAGAACGGCGCCAAAGCCACCGCCTGGGAAGTCACCAGCAAGAGATGCGGCCCGGAATTCTTCGCCCAGCATTCGCTGAGCGAATTGCGCGGCTGGCGCGACTATGACCTGGAAGAGGTCGGCCGCCTGACCCATCCGCTGCGCTATGACGCCGCCAGCGACCGTTACCGGCCGGTGAGCTGGGCCGAGGCCTTCGCCGACATCGGCGCCGAACTCAAGGCGCTGGATCCGGACTCGGTGATCTTCTATGCCTCCGGCCGCGCCGCGCTGGAAACCTCCTACCTCTATCAGCTCTATGCCCGCCTGTACGGTACCAATAACCTGCCGGACAGCTCCAACATGTGCCACGAGAGCACCTCGGTGGCGCTGCCCAAGAGCATCGGCGTGACCGTGGGCACCGTCACCCTGAATGATTTCGACCAGGCCGACTGCCTGCTGTTCTTCGGCCAGAATCCCGGCAGCAACAGTCCGCGGATGCTGCACGACCTGCAGGAGGCGCGTAAACGCGGCGCGCCCATCATCACCTTCAACCCCTTGCGCGAGCGCGGCCTGGAAACCTTCGTCAATCCGCAATCGCCGGTGGAAATGCTCACCGACCACCCCACCCAGATCAGCACCCAGTATCACCAGCTCAAGCCCGGTGGTGACATCGCCGCCCTGGCCGGCATGTGCAAGGCGCTGCTGGCCGCCGATGACGAGGCTCGCGAGCAAGGCCGCCCGGCGGTGCTCGACCACGCCTTCATCGCCGAGCACTGCCATGGTTTCGCCGATTTCTGCGAATGGCTGCAGCGCCAGGAATGGCCGCAGCTGGAGCGGCAGTCGGGCCTGACCCGCAGCGCCCTGGAAGCGGCAGCGGCCGTCTATGGTCGCTGCCAGAAGGTCATCGGCATCTACGGCATGGGCCTTACCCAGCACCGCCATGGGGTGGAGACCATCCAGATGCTGGCCAACCTGCTGCTCCTGCGCGGCAACATCGGCAAGCCCGGCGCTGGCATCTGCCCGGTACGTGGCCATTCCAACGTCCAGGGCCAGCGTACCGTAGGTATCACCGAGAAGCCCGAGCTGGCGCCGCTGGACCAGCTTGCCGAGCGTTTCAACTTCACTCCGCCGCAGGATAAGGGCCGCAATACCGTGGAAGCCTGTGAAGGCATCCTCGACGGCTCGGTGAGGGCCTTCATCGGCCTCGGTGGCAACTTCCTGCGCGCCATCCCCGAGACCAGCCTGATGGAGCCAGCCTGGCGGACCCTGCGTCTGTCGGTGCAGATCGCCACCAAGCTCAATCGCAATCACCTGGTGCCAGCGGACAAGACCTACCTGCTGCCCTGCCTCGGCCGGACCGAGATCGATCGCCAGCATGGCGTGGAACAGGCCCACAGCACCGAGGACAGCACCGGCTGCGTCCATGGCTGGCGCGGTGCGGCCGAGCCGCCGGAAGGTGACCTGCTGTCCGAACCGGCCATCGTCGCCGGCCTGGCCAAGGCCACCCTGCCGGAAAACCCCAAGGTGACCTGGGACGCCTGGGTGGCCGACTACGGCCTGATCCGCGACGAGATCGCCCGCTCCTTCCCGGAGATCTTCCACGACTTCAATGCGCGGCTCTGGGAGGTGGGTGGCTTCCACCGGCCGCTGCCCGCCGCCAAGCGCGAATGGAAGACCGAGACCGGCAAGGCCAATCTCATCGTGCCGCGCAGTTTGGAAGAAGACCCGGACATGCCCGCCAGTGGGCGCGACGTCCTGACCCTGATGACGCTGCGCAGCAACGACCAGTTCAACACCACCATCTACGGCTACCACGACCGTTTCCGCGGCGTGAAGGGCACCCGCGCGGTGCTGCTGATGAATCGCAACGACATCGAACGCCTGGGCCTGGCCGAAGGCGACAAGGTGCAGGTATCGACGGTGGCCGACGACGGCGTACGCCGTGAGGTGGGTCCGCTGCGGGTCACGCCCTATAACATCCCGGAAGGCGCCTGCGGCGGCTATTACCCCGAATGCAACGCCCTGATCCCGCTCTGGCACCACGCCGAAGGCAGCAAGGTCCCGGCGGCCAAGGCCATTCCGGTGCGGCTGAACAAGCTGATCGCGGCGAACGACGGTAGCTTCCCGGTGGAGCCGGAGGGGTATGGGGCGAAGTACTAGGGCTGGCTGTAGTCTCGCTTGGACGAGTCCACAGCCTGCCTGTTGGGCTTCGCTGCGCTCAACCCAACCTACGATGAGCTTTCGTAGGTTGGGTTGAGACAGCTCCATCGTCGCAGCCCAACAGGTACACGAATGTCGGGCTTCGCTGCATTCAGCTCAGCCCGACGTTCCCTCACCCAATAGTCATCAGACTCGCATTTCCCCCCGCTGCCGCGGTGTTCACGCTCAGGGCGCGCTCGATGAGCAGGCGCTCCAGCGGGATGGCGGATTCGCCGCGGGCCAGGCCCTGGACGCCGACAATGGGGCCGTTGCGCTTGGCCACCTGCTGGCATACCTGGCGCAACTGGTCGGAATCGCCATGGTGCAGGACGGCTTCGAAAGCGACCTCGTCCTTGCGCCAGTCGGCGGCGCTCTGCACCCGCGCCCGTACCGCCTGCGGCAGGCGATTGAGGGTGGCCTTGTGGCCCTCCTCGACCAGGGCGGTGCTGCCCACCGCCATGACCGCCGCCAGTTGCAGCAGCAGGTCGCTTTCGTCGGCCGCCAGGCACAGCACTCGGCTGCGCGGCAGCAGGCTGTAGCTGTTGCGCTCGCCGGTCGGGCCGGGCAGCAGACGGGTCAGGCCGCTCAAGGATTCCTCGGCGAAGCTCAGGCAGGCCTGCTCCAGCTCGCCCAGGCCTTGCTGCTTGGCCCAGTCCTGCAGGGCGCCCAGGGGGTTGCCGGCCTGCTGGCGCAGGGCGTCACGCACCTGCCATTCCGTCTCGCCGGTGCTGCCCTTGGCCAGGGCCACGGCCGGATCTCCATCGGGACGGGTGCTGAGCAGGCGATAGAGGTACAGCGGGCCGCCCGCCTTGGGGCCGGTACCCGAGAGGCCTTCGCCACCGAAGGGCTGTACCCCGACCACGGCGCCGACCATGTTGCGGTTGACGTAGAGGTTGCCGGCATGGGCGCGCTCCACCACCTTGGCGATGGTCTCGTCGATGCGGGTATGGACGCCGAAGGTCAGGCCGTAGCCGGTGGCGTTGATCTGGTCGATGACCTTGTCCAGGTCCTTGCGGGCGTAGCGCACCACGTGCAGCACCGGACCGAAGACCTCGCGTCCCAGCTCGGCCAGGCTCTCCAGCTCGATCAGGGTGGGCATGACGAAGGTGCCGCGGTGGATGGCATCGCCTTCCACGCGACCGCCCTGGTGCACCCGGCGGCCTTTGCCTTTCAGGGTCTGGACGTGCTTGTCGATGGTGGCCTTGGCCTCGCCGTCGATGACCGGGCCGATGTCGATGGCCAGGTTCTCCGGATTACCCAGCCGGCATTCGGCCATGGCGCCCTTGAGCATCTCCAGCACCCGGTCGGCCACGTCGTCCTGCACGCAGAGCACGCGCAGGGCCGAGCAGCGCTGGCCAGCGCTGTCGAAGGCGGAGGCGACCACATCGGTGACCACCTGCTCGGCCAGCGCCGAGGAGTCGACGATCATGGCGTTCTGGCCGCCGGTCTCGGCGATCAGCGGGATCGGCCGGCCCTGGGCGTCCAGGCGCCCGGCGATGTTGCGCGCCAGGATCTGCGCCACCTCGGTAGAGCCGGTAAACATCACGCCCTTGACCCGCACGTCGTTGACCAGGGCGGCGCCGATGGTGGAACCCTCGCCAGGCAGCAACTGCAGCACGCCTTCGGGGATGCCGGCTTCCAGCAGCAGGCGCACGGCCTGGGCGGCGATCAGCGGGGTCTGCTCGGCCGGCTTGGCCAGCACGGTGTTGCCGGCGGACAGGGCCGCGGCGATCTGGCCGCTGAAGATGGCCAGGGGGAAATTCCAGGGGCTGATGCAGACCACCGGGCCCAGCGGGCGGTGGCTGTCATTGGCGAAGTCGCGACGCACCAGGGCGGCGTAGTAGCGCAGGAAGTCCACAGCCTCGCGTACCTCGGCGATGGCGTTGGCGTAGGTCTTGCCCGCTTCGCGCACCAGCAGGCCCATCAGCGGCTGGATCTGCGCCTCCATCAGCTCGGCGGCGCGATCCAGGGCGGCGGCGCGCTGCTCGGGCGGAGTGGACTGCCAGATCGGCGCGGCGGCCAGGGCTTCTTCCAAAGCGATGTCGACGTCGGCACGGGTAGCGTTGCTCACCTGGCCGACGCGGTCGCGGCGATCCGCCGGATTGAGCACCGGCTGGGGAATCGCCGGCTCACTGGCGCGGCCCAGCAGCGGACGAGCCTCCCAGGCGGTGTTGCCACTGGCCAGCAGGGCCGCCGACAACGAACCCAGGCGGTGTTCGCTGGACAGGTCGAGACCGCTGGAATTGCGGCGCTCGGCGCCGTACAGAGCGCTCGGATGGGGAATGCGCGGGTGCGGCAGACCGATGGCGCCTTCACTGGTGGACTGCTGCTCGATCTGCACCACCGGATCGGCGACCAGTTCGTCGAGGGAGATGGAGTGGTCGGCGATGCGATTGACGAAGGAGGTGTTGGCGCCGTTTTCCAGCAGGCGGCGGACCAGGTAGGCCAGCAGCGTCTCGTGGGTGCCCACCGGGGCGTAGATGCGGCACGGCCGCGCCAGCTTGCCGTCCTTGACGCTACCTACCACCTGCTCGTAGAGCGGCTCGCCCATGCCGTGCAGGCACTGGAATTCGTACTGGCCGGGGTAGTAGTTCTGCCCGCCCAGCTGGTAGATGGCCGCCAGGGTATGGGCGTTGTGGGTGGCGAATTGCGGATAGATGGATTCCGGCGCCGCCAGCAGCTTGCGCGCGCAGGCCAGGTAGGCCACGTCGGTGTAGACCTTGCGGGTGTAGACCGGATAGCCCTCCAGGCCTTCGACCTGGGCACGTTTGATCTCGCTGTCCCAGTAGGCGCCCTTGACCAGGCGGATCATCAGGCGGCGACGGCTGCGCCGGGCCAGGTCGATCAGGTAGTCGATCACCAGCGGGCAGCGCTTCTGGTAGGCCTGGATGACGAAGCCGATGCCATTCCAGCCGGCCAGTTGCGGCTCGAAGGACAGGCGCTCCAGCAGGTCCAGGGAGATTTCCAGGCGATCGGCTTCCTCGGCATCGATGTTCAGGCCGATGTCGTAGCGCTTGGCGAGCAGGGTCAGCTCCAGCAGGCGCGGATAGAGTTCGCTCATCACCCGGTCGTACTGGGCGCGGCTGTAGCGCGGATGCAAGGCCGAGAGCTTGATGGAGATGCCCGGGCCTTCGTAGATGCCGCGGCCATGGGAAGCCTTGCCGATCGAGTGGATGGCCTGCTCGTAGGAGGCCAGGTAGCGGCGGGCATCGGCTTCGGTGAGGGCCGCTTCGCCGAGCATGTCGTAGCTGTAGCGGAAGCCCTTCGCCTCGAACTTGCTGGCGTTGGCCAGGGCCTCGGCGATGGTCTCGCCGGTGACGAACTGCTCGCCCATCAGGCGCATGGCCATGTCCACGCCCTTGCGGATCACCGGCTCGCCGCTCTTGCCGATCAGGCGGTTGAGCGAGCTGGTGAGGCCGGCCTCGTTGTGGGTCGAGACCAGGCGGCCGGTCAGCAGCAGGCCCCAGGTGGCGGCGTTGACGAACAGCGAGGGGCTGTTGCCCAGGTGCGGCTGCCAGTTGCCGGTGCTGATCTTGTCGCGGATCAGGGCATCGCGGGTGCCCTTGTCGGGGATGCGCAGCAGGGCTTCGGCCAGGCACATCAGGGCGACGCCTTCCTGGGACGACAGGGAGAACTCGCGGAGCAGACTCTGCACCATTCCGGAGCGCCCGGTTGCACCCTTGGCGTTGCGCAGCTTCTCGGCGATGCGATGGGCCAGCTCATGGGTGGCCTTGGCCTGGGCCGCGGGCAAGCGCGCCTGTTCCAGCAGCAGTGGCAGCAGCTCTTCTTCCGGACGGCGATAGGCCGCGGTGATGGCCGAGCGCAGCACCGACTGCGGCAGGATGCTCTCGGCGAATTCCAGGAACGGCTGATAGACCGGATCGGCCAGGGCCTCGACGGCTTCGTTGTCGCCCTCGGCCAGGCGCTGGGCGATGCCCTGCAGATCGGCCAGGGTCGCGCCGCTTTCCAGGGTTTCCAGGTAGGTGAAGATGGCCTGCTTGATCAGCCAGTGCGGGGTCCGGTCGATCCGGCGCGCGGCTTCCTTGAGGCGATCGCGGGTGGCTTCGTCGAGCTTTACGCCCAGGGTGGTAGTGGTGGCCATGCGCAGGTCCTCAAGCAAGAAGGCGTCGAAAGTCGGCGCAGCTTAGCGCCGCTCGAAAGAAAAGTGCAACCAAGTGCAACCCATAGCACTCTACCGCCGATCCGGTTGCACCAGGACGGGAGTAACAGATCGCAAAACTATGCAGAGATCAGGCCAAGGGTTGCGACTCGGTTGAACCACGCCAGGCGGCCTGCCGGGCGCCCGGCCAGCCAGGGGCGCGAATCGTTAGCCAGGCAAGTGTTACCCGGCGCCACACCCGGGCAGCGCTCCCTATTGCAGCGAAGGAAAATGCGGCAGCACGAATTCGCCCAATTCCTGGACCACTTCGCTGGCTGGGCGCCGCGAGGGTCTCAGGTTGAGGGCCAGGTGGTTGACGCCGGCGTCCTGTAACTGGCCGAGGTAGTCCACCAGCGCGCGGCGCCCGCAGGAGAGGCCGGCATGGATGGGCCTGGGCGGCTGGGCGGGATCGCTGGCCAGTTCGAAGAACAAGCCCTGGGCGAAGGGCTTGAACAGTTCACGCCCGCCGATCTCGTCGAGCGCTTCGCGCCAGACCCGGGTCAGCGCCGGCACGTGCTCGACGGGTACGAAGTAGTAGAACCAGCCATCGGCCTTGGCGGCGATCCAGTCCACCGTCTGCCGACTGCGCCCGGTGACCAGCGCCGGGATGCGACCGTGCACCGGTTTGGGCACCAGGTCCGCCACGCCCTGCAGGTCCCCGAAGCGCCGGAATTCGCCAAGGGGGAAAGGGGTCTCGCCGGCCAGGCGGAACATCTCGAAGGCATCGCGAAAGCGCTCGCCACGGCGTTCGAATTCGTTCTCCAGGCCGAAGGCCGGGTATTCCACCGGCCGGTCACCCGAGGCCACGCCCAGCACCAGCCGGCCGTCGCTGAGCTGATCGACCGAGGCCGCCATCTTGGCCAGGTGCAGAGGATGCCGCAGGGTGATGACCGCACTGCCGGTGGCCAGGGTCAGGTGCTGGGTGATACCGGCCAGGTAGCCGAGATAGGTGAAGGGCTCGAACACCTGGCCGGCGTCGTTGAAACCGGGATCGTAGAAGGGCACGTCGCGCGCCCAGAGCGCGGCGAAGCCCAGCTGATCGGCCAGCCGCGCCAGCCGGGCATGGTCGCGCAGGGTCGGCAGGGGATCATCGGGATAGCCCTCCAATGGCAACAGGAAACCCAGGGTCAGGCGCCCCGGCGCGAACAGCCGGGAGAAGCCGGGATGCTGGAGAAAGGCACGGCGACGATCCGTGGTGGACATGGGGATTCCTTGCCGGATGAGAACTACGGGTGACCTTCTATGGAGTCTAGCGCCCTTCCAGGGTTCGTCTGGGCTGCATGAGGTGCGCCCGTCCACGGATTGGCTACCCGGGCGAGCGGACCGCGGGTGCCAGGCCCTGGACCTGCAACCGCGGCCAGCGCGCGAGCCAGCCCTTGCTCGCCAAGCGCTGGCGAAAGGCCTCGGGGCGCGGACGCCAGGGATTGAGCGTGAGGTGCAGGGCGAAGAGCCCGGCCTGGGCGAAGGGGCTGATCACCTCGACCTGGCCAGTATCCGTCAGGCGAGCGGCCAGTGACGTCTCCACCTCTACCCAGAATCGCATGGCATCCAGGCTACTAGCGTAGGGGGCGTCATCATTGCGCCTGTGCATTCGCGCCTGATTCTTCACCGACCAGAGCCACCCCGGCGCCTTGAGCGTCAATTCGGCCTCGAGCGCTCGATCGCGCTCGGGCCGGCAATCGGCCGGATCGAAATAGATGACGTCCAGGTCCGCCAGCGACGTCGACCGGGCATAGCCGTGTAACCGATCCCAGACCAGGTTGCGCACGAAGCCGGCCGCCAGCCAGGCATCCGGGAGGCGCAGCTCGGCGAGGATCCGTAGCAGGTGCAGGCGCTCGGTATCCGCCGCCAGCCAGGATTCCAGTGGGGAAAGCAGCGTGGTCATGGCCCGACCAATCAGTCTAAAACGATAAAAATGACCGCCTGGACCCGTTTTCGCAACGTCCATCGGCGTTGATCGCAATAACGGTTATTCCATTCAAGTTTGCCTCGGGGCCGTCGAAACGGTGACGGCTTCGCTTTGACTACCGGCGAGGCCAACAGGACGTGGTGACTGGTCAGGATCTGACCGCCGGCGAGCCTTCATTCCCGAAGACGGCCCCGCACCTCGAAGCTTGCCACTGCCCGTGCCACCCGAGGTGTAGATGTTCCGCAACCTGTCGCTCACGCTCAAGCTGTCATTGCTGCCGGCGGCCGCCCTGCTGGGCCTGCTGCTCTACGTCGCCTACACCTCCGCCCAGCTGGCCGGTAACGACCAACGCCTCGACCAACTGGAAAACCACAGTTATCCGCTGCTGGAAAAGGCCGATGCCGTGCTCTTCCAGTTTTCCCGCCTGCCCGGCCTGTTCAACAGCGCCGTGACCGCCAGCGAGCTGGAAACCCTGGGCGAGGCCCGCAAGGTCGTCGGCGAGATCGACAGTCGCCTGCAGGAAATGGCCGATCTCACCCGGCAGAGCCCGGCGCGCGGTGAAGAGATCACGCGCTGGCGCGAGGGCATCCATCGCTACGGGGACAATGCCCTGAGCGCCTCGGAGCAACTGATCAAGGGCAGCGGCTCCTTCGATACCCTGCGCCCCAGCCTCGACCGCATGGCCTCGGACCTCGCGGCCGCCCAGGCCCTGGGCACCACCCTGCGCAGCCATGCCTATACCGATTTCCAGCACACCCTGGCCCAGGCCCGCGACGAGAACGCCAACACCACGCGGGTCGGCATCTGGCTGAGCCTGCTGCTGGTGGTGCTGCTCGCCGGAGCCGCCGTCCTGACCATCCGCAGCGTGCTGGGCAGCGTGCGCGAGGTGATCACCTCGCTACGCGCCATCGCCCAGGGCGACGGCGACCTGACCCGCCGCCTGCAGGTCGGCTCGCGGGATGAGATCGGCCAGATGACCGCACTGTTCAACGTCTTCCTCGACCGCTTGCAGGACACCATCAAGTCCATCATCGACGCCGCCCACCCCCTGGGCCAGGTGTCCGCCGAGCTCTACCGCCTGACCCAGACGGTGGAAAACAACGCGCGCTCCCAGCACGGCCATACCGATTCCATCGGCCGTGACATCCAGACCATGAACAGCAATCTGCACGAGGTGGCCACGCGCTCGCGCGAAGCCGCCGACCAGGCCGCAGCGGCCGCCGAGCAGTCCGCCGCCGCTCGCACCAGCATCGGCCAGCTGTCGCGCAACATGGGTGAGCTGGACGACAGCGTGCGGCAATCGGCGGAGTCAATGCAGCAGCTGGAACAGGAAACCCGCCAGGTCGGCCTGGTGCTGGACGTGATCAAGTCCATCGCCGAGCAGACCAACCTGCTGGCGCTCAATGCCGCCATCGAGGCCGCGCGCGCCGGCGAGCAGGGACGTGGCTTCGCCGTGGTCGCCGACGAGGTCCGCAACCTGGCGCAGAAGACCGCGCGTTCCACCGCCGAGATCCAGGAGATCATCGAGCGGCTGCAGGGCAATGCCCAGCGCGTGCTGCTGGCCATGCAGGGCAACAATACCAAGGCCCAGGCCAGTGCCAGCAGCTCCAATGCCGCGACCGAGATGCTCGAAGGCATCGCCCAGGCCGTGGCGCGCATCAACGACTACAACGCTCAGATCGCCCTGCTCACCCGCGAGCAACTGAGCCTCTCCGACTCGATCAGCAGCGATACCCATCGCCTGCAGAGCGATACCCAGTCCAGTGCGGACAGCACCACCGCCACCGCCCGCATGGGCGAGCAGCTGGTGGTGGTCGACACCGATCTACGGCAGGCGACCTCGCGCTTCCGCATCTAGCCATCCGCGTACCGATTCTCCCCATACCAAGAAACCCCTTAGGAGCACTTCCATGGCTTTTGCACGTCTGCTCGCCTTCGGCGCAGCCCTCAGCTGCGCGGGATCCGCGCTCGCCCTCGACCAGGGTGACTACCGTTTCAACGGCTTCGGCACCGCCGGCATCACCCACCTGGGTGGCGAAGACGATGGCCGCAGCTTCGGCATCCAGGGCCAGACCAACGACCATTGGCGCGGCGACCAGCTGAGCAAGCTGGGCGGACAATTCCAATACGGCCTGACCGACAAGCTGGACGCCACCCTCCAGGTCACCGCCAAGCCCGAGCAGGACAGCTGGAAGGCCAACCTGGAATGGGCCTACCTCGCGTTCCATGCCACCGACAACCTGACCTTCCGCGCCGGCCGCCTGCGCACCCCGGTGTTCATGTATTCCGAGACCCTCGACGTGGGGCTCACCTACCCCTGGCTGCGCCTGCCCGACGAGGTCTACAGCCAGGTCCAGGTCTCCAACTACGAAGGCGCCGACGCCCTCTGGAGCCTGCCGACCAGCCTCGGCACCCTGAACTTCCAGGTCAGCGGCGGCCAGGCGGTCAATCGCAACTACTTCGTCAACGACGACCTCTACGACATCGACTACAAGCGCATCGCCGCCGCCAACGTCAGCCTGGCGACCAACGACTACGGCACCGTGCGCCTGGCCTACACCGAGTCCAGCATCGACCTGCACTATCCGCTGCTGACCCTGGACGACCAGAAGGGCAAGTTCACCTCCCTCGGCTACCAGTACGACAACGGCACCTGGCTGACCAGCAACGAATGGACCCGCCGCGTCATCGAGGGCGACAACCAGGGCAGCAGCAACGCCTTCTACCTGATGGCCGGCCGCCGCTTCGGCGACTTCCTGGCCCACGTGACCTACTCGCAGCTGGACGAAGAGCGCGCCGGCCGCCAGAGCTCCTGGACCTACGGCCTGAACTACAACATCACCCCCAGCCTGGTGCTCAAGAGCGAATACAAGCGCGTCGACACCACCGGCGGCTACAACGGCACCTTCGTCAAGACCGACAACGAGAGCATCGCCAACGCCATCTACGACCGCACGGGTGGTCGCTTCGGCGCGCCGGCCCGCAACTTCGACGGCGACATCATCAGCATCGGCCTCGACTTCATCTTCTAAGGAATCCGCCCATGAGTTCTTTCCGCCTGCTCACCGGCGCCGCCCTGCTGCTCGGCGCCAGCCTGGTTCACGCCGAAGTCGCCGTGATCGTCAATCCGGGCGCGGCCAAGACGCCCAGCCAGGATGAAGTCGCCAACATCTTCCTGGGCAAGGACAAGTCCCTCAAGGGCGTCGACCAGAAGGACTGGTCGGCGACCAAGGAGACCTTCTATGCCAAGGTCGCCAACAAGAACGAGGCCCAGCTGAAGTCCTATTGGTCCGGCCTGGTGTTCACCGGCAAGGGCCAGCCGCTGCCCAGCGTGGCCGGCGACGCCGCCGTGGTCGCCCAGGTGGCCGGCGAAGCCGATGCCATCGGCTACGTGGACAAGGCCGCGGTGACCGACAAGGTGAAGGTGCTCTTCACCCTGCAGTGATCCGCGCAGCGCCATGAAAAAAGCCGTCTTGCGACGGCTTTTTTCGTTTCCGCGAGGACCTCAGGCGACCGAGGCGATGCGGTTCCCGGCGCTGGCCTTCTCGACCTTGATGGCGACGAACTTGGACGTGGGCGTAAAGCTGCCCTCGCCGTAGCTCTCCAGGGGCACCAGCGGATTGGTCTCCGGGTAGTAGCCGGCGGCCTGGCCGACCGGGATGTCGAACGGCAGCGCGGTGAAGCCGCGGACGCGGCGCTCGAGGCCGTCGTCCCAGAGGGCGACCAGATCCACCTTCTCGCCGGCGGCCACGCACAGGCGATCCAGATCGGCCTGGTTGACGAAGACCACGTCGCGCTGGCCCTTCACGCCGCGATAGCGGTCGTCGAGGCTGTAGATGGTGGTGTTGTACTGGTCGTGGGACCTCATGGTCTGCAGGATCAGGTCCGGCTTGATGCCCTGGCGACGGACCGCGTCCGGCAAGAGGTCGTGCAGCAGCGCATTGGCGGCGAAGTTGGCCTTGCCGGTGGCGGTGTTCCACTCCCGGCGCCCGGCCTTGTTGCCCAGGTAGAAGCCACCGGGCGCTTGCAGCCGGGCATTGAAGTCCTGGAAGCCGGGGATGACGTCGGCGATCAGGTCGCGGATGCGGTCGTAGTCCTCGATCAGCCAGTCCCAGTCCACCGGATGGTTGCCCAGGGTGGCCTTGGCCAGGCCGGCGACGATGGCCGGCTCGGACTTCATCTGCGTCGACAGCGGCTTCAGGATGCCCGCCGAGGCGTGCACCATGCTGAAGCTGTCTTCCACGGTGATGGCCTGCTTGCCGCCCTTCTGCACGTCCATCTCGGTGCGGCCCAGGCAGGGCAGGATCAGCGCCTGCTGGCCGGTCACCAGGTGGCTGCGGTTGAGCTTGGTGGCGATGTGCACGGTCAGGCGGCACTTGCGCAGCGCCTTGTGGGTGCGCGGGGTGTCCGGGGTGGCCTGGGCGAAGTTGCCGCCCAGCCCGATGAACACCTTGGCCTGGCCCTGCTCCATGGCTGCGATGGCCTCCACGGTGTTGTGGCCGCGGTTGCGCGGCGGCTCGAAGGCGAAGCGCTTGGCCAGGGCGTCGCTGAGCCAGGCCGGGGCCTTCTCGTCGATGCCCATGGTGCGGTCGCCCTGGACGTTGCTGTGGCCGCGCACCGGGCAGAGACCAGCGCCGGGCTTGCCGATGTTGCCGCAGAGCAGCTGCAGGTTGGCGATTTCCTGCACCGTGGCCACCGAGTGGCGGTGCTGGGTGACGCCCATGGCCCAGCAGATGATGACCTTCTCGGCCTTCACGTACATGCGCGCGGCCTGCTCGATCTCGTGCAGCGACAGCCCCGACTGGCGCTCGATCAGCTCCCAGGAGGTGGCGTCGACCTGCGCCAGGTAGTCGTCCACGCCCAGGGTGTGGGCGGCGATGAAGTCGTGGTCAAAGACCCGCTTGGCGCCCTTGGCGGCCGCCTCGCGCTCCCATTGCAGCAGATACTTGGCGATGCCGCGCAGGGCCGCCATGTCGCCACCCAGGGCCGGGCGGAAATAGGCGGTGTTGGTCGGCCGCGAATCGTTGGTGAGCATTTCCAGCGGACTTTGCGGGTGCTGGAAGCGCTCCAGGCCGCGCTCCTTGAGCGGGTTGAAGCAGACCACCTGGGCACCGCGCTTCACCGCGTTGCGCAGGGTCTCGATCATGCGCGGGTGGTTGGTGCCGGGGTTCTGGCCGATGACGAAGATGGCGTCGGCCTCGTCCAGGTCGTGATAGGTCACGGTGCCCTTGCCGACGCCGATGCTGCGGCCCAGGCCCACGCCACTGGCCTCGTGGCACATGTTCGAGCAGTCGGGGAAGTTGTTGGTGCCATAGGCACGCACGAACAGCTGATAGAGGAAGGCCGCCTCGTTGCTGGCGCGGCCGGAGGTGTAGAACTCGGCCTCGTCGGGACTGGCCAGGACCTTGAGTTCCTTGGCGATCAGCGCGAAGGCGGCGTCCCAGGCGATGGGCACGTAGCGATCGGTGGCCGCTTCATAGCGCAGCGGCTCGGTCAGCCGGCCCTGGTACTCGAGCCAGTAGTCGCTCTGCTCCAGCAGCGAGGTCACACTGTGGCGGGCGAAGAAGCTGGCGTCGACGCGGCGCTTGGTGGCTTCCCAGTTGACCGCCTTGGCGCCGTTCTCGCAGAACTTCACCAGGCCGTTTTCCGGTGCCTCGCCCCAGGCGCAGCCGGGGCAGTCGAAGCCGTGGTCCTGGTTGGTCTTGAGCAGCGTACGCAGGTTCTTGAAGGCGTTGCCGCTGTCGAGCCAGAAGTGCACCACGCTCTTCAGGGCGCCCCAGCCGGCGGCGGGGCCTTGATAGGGTTTGAAGGACTGCTGAGGTTTGTTCATGGCGATTCCCGTGGGATCAAGGGGCCACCGGTGCCGGGGCATAGACCCGCGGCGGCGACCGGTGTGGCAGGTGGATCAGGTTGAGACGATGGCGGCGCGCCCATTCCACGGCCAGCCCGGTGGGGGCCGACAGGGTGATGAGGGTGGCGAGCCCGGCGCGCACCGCCTTGTGGATGAGTTCGAGGCTGCAGCGGCTGGTGACCACCACGCAGCCTTCGCGCACCGGCTGGCGCTGGCGCAGCAGGGCGCCGATGAGCTTGTCCAGGGCGTTGTGCCGGCCGATGTCCTCGCGGCACAGGGTCAGTTCGCCCTGGCCGTCGATGAACAGCGCGGCATGCACCGCGCCGCTGCGCTGGCCCAGGTCCTGGGCGGCATCGATACGCTGGCGCAGGTCGTGCAGGTGGGCGGCCGGCGGCAGCGGCACCTTGCGCAGCCGATCCAGTTGCGGCAGCGCCTGCTCCAGGGCCTCGACCCCGCACAGGCCGCAACCGCTGGTGCCGGCCAGCTGGCGGCGCTGCTGCTTGAGCGCCCAGAAGGTACGGCTGCTGATCTCGACGTCGACATTCAGGGCTTCGCCGACGCGCCGCACCTGGATGCCATAGATGTCGTCGATGGCGTCGACGATGCCGGCGCTGAGGCTGAAACCGACCACGTAGTCTTCCACGTCGGCCGGCGTCGCCATCATCACCGCATGGCTAATGCCGTTGTAGGCGATGGCCAGCGCCACCTCTTCGGCCAGTGGCTGCTCGCCGCGCACGGCAGGCTGCTCCAGCTCGGCGAAGGCATAGCCGGCGGGCAGCGGGGCGACGGGATCTGGCGAATCCTGGGACATGGCGGAAAACGACCTGCGGCGGTTTGACACAGATCAAAGATTAACCAGCAGGCCCCAGGGCGTCTAATCGCTATGCCCAATGTCTTGATAAGCTCTATCTATCACTCTCGGCATAGAGCGCCTTGATCGCCTGGAAGCAGGCATCGGCGACCGCCAGTCGGGGTTCGGTCCGACGAATGAGCAGCCCCAGGGGGGTCAGGGTGCGGGCGGTAGCGATGGGAATCAACCGGGCATGGGGCGTCAGGCGGTCGAAGCCGCCCGCGAGAGGCACCACGGCGCAGCACAGCCCGGCGTTGACCGCCTGCAGCAGCAGGTAGACGGCATCGGTCTCCAGCACCGGCTGGGGCGTCAGCCCGAGACTGCGAAAGCCATGATCCACCGACTGGCGGAAATGCATGGCGCCGGTGAGCAGGCCCAGCGGCAACCCGGCCACCGCCTGCCAATCCAGCGCCGTCTGGTCGAAGGTGAAATGGCGCTCGTCATAGAGCAGGCCCATGCGGGTCTCGGTCAGGGTGAGACTATCGAAACGCGCCGGGTCCAGGTGCTCCAAGTAGGAGATACCTAGCTCCAGGCGATTGCTGGCCACCGCCTCGAGGATGCGCTCGGTGCTGAGTACCTGCAGCTGGAAATGCAGCTTGGGGTGCAGCTGGCGCAGGTGCTGGAGCAGCGGCATGGGGTCGAAGCTGGCCAGCGGTACCAGGCCGACCCTCAGGGTCCCCACCAGCTGTCCCTGGAAGGCCTGGGCCTCGGCATAGAG
The DNA here is from genome assembly GCF_054558395.1 of Pseudomonas sp. No.117. Taxonomy (NCBI): domain Bacteria; kingdom Pseudomonadati; phylum Pseudomonadota; class Gammaproteobacteria; order Pseudomonadales; family Pseudomonadaceae; genus Pseudomonas; species Pseudomonas sp. No.117. The sequence goes on from NZ_BAAJNP010000003.1 coordinate 608,776, forward strand.
GCCGTCGTGGGCGGCCATCAGGGTGCGGGCCCAGGCGAGGATGCGCTGACCGGCCTCGGTGAAGCCCTCGAAACGCTGGCCGCGCCGCACCAGCTCCACGCCCAGCTCGTCCTCCAGGCCGCGCAGGCGCATGGACAGGGTCGGCTGGGTCACATGGCAGCGCGCCGCCGCCTGGCCGAAGTGGCGCGTCTCGTCCAGGGCGATGAGAAAGCGCAGCTGCTTGATATCCACTGGTTACCTCCGGTCGCTCTGCCCCCTCGCCCCCTGGGAGAGGGCGGGGGTGAGGGTGGCAGTCACTGCGGCAGTCGTCACTGCGGCAGTATCTCCCGATAATCCCGCACCGCGTCGAACTCCTCGCTGTCCTTGGGTCCGCGGCGGCTGTCCGGCTCATGGATCGCCAGCAGGTGAGCGACCCCGTAGTCGCGGGCGCTGCGCAGGATCGGCAGATTGTCGTCGATGAACAGGGTGCGCGCCGGATCGAAGGCGAAGTCGGCCTGCAGGGCGTGCCAGAATTGCTGCTCTTCCTTGGGGAAACCGTAGTCGTGGGAGCTGATCAGCCGGTCGAAATAAGGCGCCAGCTCGATACGCTCCAGCTTCAGCGACAGGGAATCGCGATGGGCATTGGTGATCAGCGCCACCCGCTTGCCGGCACGCTGCAGCGCGGCCAGGAAGGTATCGGCGTCCGGCCGCAGGGCGATCAGGTGGGCGATCTCTTCCTTGAGCTCGCGCATGGAAAAGCCCAGCTCGGCGCTCCAGAAGTCCAGGCAGTACCACGTCAACTTGCCCTGGTGGCTGAGGAACAGCGGCTCCAGCTCGGCCTTGGCCAGCGCCAGGGACTGGCCATGGCGCTCGGCATAGCGTTGCGGCAGGTACTCCAGCCAGAAATGGTTGTCGAAGTGCAGGTCGAGCAAGGTGCCGTCCATGTCCAGCAACACGGTGTCGATACGGCTCCAGTCGAGAGGGGTCATGGTGACTCCGGATCATATAACAGGCGGGTTATCATACCCGTCCGCCCAGCCCAGGAGCCGTCCATGCGCCAGAAACCCACTGTCCTCGCCCGGCAGATCGTGGCCAAGAGCCGTCTGTTCACCGTCGAGGAGATGCAGCTGCGCTTCGCCAACGGCGAGGAGCGCACCTACGAGCGCCTGGCCAACAAGGGCACCGGCCATGGCGCGGTGATGGTGGTGGCCCTGCAGGACGCCACCCGCGCCCTGCTCATCGAGGAATACTGCGGCGGCGTGGAAGACTACGAGCTGTCGCTGCCCAAGGGGCTGGTGGAGCCGGGCGAAGAGATCCTCGACGCCGCCAATCGCGAACTCAAGGAAGAAGCCGGCTTCGGCGCCCATCGGCTGGAATACCTCACCGCCCTGTCGCTGAGCCCCGGCTACATGAGCCAGCGCATCCACGTGGTGCTGGCGCGTGACCTCTATCCCGAGCGCCTGCCGGGGGACGAACCCGAACCCATCGAGGTCAGCAGCGTCGACCTGCGCGAGCTGTCGCAACTGGTGCAGGATCCGCGCTTTTCCGAAGGCCGCGCCCTGGCCGCCCTTTACCTGGTGCGCGACCTGCTCACCCAACGCGGAGAATTGCCGGCATGATGGCTCCCGTTTCCATCACCGCGCCCCTGGTGCTCAACGTCATCGACCTGGTGCGCCAGGCCGGCGCGGCCACCCTGCCCTTCTGGCGGCAGAACGTGGCGGTGCGGCAGAAGAGCGACGACTCGCCGGTGACCGCTGCCGACCTCGCCGCCCACCGGGTACTGGCCGAGGGCTTGGCGCGCCTGACGCCGGACGTGCCGGTGCTGTCGGAAGAGGCCTGTGACATCCCCTTCGCGGCGCGCAGCGCCTGGGACGTCTGGTGGGTGGTCGACCCCCTGGATGGCACCAAGGAATTCATCGATGGCAGCGAGGAATTTACCGTCAACGTGGCCCTGGTCGAGCGTGGCCAGGTGATCTTCGGCGTGGTCGGCATCCCGACCCGGGACGTCTGCTTCAGCGGCGGACGCGAACTGGGCGCCTTCCGCATCCAGGGCGAGGATGGCATCGAGATCGGCGTACGCAGCCAGCCGGAAGAGGCGTTCACGGTGGTCGCCAGTCGCCGTCACAGTAGCCCGACCCAGCAGCGGCTGCTGGAGGAACTGGGCAATACGGTAGGCGAACCCAAGCTGGTCAGCGTCGGCAGCTCGCTCAAGTTCTGCCTACTCGCCGAGGGCAAAGCCGACTTCTATCCGCGCCTGGCGCCCACCTCCCAGTGGGACACCGCCGCCGCCCAGGGCGTGCTGGAAGGCGCCGGCGGCGAAGTGCTGACCCTGGACGGCCAGCCGCTCACCTACGAGATGCGCGAGTCCTTCCTCAATCCGCACTTCCTCGCCCTGCCTCGTGACGCGTCCTGGCGGCAGCAGGTGCTGGCGCTCGCCGGTTCGGCCGACGAGGTCTGAGGCTAGATCCGCTGATCGACGGCCGTCGCCCCGCGACGGCTACCCCGCTTCGGTAACCGCTCACCGCTCACACAGGCTCGCGGACAACTTCGACTTGACAGCGTGTTTTTGTGATCACATATTTCATCTCACATAACAAGAAGGAGCCGGTCATGCCCGACGCCCCTATTGCCTTTCCAGCCCTGCGCCAGGTAGCTCGGGCCACGCTGCAGGAACAGGTCTATCGCCAGCTGCGCGAGGCCTTGATGAGCGGTCGCTTCCAACCCGGCCAGAAGCTCACCATTCGCGGCCTGGCCGAAGCCCTGGGCTCCAGCCCCATGCCGGTACGGGAGGCGCTGCAGCGGCTGAGCGCCGAAAACGCCTTCGAGGTCTCGGGTACCGCCCGGCTGCGGGTACCGATGATGACGGTGGCCCGCCTACGCGAGATCCGCGATGCCCGGGTAGCCCTGGAAGGACTGCTGGCGGAACGCTGTATCCAGCGCCTGGAGGTCGGCGATCTCGCGCAGATCGAGGACATCTACCAAGCGATGCAGCAGGCCGTGGATAGCCAGGACGTACCACGCTACCTCTGGACCAATTTCGCGTTCCACCGGCGCATCTACGCAGTGGCCCGTGCCGAACTGATCGTCGCCGCGGTGGAGACCTTCTGGCTGCACATGGGCCCCTGCTTTGCCCTGGTGGCACCCGAGCCGGCCCACCTCGACCGCTCCATGGAAGCCCACGCGCGCATCCTCGCGGCCCTGGAAGCCCGCGATGGCGCCGCGGCCCGGGCCGCGGTAGCGGACGACATCATGCAGGCGGCCGACTCCCTCGGGCGCCTGCTGGCCCAGCGCGAACAGTCCCAGACCCACGGAGGCAAACGCGCATGAGCGTACTTAATCGACTCCTTCCCTACCCCAACCTGCGGGTACTGATCTCCGGCGGTGCCGCTGGCATCGGCGAAGCCCTGGCCGTGGCCTACCTCGAGGCCGGCGCCCAGGTCCATGTCTGCGACGTCAGCGAGAGCGCCCTGGCGGCCTTTCGCGAACGTCACCCCACCGCCCTCGCCACCCGCGCCGATGTCGCCGTGGCTGGCGACGTCGCCCAGGTCTTCGCCGTGCAGCGCGACCGCTGGAACGGCCTCGACGTACTGGTCAACAATGCCGGCATTGCCGGCCCCACCGCCGGGATCGACGAGATCGACGAAGCCGACTGGCAGCGCACCCTGGACATCAACCTCACCGCCCAGTACCGCTTTGCTCACCACGCCGTGCCCCTGCTGCGGGAGTCGCCCCACGGCCACCTGTTGCAGATCGCCTCCGTGGCCGGGCGCCTGGGCTACGCCTGGCGTACCCCCTACGCCGCGACTAAGTGGGCCATCGTCGGCATGATGAAGTCCCTGGCCGCCGAACTGGGCGCCGCCGATATCCGCGTCAACGCCCTGCTCCCGGGCATCGTCGAGGGGCCACGCATGGATGGCGTGATCTGCGCCCGTGCCGAGCAGCTCGGCCTGCCGGAAGCCGAGATGCGCGAGGAGTACCTGAAGAAGATTTCCCTGGGACGCATGGTGACTGCCGAGGATGTCGCCGCCATGGCGCTGTTCCTCTGTTCGCCAGCGGCACGCAACGTCACCGGCCAGGCGATCAGCGTGGACGGCAACGTCGAATACCTCTGAAGCCCCAGCGTTTCCACAACAACAAGCACAGGAAACCCGCGTCATGGCCCAAACTCGCCCCATCATCATCACCTGCGCCGTCACCGGTGCCATCCATACCCCATCCATGTCGCCGCATCTGCCGGTCACTCCCGAGCAGATCGCCGAGGCCGCCCTGGGTGCTGCGGCGGCCGGCGCCGCCATCGTCCACCTGCATGCCCGCGATCCCGAGGATGGCCGACCGGTGCAGGATCCGCAGCTGTTCCGGCGTTTCCTGCCGCGCATCAAGCGGGAAAGCGACGTCATCATCAATCTCACTACCGGCGGCGCGCCGACCATGGGCGTGGAGGAACGCCTGCAACCGGCTCTGCAACTCAAACCGGAGCTGGCGTCGCTGAACATGGGTTCGATGAACTTCGGTCTCTACGAGATGCTCGGTCGCTTCAAGGACTTCCAGCACGCGTGGGAACGTCCCTACCTCGAGGAGAGTGACGACCGTATCTTCCGCAACACCTTCCGCGACATCGCCCATATCCTCGAAGCCTGTCGTGAGAACCACACCCGCTTCGAGATCGAGTGCTACGACATCGGCCACCTCTACACGGCCGCCCACTTCCTTGAGCGCGGGTTGCTGCCGCGCCCCCTGTTCATCCAGTCGGTGTTAGGCCTGCGCGGTGGCATCGGTGGTCATCCCGAGGACCTGATGCAGATGCGCCGCACCGCCGATCGCCTGTTCGGCGCGGACTATCTCTGGTCGGTGCTCGGCGCCGGGCGCAACCAGATACCGCTGGCGACCATGGGCCTGGCCATGGGGGGCAATGCTCGGGTGGGTCTCGAGGACTCGCTGTGGGACGGCCCCGGCAAGCTGGCTGCTTCCAATGCCGACCAGGTCCGGCGCATCCGCACGGTGGTCGAAGCCCTCGGCGGCCGCGTCGCCAGCCCCGACGAAGCCCGTGAACTGCTGGGGCTGAAGGGACGCAACGCCGTCGACTTCTAGCCCGCCCATCAGACCGCGCTTCCCGCAAAACAACAACAGAGAGGGAAACATCATGCGTATCGAGATCGTTGCCGACCTCAAGACCACGCTTGGCGAAGGGCCGCTGTGGGACGTGGAACAGCAGCGCCTGTACTGGCTGGACAGCTTCGACGGCCGCATCCTGCGCTGCACCGCCGACGGCCGCGAACTGCGTGCCTGGGACGTTGGCCAGAAGATCGGCTCCATGGCCCTGCGGCGCGATGGCGACCGCGCCCTGGTGGCGCTGCAGGACGGCGTGCATGACCTGGACCTGGCCAGCGGCGAGCTGACCCTCATCCACGCCCCCGAGCCGCACCTGCCACACAATCGCCTCAACGACGGCAAGGTGGATCGCCAGGGACGCTTCGTCTTCGGCTCCATGGACACCCGCGAGGAAAGCGCCTCGGGCCGGCTCTACCGGCTGGACCCGGACCTGTCGCTGCACGTCCTCGACGAGGGCATCATCTGCTCCAATGGCCCCTGTTGGAGCCCGGACGGCCGTACGCTCTACTTCACTGACACCTGGACCGGCGAGCAGTGGGCCTACGCCTACGACGCCGCCACCGGCGCGGTCGGCCCGCGCCGGACCCGCAATCGCATCGACACCTCAGGCGGCGGCGCCGCGGATGGCGCCACCGTGGATGCCGAGGGCTACCTCTGGCAGGCGCTGGTATATGCCGGCCAGCTGGTGCGCTACGCCCCGGACGGCGAGGTTGACCGGATCATCGAGATGCCGGTGAAGAAGGTCACCAGCGTCATGTTCGGCGGACCCGAGTTGGACGTCCTCTACGTTACTTCCATGGCCCGGCCGCCACTGCCGCGCTTTCCGGGTGACGGCCCATTGCGTGGTGCGCTGTTTGCCGTCCACGGCCTGGGCATTCGCGGCCTAGCGGAGCGACGCTTCGCCGCCTGACGCCCCACCCACCGCTTCCAAACCCTGCAGGTTCTGACAGGGCGCCGAGCTGGCGCCTGGAGCACTCTCATGCCTACCGCACACAAGGTTTCGCTGCGCCAGATCCATCGCTATTCCTGGGTTTCTCTGCTGGTCTGCTGGCTAATCTGGATTCTCAACGCCTATGACCGCGAGATCGTCCTGCGCCTGGGACCGACCATTTCCCAGCACTTCGACCTCAGCCCCGACGACTGGGGCACCATCGCCACCCTGATCATGCTGGCCTTGGCCCTGCTGGACATTCCGGGGGCGATGTGGAGCGATCGCTATGGCGCCGGCTGGAAGCGTGCACGATTCCAGGTCCCCCTGGTGCTGGGCTACACCGCCCTCTCCTTCCTCTCCGGCTTCAAGGCCCTGAGCCACGGCCTGACCAGCTTCGTCGCCCTGCGCATCGGCGTGAACCTGGGCGCCGGCTGGGGTGAACCGGTCGGCGTGAGCAACACCGCGGAATGGTGGCCGGCGGAGCGTCGCGGCTTTGCCCTCGGTGCCCACCACACCGGCTATCCAATCGGTGCACTGCTCAGCGGTCTGGTGGCCAGCTTCGTGCTCAGCACCTTCGGCGAAGACAACTGGCGCTACGTGTTCTTCTTCGCCTTCATCGTTGCCATCCCGCTGATGCTGTTCTGGTCACGCTACTCCACGGCGGAGCGCATCACCGCCCTCTACGTGGACATCGCCGCCAAGGGCCTGACTCCGCCCGAGCTCACGCCGAGCGGCCAGGTCGCCAAGGGCCATGCATGGCGAACCTTCACCGCGACCCTTGGCAACCGCAACATTGCCCTCACCGCCGGCAACACCCTCCTGACCCAGGTGGTGTACATGGGTATCAATATCGTCCTGCCAGCGTACCTGTACAACATCGCCCAGCTGTCGCTGGCCGAGTCCGCCGGGCTCAGCGTGGTGTTCGCCCTCACCGGCATCCTCGGCCAACTGATCTGGCCGACCCTCTCCGATATCATCGGGCGCAAGATCACCCTGATCATCTGCGGCCTGTGGATGGCCGCCAGTGTCGGCGCCTTTTACTTCGCCAGCAGCATCACCCTGATCATCCTGGTGCAACTGCTGTTCGGCCTGGTGGCCAACGCCGTCTGGCCGATCTACTACGCAGTCGCCTCGGATGCTGCCTTGCCGTCGGCCACCTCCACCGCCAACGGCATCATCACCACGGCCATGTTCATCGGCGGCGGCATCGCGCCAGTACTGATGGGCTGGCTGATCAGCGCGGGCGGCGGCTGGAGCAGCCTCGGCGGCTACGTCTCCTGTTTCTTTCTGATGGCCGGTTGCGCCTTGGGGGGCGTGTTCCTGCAATTGGGCACCCAGGCCCCCGCCAGGCCTGAAGCGACGCAGGGGAGCATCGCGCTTCCCTGAAGCTATCCGCGTGAATAGTCCCTGGACCTCGTCTAGGCCACCACCCGCGCCAGCTCCGGCACATCGCCGGACAAGCCCAGGGCACGGCGGACGAACAGCGCCTTGGCCTCGAAATGGCGATCCACCTGCTTGAGCGCGGCGTTGCGCAGCCAGCGCAGCGGCAGGCGGTCGTCCTGGAACAGCCGCTGGAAGCCCTCCATGGCCGCCATCATCGCCAGGTTGTGCGGCATACGGCGGCGTTCGTAGCGTTCCAGCACTCGCTGCTCGGCGATGGATTCACCGCGCGCCTGGGCATGACGCAATTCCTCGGCCAGCACCGCGGCGTCGAGAAAGCCCAGGTTGACGCCCTGGCCGGCCAGCGGATGGATGACGTGGGCGGCATCGCCGATCAGCGCCAGGCCGGGTTCCACGTAGCGCTTGGCGTGCCGCTGGCGCAACGGGATGCACAGCCGCGTGTCGCTGCATTCCACCTGACCCAGACGCTGTTCGAAAGCCTCGCCCAGGGCCTGGCAGAAGGTGGCGTCGTCCATGGCCATCAGCCGCTCGCCCTGCTTGGGCGTGCAGGACCAGACGATGGAGCACCAGTGGGTATCGCCGCCGCGGTCCAGCGGCAGGAAAGCCAGGGGGCCGTCGTCGGTGAATCTCTGCCAGGCGGTGCGCTGGTGCGACTCGGCGCAGCGCACGCTGGTAACGATGGCGTGGTGCAGGTAATCCCACTCGCGGGTCTCCAGCCCGGCCAGGCGGCGCACCGCCGAGGTGGCGCCATCGGCGGCCACCACCAGTGGCGCGCGGATCTGCCGATCCCCGGCCAGTTGCACCAGCCACTGGTCGCCGGAGCGGCGCAGCAATTCCAGCCGTGCCTCCGGCAGGAGCAGGACGTTGGCCGCGGCCAGGCGCTCGAGCAGGGCATCCTGCACCACGCGATTCTCGACGATGTGGCCGAGCACCTCGGCATGCACGCTGGCCGCATCGAAGTGCACGGCGCCGGTGCCGGAGCCGTCCCAGACGTGCATGGCCTGGTAGGGGCTGACACGCCGCGCCAGGATGCCGTCCCAGACACCGAGGCGCTGCAGGATGCGCTGGCTGGCCAGCGACAGGGCGCTGACCCGGGGTTCGAAGGGCAGGTCGCTCTCGACCGCCCCGGGGGTAAGCGGGCCGCGGTCGAGCAGCACCACCGACAGGCCGCTGTCGGCCAGGGCCAGGGCCAGGGCGCTGCCAACCATGCCGGCACCGACGATCACCAGATCCGCATGGGTCAGCATGCTCGTTTCTCCTCGCAGGTCAGGGACGGGTACCCAGGCCCATGGCCTGGCGGGCGAAGGCACTCTTGGCCGGCGGGCACAGCTCCAGGCCGACCAGGCCCAGGTTGCGTCCGGCACTCAGCCAGGGCCGGCTGTTGGAAAACAGCCGGGTGATGCGATCGGAAAAGCCGATGGTCAGTTGCTGGTCCAGGCGCTGGCGCTGCAGATAGTCCTGCAGGACGGCGAAGTCGCCGGGCGCCGTGGCGCTCTCCAGCAGGCATTCGGCCAGGCTGTCGACGTCGCGCAGCGACAGGTTGAAGCCCTGGCCGGCGATGGGATGCAGGCTGTGGGCGGCGTTACCCAGCACCACCAGGTGGGGACGCACCTGCTCGGCGGCCTCCAGCAGGGTCAGCGGATAGGCATGCCGGATACCGACCTGGGTGAAGCTGCCCAGCCGATAGCCCACCGCCTGCTGCAGTTCGGCGAGGAACACGGCCTCCGGCGCCTGCTGCAGCCGCAGGGCCTCGCCGTCGGGCTGGGTCCAGACCAGGGCGCTGCGCTGCCCCGGCAGGGGCAACAGCGCCAGGGGACCATGGGGCGTGAAGCGCTCGAAGGCGCGCCCGCCATGGCCGAGGTTGGTGGAGACGTTGGCGATCAGCGCGGTCTGCTCGTAGAGCGTACGGCGCACCTCGATGCCCAAGGACTCGCGCAACGCCGAGCGGCCGCCATCGGCGACCACTGCCAGGCCGCACTCCAGGGTCGCGCCGTCGTCCAGTTCCAGGCGATAGCCGTCGGCCAGGGCGGTCAGCTGGCGCACCTCGGCCGGGCAGCGCCAGTCCACCACCTCGCGATCCAGCGCCTGCCAGAGCACCTGGCCGATCCAGGCGTTCTCCACCACATAGCCCAGCGCCGGCAGGTTCTCGTCGCGGGCGAGCAACCGGGTCACGCCGAAGCGGCCCTGGTCGGACACCTGGATCTCGCCGATCGCCTCGGCATGCTCGGCCAGGGCGTCCCAAACGCCCAGCCGCTGGTAGATCAGTCGCGAGCCGTAGGACAGCGCCGAGGAGCGGGCGTCGTAGCTGGGCTGGTAGGTATCGCCGGGAGCGAAGGGCTCCACCAGCAGGATGCGCCAGCCGCGCGCCTTGGCGCCGGCCTGCAGGGCCAGCGCCAGGCTGGCACCCACCAGGCCGCCACCGATGATGGCGATATCAGGACGTTGCATGAGCGTTCTCCCGGCGGTCGCGCGCGGCCGCCATCAAGCCTTCGATCTCCGCGGCCGCCTTGGGCAGGCCGGCGGTCAGCACCTCGCAACCGCTGCGCGTCACCAGCACTTCGTCCTCGATGCGGATGCCCAGGCCGCGCCATTTGCGCGGTACCTCGGCATCCGCCGGGATGTACAGGCCGGGCTCCACGGTCAATACCATGCCCGGTTCCAGCATCCGCCACTGGTCGCCGATGCGGTATTCGCCGACATCGTGCACATCCAGTCCGAGCCAATGGCCGGCGCGGTGCATGTAGAAGTCACGGCAGGCGCCGGTGTCGATCAGTTCCTCCAGCTCGCCCTGGAGCAGACCCAGGGCCAGCAGCCCCGCGGTGATCACCCTGACCGTGGCCTCGTGGGGTTCGTTCCAGTGGCGTCCCGGCGCCACGCAGGCGATGGCGGCCTGGTTGGCCTCCAGCACGATGTCGTACAGCTGCCGCTGCTCGGGCGAGAAACGGCCATTGACCGGAAAGGTGCGGGTCACGTCGCTGGCATAGCAGTCCAGCTCGCAACCGGCATCGATCAACACCAGCTCGCCGTCACGCAGGGGGGCATCGTTGGCCTGGTAGTGCATGACGCAGGCATTGGCACCGGCCGCGACGATGGAGCCATAGGCCGCCAGCCGTGCCCCACCCTGGCGGAAGCAGTAGTCCAGCTCCGCCTCCAGGTGATATTCGCGCAGGCCCGGGCGGCAAGCCTGCATGGCGCGCAGGTGGGCGGCGCAGGTCAGCTCGGCGGCGGCCTTGAGCAGCCGCACCTCGGCGGCCGACTTGTACAGCCGGCTGTCGTGCAGCAGGGTATCCAGCGCCAGGAGCTCCCGCGGCGGCGAGGCGCCCTGGTCGGCCTTGGCGCGGATCAGCTCGATCCAGTTGAGCAGTTGCCGCTCGAATTCCGGGTGGGCACCCATGGCGTAGTAGACCCGCTCGCGACCTTCCAGCAGGCCGGGCAGGATGTCGTCCAGGTCGCCGATGGGAAAGGCGTCGTCCGCGCCATAGTCGGCCAGTGCTCCTTCCTGGCCGGCGCGCCGGCCTTCCCAGCGCTCCAGCTCGGCGTCCCGCTCGCGGCAGAACAGCAAGTATTCGCCATGGGCGCGACCCGGAATCAGCACGGCCAGGGCCTCGGGCTCGGGAAAGCCGGTGAGGTACTGGAAATCGCTGTCCTGGCGGTAGGGCTGCTCGATGTCGCGATTGCGCAGGCACACCGGCGCGGCCGGCAGCAAGGCGATGCCGCCATGGCCGATCTCGGCCATCAGCGCGCGCCGGCGCCGGGCGAATTCAGCCTTGTGGATCCGCGGCATGGCCGCTCAGTGCACCACGGGAGCCGGTTCGGGAATGGGGCCGCGACCGTACTCGCCATAGAGCAGCAGGGGCGCCACGCGCAGGTACTCGGTGACTTCCATGAAGTCGTTCTCGCCCTCTTCGCCTTCCTCGGCCGGCTCCTGGATCTGGGCAATGGCGGCCAGGTCCTCGAGCACCTCGCGGGCCTCCCCGGAGACCTCGCCGGTACGCCCCGAGAGACCGAAGCCGGCCAGGAAGCCCTGGCACCACTGGCCGAGGGCCGCGGTACGCTCGGCGAGAGGGACTTCGTCCGGCGGCAGCAGCAGCACCAGGGCCACCTGCTGGCCGGCGAATTCCTGCTGCACCATGCCGAGCAGCCCCGAGAGCGCCGCCTGCAGGCGCTCGCTCGGCGCCCCGCCGAGCAGCTCGCTGGCCGCGGCCAGCCAGTCGTTCTCGTCGAAGCCCGCGCCGCCACAGACCCGCCCGAGCAGGTGACCGTGGAGTTCGGCGGGCGAGACCGGCAGGGCGGCCTCGGCGAGCAGGGTGGCGAAGGCGGCGTAGGCGGATGCTGAGCTGGACATGGCGTCGAGGTGAGGCGCTGGCTAGAATGAAGCCTTATCCTACGCGCTGACCCCGCCGGCGGCCAATCTCGTTGCACCCTTCTGGAGCTGTAGCCCTCATGCGCGAGTCTCGCGACACGCCCCTCGACGCCGATCTGGACGCCCTCGGTGACCGTGTGGAGCGCCTGCTCCTGCGCCTCGAAGAGCTCCAGCGGCAGAATCAGCAATTGCGCCACAGCGAGCGCAGCTGGCGCCAGGAGCGCGCCGAACTGATCGAGAAGAACGAATTGGCCAGATCGAAGGTCGAAGCGATGATTTTACGCCTGAAAGCCTTGGAGCAGGACTCATGAGCATCGAGACCGTGACCGTCCAGATACTGGAAAAGGAATATCGCATCAGTTGTCCCGCCGACGAGCGTGCCAACCTGGAGAGCACCGCGCGCTACCTGGACGGCAAGATGCGCGAGATCCGCGCCAGCGGCAAGGTCATCGGCGCCGACCGCGTGGCCGTGATGGCCGCCCTCAACATCACCCACGAATTGCTGCATCGCCAGGATGACGTCAGCCTGGAGGTGAGCAGCACCCGCGAGCGGGTCAGGGACCTGCTGGATCGCGTTGATCGCGCCCTGATCACCGAACACGACACCACCGCCTGACCGTCCAGCCGGCCGCCCGGCGCGGTGGCCGGGGATAGCCGGGGGTTTGCATCCCGGCTCAGGGGCGTATACTGGAGCTACTCTCTGGTGTGTGCGCCAGTCGGTCATGTCCCCGAGCCGATAAGCAACACCCCGGGGGTTGCTCGTAAGACTGGTGTGCATGTCCGCTACGGCGGAAAGCCTAAAGGTCTACGACTTCTCCCACCTTGAACCAAGGGTTCAAGGGCTACACCGGCAGCGGCATTCCGGAGAGCTCATTTCTTCCATGACCACCCCCTCCTCCCCCGATCTCAGTCGGCCCGCGCTGCGCAAGCTGCTGCGCCAGCGACGTCGCACCCTCACCCCCGTTCAGCAACGCCAGGCCGCCCGCCAGCTCTATCGGCGACTCGCCCAGCACCCGCTGTTTCGGCGTGCCCGGCATATCGCCTTCTATCTGCCCAGCGATGGCGAGATCGATCCACGCCCGCTGCTCGAAGCCGCCCAGCGGCGGGGCAAGGCCACCTACCTGCCGGTACTCTCCCGCTGGCCGCGCACGGCGATGATCTTTCAACGGGTCGGCCGCGGCGAGCCCTGGGTCCGCAATAGATTCGGCATCGCCGAGCCGCGCCCGGACCGGCGCCTGGGGCGGTCGACCTGGGCCCTGGATCTCATCCTGATGCCACTGGTGGGCTTCGACCCCCAGGGCGGACGCCTGGGCATGGGCAAGGGCTTTTACGATCGCAACCTGGCCTATCTGGCCCGCCGGCGGCAGTGGCACAGCCCGCGGCTGATCGGCTGTGCCCACGAGTGTCAGAAGGTGGAGCGCCTGGCGCTGGCGGCCTGGGACGTGCCCATGGCGGCCGTGGTGAGCGATGGCGGCTGGTACGGCCAGCGCGCGGGGAGGGGCTAGCGCACCGGCGGTGTTTCGCTGGTGTAGCGCGCGTATTGCTGCTGGCTCTGGCGCTGCTCCCAGAAGCTCTGGGTATACCCGGTGGTGACGACACCCAGGGTGAAGATCAGGACCAGCACCCACAACAGATCAGGTTTGCGTTTCATCGAATTGGGCCACCCCCTTGCTGGCACCTTTGGGCAGGACAGGACGTCGCCCTGTTATGCTCAGCGCGTACGGTCAGACTTCATCCGGAATGCGCGGCATTCTGCGACAAGCGGTCGCCCCTTGCAATCGACCAGACCCTTTCCTGGAAGCTCCCGGGCTTCCATTCGTCAGGAGACGAAACGTGGCCTGCTGGCTGTTGAAATCCGAGCCGGATGAGTTCTCGCTGCACGACCTGCAACGCCTGGGACAGGCGCGCTGGGACGGCGTGCGCAATTACCAGGCGCGCAACTTCCTGCGCGCCATGGCACCCGACGAGCTGTTCTTCTTCCATCATTCGAGTTGCGCCGAACCGGGCATCGCCGGCATCGGCCGGATCGTCGGCGCGGCCTTCGCCGACCCGACCGCGCTGGACCCCGAGAGTCCCTACCATGCGCCCAAGGCCAGCGCCGACAGCAATCCCTGGACCGCACGCCAGGTCGCCTTCGTCGAGGCCTTTCCCCGGGTGCTGACCTTGCCGCGCCTGCGCGAGCTGCCGGCACTCGCCGACTTCGCCCTGCTGCGCAAGGGCAACCGGCTCTCGGTGATGCCGGTCGGCCCGGCGGAATGGGCAGCGATCATCAGCGCCGCCCGCGTCAGGGCTGGATGATCAGGTTGTTGAACAGCAGGTCTTCCACCAGGGGCTTACCCTCCTCCTGGTTGACCACGCTCTGCACCTGCTTGAGCGCTTCCTGGCGCAGCTTCTCGCGGGCCTCGACCCCCGCCAGGGTCTCGTCGGTCTGCTGGGCGAACAGCATCACCAGCTGGTTGCGGATCAGCGGCTCGTGGAACTCGACCCTTTCCTTGGCCTCCTTGCCGGTCATCATCAGGGCGATGTCGGCCTTGTAGTACTTGAGCTTGGGGCCACTGCCGTAGTTGCCGACCAACGCGGGGGTCAGGTTGTAGAACTCGGTCTTGGGGGCCTCCCCTTCCTTCTTCTCGTCCTTTTTCTCCTCGGCCCAGGCATGCAGCGCCAGGCAGAAGGACAACAAAATGGCAGCGACAGCTTTCACGGCGATTCCTCGAGGGTGGATGGCTGCAGCATAGCCAGCGGGGCTCAAGGGGTCACCTCGAACCTGAGGGTTCCGATCACCTGGCCGACGTCCGTCACCACCTGCACCTGCCAACGGCCGCTCACGTCGCCGGGGAAGTTCTGCTTGTGGGTCCAGGCGCGATAGCCCGCCTCGCGGCCGCCGCTGATATCCAGGGGAATACGATCGACTTCCTGACCGGCATGGCGCCAGACGTGATAGATGCGCTCGTTGAGGCCGCGCGGCGCGTTGATGGCGGTGAAGGCATAGAGTCCCTGGGCGCGCAGCTGGGTGACGCTCAGGCTCTTGACCGCATCGCCCGGCTGGCGCTTGAGGCTGTCGAAGTTGGTGCTCATGCCCATGTCGGTCAGCCACAGGGTGGCCGGCGGCACCCAGGCGCGGCCCAGCCAGCCGAAGGCGCCGATGGCCAGGCACAGGCCCAGCAGGCCCAGCCAGCGCCAGCCCAGGCGCACCCGGAAGGCCACCGCCAGGCTGGGAAAGGACAGCAGCACGGCGACGCCCAGGGCCAGTTCGTAGCTCTGGGTGGTGGTCAGGTGCAGGATGATCGGCAGCGCGGTGAGCAGCACCGCGAACAGGGTCACCGTGTGGTAGCTGAGGAACACCCAGCGCCGCGGCGCCAGGGCCTTGTAGTACAGCGGATCGATGATGGACACCAGGGCGGCGGCGCCGAGCAGTCCGGTGAACAGCGCCTGGCCGCTGTTCCAGGCCGTGGTGATGGCGAAGAACGGCAGGCAGAAGAACAGGCTTTCCTGGTGGATCAGCTGGGTGGCATAGCGCAGCAGCGGCGGCGGGAGTTCCCAGCCGAAGCGCCGACTGACCCAGCCGCGGAGCACGTTTTCCAGCATCAGCCAGACCCAGCTCGCCAGCATCACCACCGCCATCACCGGAGCGAAGCCCTTCTGCCGGTCCACCAGCAGGAAGCTGCAGATCCCCGAGATGAAGCCGGCCAGGGCGATGAGGCGGGGGTAACGCTCGAACAGCGCGGTGACCAGGGTCAGGACGCGGGAATACAGGACTTTCCAGGCAGGCATGGTGACTCGCGAAAAACGGCGGCGAAGACGCGCCACCCTAGGCCCGCAACCCGCGCAGATCAAGGGGAAACCCGGCGCTCGCCGCCACAGGGCGGAAAAGCCTGTACCGGCTGTCATATCCTTGTAATATTCGAAAACGAACCCGGAATGTTCGTTTTCGATTAATACCTATAACAATATCGAGGCTCCCATGCTTGGAATCTTCGCCCCCGCGGCGCATCGCCCGCCGCTGCCCGCCGATCGCATCGACCCCGTCTACCGCCGTCTCCGCTGGCAGATCTTCGCCGGGATCTTCATCGGCTACGCCGGCTACTATCTGCTACGCAAGAACTTCTCACTGGCCATGCCCTACCTGGTGGAGCAAGGCTACAGTCGCGGCGAGCTGGGGGTGGCGCTCTCGGCGGTGGCCATCGCCTACGGCCTGTCAAAGTTCCTCATGGGCCTGGTCTCGGACCGCTCCAATCCCCGTTACTTCCTGCCCGCCGGCCTGGTGCTTTCGGCGCTGGTGATGCTGCTGTTCGGATTCGCGCCCTGGGCCACGTCCAGCGTCACCGTCATGTTCGTGCTGCTGTTCCTCAATGGCTGGTTCCAGGGCATGGGCTGGCCGCCCAGCGGTCGCACCATGGTGCACTGGTGGTCGCAGAAGGAGCGTGGCGGCGTGGTCTCGGTGTGGAACGTCGCCCACAACGTCGGCGGCGGCCTGATCGGTCCGCTGTTCCTGCTCGGCCTGTTCTGGTTCAACGACTGGCACTCGGCCTTCTACGTCCCGGCGGTGGTGGCCCTGGCCGTGGCGGTATTCGCCTTCGTCGCCATGAGAGACACGCCGCAGTCCTGCGGCCTGCCGTCGGTGGAGCACTGGAAGCAGGACTTCCCCGAGGGCTACAGCGAAGGCCACGAGCGCGAATTCTCCACCAAGGAGATCTTCGTCGAGTACGTGCTGAAGAATCGCCTGCTCTGGTACATCGCCCTGGCCAACGTCTTCGTCTACCTGCTGCGCTATGGCGTGCTCGACTGGGCGCCCACCTACCTCAAGGAAGCCAAGCACTTCTCGGTGGACAAGACGTCCTGGGCCTACTTCTTCTACGAGTGGGCGGGCATCCCCGGCACCCTGCTCTGCGGGTGGCTCTCGGACAAGCTGTTCCGCGGCAATCGCGGCGCCACCGGCGTGGTCTTCATGCTCGGCGTGCTGGTCGCCACCCTGGTCTACTGGCTGAACCCGGAAGGCAACCCTGGCGTCGACCTGGCCGCCCTGGTCAGTATCGGCTTCCTGATCTACGGCCCGGTGATGCTGATCGGCCTGCAGGCACTGGAGCTGGTACCCAAGAAAGCCGCCGGTACCGCCGCGGGCTTCACCGGACTGTTCGGCTACCTGGGCGGCTCGGTGGCGGCCAACGCCCTGGTCGGCTACACCGTGGACCACTTCGGCTGGGACGGTGGCTTCATGCTGCTGATCGGCTCCTGCGTGCTGGCCATCGTCTTCCTGGCGCTGACCCTGAGGCATACCGGGATGGTGGCCAAGGCGAGACGCTGAGCCTGGCGGCAACCCCTAGGGTGGATGACGGCGCAGCCTCATCCACCGGGGCTCAAGGTGGAACAAGGTGGAAAACGCTGCGCGGTTTTCCACGCTACAGTCCGGCTGATCGCGGCCCTGGACCGCTCCTAGGATTTAGGCCAGCTGTCGGAGCGGCCGCAGCGGCGGACCTCCATCGCCGCGATTGCCGCTGCTGGCCAGGCTTCCTCACCCCAGCCCCCTCCCAGAGGGAGAGGGGGTGGTCAAGAATGGTGACTGGATGCGTCGCACGGCTGACGGTGCGGCCTCAGCCACCGGCAGCAACCCTGGCAGCACTCGTAGCCTGGATGACGGCACAGCCTCATCCGGGACCAAGCAGGGTGCCAACGGGTGGAAAACGCTGCGCGGTTTTCCACCCTACCTCACTGGGGCCGCTCAGCGCCGGCTGGTGCGGGTGCTGACGTCGACCCAGACGGCCAGGACCAGGATGCCGCCCTTGACGATCATCTGCCAGTAGCTGTCCACGTCGAGCATCGACATGCCGTTGTCCAGGCTGGCGATCACCAGGGCGCCGAGCAGGGCGCCGTAGACGGTGCCCGAGCCGCCGCGCATGGAGGTGCCGCCGATGAAGCAGGCGGCGATGGCGTCCAGTTCGCCCATGGTACCGGCCGACGGCGAGCCGGCGGCCAGGCGGGCGGTGTTGACCAGGCCGGCCAGGGCGCACATCACCCCCATGAGGCCGAAGATACCCAGCTTGATCGCCTGGACGTTGATACCCGAGAGCCGGGTGGCTTCCAGGTTGCTGCCCACCGCGTAGATGCGCCGGCCGAACACCGTCTGGCTGGTGATGTAGCTGAACACCCCGAGCAGCACCAGCAGGATCAGCACCGGCACCGGAATGCCGTCGTAGCGGTTGAGGGTCTGGATGAAGGCCACCAGCACCACGCCGATCACCACCACCCGCAGCACATCGCGCCACAGCGGCGCCAGGCTCAGGTCCAGCGCCTTGCGCTTGCTGCGCTGGCGCCAGGTGAGCACGACGGCCACGGCGAACAGCACGCAGCCCAGCACCACGCCCACCAGCGGCGGCAGGTAGCCCTGGCCGAGGTAGACCAGTTCCGGCGACACCGGGGCGACGGTGACGCCGCCGGTGAGGCCGAGCAGCACGCCGCGAAAGGCCAGCATGCCGCCAAGACCGACGATGAACGACGGTATCCCGCGATAGGCGCTCAGGTAGCCGTTGACCAGGCCGATCAGCAGGCCACCGGCGGCCACCGCCAGCAAGGTGATCGGCAGCGGCACGTGGTAGGTGACGTCGAGTATCGCCGCCACCCCGCCGAGCAGGCCGAGTTGCGAGCCCACCGAGAGGTCGATCTCGCCGGCGATGATCACCAGCACCATGCCGCAGGCGAGGATACCGGTGATGGACATCTGCCGCAGCAGGTTGGACAGGTTGCGCGGGGTGACGAAGCCGCCCTCGGTCTGCCAGCTGAAGAACAGCCAGATCAGGGCCACGGCGATCAGCAGGGCGAGCATCTTGTAACGGGTGAACAGCTGTTTCACGGCGTGCATCAGAAGTGCTCCCGGGCTTGGGCGACCGCCCGTTCGGTGGTGCCCAGGGCGGCGGCCAGTACCCGCTCCTGGGTCAGATTCTCGTTGGGGAAATCGCCGCGCAGCCGGCCTTCGCCGAGCACCAGTACCCGATCGGAGACGCCGAGCACCTCGGCCAGCTCCGAGGAGACCATGACGATGGCCACGCCCTCGGCGGCCAGCAGGCCGATCAGGCGATAGATCTCGAACTTGGCGCCGACGTCGACGCCGCGGGTGGGTTCATCGAGGATCAGCACCTTGGGCCGGGCCAGCAGCATCTTGGAGAGCACCGCCTTCTGCTGGTTACCCCCGGAAAGACCGGTGATGGGCAGGAAGGGGCTGCTGGTCTTGAGTTGCAGCCGGGCGATCTCGGTATCGATGCAGGACAGTTCCGCCTCGCCGTCGATGCGACTGAGATGGGCGAAGCGGTCCAGCACCGTGAGGGTGATGTTCGAGCCCACGCCCAGGTCGGGGATGATGCCCTGGCGCTTGCGATCCTCCGGCACCAGGCAGAGGCCGGCGCGGATGGATTTCAGCGGGGTGCGGGTGTCGATGCGCTGGCCATTGAGCCAGACCTCGCCCTCGTAGCGGCCGTCGTAGGCACCGAAGATGGCCGAGACCAGCTCGGTGCGCCCGGCGCCCACCAGCCCGGCGATGCCGAGGATCTCGCCGCTGCGCACCGCGAAGGAGACGTCGTCGACGCGCTTGCGCTGGGGGTTGTCGACATCCAGGCAGGTGAAGTGGCGCGCCTCGAAGATTACCTCGCCGATCTCGTGGGGGATCTGCGGATAGAGGTTGGTCATGGCGCGGCCGACCATCTGGGTGATGATGCGGTCGATGTCCATCTCGGCCATGGGCGTGGTGGCGATGTGCTTGCCATCGCGGATCACCGTGATGGTGTCGCAGATGGCCGCCACCTCGTCGAGCTTGTGCGAGATGTAGACGCAGGCGACGCCTTGCGCCTTGAGGTCGCGGATGATGTCCAGCAGCACGGCGATCTCGGAGGTGGTGAGCGCCGAGGTCGGTTCGTCGAGGATCAACAGCCGGGCGTTCTTGTTCAGCGCCTTGGCGATCTCCACCAGTTGCTGCAGGCCGCCGCCGTACTGGGACACCGGCAGGGCCACGTTCATGTCCGGCACCTTGAGCCGGCGCATCAGCTCGGCCGAGCGCTGCAGCATGGTGGGGTAGTCCAGCCGCCCGCCGAAGCGGCGTGGCTCGTGGCCCATGAAGATGTTCTCGGCCACCGACAGATCGGGGACCAGGGTCAGTTCCTGGTGGATGATGACGATGCCGGCCGCTTCGGACTCGGCGATGGAATGGGCCTCCAGGGGCCGCCCGTCCCAACGGATCTCGCCTTCCCAGGTACCGTGGGGATAGACCGCCGAGAGCACCTTCATCAGGGTGGACTTGCCGGCGCCGTTCTCGCCGCACAGCCCTACGCATTCGCCCGGACGCACCTTGAGATCGATGCCATCCAGTGCCCGCACCCCGCCAAAGCTCTTGGCGATGCCGTGCATTTCCAGCAGATAGTCGGCCATGGCCGCTCCTCGCCCAGAAGCCGCCCGACGCCAGGCGTCAGGCGGCCAGCCGGTGGCCAGTGGTTATTTGCCGTCGATCTGGGCCTGGGTGTAGAAGCCATCCTTGACCAGCAGGTCGACGTTGGCCTTGGTCAGCTCGGTCGGCGTGAGCAGCAGGGTATCGACCTTCTTGGTGCCGTTGTCGTAGCTGGAGTTGAAGCCCGGCTTCTCGCCGCGCACCAGCTGCACCGACAACTTGGCCGCCTCGGAGGCGATCAGCTTGAGCGGCTTGTAGACGGTCATGGTCTGGGTGCCGGCGATCACCCGCTTGATGGCGGCGAGGTCGGCATCCTGGCCGGACACGGCGACCTTGCCGGCCAGCTTCTGCGCCGCCAGGGCCTGGATGGCGCCACCGGCGGTGGCATCGTTGGAGGCGACGATGCCATCGATCTTGTTGTCGTTGGCGGTCAGGGCGTTCTCGACGATGGCCAGGGCCTCGGTCGGGTTCCACTCCTTGACCCACTGCTGGCCGACGACCTTGACGTCGCCCTTGTCGATGGCCGGCTGCAGGACCTTCATCTGGCCCTGGCGGAGGATCTTGGCGTTGTTGTCGGTGGGAGCGCCGCCGAGCAGGAAGAAGTTGCCCTTGGGCTGGGCCTTGAGCACGCCGCCGGCCTGCATCTCGCCGACCTTCTCGTTGTCGAAGGAGATGTAGGCGTCGATGTCGGCATTGAGGATCAGGCGGTCGTAGGAGATCACCTTGACCCCGGCCTTCTTGGCCTCGGCCACCACGTTGTTCAGCACCGTGGCGTTGAAGGGCACGATGACGATGGCGTCCACCCCGCGCGAGATCAGGTTCTCGATCTGCGACAGCTGGCGCTGCTCGTTGGCGTCGGCGGATTGCACATAGACCTTGGCGCCGAGTTGCTCGGCGGCGGCGACGAAGTAGTCGCGGTCACGGGCCCAGCGCTCCAGGCGCAGGTCGTCGATGGAAAAACCGATCTTGGGATGCTGGGCGTCGGCCTGGGCGAAACCGGTGGTGCAGAGGGCGAGCAGACCTGCGAGCAGGGTGGTCTTGAAGTTCATGATTGCGTCCTTCGTTATTGTTGTTGTGGAGCGATGGAACGGCTCTGAGTGTAACGATTCAGCTCGGTTGCACAAGCGGGCCTGGCCAGCTTTTTTGCGCAGGCCCGCGCAGGGTCATCAGCGATACAGATAGCGATTGACGATGCCTTCGAGCAACTCCTGGCGTCCGCTCACCGGCTGGGGCGCCAGGCCCTGGCTGAAGGTGTGTTCGGCGAGCTGTTCCAGGCTCAGCTGGCCACCCAGGATGCGCTGGCCGAGGGCCTGGTCCCAACCGGCGTAGCGCTCGGCCTTGAAGGTGCCCAGCGGGTCGTCCTGCAACAGCGCCGCGGCGCGCTCCAGGGACAGCGCCAGGGTGTCCATGGCCGCCACGTGGCCGTGGAACAGGTCGACGTCGTCCAGGCTCTGGCGGCGGACCTTGGCGTCGAAGTTGAAGCCGCCGCGGGTGAAGCCGCCACCCTTGAGGATCTCGTAGATGGCCAGGGTCAGCTCTTCCACGCTGTTGGGGAACTGGTCGGTGTCCCAGCCGTTCTGCGGATCGCCGCGGTTGGCGTCGATGCTGCCGAACACGCCCAGGGCCACGGCACTGGCGATCTCGTGCTGGAAGCTATGGCCGGCCAGGGTGGCATGGTTGGCCTCGATGTTGACCTTGATCTCCTTCTCCAGCCCGAATTGCTGCAGGAAGCCGAAGACGGTGGCCACGTCGTAGTCGTACTGGTGCTTGGTCGGCTCCTGGGGCTTGGGCTCGATCAGCAGGTCGCCCTGGAAGCCAATGCGGTGCTTGTGCTCCACCACCATCCGCATGAAGCGACCCAGTTGCTCGCGCTCGCGCTTGAGGTCGGTGTTGAGCAGCGTCTCGTAGCCTTCGCGACCGCCCCAGAGTACGTAGTTCTCGCCGCCCAGGCGGTGGGTGGCGTTCATCGCCGTGCAGACCTGGGTGGCGGCACAGGCGAAGATTTCGGGATTGGGGTTGCTGGCGGCGCCGGCGGCGTAGCGCGGATGGCTGAAGCAGTTGGCGGTGCCCCACAGCAGCTTGACGCCGGTCTCGCTTTGATGGCGCTCCAGCTCATCGACCAGGCGGGCGAAGTTCTCGCGGTATTCGGTAAAGTTGGCGCCCTCGGGGGCGACATCGGTGTCGTGGAAGCAGTAGTAGTCGACGCCCAGCTTGCTGAAGAATTCGAAGGCGGCGGCAGCCTTGGCGCGGGCCTGGTCGAGGGGCTCGCCGGCGGCCTGCCAGGGGCGCTGGAAGGTGCCCTGGCCAAAGACATCGCTACCCGGCCAGACGAAGGTGTGCCAGTAGCAGACGGCCATGCGCAGGTGCTCGCGCATCGGCTTGCCGAGTACCAGGCGGTCGGCTTCATAGTGACGGAAGGCGAGCGGGGAATCGCTGTCGGGACCGGCGTAGCGGACCTTGTCGACATTCGGGAAATAAGCCATCGCGTTGTCCTTGTTCTTATCGTTCGCACCCGGCACGGCGTGCCGGCTTGCCCTGATGGTAGCGCCGCCACCTGGGCTGCCTATTGTGAAAATCACCAGAGCCGAGTGCGATTTTGCCGCTTGAGAGGCCGGCGACGGGGTCGTAGTCTGGAGGCCCGCCCCGCGCGTCCCGCCGGAAGCCCGCCATGCCCAGCCAGCCGCCCGTCCACCGCGTCGCCCTGCTGTTCAACGGCAGCAAGATCTATGACCGGGGCATCCTCGCCGGCATCGGCAACTACCTGAGCGGTACCCGGGCGCGCTGGGACCTGTTCCTCGAGGAAGACTTCCTCTGCCGCCTCAAGGGCATCGAGCGCTGGCAGGGCGATGGCATCATCGCCGACTTCGACGATCCGGCGGTAAGCGCCGCTCTGGCCCACAGCGCGCTGCCGGTGGTGGCTGTGGGTGGCTCCTATGCGGCGGCGGCCAGCTATCCAGCGGGCATTCCCTATGTAGCCACCGACAACGCCGCCCTGGTGCGACTGGCCTACGACCACCTGATCGAATCGGGGCTGACCCGCTTCGCCTGCTTCAGCCTGCCGGCCGCCGACACCAATCGCTGGGCCGGCGAACGCGAGGCGGCCTTCGCCGCCCTGCTCCGCCGCGACGGCCTGCCGGTGGAGATCTATCGTGGCCTGGAGACCAGCGCACCGCTGTGGGATACCGCCGTGGACCAGCTGATCGCCTGGCTGGAGGCGCTGCCCAAGCCGGTGGGCATTCTCGCTGTCACCGATGCCCGGGCGCGGCAACTGCTGCAGGCCTGCCTTACCGCCGGCATCCCGGTACCGGAACAGGTGGCGCTGGTCGGCATCGACAACGACCCCCTGGCGCGCACCCTGACCCGGGTACCCCTGACCTCGGTGATCCAGGGTACCGAGGCCATCGGCCGCGAGGCGGCGCGGCTGCTGCACCAGCGGCTGCACGGGGTGGAGCTGGGGGCGCCGCGGGTGCTGATCCCGCCGGAAGGCATCAATGTCCAGGCCTCCAGCCGGCACCAGGCGGTGCGTCATCCCCAGGTGATGCGCGCCCTGCATTTCATCCGCCAATACGCCTGCCAGGGCATCAAGACCGCCCAGGTGGCCAGCTACGTGGGCATCTCCCGTTCGGCGCTGGAGGCCTCCTTCCGCCGCGAACTGGGCCGCAGCCTGCACGACGAGATCCTCGGCTTCAAACTGGCCGCGGCGGCCCAGGCCCTGCAGGAGGGCGCGCCCAGCCTGGCGGACGTCGCCCGCCGCTGCGGCTTCACCTCGGCGCAGTACCTGCACGCGGTGTTCCGTCGCGAATTCGGCTGCACACCCCGGCAGTACCAGCTGAACCCCAGACCCCTGGCGAGCGCCCATGAAAAAGCCCGTCCGGAGACGGGCTTTCAGGCAACGACTGCGGCTTATTTGCCGACGGTCTGACCCAGGAACCAGGCACGCTCTTCGGCCTGGTCGATCCACTCTTCCAGCAGGCTGGTGGTGGAGACGTCATTGGCGTCGTCGGTCAGGGTGTGGGTGGTGCGCATGTAAGCAGCCAGCGACTGGTTGTCGTCATGCAGCTCGGTCAGCATCTGGTCGGCCGACAGGTCGGTGGCGTCGCTGCTGGCCAGGCGCTTGAGCTGCACCATCTGCTCCAGGGAGCGTACGGTGGGCTGGCCGATCTTGCGGGCGCGCTCGGCGATCAGGTCGGTGATGCCATACAGCTGGGTGGCTTGCTCTTCCAGCAGCAGGTGGTAGTCGCGGAAGTGCGAGCCCTTCATGTGCCAGTGGTAGTTCTTGGTCTTGATGTACAGCGCGAAGACATCGGACAACAGCACGGCCAGGGCTTCGCCTACCGCCTGCTGGTTCTGCAGGGTGGCGTCTTCGCCCTGATGGGCCTTCTGCTTGACGCTGGAAACGGTCTTGAGTTCTTGCTTGGCATTGGCAACGGCCATGAGAGATCTCCTGTCATCGGACGTAAGGGAAAGGGGGGTTCGCCAGGAAGCGGCGAACAGCAACGTCTGTAGAAATCGACCGCACCGGGCGAAAAATCGTTCATCGAATCTGCATATCGCCACCATGGGCAAGACGAATGGTCGCCAGGGTTGCGATTGCGTTTCATTGCCCGCCCTAGAGGCTGCGCCGGACCACGACCGCTTCGCTTGTAGCTAGCCCTGTAGGTAAAACCGTTTGTCAGTTCCAGCGGCAAACCGATCCCGCGGCAGAACCGTCGCTCATCCGCCCCGGTCACCTAAAAGGCAAGGCACACGAAAGGTCGACGAGAGTTCTCCGTCGGCCACGACAAGGTTCTGCACACAGGTACAAGCGTATGACGACGCCCTTCGATCCCGCCCAGGGACACTCCTCGCAGACCAAGGACGGTTCCACGGCAGAGGCCCATCTGCACGACTTGAAAGAGGTCGCCCGAGACACGGTGCAAGACGCCAAGCAGGAAGGTGCCGCGCACTATGAACACTACCGCGACACCGCCGCCGACCAGCTCGGCGCCATCGCCCAAAGTGCCCAGGCGGCCGCTGACGAACTGGAAGACAAGGACACCCTGGGGCTGGCGCACTATGTCAGCGACATGGCGCAGAGCCTGACCGGCCTGGCCGAGGATCTGCGCGGCAAGAGCGCCGAACAGTTGCTGCACCAGGCCGGTACCCTGGCGCGGGACAATCCGGCGCTGTTCCTCACTGGCAGCATCGCCATCGGCTTCGGCCTGTCGCGTTTCCTCAAGGCGTCCAGCCAGCCCGACACCGGCAGCAACACGCGCCTCAGCGACGCGGACCAGGTGCCCTCGCTGACCACGCCCTCGGTAGCGGCGGAAAACGAGTTGGCGGAGCCGGCGGCCGGTGCCGACGTCATCCACACCAATGCCATCCCCAAGGGTGCGGACGTCCATACGCCGACCACCACCCGTAGCGGCGACCCCATCGGCGGCGCGGCGATCAATCCGGCCCGTAGTGACAGCACCCTCAACACCGGCACCTCATCCAGCCAGTTGGATCGACCCACCCTGAGCGGAGGCAAGCAGCCATGATCAACGAGAATCCCACTCCGCGTCCCACCGAGGGCGATACCTCGGTGGTCGGCCTGGTCAAGCAGCTGGTCCACGAGGTACCGGCGCTGTTCACCAAGGAGCTGGCGCTGGCCAAGGCCGAACTGGGTGAATCCCTACGCACCACCAAGGCCGGCGTTGCTGGCGTAGCGGCCGGTGCCATCGTGCTGCTGGCCGGCTTCATCGTGCTGCTGATGGGTGTCGTCTATTTCCTCTCCCAGTACCTCACGCCCTAGGCCGCCGCCCTGCTGGTGGGCGCGGTGGTCATGGTGATCGGCTTCATCATGCTGCAGTCGGGCAAGAAGCAGTTCGAGCCGTCCCACTTCACCCCTGACCGCACCGTCAACAGCCTGCAGAAGGACAAGGACGCCGTACGGAGAGCCGCACAATGAGCATCACCGATCAGATCGACGCGGAGTCCCGCAAGAATCCCGAAGAGCTCGAGCGCGAGATCGACCAGAAGCGCGAGCGCATCGAAGACCTGGTGGGCGCGCTGGAAAGCCGCCTGTCGCCCGGCCAGTTGTTCGACCAGGCGCTCTCCTATACCAAGGGCCACAGTGGTGAATTCGCCCACAACCTGGGCACTACCCTCAAGGCCAATCCGGTGCCCGCGGTGCTGACCTCGGTCGGCTTGCTGTGGCTGGCGCTCGGGCAGAATCGCACGCCGGCACCGGCCACGGCGGGCAGTCCGCTGAAGGACAAGCTGGCGGGCGCCCTGGATTCGGTGACCAGCAGCGCTGGCAATACCCGCGACTCGCTGAACCGGGGCAGCCACGATGTCCGTGACAAGGTGACCGGCCTGGGCGAGACCGTCTCGGCCAAGGCCTCCCAGACCGGCGAGCGGCTGAGCGATACCGCCGCCCAGGCCAAGGACACCCTGACCGACCAGGCGCAGCAACTCAAGGGCACCTTCGATACCCTGTTGCGTGAACAACCCCTGGTGGTCGGCGCGCTCGGCATCGCCCTGGGCGCCCTGCTCGGCGCCGCGCTGCCGCGAACCCAGACCGAGGATCGCGCCCTCGGCAAGCACAGCGACAAGCTGACCGCCAAGGCCAAGCAGGTGGCCAGCAGTGGCTATGAGCAGGTCAAGGCGGCTGGACAGGATGTGGCGAAGGAAGCGCGTCAGGCCAGTCCTGACAATGGCAGCCAGCAGGCGGGCGTAGGGACCGCCCCCAAAAACCTGGGTAACGATCCCGATGCCGGAGTCGAGTCCATGGCGGGTTCGCCGAGGGCAGGCACCGGCAGTACCCTCGGGGCCACTCAGGCAACCGCGGGCATGAATGTCGGCCGTACCGCAGCCAACGGTAATACCCCTGGCGCGGTAGGTGACGAGAGTGGCATGGCCACCCCACCGCGCAACTTCTAGCCAGGCCGGACCGCCGGGGTCAGCCACTGACTCCGGCCCATGAAGCAAAGGCGCCCGGGTCTGCACCAGGGCGCCTTTGCTCGTTTCAGTGCCGCCTCAGTAACCCGGATCCGGATTTTCCTTGGGCTGCTCGGGTCGCTTGCTGTTCTGCGGGCGCTGCTCTTCGCCGCCCTGGTTGAGTTCCTTGTGGGTTTCACCGACCTTGCCGGCGTTTTCCGGCTTGTGGTCGAGATCTTCGCGCTTGGCCATGATTCTCACCTCTTGTGGTTGAACTCGTTAGGCAACGGGACAGGGCCAGGGTGCCCCGCCCGGCTGGATCAACGGGTAGGTGGTGCCATGAACTCGGGTCCTACCGGATCCTTGACGCGTTCGGCGAGGATGGCATCGATGGCCGCCAAATCCTCGCTGTTCAGCCGCCAGCCGAAGGCTTCGTCCAGGCCCTGCAACTGCTCGGGCTTGCGCGCTCCCCAGAGGGCGATGGTCGACCCCTGGTCGAGAATCCAGCGGATGGCCAGGGCCAGCATCGACTTGCCGTGGCGTTCGCGGGCAAAGGCGGTCAGCGCCTCGACCGCGGCCAGATACTGGGCGAAGCGCGGCGCCTGGAACTTGGGATCGCCCTGGCGCAGGTCGTCGCCCTCGAAGCGGGTGTCGGCGTTCATCCGTCCGGACAGCAGGCCACGGCAGAGGGCGCCATAGGCCAGCACCACCAGGCCGTGACGCTGGGCATAGGGCAGCACGTCGGCCTCGATGGCGCGCTCGAAGAGGTTATAGGGCGGCTGCACAGTGGAAGGATTGGCGAACTGGCGGAAGGCCTCCAGTTGCTCGGGTGAATAGTTGCTCACGCCGATGGCGAGGATCTTGCCTTTCTGCCGCAGCCGCTCCAGCTCCCGGGCGGTTTCCTCGTGGGGCACCTGGGGATCGGGCCAGTGCACCTGATAGAGGTCGATGCGATCGGTGCGCAGGCGGCGCAGGGAGTCCTCCACCTCCTGGCGGATGCGCGCAGCGCTGGCGTTGCGACGCACCTGTTCGTCCGGCCATTCCAGGGCGACCTTGGTGGCGATCACCGCCTGGTCGCGGATGCCTTCCAGGGCCTTGCCGACAATCTCCTCGGAGCGACCGAAGCCATACACCGGCGCGGTGTCGATCAGGTTGATGCCACCTTGCACGGCGCCACGGATGGTCTCGATGGAGCGGGCTTCGTCGGTACCACCCCACATCCAGCCACCGATGGCCCAGGTACCGAGGCCGATGCGGGAAACGGGGGTATCGATACCCGGGATGCGCAGGGTTTCACTCATGGGGATCTCCAGGCGAGGACGCCAGTCGGTAGGGTTAGCCTTGTGAGGCTAATTCAAAAGGCGTTGAATGGGGCTCAACGAACTCTTGACCCCTAGAGCCTGTTCAAAGGCTCGCGAGCTAGAGCCAAACAAGGCCTAGGCGGCCCCACGAAAATGCCTGAGGAAGCGGATCGGACTCGCGCGGGAGTTTACGGGTAGTAAATGAGCATTCCGACGGGGCTGGCCTTCCAGGGCGTTTTCAACGCCGTTTGGCCGACGCGCAGCAGACTTTGAACAGGCTCTTATCGCGCGAGGATTGTGCATGCCGACCCTGAATCGCGGTGAACTGGCCGACCTCAACGTCTTCGTCGCCCTGGTCCGCCGGCGCAGTTTCCGCCAGGCCGCCATCGAACTGGGCGTCACCACCTCGGCATTGAGCCATGCCTTGCGCCAACTGGAGACCCGCCTGGGGGTCAAGCTGCTCAATCGCACCAGCCGTTCGGTGGTGCCGACCCTGGCCGGCGCGGCGCTGGCGGAAAAGCTCGAACAGGGCTTCGCCCTCATCGGCGAGGCCCTGGGCGAACTGGATCTGCACCGCGACGCCCCGGTGGGCCGGCTACGCCTGAGCGTACCGCGGGATGCGGCGCGGCTGCTGGTCACCCCTACCCTGCCGCGGCTGCTGGCGGACTATCCGCAACTGCAACTGGACATCAGCGTCGAGGACCGCCCGGTGGACATCGTCGCCGACGGCCTCGATGCCGGTATCCGCTACGGTGACACCGTGCCCCAGGACATGGTCGCCCTGCCGCTCACCGACGAACTGCGCTGGGTGGTGGTGGGTGCCCCCGCCTACCTGGCGCGCCACGGGCGCCCGGAGCAACCCGAAGACCTGGCCCGCCATCACTGCATACGCCTGCGGCTGGGCAGCGGCGCCCTCTATCGCTGGGAACTGGGCAGCGGCGCCACGACGCGGGTGGTCGACGTACCCGGCCCGCTCACCGTCAACGAGACCGAGACCTCGATCCAGGCCGCCCTGGATGGCCTCGGGTTGGCCTATTGCCTGGAATGGCGGGTGGCTGGGGAGCTGCGCGACGGCCGTCTGGAACAGGTCTTGCCGGCCTGGGCCTCGCCCGGCGCGCCGCTGTGCATCTACTACCCCAGCCGGCGCCAGCCGCCACCGGGGCTGCGCCAGCTGATCGAGGCGCTGCGGCAGACCTGGGCCGAACGCCATCCCTGACGGGAGCGAACCAACCGGCGTACCCGCGGGTCCCCTGACGACGCCCGTCGTTTCCGTGACCGAGGAGCCGCTCTTGCCCGACGCCACCACCGCCCCGTCCGATCTGCCGCTGCCCGTGGAGCGCGAACTCAGCCCCCGGGCCCTGCTCACCGGCGCGCTGCTGGGCATCCTGTTGACCCCGGCCAACGTCTATGCCGGCCTCAAGATCGGCTGGTCGTTCAACATGTCGATCATCGCCCTGCTGGTGAGCTACGGCCTCTGGCACCGCCTGGGACGACGCCTGCAGCAACCGGGCTGGACGCTGCACGAGAGCAACATCAACCAGACCGTGGCCTCGGCGGCGGCCAGCATCGTCTCCGGCGGCCTGGTGGCGCCCATCCCGGCCTATACCCTGCTGACCGGTCAGGAGCTGCCCACCCTGCCGCTGATGGGCTGGGTATTCGCCGTGAGCTTTCTCGGCATCTGGGTGGCCTGGTATCTCCGGCCCTTGCTGCTGGCCGATGCCAGCCTGAAGTTTCCCGAGGGCCTGGCCACCCTGGAGGCACTGCGCCAGGTCTATGCCAGTGGCGCCGAGGCGCTGGCCCGGCTGCGGGTGCTGCTGGGCGCCCTGGCGCTGTCGGCGGCGGTCAAGCTGGTGGATACCTTCGCCTGGACCCTGCCCCGGGCCGCGCCCTCGGCGGCCCTAGAACGGTTGACCTTCAGCTTCGATCCCTCGCTGCTGCTGCTCGGCTTCGGCGGCATCATCGGCCTGCGGGTCGGGCTTTCCCTGCTGCTGGGTACCTTGCTGGCCTGGGCGGGCCTCGCGCCCTGGCTGCTGGCCCGCGGGATCGCCGCCTTGCCCGCCGATGCCAGCGGCCCGCAGTACGGGGTGCTGGTGCAGTGGCTGCTGTGGCCGGGGGTGAGCCTGATGGTCAGTGCCACCCTGGCCTCGCTGGCGGTACGCCTGCTCACCCTGCCCCGCGGTGAGCGCCGCCGCCAGGGCTGGCGCCGTCCCCGGGCCTGGCCACTGGTCCTGCTGCTGGTGGCGAGCCTGCTGGTGGTGCTGCTGCAGGTGCGCCTGTTCGGCATAGCGCCCTGGCTCGCCCTGATCGCCATCCCCCTGGCGATCTTCCTCGCCGCCATGGCCGCGCGGGTGGTCGGCGCCACCGGCATCCCACCCATAGGTGCCATCGGCCAGCTATCGCAGCTGACCTTCGGCCTGGCCGCCCCGGGCCAGGTCAACATCAACCTGATGGGCGCCAACACCGCCGGCGGCGCGGCGGGCCAGAGCACCGACCTGATGAACGACTTCAAGGTGGGCAAGGCCATCGGCGCCACCCCGGCCAAGCAGGTAGTCGCCCAGTGCCTTGGCATCGCCCTGGGCGCGGTAACCGGGGTGCTCACCTACCGGCTGCTGATTCCCGATCCCCAGGCGCTGCTGCTCAGCGCCGCCTGGCCGGCCCCGGCGGTGGCCCAGTGGAAGGCGGTGGCGGAAACCCTGACCCAGGGCCTGGGCGCGCTGGACACGGCGATGCGCCTGGGCATCCTGCTCGGCGCCCTGGCCGGCTTGCTGCTGGGCCTGGCCGAGGCGCTGCTCGCTCCACGCCGGGCATTCTGGCTGCCCAGCTCGGCGGCGCTGGGGCTGGCCTTCATCCTACCGGCCTCGGTGTCCTTGATGATGACCCTGGGCGCCCTTCTCACCGCCCTGGTGCGTTGGCGGGCACCAGGCCTGGCCGAGCGCTTCGCCCTGGCCGCCGCCGCCGGCCTGATCGCCGGGGAAAGTCTGGCGGGGGTCGGCGCGGCCTTCTGGCAGATGCTCATCACTTGAAGTGCGGCATCTTGTCAACTGGACAATAATTTCCAGACGTAATGACCCGAACCTTTCATCAACCTTTCAAATCCAGTAATTTCGCGGGTTTTGGTCCAATTCAGCTTGCCAGCACCGTTTTGCAACACATAAGGTTACAAACAGTGCGACCCACCCACAGAGGTCCGGGCGCCTCGCGCGAGCTGTCTCCATAACAAACCCAATCCGAGCTAGCAGTCATGGCCACCACGTCGAAAGCCAAATCCGTGTTCCGCGTCGTCAGCGGAAACTTCCTCGAAATGTACGACTTCATGGTGTATGGCTTCTATGCCACGGCCATCGCCAAGACGTTCTTCCCCGGCGACAACGAACTCGCCTCCCTGATGCTGTCGCTGGCCACCTTCGGTGCCGGCTTCCTGATGCGGCCACTGGGTGCGGTCTTCCTGGGTGCCTACATCGACCGGCACGGTCGTCGTCACGGCCTGATCGTGACCCTGGCGCTGATGGCCCTGGGTACCCTGCTGATCGCCGTGGTGCCCGGCTATGCCACCCTGGGCGTCGCCGCGCCGCTGCTGGTGCTGCTCGGTCGCCTGCTGCAAGGCTTCTCCGCCGGCGTCGAGCTGGGCGGCGTGTCCGTCTACCTGTCGGAAATCGCCACCCCCGGTCGCAAGGGCTTCTTCGTCTCCTGGCAGTCCGCCAGCCAGCAGGTCGCGGTGGTCTTCGCCGGCGTGCTGGGTGCCCTGCTCAACCACTGGCTGTCGCCCGCCGAGATGGGTGAATGGGGCTGGCGCATCCCCTTCCTGATCGGCTGCCTGATCGTGCCCTTCCTGTTCATCATCCGCCGCTCCCTGGAAGAGAGCCCGGAGTTCGAGGCGCGCAAGCATCGCCCGACCTTCGGCGAGACGATGACCTCCATCGGCCAGAACTTCGGCGTGGTCCTGGCCGGCGTGGCCATGGTCTCCATGACCACCGCCTCCTTCTACCTGATCACCGCCTACACCCCCACCTTCGGCAAGCACGAGCTGCACCTGACCGACCTGGACAGCCTGATCGTCACCGCCTGCGTGGGTATCTCCAACTTCATCTGGCTGCCGGTGATGGGCGCCCTGAGCGACCGCGTCGGCCGTCGCCCGCTGCTGATCTTCGCCACGGTGCTGGCCATCCTCACCGCCTACCCGGCAATGATCTGGCTGACCCACGCGCCGGGCTTCTCCCGCCTGCTGATGGTCGAGCTGTGGCTGTCCTTCCTCTATGGCACCTACAACGGTGGCATGGTGGTGGCCCTGACCGAGGTGATGCCGGCCCATGTGCGCACCACCGGTTTCTCCCTGGCCTACAGCCTGGCCACCGCGACCTTCGGCGGCTTCACCCCGATGGTCTGCACTTGGTTGATCCAGGAGACCGGCAACAAGGCCGCCCCCGGCATGTGGCTGACCCTGGCCGCCGTGCTCGGCCTGGTCGCGACCCTGACCCTGTTCAAGGGCAACGCCGAGCCGCGCTTCAAGACCGTCACCGCCTGATAGGCCTGTCGCAGAGCGGCAGGTCCTGCCGCTCTCGCGCCTCCCCAGGTCGCTCCTCGCATCGAACTGTCATGACCTTTTGTTATGGTCTAGACCAGCTGACCGCATACCGCGGTCGCCGTGCCGGAGCCCGCCGATGCCCATCCTTCCCCGCCTTCTCGCTGGCCTGGCCGGTGGCCTGCTCAGCCTCGCCGCTACCGCCACCGAGCTGACCCACTGGCCGGCCGACGCCGCCCGCCAGCTCGACGCCCTGATCGCCGCCAATGCCAACCAGGGCAACTACGCGGTGTTCGACATGGACAACACCAGCTATCGCTACGACCTGGAGGAGGCCCTGCTGCCCTTCCTGGAGATGAAGGGCGTGCTGACCCGCGAGACCCTCGATCCCTCGCTCAAGCTGATCCCCTTCAAGGACGTCGGCGGCCACCAGGAAAGCCTCAACAGCTACTACTACCGGCTGTGCGAGATCGACGACCTGGTCTGCTACCCCTGGGTCGCCCAGGTGTTTTCCGGCTTCACCCTCAAGCAGCTCAAAGGCTACGTCGACGAGCTGATGGCCTATGGCAAGCCGATCCCCGCCACCTACTATGGCAAGGACGACAAGGTCGAGACGGTGGAGATCAATCCGCCCAAGCCCTTCACCGGCCAGCAGGAGCTCTATCACAAGCTGATGGAGAACGGCATCGAGGTCTATGTGATCAGCGCCGCCCATGAGGAGCTGGTGCGCATGGTGGCGTCCGACCCGCGCTACGGCTACGGCGTGAAGCCGGAGAACGTCATCGGCGTCACCACCCTGCTCAAGGACCCCGCCAGCGGCGCCCTGACCACCGCCCGCAAGCAGATCGCCGAGGGCAAGTACGATTCCCAGGCCAACCTCAAGCTGCAGGTCACGCCCTACCTCTGGACTCCGGCCACCTGGTTCGCCGGCAAGTACGCCGCCATCCTCACCTACATAGACCCCTGGAAGAAGCCCATCCTGGTCGGCGGCGACACCCCGGTCAGCGACGGCCCCATGCTGTTCCAGGGCGTGGACGGCGCCAAGGGCGGCATCCACCTGTGGATCGACCGCAAGTCCAAGTACCGCACCCAGATCGAGGCGATGATGAAGAGCAACGCCGAGGGCCAGGCCAAGGCCGGGGTGGCGGTGAATGCGGACAAGCACTGGGTGATCGTCAAACCCGAGGATATCCAGTAGGCCGCCGGCGATCGGGCGGGCTAGACTGGAAACTCCTTCTGCCCGCCCTGGAGCCCGCCATGGAACACCTGGTCCTGACCGTCATCGCCCCCGATCGCTCCGGTCTGGTGGAAGCCCTGGCCGACTGCGTGGCCGCCCAGGGCGGCAACTGGCTGGAAAGCCGCATGGCCCACCTGGCGGGCCAGTTCGCCGGCATCCTCTCGGTGGAAGTGGAACCGGAATTGCGCAATGGCCTGGTGGAAACCCTGCAGCAGCTGGCCATTCCCGGCCTGCGCATCCTGGTCGGCGAACCCGGCCAGCCGGCACCGGTAGGTGCCCCCCTGGTGCAGCTGGACCTGCTGGGCAACGACCGGGTCGGCATCGTCCGCGACATCACCCGGGCGCTGCACCAGGTCGGGGTCAACGTCGAACGCCTGTCCACCGAGACCCGCCCGGCGCCCATGAGCAGCGAGGTGCTGTTCCATGCCACCGCCCTGCTGGCGCTCCCGGCCGAGCTCGAACTCGAGGCCCTGCAGGCGCACCTGGAAACCCTCACCGATGACCTGATGGTGGAGCTCAGGCTCTATCGCCACGGGCATGACTAGGCCTTAGCTTCGGCCCTTCTCCAGCCGTCGCCGGATGCCCTCGGGGACATCGTCCGGCAACGGCATCCGCCCGTCCGCCGGCAGGGCTTCCAGGCCGGCTTCATCCAGCAGCACCAGGACCTCCTCCTTGAGGCGACCTAGGGCGAAGGCCTGCCAGGCCTCGCGTACCGAGGGGAAGAGCTCCAGTTCGTAGTCGAAGGTGCGGATCGGTCGCCGGCTTTCCAGGGCCGCGCGCAAGAGCGGCTGGGCATGGGGATGACGCAGCTGGTGCAGGAAGGCCTCGCGCAGTTCCAGGCGATCCTCCTGGGTCAGCCGCGGCAGCGGCAGGTAGCGCTCGGGATCTTCCAGCTCTTCGCGCTCTTCCAGACTGAGATCGTCCGGATCGAGCAGGCGCAGGGCGCCGCTTTCAAGGTCGAGGAAGTGGGTGCCCCGCTCCCGGCTGTCCAGAGCGGCAGCCAGCAGATCGAGGTCGAGGGTGAGGGGGCGCATGGCAGGACTCCGGCACAGGCGAACAGAAGCAAAAAGAATTCCTCGCTTCTATTACGACCCCAGAGCCTGTTCAAAGGCTCGCGAGCTAGGGACAAACAAGGCGAAGAGGCCTGAGGAAGCGCAGTTTACGCGTGGTAAATGAGCATTCCGCAGGCCTCTTCAACGCCGTTTGGCCGACGCGCAGCAGACTTTGAACAGGCTCTGGCACTGGAGCCGGCGCTCAGCCCCTCCGCTGATAGGGAAAGAAGCGCCGCTCGCGCAGGTCGTGTTCGATCTGCTCCAGGCTCTTGCCCTTGGTCTCCGGTACCAGGCGCCAGATGAACAGCAGCGCCACCAGGGAAATCCCAGCATAGAGCCAGAAGGTATGGGCGGCGCCCAGCTTGGTCACCAGGCTCAGGGTGGTGAGGGTCACCAGCAGGTCGAAGCCCCAGTGGCTGAAGGCACCGACGCTGGCGCCCTTGCCGCGCACGAACAGCGGATAGACCTCGGCATTGATCAGCCAGATGCAGACGCCGAAGCCGCCGCAGTTGAGCATCAGGTAGGCGGCCAGGCAGGCCACCACCGTCCAGCGCTCGACATCGGTCTGGGGACCGGCGCCCTGGAACAGGTAGCCCATGATCGCCAGGGCGATGATGGAGCCAGGAATCAGCGTCAGCAGGTAGCGGCGGCGACCGATGCGGTCCACCAGGAAGCTGCCGACCACGGTCATGATCACCACCAGGATGGTGCTGCAGCCGGTGGCCAGCACCGCGGTCTGGTCGGAGAAACCGGCCTGGGTGAGGATGGTGGGTGCGTAGTAGATCAGGGCGTTGTTGCCGGTGATCTGCGAGAACATGGCGATGCCGGCGCCCACCAGCAGCGCCGGGCGGACCCAGGGCGAGAAGAGGTCGCTCCAACTGCCTTCCGGCGCGTTGCTGACGGTCTTGATCTCGGCCAGCTCGGCCTGGGCCGCGGCCTTGCCGCCACGAACCCGTTCCAGCACGGCCAGGGCATCGCCCTCGCGGCCCTTGACCAGCAGCCAGCGCGGACTTTCCGGCAGTACCGCCATGCCGGCCAGCAGGATCAGCGCCGGCACCAAGCCGAGGCCGAACATCCAGCGCCAGTGCTCGTCGAGGGCGAAGCCGGTGAAGTAGGCCACGGTGATGCCGAACACCACCATGAACTGGAACAGCACCACCAGCTTGCCACGGTGCTCCGGCGGCGCCACCTCGGCGATGTACACCGGAATGATCTGGGTAGAGCTGCCGGCCGACAGGCCGAGCAGGAAGCGCGACAGAATCAGCAGGGTGACGTTGGGCGACAGCGCCGAGAGCACCGAGCCGAGGGCGAACACCAGGGCCACGCCGATGATGGTCTTGCGCCGGCCGAGGCGGTCGGAGATCGGGCCGGTGCCGAGGCAGCCGAACAGGGCGCCGAAGATGATGGCGCCGGTCACCAGTTGCTTGACGGTGTCGTCCATGGCGAATTCCCGGCCGAGGCCGAGCAGGGCGACGCCGATGATGCCGGTGTCGTAGCCGAACAGCAGGCCACCGAGGGCGGCGATCACGGCGATGAGTACGACCAGCCCCTTGCGCGGGGTGGCCGCCACGGGTGCGGCGAGCGAGGGTGATGAAGCGAGCATGGGGGAAATCCTTTCTTGTTTTGCCAGGGCAAGGATCGCAGCGGCGACCCGGTCCACCAGCACGGGCGGGCCGTGGCCAGGATGGCCCAGGAAAAACGCCGGTGTCCTCGGGAGAGAAACGTTAGGTGAATCGTTTCACCTAACGATACCCGGGGTGACGGGAGTTGAGAGGTGTGTCACGAACAGGGCGTCATCGCCGCTCAGCTGCCGATGGTCAATTCCTGGAAGCGCCGCTCCGGCAAGGCGGCCGCGCCCTGTCCCTGGCGCAGCGCCTGGTCGCTCAGGCGTTCGACGAGAAAGTCGATGAACACCTTCAGCTTCGGCGGCAGATGGCGGGTCGCGGGATAGAGCAGCCAGGCGCCCCCGTAGTAGTGCGGCAGGAAGGTCCACTCCGGCAGGACCTGGATGACCTCGCCGCGGGCCAGCGCCGCCTGGGCGGTGAAGAACGGCAGGCTGCCGATGCCGATATGGTTGAGCACCGCGTCCAGTCGCACGCCCGTGTGGTTGGCGGCGTAGCGACCGCGCACCGTGACGTGGACCACCTTGCTGCCCTGGCGGAATTTCCAGCGCGAATCGGACGGCTCCTCGGCCAGGTAGATGCAACTGTGCTGCGCCAGATCGCGCGGGTGCGTGGGCTGGCCGTGCTCGGCCAGGTACTGGGGCGTGGCGCACAGCAGGTGCTCGATGGTGAGCAGCTGGCGGCCGACCAAGCCGGGCGGCGGTCGATCGGTGATGCGGATCGCCAGATCGACGTTCTCGTCGATCAGGTCGACGTAGCGGTCCTCCAGCAGCAGCTGCACGTCCACCGCCGGGTAGCGACGCAGGAAGTCGGCCATGTGCGGATGGATCACCGTGCTGCCCACCGCCTTGGGCACCGACAACCGCACGATACCGGCGGGCGCCTGGTTGAACTGGCCGCTGACCTCCAGCACCGCCCGCGCGGCACCGACCATGTCGCTGCAGCGTCGATAGACCTCCTCGCCCGCTTCCGACAGGCGCAGCTTGCGCGTGCTGCGATTGAGTAGACGGGTGCCCAGGGCCTTCTCCAGGCGCGCCACGCTACGGCTGGTGGACGAGGGGGTCAGGCCCAGCTGACGGGCCGCCGCAGAGAAGCTGCCGCTCTCCACGACCCGCACGAAGATGGCCATCTCGCTGAGCAGCGGCAGGGGAAGACTTATGCTCACAGCGCAAAATTCCTTTGGAGGGTGGGTGGATTATCACCCTCTTGTACGATCTTTAGAATGAGGTCGTTTCTCGTTTTCTAGGTAGTAGACGTATGACCGAACGCCTGTATTTCCTGAGCGACAGCCTGATCGCCGAGGTCGAGGTCCACGCCTGCAGCGCCGCGGAGGACGGCTATGTCATCGAATTGCGCGCCACGCCCTTCCATCCCCAGGGCGGTGGCCAGCCCAGCGATACCGGCTGGATCGGCACGGCCGAGGTCACCCGGGTGATCCAGGATGGCGAGCGCATCCTGCATTTCGCCAACCGTCCCCTCGCCCCCGGTCGCGTGCTGGCGCGGGTCGACGAGGGCCGCCGCCAGTTGCACTCGCGGCTGCATTCCGCCGGGCACCTGCTTGGCCATATCGGCGAGACCTATGGCTGGAAGCCGGTGAAGGCCCATCACTGGCCGGGTGAAGGCAAGATCGAATTCGTACCTGGCCTGGAGCCGCGTCCCCTGGACACCCAGGACCTGCAGGCGCACTTCGACGCCCTGGTGGAAGAAGACCTGCCGCTGCACGTCGAGGTGCACCCCGATGGCCAACGCCAGGTGAGCTTCGGCGAGGGCGTCGCGCGCTATGCCTGCGGCGGCACCCACGTGCGCTCCTCCCGTGGCGTCGGGGCGCTGAGCGCCCTGGGCCTCAAGGAAAAGAAGGGGCGCCTGCTGGTGAGCTACGACATGGCTGGCGCCTGATCAACCGCCCACCTCACCGCAGAAAGGAAGCGCCATGCTGCTCGAACTCGACGCTCTCGACACCGAGAGCCTGCTCCGTCTCACCGATGAACGCCTGCTAGCCGTCCGCGTCCGGCACTTCGTGCCCCGCCCCCTGGCCGACGAGCTCGGCCAGCAAATCCTCGGCAACGGCTTCGCCACCTACACCAACGCGCCCAGCATCGGCCGCATCGGCATGGCCTTCTACGAGGCGGAAAACCAGCGCGCGCAGATGGACGACTACTTCGCCAGCGTCGCCAACAACCTGGAGGAATTGCGCCGGCGCTGTCGTCCCTACCTCAACCCCATCGATCTGGTGCGTTGCACCCTCGACGAGGTCTGGCCCGGTGGTGCCCGGCTGCAGACCCTCTGGGGACGCAAGATGTACGTCGGTCTTTCGCGGGTGGTGAAGCCGGGCGTGCGCTTTCTCGCTCACCACGACATCTTCGCCAAGGACGCGCCGGGCAGCGAAGAGGCCGAGAGCCTGACGACGCAACTGGCCTGCAACGTCTACCTGACCATGCCCAGTGTCGGCGGCGAGCTGCAGCTCTGGTCGGAGGAGCTGTCCCCGGACGCCTTCGACGCCCTGCGCGGCGACAGCTATGGCATCGAGCCCGACCGCCTGGGACCGCCCTGCCTGACCATCCGCCCCGAGCCGGGCGATCTGATCCTGTTCAATTCCCGCCGCATGCACGCCGTGACCCCCGGCAACGACCAGCCACGCCTGTCGCTGTCGTGTTTCGTCGGTTATCGCGGGGTCGCCGAACCCCTGACGTACTGGAGCTGACATGTCCCCCTACCTGAGCGAATTCCTCGCCTTGGCGACCATCCATTTCCTCGCGGTGCTGGCACCCGGTCCGGACTTCGCCGTGACCGTGCGCCAGAGCGTGAGATTCGGCCGGCTGATCGGGCTGTGCACCGCCCTGGGCATCGGCGCCGGCATCTCGGTGCACGTGCTCTATACCCTGCTCGGCATCGGCGCCCTGATGCACACCACCCCCTGGCTGCTGGACGCGGCCAAGGTGCTGGGCGGCGCCTACATCCTCTGGCTGGGTTTCAACCTGATCCGCAGCAAGCCCACCGCCGCCCCGCTGGACGACAGCCAGTGGCAGGCCGCCGACCTGGAACGCCAGGCGCCGGGCAAGGCCTTCCTCACCGGTTTCCTGACCAACGCTACCAATCCCAAGGCCACCCTGTTCTTCCTGGCCATCTTCACCACCGTGGTCAGCGCCGAGACGCCGCTGGCCGTGCAGGGCCTCTACGGCCTGTGGATGTGCGCGGTCAACGCCGGCTGGTTCGCCCTGGTCAGCCTGCTGTTCTCCAGCCCCCGCGTTCGCCAGACCTTCCTGCGCCTGGGCCACTGGTTCGAGCGAACCATGGGCCTGGTGCTGGTTTTCTTCGCCGGTCGACTGCTGTTGTCGGCGCTTTGACGTCAGCTACCCCTGTTATTCCTGGAGGTCCGCCATGCCTTACGTCCACCGCGCTCCCGCTGGTATTCCCACGGAAAAGTTCGTCGTCCGCCTGCCCGACGGCATGCGTGAACGCATCGCCGCCGTGGCCCGTACCCATCGCCACAGCATGAACACCGAGATCGTCGCCTGGCTGGAACGCAGCCTGGTGCAGGACGGCGTGCTGGAACAGGGTCATGTCGATCAGGATGACGACCTGCTCAACGCCAGCGAGCAGCTCCTGCTGCAGCGCTTCCGCCAGCTCAACGAGCGGCAGCAGAAGGCGCTGATCTCGGTGCTGGAGCTGGAGCTGCCGGTACCCCTGGCCAACCGCGAAACCGCCTGACCGCGAGCGGCGTCGTTCGGGAAAGGGGCCGGTCGTCGGATCGGGGCCGCCCGCCACGGGCGGCCCTGACGTGCGGCTTTCAAGTAACCAGCGGGACGGCCGATGAAGAGGCACCTCGAACCTCTTCCCGGTACTGTCATGTCTGTTTCCAAAGCATCCTGGCTGAGCAACCTCGGCATCTCCAAGAAGCTCGCGCTAGGCTTCGGCGCCCTGCTGGTCATGGTGACGGTGGTGGCCCTGTTCGGCTATCTCACCGCCAACACCCTGATCGAGCGCATCAACAAGACGCGCTACAGCGGCCAGTTGAAGGCGGACATCCTCACGGTCCGGATCGATGAGAAGGCCTACCTGCTCGATCCCGGCGCCGCCACCGTCGCCAAGCAGCAAGCCACCCTGGCCCGCGTGTCGGAAGACATCGCCCAGGGCTTCACCCTGCTGACCAACCCGGCCAATGTCGCCATCCTGGGCAATGTCCAACAGGAGATGAAGACCTATCAGGAGCGCTTCGCCGCCCTGCAGCAGGCCAACCAGACCAGTGCCGAGGCGCAGAAGGAACTGACCCGGGTCTCCGACAACGTCACCGAGACCTTCGACAAGCTGTTCGAGCTGGTCTTCACGCCAGGGGGCGGCTACAGCACCGCCGACCTCAAGGCGGTGGCCCAGATGAAGGTGCAGATGGTCGGCATTCGCCTGGCAATCCGCCGCTACCTTGGCACTCCCGACGAGAGCAAGGCCCAGGCGGCGCTCAAGGTCATCGACGACCTGCTCGCGACCCTGGCCTCCACCCGGCAGCAGATCGATGGCGACACCGCCGCGCGCCTCTACAGCGCGACCCAGGACGTGACCCGCTATCGCGCCTTCTTCGAGTCCATCACCGCCCAGGGCCGGCAGGCCCAGGCCGCCGTCGGCAGCCTGCAGGAGCAGGGCAACAAGCTGGTGCAACTGCTCGACCAATTGAGCGAGGGCCAGCTCAAGTCCGCCGCCGCCGAGCGCCAGGCGGCCCTGCTGAAACTCTTGCTCAGCAGCCTGATCGCCCTGCTGGTCGGCGTCGCCGCCGCCTGGCTGATCACTCGCCAGATCACCCAGCCGCTGGCCACCGCCATGGGCATGCTCAAGCGCGTCGCCGCGGGCGACCTTACCCTGCGCAGCACGGTGAACCGGCGCGACGAGCTGGGCGAATTGCAGCGCACCACCCAGGCCATGGCCGACGACCTGCGCCAGCTGGTCGGCGGCATCGCCAGCGGCGTCGGCCAGCTCAGCAGCGCGGCCGACGAGCTTTCCGCCTTCGGGATCCAGACCAGCCGCGGCGTCACCCAGCAGCGCGACGAGATGCACCAGGTGGCCACCGCCATGAACGAGATGGCGGCCACCGTGCACAACGTGGCGCAGAACACCGCCAATGCCTCGAGCGCCGCCCAGACCGCCGACGGCATGGCCCGCGAGGGCAGCCGTACGGTCAAGCGTGCGGCCCAGGAGATCACCCTGGCCGCGGAAGAGGTCCAGGGCCTCGGCGCCGCCATGGAACGTCTGGATGCCGCCAGCGGCCGTATCGGCAGTGTCATCGACGTTATCAAGGGGATCGCCGAGCAGACCAACTTGCTGGCGCTCAACGCCGCCATCGAAGCCGCCCGCGCCGGTGAGCAGGGCCGCGGCTTCGCCGTGGTGGCCGACGAGGTGCGCTCCCTAGCGCAGCGGACCCAGGAGTCCACCCAGGAGATCGGCCAGCTCATCGCCACCCTGCAACAAGGCACCACGGAAGCCAGCGAGCGGATGCAGGCCAGCCGCGACCGGACGCTGGGCACCGTGACCCTGGCGCAGGACGCCGAACGCGCCCTGGACGCCATCTACCAGACGGTGGCGGACATCCAGAGCCTCAACCAGCAGATCGCCACCGCCGTGGAAGAGCAGAGCCTGGTGGCCGAGGAGATCAACGGCAACGTGGTCAAGGTCAGTGGCCTCGCCGAGGAATCGGCCAACGCCAACGCCCATGCCGCGGCCTCGGTCAACGAGCTGGCGCGCCTGGGCGGCGACCTCCAGCAGATGGTCGCGCGCTTCCGCGTCTGAGCAGGAGGTCTGGCGTAGCCGGATTCAGGCGCGAGGATCCAGCATCCGGCCCTGGATGCCGTCGCCGATCACCAGGAAATGGCCGCCCGCCACATGGTGCAGGGTGCGCAGGCGGTCCTGGCCGGCGAAGTCCCAGTGGCCGTCACGGAACACGCGGGTGTCGGCCTGGGCGGCGACCACCTCGCCGAGGAAAAGATCGTAGCCCTGCTGGTTGTGCGCCTCCGGCAGCAACCGGCATTCCAGCCAGGCCACGCACCCGGCTACCCGCGGTGCCGTCACCTGCTCGCCCGCCAGGGTCTCGATGCCATAGGCGCCGAACTTGTCCACCTCGCGCCCGGTGGTGTTGCCCACCGTCTGCACCAGATCCACCTGGGCGACGCAGGGTACGTTGAGCACGAAGTTGCCCTCGCCCTCCAGCAATTCGCGAGTCCAGGTCTGCTTGTCCAGCACCACCGCCACCTTGCACGGCTCGAAATC
Organism: Pseudomonas sp. No.117; assembly: GCF_054558395.1. NCBI lineage: Bacteria > Pseudomonadati > Pseudomonadota > Gammaproteobacteria > Pseudomonadales > Pseudomonadaceae > Pseudomonas > Pseudomonas sp. No.117. The sequence continues at coordinate 651,867 of NZ_BAAJNP010000003.1, forward strand.
CACCGCCATGGCCCAGGCGGCGGCCATGACGTTGCGCTGGCCGCCATGGGCAGCGCTGACCAGCACCGTGGGGCCGTGGTTGAGCAGGCGATAGGCCTTGGCCAGGGGAACGGGGGCGAGCGTGGTGGACATGCTTGGACTCCTTGCAACAGGGGGATCAGACTAGGGTAATGACTGCCATTCGACGCCAACTGGACAAAAAGTTGCCGCTTTTTGCCCTAGGCGGCAAACGCACCGGGGCATCCAGGGTCTATCGCCCACTCCCCGCCCGGGACCGACAAGAAAATCGCGTTAAGGAAGACCTCATGCGCTCTCGCCCAGCCTTCTTCGCCCTGCTGCTGTCCGCCTGCTGTCTCGGTCTACCGCTGGCCCAGGCCCAGCCCACCCCGGTGGCGACTGCCCATAGCGCCCAGCCGCTACTCTCCAGTTCCATCAACGACTTCAGCAACGAGGACTGGGATCGCGGCGTGCTGCGCCGGGTCGCCGGCCTGACCATTCCGGCCACCCCGGCCAACGTCGAGGGCTTCATCAGCGGCCGCCAGGTCCAGCTGGGTGACGGCCAGTGGCGCGCCATCACCGAGGTGCAGCGCGTTGGCGACAACCTGGCGGTGTTCGTCGAGGGCGAGCCGCTGGACGCCGAGGCCGTCGGCTATCCGCGGCGCCTGGTGGTGGACGACGCCCCGGGGACCGGGCGCCACCTGCAACGCCTGCCCGGGCGCTTCAACACCCCTATCAACGACTTCACCAACCAGGACTGGCTCAAGGGCATCTACCGCAAGGCGGCCGGCGTCTCCATCCCGGTCACCGAGCGCAACCGCGAGGAATTCAAACCCGGCGCCATCGTCCGCCTGGCCGACGGCCAGGACTACGCCGTCACCCACGTCAGCGAATTCGGCCGCAGCATGGGCGTCTTTCTCGACAGCCCGACGCTGCCCGGCGAGAAGTACGGCTATCCGCGCCAGCTGACCTTCGTCGCTCCCGCGCCCAAGCCCTGAGACCGGAAGGGGCGGCGCTGGTAAAATCCTCCGCCCAGCGTCGTCACCCCTCGGTCCGCCATGTCCAAGCTCAATCCCCGCCAGGCCGAAGCCGTGGCCTACATCAGCGGCCCCCTGCTGGTGCTGGCCGGCGCCGGCTCCGGCAAGACCAGCGTCATCACCCGCAAGATCGCCTACCTGGTGCAGCAGTGCGGCATCCGCGCCCAGTACATCTGCGCCGTGACCTTCACCAACAAGGCGGCGCGGGAGATGAAGGCGCGGGTCGCCAGCCTGCTCAAGGCCGGCGAAGGCCGCGGCCTGACCGTCTCCACCTTCCACAACCTCGGGCTGAACATCATCCGCCGCGAGTACGTGCACCTGGGCTACAAGCCGGGCTTCTCCATCTTCGACGAGGGCGACATCAAGGCGCTGCTCACCGACATCATGCAGAAGGAGTACCAGGGCGACGACGGCCTGGACGAGATCAAGAACTACATCGGCAACTGGAAGAACGACCTCATCCTGCCGGAAGAGGCCCTGGAAAAGGCGCGCACGCCCAAGGAGCAGACCGCCGCGGTGGTCTACCTGCACTACCAGCGCACCCTCAAGGCCTACAACGCGGTCGACTTCGACGACCTCATCCTGATGCCGGTGAAGCTGTTCCAGGAACACCCCGAGGTGCTGGAGCGCTGGCGCAATCGCATCCGCTACATGCTGGTGGACGAATACCAGGACACCAACACCAGCCAGTACCTGCTGGTAAAGATGCTGGTGCAGGAGCGCGCCCAGTTCACCGTGGTGGGCGACGACGACCAGTCGATCTACGCCTGGCGCGGCGCGCGGCCGGAAAACCTGATGCAGCTCAAGGACGACTTCCCCTCGCTCAAGGTGGTGATGCTGGAGCAGAACTACCGTTCCACCAGCCGCATCCTCAAGTGCGCCAACGTGCTCATCGCCAACAATCCCCACGTGTTCGAGAAGCAGCTGTGGAGCGAGATGGGCCACGGCGATCCAATCCGGGTGCTGCGCTGCAAGAACGAGGACGGCGAGGCCGAGCGCATCGCCCTGGAGATCCTCACCCTGCACCTCAAGACCCAGCGGCCCTACGCGGACTTCGCCATCCTCTATCGCGGCAACCACCAGGCCAAGCTGATGGAGCTCAAGCTCCAGCACCACCAGATTCCCTATCGACTCTCCGGCGGCACCAGCTTCTTCGCCCGCCAGGAGGTCAAGGACGTGATGTCCTACCTGCGCCTGCTGGTGAATCCGGACGACGACAACGCCTTCCTGCGGGTGATCAACGTGCCGCGCCGGGAGATCGGCTCTACCACCCTGGAAAAGCTCGGCAACTATGCCGGCAGCCGCGACCTCTCCATGTACGCCGCCGCCGACGAGATTGGCCTCGGCGAACACCTGGACGCCCGCTTCACCGAGCGCCTGGCGCGCTTCAAGCGCTGGATGGACGGGGTGCGCCAGAACTGCGCCGGCGAAGATCCCATCGGCGCCCTGCGCAGCATGGTGATGGACATCGACTACGAGAACTGGATTCGGCAGAACGCCAGCTCCGACAAGGTCGCCGACTTCCGCATGGGTAACGTCTGGTTCCTCATGGATGCGCTGAAGAACATCCTGGAAAAGGATGAGGACGGCCAGCTGACCATCGAGGACGCCATCGCCAAGCTGGTCCTGCGTGACATGCTCGAACGTCAACAGGAGGAAGAGGAAGGCGCCGACGGGGTGCAGATGATGACCCTGCACGCCTCCAAGGGCCTGGAATTTCCCTATGTGTTCATCATGGGCATGGAGGAGGAGATCCTGCCGCACCGCTCCAGCATCGAGGCCGACACCATTGAAGAGGAGCGCCGCCTGGCCTACGTGGGCATCACCCGCGCGCGCCAGACCCTGGCATTCACCTACGCCACCCGGCGCAAGCAGTACGGCGAGCTGATCGACTGCACCCCCAGCCGCTTCCTCGACGAGTTGCCGCCCGAGGACCTGCAGTGGGAAGGCCTTGAAGAAGCGCCTCAGGAACAGAAGGCCGCCCGCGGCAATGACGCCCTGGCAGCGATGCGGGCGATGTTGAAGCGGGGGTGAAGACCTCCGCTGGCGCTTACCCTCACCCCAACCCTCTCCCGGAGGGAGAGGGGGCTAGCGCGTGCCGCCGCGAGCCGAGGCATCTCGCCTTAGGCTTCGTCGTAAGGCCACTGGCTACGCGACCAACCCACCACACCGATCAGTCCCCTCTCCCTCCGGGAGAGGGCTAGGGTTAGGGCCCGCTTCACGCCGGACTAGCCTCTGCTTGGCACTCCCCCTCACCCCCAGCCCCTCCCCCAAGGGAGAGGGGAGCATCAACAGCGCCTGCCACGTCGCAGCTCCAGGTGACTGCCAACGTCCACTCCACGCCGTCCCCTCTCCCCTAGGAAGGGCGCCTGCTCCTTCCCGCTTCAAGTACCTACCAACGCCCCCCACGCCGATCCACCCCCTCACCTAGGAAGTACGGCGCCTACTACCTCCCGCTTCAGGGACCTACCAACACCCACCCCCACGCCGATCCACCCCCTCTCCCTCCGGGAGAGGGCTGGGGTGAGGGCAAACCCCGCTCCAGACCAGCCAGGCACAAGCCCCCAAAACGACAACGCCCCCGCTACCTGTCAGGCAGCGGGGGCGGTGCAGTTGTCGCTCCGCCTTACTTGGCGAAGCTGGTCACCATGTCGAAGATCGGCTTGGGACGCTTGAGGTCATACATCATCCCGAAGTGCCGCTCGTGGACCACCGGGTTGTTCGGCTCGTCGAGCAATTCGTAGACGTTGATCTCGGCCACCACGTCCTTGTAGCTGGTGTTGAGCACCGTGAGCATCTGCTTGACGCTGTCGTAGCAGGCCTGGTCGCCGGCGCGACCGCCGTCGGTGTTGCCCTGGTAGACGTTGCCGCAGTTCATCTCGTTGAAGAACACCTTGGTCTTGTACTTGGTGGCCATGGCGCGCATCTGCCCCAGGTACATGTCCATCCAGTAACCCTTGTCGTCGAAGTAGGGGTAGTAGTGGAAGCTCACGTAGTCGAAGTTGAAGCCCGACGCCTTGGCCTGGTCGAGGAACCACATGGCGCCATTGCGATCACCCGGGCAGCGTGAGGTGGCGGTCTTGTCGTCCGAGTTGCAGGCCATCACGTTGATGGTGGTCTTGAGGTTGGCGCCCAGCTCGTCCGAGGCCTGCTTGATGCCGCGGTAGATGCCGACCAGGACGTTGATGCGGTCCTGCGCACCGGCCTTGGCATAGTCCTGCTCGTTGCCGACCTCCCAGATCTTGATGTCCTTGGCGTAGCGCTTGGCCAGGGTGTAGGCCTGTGCCTGGCTCAGCTTGTGGGTGATCACCGGCCGCAGGGTGATGTTGTACTTGCGTGCCAGGGTCACCAGCCGATCCAGCCGGTCGAAGTTGGTCACCAGGTACTCGCCGGAACGATAGGTGCGCAGGTTGCGCGCCGCCAGCAACTGCAGACGGGCTTCCATCTCCGCATCCGGATAGGCGTCGCTGTTGTCGTGACCCACCACCCCCAGCGGGATGTTGGCATAGCCGGTCAGGGGCGCCGAGGAGACGGTACCGGACTGCACCGGCTGGACCACGTTCTGCACCGGTTGCGCACTGGCCACCGGCGTGGTCGTGGTGCTGCCCTGGGCCAGGGCCGTGCTCACCTTCTTGTCGAAGGCGGTCTTGTCGTCACCCGCGCTGCTACGCATGATCTCCAGCGGCAGGTTGGCGCGCGAGGTCACGCCATTGGCCAGGCGACTGGTCCAGTAGGCGCTGCCACTGCTGTCGGCGCTCCGTCCGAAGAGGGTCTGGTAGACCTGGTTGACCAAGGCTGCGCCGCTCAGGGAGCCATAGAGCGCGGTGGATTCGCTGTTGGCGGCGAAGGTGGCCGCCAGTTGCTCGACGCTCATATCGCTCGCCAGGCGCGAGGCCCAGTAGTTCAGGCCGCCGGCATCGGCCGCCCGCCCGTAGTAGGCCAGGTAGAGCTGTTCGACGGTGGTCAGCTTGGACGAGGTCGTGGCGTTGGCGGCGGTTCCGGTGGTAGCCGTAGTGCCTCCCGTGCTCGCGCCGGTCCCCGTAGCGCCCCCGGTAGTACCGGTGCCGGTCGCAGGCGTGGCGCCAGTGGTGGTACCCGAGGTGGTGCCGGTAGTACCCGTGCCGCCGGTGTTGCCCGCGGTCGCCCCGCCGGTAGCGGTCTCGGTCTTGGCCGGGGTCGTGGCGGTCGGGGTCACCTGCGGGCCGATGCCGCTGCAGCTGTCCTTGTCGAGGTACTTGGCGAGTACCGCCCACTGCGGACGGTCCTTGCCGTTGATCGGCTCGACCGCCTGGTTGTAGGTACCCCAGCCCGGGCCGGCGGCCCAGTAGGTGGCCGGAATGCAGTTCTGCTTCAGGTAGGCCAGCATGGCGTCGAGGATCGGCAACCAGCGCGCATCCGTATCCGGTACGCCGAAGCCGCCGATGAAGCCGCGCTTGTTGTTGGTCTTGAGCCAGGAGACGAAGGGCTTGAGGCGGTCGACGCCATAGCTCGATGCCAGGCTCGCCACGTTCAGATTGGTATCGAAGAAGGCCTGGGCCATGAAGACCAGGTTGTTGGCCGGGTCGGTCAGCTTGAGCAGGGCATCGTTCCACTGCGGCCAGCGGGTGGTATCGGCCCAGCCGTTGCCCTCGATGAAGATCGGATGGGTCGAATCGGCCACGCGCACGCCGTTGATGCCGTACTGGGCGGCGGTCGGCCAGTTGCTCACGGCGTCGTGGGGCTCGTTCATGATGTCGTACCCGTACAGCGCGGCATGGGTGCCCCAGCGCTGGGCGACACGGGTCATGAGATTCTGGAAGGCCTCGTAGGGCACTTCGCCCGCGCCGATGACCTTGCCCTGGTAGCGGGCGTAGTTGTGCAGATCGAGGATGACCTTGACGCCGTACTTCTGGGCATAGCCCAGGGTGCGATCGATCAGGCCGGCGTAGGTGGGATCGAGATTGACCCCCATGGACGGTTGCAGGCGCTCCCAGAGGATGGGGAAGCGCACCAGTTTCACGCCCTTGGCGCTCCACTGCTGGAAATGGCTTTCGGCCGGGAAGATGAAGTTGCGGTCGTTGACACCGGGCAGTACCTGGGCGGCGAAGGTGGCGCCGGAGAAGTTGAGACCGACCAGGTCAACGGCCTGGGCGGAGGTGGCGAGCGAAGCGGTAGCGAACAGGGCAGGCAAGAGCAGCGCCTGACGCGGCAGGCGGCGAGAGATAGAGCTAAGGATTGTCATGCAAAGGAACCAGATAGGCCGAGGTGCGCGATTCGATCCGTGCATCCCACCTCGGTACAGCAGGAAAACTGCCGGAGAAGATCGTTTCCCCGACACCTGCAAAGCCTAGTGCAAGCGGTAGACCAATAAGAACCCGTGCCATCATCGAGCAGGGGTGAACGCGGCGTTTTGCCAGATGTACGGTGCCGATGATGGCACTTTAGCTACCGTCTATCGGTGACCGCCTGGTCACGCGCGGGACCGATCAAGGCTCAGAGTCAGGCTCGCCCGCTTTCTGGCGCCTCAGGGTGCCCCGGCATAGCGCCGGATCAACGCCATGACCGGTTTTGGTCGATCCAGGTCGTACATCAGGCCGAAGTGCCGCTCGTGGGGAACCGGATGGGTCGGCTCGTCGAGCAATTCGTAGACGTTGATCTCCCGGACCACGTCGCGGTAACGGCCATTGAGTTCGGACAGGATGGCCTCGAGGCTGTCGTGGCAGCCACGGTCACCGGGCCGGCCGCCATCGGTGCTGCCGCTGTAGATCTCGCCGCAGTTGACCTCGTTGAAGAAGATCCGGGTCCGGTACTTTTCCGCCATGGCGCGCATCTGGCCCAGGTAGAGGTCCATCCAGCGGCCACGGTCGTGGTAGTGCGGGTAGTAGTGGAAGCTGATGTGGTCGAAGTCGAAGCCGGCGGCCTTGGCCTGGTCGAGGAACCACAGGGAGCCCTGCGGCTGGTTGGGGCAACGCGCCTTGGGGCCGGTGTCGTGGGGGTTGCAGGACATCACGTTGATGGTGGTCTCGAGGCCGGCGCCCAGTTCGTCGGACGCCCGGCGGATGCCCCGGTAGATGTCCACCAGCCGGCTGATGCGAATCCCGGCGCCGACCCGGGAATAATCCTGTTCGTTGCCGATCTCCCAGATCTTGATGTCCTGGGCGTAGCGCTTGGCCAGAGCATAGGCCTGCGCCTGGGTCAGCTGCTGGGTGATCACCGGCCTCAGGGTGATGCGGTATTGGCGGGCCAGGGCCACCAGGCGATCCAGCCGCGGCAGGTCGAGCAGCAGGAATTCGCCGGAGCGATAGCTGCGCAGGTTGTAGCGGTCGAGCAGCTGCAGCCGCCGCTCCATCTGCGCATCGGGATAGGCGGCGTTGTTGTCGTGGCCGACCACGCCCAGGGGGATATAGGGCAACTCGGGCAGGGCCACGGGCTCGGCGGCCCGCGCCGCGCCCATCCACAGCAGGCCCAGCGCCAGGCCTAGGCCGAACCGTCGCGAAAGGCTTCGCATCTCAGGCTTCCTTGCAGAGTGATGGCAGCGGCGGAGCATGGCAAAGCGCCGCCAGGGCCTCAACACCAGGGCGAGCCAGGCTGCGACGCCCCGCACATCTGCTCGGGTTACAGTAGGTGTCCAGGCACTTGGCCGAGGAAAGCTCCATGCCCACTACCCTGCTCGTCGCCCAGGCCTGCAATGCGCGCTGGTCCAATCACCGGCTGCTCGCGGCCTGTGCCGAGCTACCGGCCGCTGCCCTGCAGGCCGCTCAGCCGGCGGCCTTCTTCGGCTCGCTCTGGGCCTTGCTCACCCACCTGCTGGATGTCGACGGCTTCTACCTGGACGCCCTGTATGGGCAGTCTCGGCCCTATCGCGATCAGCCCTGGCCGGACCTGGCCACGCTGAGCGCGGCCCAGGCCGCCAGCGACCAGCGGCTGATCGCCCTGTGTCGCGCGCTCGAACCGGCGCGGCTGACCCAACTCATCACCCTTCCCCGCGCCACCGGCCCGGTGCGAGAACGGGTCGACCGAACCCTGCAACACCTCTTCGTCCACCAGTTGCACCACCGCGGCCAGGCCCACGCCCTGCTCCTGGCCAGCGGTGTGGCGCCGCCGCAGCTGGACGAGTTCTTCCTCGCCCAGGACGAACCCCTGCGCCGGGCGGAGTTGGCAGCCTTGGGAATCGATGAAGAGATGTTGTGGGAAATCGCGCCGTAGGTTGGGTTGAGCGCAGCGAAGCCCAACAGCCCTTGCCTCGGCGGGGCGGCAGTGTTGGGCTTCGACGATGAAACCGTCTCAGCCCAACCTACGGACTCGAGCGTCCACTCGGACAGCCCCTCTCCCTCCGGGAGAGGGTTGGGGTAAACACCGACTTCAACGTGGAAAAGGCTGCGCCGTTTTCCACCCTACGCGGACGGAGGAACTCGAGCGCCAACTCGGACAGCCCCCTCTCCCTGCGGGAGAGGGTTGGGGTGAGGGCGCCCTTGGCCACGAGGCTCTCAGCGAAAAGGGCTACGCCCAGACTCCGGATCTAGCAAAGATCCTGTAGGAGCGGCCCATGGCCGCGATGGGACGGCGCCGATGAAGCCGAACCCCTGCTCGAACAGCCCCCTCTCCCTCCGGGAGAGGGTTGGGGTAAGGGCCGCCCCAGACACCGACTTCAACGTGGAAAAGGCTGCGCCGTTTTCCACCCCACACGGACAGAGGAACTCGAGCGCCAACTCGAACAGCCCCCTCTCCCTCCGGGAGAGGGTTGGGGTGAGGGCACCCTTGGCACCGACTCCAGGTGGAAAAACTGCGCCGTTTTCCACCCTACGAGTTCGTGACGCAGATGCTCAGAAATTCGCCGGCGTGGTCGCGCTGATGAGCCGGGCCGGGGCCTCGAAGGGATTGCGGAAGCGATGCGGGCGGCTGCTTTCGAAGTAGTAGCTGTCGCCCGGTTCGAGGATGTGCACCTCACCCCCCACGGTCAGCTCCAGGCGGCCCTCCACCACCAGGCCGGCCTCCTCGCCTTCGTGGGCGTACATCTCTTCACCGGTGTCGGCACCCGGCGGATAGGTCTCGTCGAGAAAGGCCAGGGCGCGGCTGGGATGGGCGCGGCCGACCAGGCGCATGCGCACGGTCTGGGCACCGCTGGCGATGTCGATGAGTTCATTGGCGCGATAGACCACCTGGGTCGGGGCATCCTGTTCCAGGTCCAGGGAAAAGAATTCCACCAGGGACATGGGAATGCCGGCCAGCACCTTCTTCAACGAGCTGATGGAGGGGCTGACGCTGTTCTTCTCGATCATCGAGATGGTGCTGTTGGTCACCCCGGCACGCTTGGCGAGTTCGCGCTGGGACAGGCCCTTGAGGGTACGGATGGTTTGCAGGCGGGCACCGACGTCCAAGGTGGAAAAGACTCCTCGAGCAGGCGGGTGAGACGTGGCCAGGCCACGCGCTGAAGGCGTGCCGCGGCACGGTGTTCGGCATCATGGCAACGCTGTTCGAGATTTACAACACCGCGACGGACGTGCGGAGGGCGGGCCCTGCCAGCCTACCCGTGGCCGCCCGCACGACCGGCGCCAGACTCAGTCGCGATAACTGCGCGGCACCCGCTTGAGATTGCACAGCAACTGGTAGGGAATGGTGTCGCAGCGTTCGGCCAGGTTGGCGACGGAGACCTGCTTCCCCCAGAATTCGACCTGGCTTCCCACCCCGGCCTGGGGATGATCGCTGAGGTCGACGGTGAGCATGTCCATGGAGACGCGGCCGATCAACTGGCCGGGACGGCCCTCGATGGCCACCGGGGTCCCATTGGGCGCATGGCGCGGATAGCCGTCGGCGTAGCCCAGGGCGACCACCCCGACCCGAGTCGGCCCCGAGGTAACGAAGCGGGCGCCATAGCCCACCGGCTCGCCGGCCGGCAATTCGCGTACGGCGATCACCCGGGAGGTCAGGGTCATCACCGGCTGCAGTCGTTCGGCGGCGGCCTGGGGCGCAGTGAAGGGCGAGACGCCGTAGAGCATCAGCCCCGGTCGTACCCAGTCGCCGGCCGCCTGGGGCCAGCTCAGGGTCGCCGGCGAATTGCGCAGGCTGGTGGGGCCCGGCAGGCCCTCGGTGGCCGCGCGAAAGGTGGCGATCTGGGCCGCGGTGGCCGGGCTGTCCGGTTCATCGGCGCGGGCGAAGTGGGTCAGCTTGACGATGCCGCTGACCTTGCCGCTGGCCAGCAGGCGCCGGTAGGCGGCCGCGTAGTCCTGGGGAAAGAAGCCGACCCGGTGCATGCCCGAATCCAGCTTCAGCCAGACCTGCAGCGGTCGCGCCAGGGTGGCCCGCTCCAGGGCCTCCAGTTGCCAGTCGGCGTGGATCACCGTCCAGAGATCGTGTTCGGCGATCAGCGGCAATTCGTCGGCGGTAAAGAAGCCTTCCAGCAAGAGGATGGGCGCGCGGATACCTGCAGCGCGCAGCTCCAGGGCCTCCTCGATGCAGGCCACGGCGAAGCCATCGGCCTCGGGCGCCAGGGCGCTGGCCACCGCTACCGCGCCATGGCCATAGGCATCGGCCTTGATCACCGCCAGGGCGCGGGCGTCGGCGAGTTCACGGGCCAGGCGGTAGTTGTGGCGCAGGGCGGCAAGGTCGATGACGGCGTGGGCGGGACGCATGGGAGGTCTCGGCAAGGAAGATATAGGGAGGGTCTGCAGCACCCTCACCCCGGCCCTCTCCCAGGGGGAGAGGGGGAACAGCGGTCTTACGCCTTCACCGCGGCGATGACGTTCATCTCCACCAGGATGTCCGGCTTGGCCAGCTTGGCTTCCACGGTGGTGCGACCCGGGGTGGCGCCCTGGGCGACCCATTCGTCCCAGGCGCGGTTCATGCCCTCGAAGTGTAGGGCGATGTCGCGCAGGAAGATGGTCACCACCAGGATGTGCTGCTTGTCGCTGCCGGCCTCGGCGAGGAATTTGTCGACGTTGGCCAGGGTCTCGCGGGTCTGCTGGTAGATGTCGCCGGAAAAGTCGTCGGCCAGCTGGCCGGCGAGATAGACGGTGCCGTTGTGGATGTTGATTTCGCTGAGGCGGCGATCAGTGTGCAGACGCTGTACGGGCATTGCGCGGGGACTCCTGGTTGGCGGAATAGCGGGAGATGTCGAGACCCTCGGCGCTGATCTGCGGGCGCTTGCGGGCGATCAGGTCGGCCAGCAGGCGACCGGAGCCGCAGGCCATGGTCCAGCCCAGCGTCCCGTGCCCGGTGTTGAGGAACAGGTTGCGATAGCGGGTGGCACCGACGATGGGGGTCCCGTCCGGGGTGGTGGGTCGCAGGCCGGTCCAGAAACTGGCCCGGGCGAGGTCGCCACCGCGAGGATAGAGATCCCCGGTGATCATTTCCAGGGTCGCGCGGCGCCGCGGATCCAGGCTCAGGTCGAAGCCGCAGATCTCGGCCATGCCGCCGACGCGGATGCGATCGTCGAAGCGGGTGATGGCGACCTTGTAGGTCTCGTCGAGGATGGTCGAGGTCGGCGCCATGCTGGCATCGACGATGGGCACCGTCAGCGAATAGCCCTTGAGCGGATAGACCGGGGCGCGGATGCCCAAGGGCGCCAGCAGCTGGGGCGTGTAGCTGCCCAGGGCCAGCACATAGTGATCGGCGGTAAGCAACTCGCCGTCGACCTTGACACCGTCGATCCGGTCGCCACTGGCGCTGAGTTGCTGGATCTGGGCACCGAAGCGGAATTCCACGCCCAGGCGGCGGGCTTCCTCGGCCAGGCGATTGGTGAACAGGAAGCAGTCGCCGGTCTGGTCGTTGGGCAGGCGCAGGCCACCGGCCAGCTTGTGCTTGACCGCCGCCAGCGCCGGTTCGACCCGGGCCACGCCGTCGCGGTCGAGCAGTTCGAAGGGCACGCCGGAGCGCTCCAGCACGGCGATGTCCTTGGCTGCGGCGTCCACCTGCTGCTGGGTACGGAAGATCTGGGTGGTGCCCAGCTGGCGGCCTTCGTAGGCGATGCCGGTGTCCTGGCGCAGCTCGTCGAGGCAGTCGCGACTGTATTCGGACAGTCGCACCATGCGCTCCTTGTTGACCGCATAGCGGGCCGCGGTGCAGTTGCGCAGCATCTGCGCCATCCACAGGTACTGGCTGGCATCGCCGGTCAGGCGAATGGCCAGGGGCGCGTGCTTCTGGAACAGCCACTTAAGCGCCTTGAGCGGCACGCCGGGCGCGGCCCAGGGCGAGGCATAGCCAGGCGAGACCTGACCGGCATTGGCATGGCTGGTCTCCAAGGCGGGACCGGCCTGGCGATCGACCACGACCACCTCGAACCCCTGGCGGGCCAGATAGTAGGCGCTGGTGGTGCCGATGACGCCACTTCCCAAAACCAGTACACGCATCGCTAGCTCCTGGCCGGCGAGAGGATTTCGCCGGCTTTCGTCGGAATGAAGGTAGATACGGCAAGTATAGAAAGCCGCTCGCAGTGCTAATCACTGAAGAATTGCCTATATTCGGAGTAATTTTCCGGCAAAGCCTCCTTCGGCAGAGACCCCCGCGATGCGTACCCATCACCAGGCTCGACGCGAGCTCGACAAGATCGACCGCAATATCCTGCGCATCCTCCAGGAAGATGGGCGCATCTCCTTCACCGAGCTGGGCGAACGGGTGGGCCTGTCCACCACCCCCTGCACCGAGCGGGTCCGCCGCCTGGAGCGCGAGGGCATCATCCAGGGCTACAACGCCCGCCTCAATCCGCAGCATCTCAAGGCCGGCTTGCTGGTGTTCGTCGAGCTGAGCCTCGACTACAAGTCCGGCGACACCTTCGAGGAATTCCGCCGCGCCGTGCTCAAGCTGCCCCAGGTGCTGGAATGCCATCTGGTCTCGGGCGAGTTCGACTACCTGGTCAAGGCGCGCATCTCGGAAATGGCCTCCTATCGCAAGCTGCTCGGCGACATCCTGCTCAAGCTGCCCCATGTGCGCGAATCCAAGAGCTACATCGTGATGGAAGAGATCAAGGAGACCCTGAGCCTGCCGGTGCCGGATTGAGGCTTTTCGCCACGCGCCCGACGCGGTAGGGTCCCGCATCGCCCGAAGTGAAGCCGTTCATGTCTGCCCACGCCCCCTCCTACTACGCCGCCACCGCCAACCAGACGCTGAGCTTCCCGCCCCTCGAGGGTAAGGTCCAGGCCGATGTCTGTGTGGTCGGTGGGGGCTTTTCCGGGCTCAACACCGCCCTGGAACTGGCCGAGCGCGGCGCCAGCGTGGTGCTGCTGGAGGCGCGGCGCATCGGCTGGGGCGCCAGCGGGCGCAACGGCGGCCAGTTGATCCGCGGCGTCGGCCACGACGTCGAGCAGTTCGAGCCGGTGATCGGTGCCGAGGGCGTGCGCGAGTTGAAACGCCTGGGCTTCGAGGCGGTGGACCTGGTGCGCCAGCGCATCGCCCGGCACGGCATCGCCTGTGATCTCAGCTGGGGCTTCGCTGACCTGGCCAACAAGCCGCGCCATTGGCAGCACCTGCAGGAGGAGCACGCCGCCCTCCAGGCCCTGGGCTACCCTCATCCGCTACGCCTGGTACCCCAGGCCCAGTTGGCCGAGGTGATCGGTTCCGCGCGCTACGCAGGGGCCCTGGTGGACGAAGGCTCCGGCCACCTGCATCCGCTCAACCTGGCCTTGGGCGAGGCCGCCGCGGCCAGGGCGCTGGGCGTACGACTCTTCGAAGGCAGTCACGTTACCCGCCTGGAATACGGCCCCAAGGTACGGGTGCATACCACCCGTGGCCGGGTGAGCGCCGAAACCCTGGTGCTCTGCTGCAACGCCTATCTCGACGACCTGCAACCCGAGCTGTCCGCGCAGATATTGCCCGCGGGCAGCTACGTGATCGCCACCGAGCCGCTATCCGCCGAGCGCGCCGCGCGGCTGCTGCCGGGCAACCGGGCGGTCTGCGACCAGAACGTGGCGGTGGACTATTTCCGCCTCTCCGCCGACCGCCGGCTGCTGTTCGGCGGCGCCTGCCACTATTCCGGACGGGACCCCAAGGACATCGCCGGCTACATGAGGCCGAAGATGCTGGAGGTCTTCCCGGAGCTGGCCGATGTCCGGGTCGACTATGCCTGGGGCGGCATGATCGGCATCGGCGCCAATCGCCTGCCGCAGATCGGCCGGCTGCGCGAGCACCCCAACGTCTTCCATGCCCAGGCCTATGCCGGCCACGGGGTCAATGCCACCCACTTGGCCGGCCACCTGCTGGCCGAGGCCATCCTGGCGCAGTCGGCCGGCTTCGACCTTTTCGCCCAGGTGCCCCACGCGCGCTTCCCCGGCGGTCGCCATCTGCGGTCGCCGCTGCTGGCCCTGGGCATGCTCTGGTACCGCCTGAAGGACCTGCTGTGATCCGCCTGGTCATCCCCCTGCTGCTGGCGCTGCTCACCGGCTGCGCCACGCCGATCCCACGCACCGCCTCCCAGGTGCTGCCGGCCGCCGGCACCGCCCTGGATAGCCAGGTGCGCCAGGCCGGCGCCGCCCACCCCGGCCTGTCGGGACTGCGCCTGCTGGAAACCAGCACCGACGCCTTCACCGCCCGCGCCGAGCTGATCCGCAAGGCCCAGCGCAGCCTGGACATCCAGTACTACATCGTCCACGACGGCCTGACCACGCGGCTGCTGGTCAACGAACTGCTCAAGGCGGCGGATCGCGGCGTGCGCATCCGCTTCCTCATCGACGACACCAGCAGCGACGGCAATGACTACCAGATCGCCGTGCTGGCCGCCCATCCCAATGTGCAGATCCGCGTTTTCAATCCGCTGCACCTGGGCCGCAGCACCGGCCCGACCCGGGCGCTGGGCCGGCTGGTGGATCTCAACCACCAGCACCGCCGCATGCACAACAAGCTGTGGCTGGCCGACGACAGCGTGGCCATCGTCGGTGGCCGCAACCTGGGCGACGAGTACTTCGACGCCCGTCCGGAGATGAACTTCACTGATCTCGATCTGCTCGCCGCCGGTCCGGTGGCGCGTCAGTTGGGCACCAGCTTCGACCAGTACTGGAACAGTCCGCTGAGCCAGCCGGCCCGGCGCCTGCGCTGGTTCGCACCCTCGGCCCAGGCCCTGGTGCGGTTGCGCGCGCGTCTGCACCACTATCTCGACAGCGAACGCACCCAGGACCTGGCGCTGTACAACCGCCTGCGCCGCTACGCCACCGCGCCCCAGCTCGACGGTTGGCTGCAGGAACTGACCTGGGCCCACGCCCAGGCACTCTGGGACGCGCCACGCAAGGTGCTGGCCGACGACGAGCCGGACTGGCAGCTGCTGCTCACTCATCAGTTGCAACCGACCCTGGACGGTGCCCAGCACGAGCTGCTGTTGGTGTCCTCCTATTTCGTACCGATGAATCAGGGCGTCGCCTACCTGGGTGGCCTGGCCGCCCGCGGGGTGGATGTCAGGGTGCTGACCAACGCCCTGGAAGCCACCGACGTGCCCGCCGTGCATGCCGGCTACGCGCCTTATCGCGCGGCGCTGCTGGCCGAGGGCGTCAGGCTCTACGAACTGCGCGCCCGCCCGGACCAGCAGAGGTCCGCCCTGCCCTACAGCTTCGGCGCCTCCGAATCGAGCCTGCACACCAAGGCGATGGCCATCGACGGGCGCTGGTCCTTCATCGGCTCCTTCAACTTCGATCCGCGTTCGGTGCTGTGGAACACCGAGGTCGGCATCCTGGTGGACAGCCCCGCGCTCACCGGTCGCCTGCGCCAGCTGATGCTGCAGGGCATGGACCCCAGCGTCTCCTATGCCGTCAAACGCGTCGAAGACCGCGGCCAGGTGCACTTGGAGTGGCTCACCGAGCGCGATGGCCAACCCAGGGTGCTGCATCACGAACCCGGCAGCGCCTGGCGCCGCTTCAACGCCTGGGTGGTCAAGGCGGTGGGGCTGGAGCGGATGCTCTAGGCTTCGCCCTCTCCCCAACCCTCTCCCAGGAGGAGAGGGGGTTAGCTCGTAGGTTGGGTTGATACGGCCTCATCGTCGAAGCCCAATAACCCACGCCATGGCAATCCTGTTGGGCTTCGCTGGCGCTCAACCCAACCTACGCACTTCCGCGGCACCTTAGGTTGGGTTGAGACGGCTCCATCGTCGAAGCCCAACAACCAGCGCCCTGCCAACCCAGTTGGGCTTCGCTGGCGCTCAACCCAACCTACGCACTTCCGCGGCACCGTAGGTTGGGTTGAGACGGCTCCATCGTCGAAGCCCAACAACTAGCGCCGTGCCCACCCCGTTGGGCTTCGCTGGCGCTCAACCTAACCTACGCAACTCCTCGGCATCGTAGGTTGGGTTGAGACGGCTCCACCGTCGAAGCCCAACAACTAGCGCCCTGCCAACCCCGTTAGGCTTCGCTGGCGCTCAACCCAACCTACGCAACTCTTCGGCATCGTAGGTTGGGCTGAGACGGCTCCACCGTCGAAGCCCAACAACCAGCACCGCGCCAGACCTGTTGGGCTTCGCTG